>NZ_VXKE01000026.1 GCF_008693005.1 Helicobacter canis | reverse complement strand
GATAAAGAAATCCCCTTGGACTTTATGCTTAGCTAGTAGCTCTGCACTTATCTCTCCAAGCTTAGGCTCTTGTGGCATTTCTGGCTTGCTGGCTAGGATTTTAGGCTTAGTAGGAGCTTTAGGCTCTGTGGGAGCGACTGGAGCTAGTTTGCCAGCTTTTGCTAGCTTTTGGCTCTCTTTGTCCCATTTCTCTTTATCTAGCTTGTATTTGGCTAGATCTTTTTGGTATTGAGCTAGGGCAGTTTTATGCTCTTGTTGTGCTTTGTTGAAAGCAGCCATTAGGCGTTTATAGTCTTTGTGGTTTGGCTTGAGATTTGGCTTAGTGGGGGCTTTAGGAGCTACTGGAGCTATGGGGGCTGGGAGTAGCTTGCCATTTTTCTTATCCCATTTTGCCTTGTCTTTGTCGTATTTGGCTTTATCTTTTTGATACTGCTCTAGGGCTGCTTGGTAGGCTTTGTCTTCTTGCTCGTATTTAGCGATTAGGGCTTTGTTCTCTTTGGTGCTAGCAAGCTTATCCCACGCTGCCTTGTCTTTGGTGTATTTGGCTAGGTCTTTTTGATACTGGGCTCTTGCATCTGCTAGAGTGG
>NZ_VXKE01000025.1 GCF_008693005.1 Helicobacter canis | reverse complement strand
AGAGCCTAAAGCTCCTACTAAGCCTAAAATCCTAGCCAGCAAGCCAGAAATGCCACAAGAGCCTAAGCTTGGAGAGATAAGTGCAGAGCTACTAGCTAAGCATAAAGTCCAAGGGGATTTCTTTATCCGTGCCTATGGTGGGACAGGCTCACATAAAGCAACCAATGGCGCACAAACAAGCTCTTGGAGTGTGGGCACACTCTTTGGCTCGACTTGGGATCTAGCTCTTGGGCAAACAAGTGGGAATATCGGCTTCTATGGTGGGTATGAGTATATCTACAATGGCTATAAGCAAGCCCATATCGATGCCCAAGGACACACAGGCTTCCTAGGGCTTAGATTCTCCCATATCTTTGCTAAGACTAAGCTGGCAGGATTCTACTATATGGCTGATGTCAATGGTGGATATAGTGATATATCTGTAGGACAAGATATGAATGGTATGCGATTTAGTGCTAATGTAGGGAATATCAACTTTGGCTCATCTTTTAGACTAGGCTCATCTGTGTATATGTATGGAAGCAAATCTATCCTCTTCCCTTCAGTTGGTGTAGGTGTAGAGGGTGGCTATCTAGGAGAGTTTGAGATGAGGACA
>NZ_VXKE01000024.1 GCF_008693005.1 Helicobacter canis | reverse complement strand
ACTGCCCCATATAAACGGGGGGGGGGGGGGGAATCTTGTAGATTCTAGCCCTAAATCTACTCAAACCAAACCTACCCGCTTGAGCCTAAGCCTAGCGTGCTTTTTCACGCTAGGTGCTATGATGATTACACCAGATTGTGCAGAGGCAGCCGATCGACCTAAAGTGCAGTGGAGTAACGGAGGCACTGGAGGTGCTTTTGGTTGGGAGCGGATTGGGGGTAAATGGGCATTGACCTATAAGACCGGATCACAACTTGGCGGATATATACAGAATGTGGAAGCATATTTACAAGAAAGGACAGACCAAACCCCACTAGGTTTCGTATCCACCAGAGTTGGCGGACGATTTCTCTGGGAAGGACAAGTTAAGGTGAATGAGAACACCTGGTATGATGTCAATATCGGCAACTCCACATTCAATACAATCATAGCGCGAGGCTATCTTATGAGCCAGATTACTGGCAGGGATAATCCAAGCACCATAGGCACTATTGTTAATTCAGTCAAGCGTCTAGCGCTCGAAGCACAAGGTAATGGCACAATCACTATTGACAACTTTTATCAACAAGATGGATATTACAAAGATCAAGGGCAAACCAGCGAAGTAGTCATACAAGATAATGGTCTTGCTGGTATAGTTATCAAAAACCTCAACCAATCTGGTGGCAGTGTCTATCAAAAAGGTGGTAGCGTGGGTAACGCCACCATAACCAGCGGACACTACTACCAAGGCTATGGACCTAGTGGCGATGGCTACGCACCAGTAGGCGATGGCGGACAGATAAGCACGCTCAGTCTCCAAGGCGGTGCATTCTCTCAATACAATGGCACAATTACCAACGCCACGCTAGATTTTGGTAGCCTGACGCAAAATAATGGCACGATAAGCGCACTGACGCAAAACAGCGGAGCTTTCACCCAAGCAGGCGGCACCACCAATACCGCTACGCTCAACAACGGCAATTTCACGCAAAATAATGGAACAACCACTACCCTTACCCAAAATGGTGGTAATCTCACCCAAAATGGTGGGCAAATCAATACCCTAGATCAGCACAGCGGCACTGCCACCCAAACAGGCGGCACAATCACTGCACTCAATCTCTATGGAGGTGTATTCACTCATCAAGGCGGCACACTTAACAATGTCGTGCTTAAAGCTGGCGGCAGTGGCAGCACATTTGACAATAGATCAAATATCGCTATTGCCAAGATTACCCAAGAGTATGGTAAGCATACTATCTATGGCAAGGTTACTGATTTTACCCTAAATGGTGGCACCATAACCAACAACGGCGAAATCACCAAGCTAACAGCTGTTGATAATACGAGCAACAAATACATCACCAATAACAAGAAAATAGGCACACTTACCCTAGAATCTGAAGCAAGTATCACAAATAATGCAGGCGGCACTATTGATACACTAGAGGTTAATAAAGGCAACTCCACCATAAACACTCTAACAGGTGTAGCACAGAATCCAACCTCAAAGCTCTCTAGCATAGACATAAAACAAGGTGCTGCTTCGCTACGGGTCGATACCCTAAGCGTAGGACTCGATGGTAATACTGCTATTAAAAGAGTGGAGATCAATAAGGGTAATGGGGGAGGGACAAACAAAGAGTTTGCTGTCAATACCGTGCAAATCAACTACATCAATGGCACTTTTGACCCAAGCAAACCTATCAGTAACCGGCTCAAAGACTATGTAACCAATGGGAGCGAGAACTACCTTGTCCAAGGGGAGGTTACTTTCAAGCCTAGCCCACAACTAGATGGTATAGGGATTGAATTTGGCAGCGATGGCACCCCGCATTTCGATCTTGATCGCTCCATTGCTGCAAGCATGACAAGCGTAGTAGTCCGCCAATCTATGCGACGAAAAATGCTTATAGACACCTATCTCGCAGAACAAAACAGAAGAAGCTTGAAAAACAAAGAGCGCAGAACCAAGCAGCGCATAGAAGCAGCCACTCTAGCAGATGCAAGAG
>NZ_VXKE01000023.1 GCF_008693005.1 Helicobacter canis | reverse complement strand
TCTTTTTTTGCTACTGCGATAATTTCTTTATTCTTACTTGTTGTTTGTTGCTCTTTGTTTTTTAGATTCTAGTTGTTTTTATTATCTTCTGTTTGTTGGTATGTGTTGGGTAGATGGCTTTATATGGCTTGGTGAGTAGGAAATTTAGTGTTGATTGTGTATAATATGCCACATTTGACCAAGGGGATAGGGATGGCGACACATCAACCGAGATTGGGAATCAACGCAAAGGTATCTATTAGCACGACTTTAATGGTGCTTGTGAGTTTTAGCATTTTGGCGTGGTTTGTGTATTTTAATGCACAAAAGACCATTACACTTATTGAGTATGAGACGCAAGAAAAGCAAGTAACGCAATTAGAAAATCTCATAGATGTGTATATTGATGAGAAAAAGCGGTTGATTCAAAAACTTGCAAAAGAAGCCCTTGCAAGTGGCTTAAATGAATCTCAAATGACACAAAATCTCCGCCTTATTCAAGAATCAGGGGATTTTAATCTCACTTATATCGGTATAGAATCTAGCGGGAGAATGCTACGGGGCAATGGCAAACATCAATACCCACAAGATGGCTATGACCCCCGCACACGAAGTTGGTATCAAATCCCCAAAAATTCACTCAAAGATGAAGTGCTAAGTGAGCCGTGGATTCAGGCGTCTTATAAAATCCCCGTTTTTGGCTTTGCTTCCCCGCTGGTTGAAAATGACAAATTTATCGGTGTGGCTAGTAGCGATATTGCCCTAAAATCGCTGAATGCCTATATCCACGCGCAAGATGAGAATACAAGCGAACAAGAGATTATCGTCATAGACAAAAATGGCAATTATGTAAGTCATAATGATGAGAGCAAGATTTTGCAAAGTGATGATTTTTCTAAGGCGATAAAAAGTAGCTTTAATGCGGACACACCAACTTTTAAGCTAGATTCTAATATCGCAACTTGTAAGCTAGAATCTCAAACGCAATGGCTGCTTTGCTCCATTATCCCAGAATCTCGCATTGCCGATAAGCTAAGTCAAAACAACAAGCCTATTTTCATTATGCTAGGCATTTTTGCCTTTATTCTTGTGGTGGCGTTGTATGTGATTTTGGCGTATTTGCTAAAGCCCATTAGACGCATTAAAAAGAGTTTGCTAGAGTTTTTTGACTTTTTAAATCACAAGCAAAAAAGTGTGAATCCTTTGAAACTCCGCAGCGGCGATGAGTTTCAAGAAATGGCAGAAGCGATCAATGAAAATGTAGAGACAATCCAGCATAATCTTTTGAAAGATACAAAGAGTTTGCAGGAATTTTTCCAAGCGGTTGAGAGTATCAAGCAGGGGCATTTGCATTTGCAGATACAGACAAATGCGAATAATCCGCAGCTAACCCAACTTGGCGTGCTGTTTAATGAAATGCTAACTTCCCTTGATGAGAATGTCTCGCGTGTGCTTGTGATTTTGAAGCGATATGCCGATAATGACTTCCAAAAGCAAGAGAGTAGGTCAGCACAGAATCTGCAAGGCGAACTTCAAGCGATGAATGAAGGTGTGGGGCATTTGGGCGAAGAGATACGCAAAATGCTTTTTACCAGCCTTGATTTTGCAAAATCGCTAAATCTTAAGGCAAAAGAGCTAGAAGATTCTGTAATGGCGATGAGTGAAAGCACACAGAAGCAAAGCAAGTCGCTAGAAGAGACGGCAAATGCGGTAAGGGAAATTACAGAATCTATGCAGGGTGTTGATAGTAAGGCGCAAGAAGTGGTGCAGCAAGGCGATGATATTAAAAAGATTCTAGGATTTATCGCAGAGATTGCTGATCAAACTAATCTTTTAGCGTTAAATGCCGCGATTGAAGCGGCAAGGGCAGGGGAGCACGGGCGGGGTTTTGCAGTCGTAGCCGATGAAGTGCGAAACTTGGCTGAACGCACACAAAAAAGCCTTGGCGAGATAGGGGCAAGTGTGAATCTGCTTGTGCAAAGTATCAATGATATGGGCGAGTCGATTAAGGTGCAAATGGAGGGTATTGAGCATATCAATGAAAGCATAGTTGAGCTAGAAGAGATAACAAATCATAACACCCAAACCGCACATAAGACGCAAGAAATTAGCCTAGGTGTAGAGCATATCGCACAAGATATTTTGCAAGATGCAAATAGAAAGAAGTTTTAGGCGCTAGCCTTTCTCTTGCTTTAGTGGTGCGACATACAAAGCTAGATTCTAGCTGTTGCTGGTCAGGGTTTAAGTGCAATTTATCGCTAGAATCTACTTGAGCTATTGTGTGTTTAGTTTATATCCCACACCGCGTATGGTTTCAATTTTTTTCCCAAAGCTTCCAAGCTTGTTTCGCAGGGTGTTGATGTGCATATCTACGGTGCGTGTTTCCCCGCTAGGCTCATAGCCCCACACAATATCAAGCAACTCTTCTCTAGAGAAAGTTCTATCGGGGTTTTTGAGTAGGCAAGCAAGCAGCTCAAATTCTTTTAATGTGGTTTTGATTTCTTGATTGTCGATAGTGATTGTGTGGCGTTTGGGCGATAGCGATAGGGAGTCTAGCACCAAGTCTCCAAAATCATCACCGCTGTATCGGCGTAGTAACGCGCGGATTCTAGCTAGTAGCTCCAGCGCGCTAAAAGGCTTTGATAGATAGTCATCAGCTCCTAAATCAAGCCCCTTAATTTTGTCATACTCGCTGCCAAGTGCGCTTAGTATGATTACGGGGATATTGCGAGTCTTGCTCTTTTCTCGCAGGCGTTTTAGGATACTTAAGCCATTTTCATTAGGAAGCATTAGATCAAGAACAATGAGTGTAGGCAGCTCTTGAGTTAAGCTGGCATTAAAATCCAGCGCATTATCAAAGCCTTTTGCCTCGATATTTTGGCTAGCAAGCGCGTAAAGCACAAGCTCTAAAATACTATTATCATCTTCTAGGACATATACCATAGTCAATACTCCTTGCCTAGATTCTACCCAAATCTGCCGCCGATATAGTCTTTTGTGCGCTTGTCTTTTGGGGTGTTAAACATCGCATAGGTTGTATCAAATTCTACCACTTCTCCAAGTAAGAAAAACGCCGTTTTATCTGAGATTCTAGCGGCTTGCTGCATATTATGAGTAACGATTACAATGGTGTATTTTTGTTTTAGCTCATTGACTAGCTCTTCGATTTTTAGTGTAGAGATGGGGTCTAGTGCGCTTGTGGGCTCGTCCATTAGGAGCACTTCTGGATTCACCGCAAGAGCGCGTGCAATACATAGTCGCTGCTGCTGTCCGCCACTTAGCCCAAGGGCAGATTTTTTCAAGCGATCTTTGAGCTCTTTCCATAGGGCTGCGCTTTTTAGACATCGCTCTACTATCTCATCAAGCTCGGCTTTTTTCTTTATGCCGTGAGTTTTAGGACCAAAGGTGATATTATCATACACGCTCATAGGGAAAGGATTAGGCTTTTGAAACACCATTCCTACTCGTTTGCGCAAGATATTGACATTATAGTCTTTGTAAATATCTTTACCCTCAAGCAAGATCTTGCCCCCCACTTGACAATCAGCCACCAAATCATTCATACGATTTAAGCAGCGCAGGAGACTGGACTTACCGCAACCACTTGGACCGATAAAGGCACTCACTTCATTTTTTAACAAAGCGAGATTGATATTTTTAAGTGCGTGGAAGTCCCCATAATGTAGATTCATATTTTTGAGTGTGAAAATCTCTTTTGATTTTGGCGTTTGCGGTTTAGGGTGCTGCATTGTGTCTCCTTGGTGTAGTCTTGTATTATGCTGGCATAGGTGGGCTAAATTTCTTAGCGACAAAGTTTGATAGAAGGTTGAGTGCTATGACGACAAGCAAGATTACTACCGCGCTAGCAGCAGCCTCATTGATATAAAGCCCTTCATTAAGTAGCTGATACAAATGCACGCTTAGTGTGCGCCCAGAATCCATACTTAATGCTACTTGTGCCACGCTCCCTGACGTATAGAGCAAGGCGGCACTCTCACTAATAATGCGTCCAATGGATAAAATCACACCTGATAGCACACCGCTTACAGCACAAGGCAGGACAATGCGAAACAGCACCACAAGCTTTGGCGCACCAAGCCCAAAGCCCGCTTCTTTATAGGTCTCTGGCACACATTTTAGGGCTTCTTGTGTGTTGCGCAGGATAAGTGGGAGCACCATAATGCTTAGTGTGAAAGCCCCTGCTAGCATAGTGAAAGTATTATCAAACACATAAATGACAAACACGATAAACCCAAATAGCCCATACACGATAGATGGGATTCCAGCCAATGTCTCTGAAGCCATATTGATTGTGCTTACAAACCAAGAATTGGGCTTTGCATACTCTTGCAAGTAGATTGCACCTAGAATCGCAATTGGCGCAGAGCATAGCAGAGAGAGCAGCACGATAGTAATGGTGTTAATAATCGCCGGGAGCATAGAGACATTTTCTGTGGTGTATTTCCACTCAAAAAGGCTCGCATTCAAGTGTGGCAAGCCGCTATAAAGGATATAGCCGACAATGAGCGCAAACACAGCGATTGTAGTGGTGATGGCTACATATAGGCTTGCACGCAGGGCGAGAGACAGTGGGTCTTTGTAGGTGGCAGTAGTGGCTTGCGCGATACTTTTTGTGCTACTGCTTTGAGATTTTTGCTGGACTTTGGAGTGCTTGTTTGCTGGTTTTGCGGGATTGTTTTTTGCCATAGTGTCCCTTAGGTTGTGGAGAATCTAGCAAGGATTATAGACCTGCTGTGTAAAAGTCTATTCTCTTCTTGTAAAGTCTTTGTAAAATAGAGGCGCAAGAGCTATAAAATCACTAAACATATATTGTGTTTAACAATTTTTGCTATCATTTTCGCTCAAAATCTACAAACACAAGGTGAGTTTATGAAAAAATCATTTCTCTTCACTTCAGAATCTGTAACTGAAGGACACCCAGATAAAATGGCAGACCAAATCAGTGATGCGGTGCTTGACTATATCATTGAGCGAGATAAAAATGCGCGTGTGGCGTGTGAGACGCTTGTAAGCAATGGCTTTTGCGTCATCGCAGGCGAGCTAAAGACAAGTATATATGCCCCTATGCAAGAAATCGCTAGAAAAGTCGTGCAAGAGATTGGCTACACAGACGCGCTTTATGGCTTTGACTATCGTAGTGCAGCAGTGCTAAATGGTATTGGTGAGCAAAGCCCAGATATAAATCAAGGCGTAGATAGAGCCGATGGCGAGATAGGCGCGGGAGATCAAGGGCTTATGTTTGGCTATGCGTGCCGTGAGACACCATCTCTTATGCCCTTGCCTATTTGGCTCTCTCATCGCATTACAGAGGGCTTAGCAGCAAAACGCAAAGATGGCACATTGCCCTTTTTACGCCCAGATGGCAAGTCCCAAGTTACCGTGCGTTATGAAGATGGCAAACCTGTAAGTATTGATACAATCGTTATCTCAACGCAGCACAGCCCAGAGACACAGCAAAGCCATTTGAAAGATTCAGTCATTGAAGAAATCGTGCAGAAAGTAATTCCGCAGGAATATTTAAACGATAATATCCGCTATTTTGTCAATCCCACAGGCAAATTTGTCATCGGCGGACCACAAGGCGATGCGGGGCTAACCGGACGAAAAATCATCGTGGATACTTATGGCGGGAGCTGTCCGCACGGAGGCGGGGCATTTAGCGGGAAAGACCCTAGCAAAGTGGATAGAAGTGCGGCATATGCAGCACGGTATGTGGCAAAAAATCTTGTCGCAAGTGGCGTGTGTGATAAGGCAGTGGTGCAAGTAGCCTATGCGATTGGCGTGGTAGAGCCTGTATCAATCCTTGTAGATACGCAAGGCACGGGCAAGGTGGAAGATTCTGTGCTGACAGAGTGTGTGAAAAAAGTCTTTAGACTTACACCTAAAGGCATTATAGAATCACTTGACCTGCTTCGCCCTATTTATCGCAAAACAGCAGCGTATGGACACTTTGGACGAGAGTTACCGGAATTTTCTTGGGAGAGAACGGATAAGGTTGAGGCGATTAAAGAGTTTTGTGGGGTGAAATAAGCCATAAGCCTAGCTCCTTTACTTGGAGCTTGGGCTTACTTCTATCTTTGCCTTGCTTGTGCCCCACTATGATCCTGACTCCTTAAGGGATATTACTTACTTCATAGAGTTTTACACTATCAAATCAATATCCGCAAATCAATATCCGCTTCATTTAGTATTTAGCTGTGGAGCGCATTTATCGCTGCATATAAATTAGATAAATTTATAAACACAATATGTGTTTGTTACTTTTTGTATCGTTTGTATAATGGTCGCCAAGCCCCTTGCTTGCGAGAATCTTTGCATAAGCACCCACCCCACAGCCAAAAAACACCGCAAAATTAGCCAAAAATTCATAAACACAATATGTATTTATCAAAAAATATCTATAATACCACTACATCACTACTTGAAAGGATACTTATGAGTCAAATTGTTGGATTCCCACGCATTGGGGAAAATAGGGAGCTAAAAAGAGCGTTGGAGAGCTTTTGGGCTGGCAAGATTAGCCAAAATGAGCTAGAGAAAGTCGCTAAAGACTTGCGCGCTAAGCATTGGGCGCAGCAAAAGGAGCTAGATTATGTGTGTGTCAATGACTTTAGCTTTTATGATAATGTGCTAGATCTTGCCTACACACTTGGGGCAAAGCCTGCTAGATTCCAGCATTTAAGTGGGCTAGAGGGGTATTTCGCTATGGCTAGGGGGCATAAAGATGGGCTAGCGTGCGAGATGACAAAGTGGTTTAATACCAACTACCACTTTGTCGTGCCAGAGCTTAGTAGCAATGATATTTATAAGGTTGATGCAAGTGCGATTATCAATCAATACAAAGAAGCCAAAGCCTTAGGCTACAAGCCTAAAATCTCTTTAATCGGTATTTTTACCTTTGTTGCATTGAGCAAGATTACACAAGGAGAGTTTGCAGAAGTCTTTAGTGCTATCAAAGCTGCGTATTTCACGCTACTTGATGAGCTAGCAAGACTAGATTCTAGCTTGCTTATAGAATTTAGCGAGCCGATTTTCACGCGCGGGGTTGATGAGCGATTTTATGATCTCATTAAGCCCACTTATGATGCCATCGCGGATAAGGGCATTAAAGCAGTGGTTAGCACATTTTTTGAGCATAGCAATGAGGCAAGCGAGATTC
This sequence comes from Helicobacter canis, assembly GCF_008693005.1. Taxonomy (GTDB): domain Bacteria; phylum Campylobacterota; class Campylobacteria; order Campylobacterales; family Helicobacteraceae; genus Helicobacter_B; species Helicobacter_B canis. Next base: position 58,078 of record NZ_VXKE01000023.1, on the reverse strand, counting down.
TCCTAGAGTCTAGAATCTATGGGCTTGGGCTTGATTTTATCTATGGGGAGAAAAATAAGCAGATTCTAGCAAAGCTAGCTAAGAGTGATAAAGTGCTACTTGCTGGGGTGATTGATGGGCGCAATATTTGGATAGCCGACCTAGAATCTAAGCTTGCTTTGCTAGAAGAAATTGCCACACATATCCCAAAAGAGCGCATTGTCATCTCTTCTTCTTGCTCACTTTTGCATACACCTTATAGCAAGAGTGCGGAGACAAAAATGGATAGTGAGATCCTCTCTTGGCTCTCCTTTGGACTAGATAAAATAGAAGAGCTACTAACGCTAGATACACTCTTCCGCGCTCCTAATGATAGCGCGCGCAGCAAGCTAGAATCTAATCAAGCTCTAATAGCCACGCGCAAAAGCTCGAGCAAAATCCACGATAGCGCGCTTAAAGCTCGCCTAGATTCTAGTATCAAAACTTCGCGCGATGAAGACTTTGCCACGCGCATAAAGGCACAAAGATCCGCACTCGCCTATCCTAATCTAGCTACAACCACCATAGGCTCTTTCCCCCAGACACAAGAGATACGCGCTCTGCGTTTAGGCTATAAAAAAGGCGCGATTTCTAAGGAGCAATATGATGAGGGTATCAAGGCTTATATTAAGGAGTGCATTGCATTCCAAGAAGAAATCGGGCTTGATGTGCTAGTGCATGGAGAGCCAGAGCGCAACGATATGGTGGAGTATTTTGGCGAGCAGATGAAAGGCTTTGTCTTTAGCCAAAATGCGTGGGTGCAGAGCTATGGCAGCCGCTGTGTCAAGCCCCCAATTATTTATGGCGATGTCTCTCGCCCCAAAGCGATGACGATAGAGTGGATCACCTATGCCCAAAGCCTTACTAAAAAGCTTGTAAAAGGTATGCTAACAGGTCCGGTTACGATTTTAAACTGGAGCTTTGTGCGTGATGATGTCCCGCGTGCGCTAGTGTGTAAGCAGATCGCTCTAGGGATTGCTGATGAGATTGATGACTTGCAAAAAGCTGGGATAAAGATTATCCAAGTCGATGAGGCGGCGTTTAAAGAGGGCTATCCATTGCGTGCTGAAAATATCGCAGAGTATGAGCGATGGGCATTAGAGTGCTTCAAAATTGCCACTGCCAACGCAGAATCTAGCACGCAAATCCACACGCATATGTGTTACAGCGAGTTTAATGACATTATTAGAACTATACAAGCCCTTGATGCTGATGTGATTAGCATTGAAACTGCGCGCAGTGGCAATAAGCTGCTTAAAGTCTTTAAAGAAGTGGGCTATAAGCACGAGATAGGTCCGGGGGTGTATGACATTCATAGCCCTAGAGTCCCAAGCGTGAGCGAGCTAGAAGCGCAAATCCGCGCACTGCTTGAAGTCCTGCCAAAAGAGCAGCTATGGATCAATCCAGATTGCGGACTAAAGACGCGCAAATGGGAAGAAGTCAAGCCTAGCTTAGAAAATCTTGTCAAAGCGACAAAAAATGTCCTAGGCTCACTGCAGTAATACACAAGGAGACCCAATGCTAGGGGCGCATTTAGATAGGAAGATCGATAGAGCATTTAGCAAGCTAGAGAGTGGCGAGAGCTTTCTAAGCTTTGAGCTTACACCACTAGTTGGCGTGCAAGCCTTAGCGCAAGAGTCTCTAAATGCGCTTAAGTCTTGCGCACTTTTTGATAGCTTTGTCTGCACAGATTCTCCACTAGCGCGCTTTAAGCCTTCATCTGTGCTAAGTAGCATTGCCCTACAAGAGTCCTTGCAAAAGCCCTGTATTTGCACAATTTCTATGAGAGATAGAAACTCTATCGCACTTTGTGGTGAGATCCTATCGGCAAATGCCTTTAACTTGCGCACATTTTTAAGCCTAACAGGCGACCCTATTAAGCTTGGCAATACAGAGGCTAAAGCTGTCTTTGAAGATAGCTCCACAAAGCTTAATGCCATTATCAATACTCTAAATGCGGGGCTGGATCTTACAGGCAGCGCGCTAAAATCCACGCCCAAGCGCATTTATAATTGCAATGTCATAAACTCCTATGCCATCAATCCAAAGACGATTGAAAGCAAAATGCTTAAAAAGATCAAAAGCGCGTTTATAGATTCTAGCTCTTGCTCTCTTAGCGCGCTATTTAGCCAGCCTGTCTATAGCCTAGAGTCTGCTCATATCCTCCTAGATAGCCTAGAATCTGCCAATCGCATATTGGGGACAAGGGTGTCGCTTGTGCTAGGGTTTTTCCCCGTTGTAAGCTATAAAAGCGTAGTATTTTTACGCGATAAATTACCCGGAGTTTTTATCCCAAATTCTTGGATCTTGCGCTTAGAAAAGGCACATAAAAGCCAGAATCCAAAGAGTGAAGAGAGAAAGGTAGGGCTAGAGCTATCTCGCGAGCTCTTTGAGTCTTTAGGCACAATCCACAATCAATTCCACTTTATGACAAATGGCAGCCTTGCCTTAGCACAAGATGTTTTACTATAATGCGCCGCAAACTCCACGATATAGGACATAAATGGCGCGTAACTCAAAGCAGCTTACCATTGGCGTAATCTTTATCCAAAATGCTTTGGGTGAGTGCGTTATAGGGCTTGAGAGTCTTTATGTGCTAAAGCATATTTACTCTTGCAAGCTTATTGTCTTTGCCCAGCCTACTTTGCAAAACCTCTTGCGCGAATGCGACTTTGTCGATGTGGTAGAGTCCTGCACAAAGCAGGCTATTGATGCGTATGCTTGCGATTATGCCCTGCTTACTAACTCTAAAACCGCGCATATCCGCTTCGCGCTCTCCACCAATGCCAAGCGCATAGTTTGTGCGACAAAATTTGCAAGCTTATTGTCGTGGCGGTGTAAAAGTGTGGCGATTTATATGTGGAAGAAGTATCGCAACTACGATGAGCGCGAGATCTTGCTTGCCTTTGTGCGCGCGATAAATCCAAAGCTCTATGATGAGAAATTCCCCTTGCTTGATCTCACGCAAAGCAAGCTTCCTTATGGCAAAAAGCACGCGCAAGTGGTGCAAGACCACCTTGCCAAAGAGTTTGCGCACAAAGGGCTAGAATCTAGCAAGCCTTGCTATCTTATAATGATAAACCCCTTCAACAATGCTTGCCCTTATTCACTAACCAAGCAGGGCTTCATCACGCTTATTGACAAAATCGCGCAAATCCCAGAGTGTATCCCGCTTGTAGTAACCTTTGAGAAAGTGCATAAAGACTTTATGCAAGAGCTAGAATCTAGCCTAGATTCTACACCTCCCCCCCCCCAACCGCAAAATACTCAAAGCAAGCTTATTGTCTTTTGTAATGATAATGATCTCTTGCAGCTTAGTGCGTGGATAGACCGCGCTAGCTGCGTGATAAGCCCTAGCACAGGCACACTGCACCTAGCGTGCAACCAACGAGTCCCCACAATCGCCCTCTACCCAGAGTATGACACACGCCGCTGGGCTACACACAATAAACGCTATGTTTTCTTGCATACGCCAAGAAGCAGCATTACCGCACAAGAAGAGCAAGAAGCGATTGCGCAGACAATTGCAATGCTACGCGCGATGATTAGCAGTGGCGAGCTAGAATCCTTGCAGCTAGAATCTAGCCAGCAGTAGCAGAATCTAAGCTTGCAAACGAGTCTCAAAGCAGGAGCTTAACGCTAGATCTAGCTCATTGCTTTTGGAACTCAAAGAGCCCGGTAGCACCCCAATTTTTCATATCCGGGATAGATTCTAGGGCAGCTTGATTGATATGCAGCTGCCCATCTCTATACTCCATACATAGCTTTGCATCAAGCCCGATAATATAGCTCATCTCTAGGATTTGGCAATGTTTTAGTGTGTCGATAATCGTCTGTGGGCGATAGACTCTGTGGGCATTGAAGCAGACTTTATCATACTGCCCAACAGGGACAGATATATACATTTTGCCACCGGGCTTTAGCACGCGCTCAAATGCTAGCAGGGCTTTCTCCCATCCCATAGGATCGATTGGATCACCATATCTCCCAAGTCCAAAATGCTCGATACTACAGAGTGCAGAGATAGATTCTAGGCTAGAATCTGCGATATTGTCTAAGTTTGTGGCATTGGCTTGCAGATATTGTAGCCCCCCCCCCATTGGCAGTTAGAAAGCTTGTGTTTAGGCAGGGTAGGGGGCGGATGTCGATTAGGGTTGTAGGCTGGTTAGCACCTAGGAGATGGGCGATAAAGCCCGCGACTGATGAGCCTACATCATAGTGGCGCGCAGGCTTTGTAGCTGCTACTTTACGCGCTCCCCAAATATCTTGGATAAAGTAGTCGCTATTAGATTCTACACCTGCGCCATTGGTGGCGTATTTGTCATCGCGGCAGATGTAGTCAAACTCTCTGCTAATGGCAAACCTCGTGTCGGTGTTTTGCGCGATGTAGCTTGCGCGGTCATCTTCTAGCTCGGCTTTGCTCATTCTTTTGAGCGTGAGAAATGCAAAGCCCTTGTGGAGAATCTTTGCCAGCGGGCTAGAATCTGGAGCTGGCAAGATGGATTTTAGAGTGGATTTTATGAGAGATTGTAGTCGCATTGGTGATCCTTTATAGTTGTGAAGTAGGGCGCGATTATAGCACAAGAAGGCATTGTCTAGTTTGCGTGTATCTGCTACAATGCCCGCTAAAATCCCAAAGGAGCAGTGATGAAAATTCTTGTCATACAAGGACCAAACCTAAACCTACTAGGGCACAGAGATCCTAGAATCTATGGACCCCTTACCTTAGATCAAATCCACGAAAATATGCGCACATTTGCCAAGCAAAGCAACATTTCTTTAGAGTTTTTCCAAAGTAATTTTGAAGGCGAGATGATCGACAAGCTGCAAGAGTGTGTCGGCGGAGAGTATGATGGCGTGCTAATCAACCCTGCCGCCTACTCACATACTTCTATCGCGCTGGCTGATACGATTATGGCGTGTGGTGTGCCTGTGGTTGAGGTGCATATTAGCAATATCTTTGCGCGTGAAGACTTCCGGCAAAAGAGCTATACTGGCGCAGTGTGTGCTGGGGTGATTACAGGCTTTGGCGCGTATGGCTACCACATCGGGCTTATCTCACTTATCCAAATCATTAGCGAAGTCCAAGCCTTTAAGGCGCAAAATCCCCAAGCAAATAGCGAAAATAAGTAATGGCTTCACACAAGCATTTTGTGCCTTTGGCTCGCCCGCAGGTATTTTTCACTACTGATGAGAGTGCGCAGTATTTTGAGTGTGGATATAGCTGTGATCACGCTATTTTGCTTGTGCTAGATTCTAGGAAGATCTTTTTCACAGACTCTCGCTACACCACTGAGGCTAAAGAGTATCTAGCAAGAGGCATTGAGCTAGTAGGGAGTGCCAATCTGCTAGAATCTATGATTGAGCTACTGCAAAAGGAGCGCGTGAAGTCTCTAGCCTTTGATCCCTTGCAAGTGTGTGTGCAGGAGTATCAAATGCTGCTTGCAAAGCTGCCAAAATGCACCCTAGAGCCACTGCCAAACTTCCACCAGCAGCTTAGGATTATTAAGAGCGATGAGCAAGTGGCACTCATTGCCAAATCCCAAGAGCTTAATAAAAAGGCATATAAACGCTTTGCCAAAATGATAGAAAAGACGATAGAAAGGCTTGATAATCCCACAGAGCTGTATCTCCACGCCCTAGCGCGCCAAGCTTTGGAGCAAGATGGCAGCTATACCCTAAGCTTTAATCCAATCCTTAGTATCAATGCTAATGCCGCCAAGCCCCACGCTCTGCCTTGTAAAGATCACTTGCGTGATGGAGATTTGCTGCTTTTTGATGCGGGGATTAAGTATAAACGCTACTGCTCGGATCGCACGCGCACAGCAGTTTTCTCACAAGGTAGAATCCACTTTGGAAAAAAGCAGAAATTTAGCGATAAAAAACTGCAAAAAATCTATGACACCGTGCGCAAAGCCCAAGAGAGTGCGATTGCAAGCTTGCGCACTGGAATGAGCGGTAAGCAAATTGACGCCCTAGCGCGAGAAGTGATTGATAAGGCTGGGTTTGGGGAGTATTTTTCCCATAGCACAGGGCACGGCATAGGGCTTGATATACACGAGCTGCCCAACATCTCTAAAAGAAGTGAGATGATCATTGAAGATGGTATGGTGTTTTCTATCGAGCCAGGCATTTACTTGCCCGGGCTTTATGGCGTTAGGATAGAAGATCTAGTGGTCGTGCGCAATGGACACGCAGAGATATTGTAATTAGATCTATGCTACAGGGCATTTTTAGCGCATAAAATTGGGGCAAGGTTTGTAATAATCTCTTGTAATAATTCCTTAGAATCTATATCAATAATCCACCATTCCTTTGCGCCCGGATAGGGCTTTCCTTTTTGACAATGTTCTAAAAGAGAATCTAAGAGTGCATATTGTTTTAAAAACACGCATTCATCGCAAAGTAAGAAAAGTGCTTTGGGCTTTTGCATAGATTTAGAATCTTGTATATACACGCAGTATTCCCCAAACATTTTTCTCGCACTAAAAGTATAAGATTCTATTTTGCCCTTAGAATCTTCACGCAACTCTGCTACGCACTCTTGCAGCCGTTCTAACACATAGTCTTTATACTCTTTTGAAGTCGCCATATTTTGCTCCCTGCTTTTGTTTAGATTCTGGCTAGTAAGTGCTTTTGTGCTTAGGCTCTACACTAGGCTTCTCTAGTTTTTGTGGCTTTTTGTTTTGTTGCGCTTGTGGTCTTGGAGCATTTTTTTGAAATCACTTAGATCTTCTTCTGTGGCGATAATTTCTTTGGGCTCTTTGGGGAGAGATTTTGTCTCTTGCTTTTTAGATTCTAGCGCGCCCATACCTTCTAGGGCTAAGTCAGCGTAGAAGTCGCGCAGCTCGATTTGTAGGCGTTTGTTTTCTAGCTCAAGCTCGGAGATATGGTTTCTTAAGGTGTGGTTTTCTTTAAACGCTACGCGATATTTTTTATACACATCTTCGCCAAAGAGCTTTTGTGCAGGCTTTGCCTTAGCTATGGAGCCATCTTTTAGGTAGATTTGCACGCTTTTTAGGCTACCGGGTAGAATCTGCTTGCGTGATTCTTGGAGATCGAGCTTGGCTTTTTTGGCTTGGGTTATGATTTTTTGCACGCTGATTTCATCGTGGAGCTTGGCTAGCTCTTCGCTGGCTTTGCGCTTTTTAGATTCTAGCTCTTTGATCTGCTCTTTTAGCGCGCCCTCTTGTGTGCGCAAGTCCTTTAGCGTGGCTTGCTGGGTGAGAATCTCATCTTTATAGCTTTGCAGTTCCTTTTGTAAGGCTTCTTGCTTGCTTTTAATAGCCCCAGCGACTTCCCAGCTCTCCTTGATTTGCTCTAAAGTCAGCTCATCAGCTCGCTTGACAAGGTCCTTTAACAAGTCTTTTGTGAATGGGCTATCCATAGATTCTCCTTGGCACTTGCTAGATTCTACTCGAGCATTTCTAGGCGCAGAAGCAGCATATCTCTGCCCTGTGTGATTTGCACGCTCTTGCTAGCGCATTTTGGGCAAGTGGCGTAGCTCTGCTCTTCTGGTGTGCTAGTAGTGCCACAGGAGCTACACGCAAGCATTATGGGCTGGATTTGTATCTCTAGGTGTGCGTGCTTTGCATATATGCTTTCTTCTTTAAATGTCTCAAACGCGCTTTGTAGCAATGCACTCTCTATGCCGCTATGCTCACCAATACCCACGACAACTCTCTCTATCTCTCTTGCGCTAGATTCTAGTGCGTAGTGATCGCATTGCTCTAGGAGAGCTGTTACGACAGAGTATTCGTGCATTTTGGAGTCTTTCTTCTTTGGTATTTGCGCGGATTTTAGCATATTTTGGTGTGTTTGTGGTTTTTAGCAAATGATGAAGTCTGCTATAATATACCAATTGCCACTTCTTAAGGATACTTTATGCTAGATTCATCTAATGCGGCTTCAAGCACACTCCCCCCGCGCTACAAAACAAAGCAGATTTTAGTAGGCAATGTCGCCATTGGCGGCGATGCGCCTATATCTGTGCAGAGTATGACATTTACCAAGACTAAAGACATACAAGCCACAAAAGAGCAGCTTGACAGGCTCGCTCTAGCTGGAGCGGACATCGTGCGTGTGGCAGTAAGCGATCTCAAAGACGCCCACGCGCTTAAAGACTTGCGCGCTATCTCCCCCCTCCCACTCGTAGCTGATATACACTTCCGCTATGAATACGCGCTTATCGCCGCAGAGTCGGTGGATTGTATCCGCATAAATCCGGGCAACATCGGCTCAAAAGAAAAGATCAAAGCCGTAGCAGAGGCGTGCAATGCGCGCAATCTCCCTATCCGCATAGGCGTTAATGGCGGTAGTTTGGAGAAGCAGTTTGATGAGAAGTATGGCGCGACCCCAAAGGGAATGGTAGAATCCGCTTTATACAATATCAAGCTTTTAGAGGATTTTGGCTTCACAAACCTCAAAGTCTCGCTCAAAGCCAGCGATGTGGAGCGCACAATGGCAGCATATAGAATGCTACGCCCACTTGTGGAATACCCCTTTCATCTAGGCGTTACAGAAGCAGGGACGATGTTTCACTCCACGATTAAGTCCTCTATGGCTCTTGGGGGGCTGCTTATGGAGGGCATTGGCGATACTATGCGCTGCTCAATCACCGGCGAGCTAGAGCAAGAAATCGCCCTTGCGCGCGCGATTTTGCGATATAGTGGGCGGCAGAAGCAGGGGATCACTATCATCTCTTGCCCTACTTGTGGGCGCATACAGGCGGATTTGGTAAGTATGGTCAAAGAAGTGGAGAAGCGACTAAGCCATATCACAACGCCGCTGCAAGTGAGCGTTATGGGCTGTGCGGTCAATGCGCTAGGAGAGGCAAAGCACGCAGATATTGCCATAGCCTTTGGGCATAAGTCTGGAATGATCATTAAAGAGGGTGAAGTCCTACGCAAGCTCCCAGAATCTAAGCTTTTAGAATCCTTTGTCGCAGAAGTGGAGCAAATGGCGCAAGAGCGCAGTGGCACGGAGTAAATAGAGTCTAAGAGCTAGAATCTACTTGGATAAAGTGCTCTGTGGCATACATTGCCTTTATGTAATTTATGCTAGAATCCTGCCCAATTTCTAGCATAACAATATTTATATTTAGGTAGATTCTAGTAGGGCTAGAATCTAGTTAGAGCTTTTAAGGACAATCCCACTATGCACGACACTACGCAGCCTGTGATAGAGCTTTGCAACATTACTAAAACTTATCCCAATGGATTCCAAGCCATTCGCCCGCTTTCTCTATCTGTCAATCGCGGGGATATTATGGGGATCATCGGCTACTCAGGTGCTGGGAAATCCACGCTTATCCGCCTAATCAACCGCCTAGAAGAGCCCACAAGTGGTGAAGTGCGCATCAATGGTGAGAATATTTTAGAGCTAGCGCAATCTACTTTGCAAAAGCGGCGGCAAAAAATTGGAATGATCTTCCAGTATTTTAATCTCCTTTCATCGCGCGATGTTTTTGGCAATGTAGCGTTTGCCCTTGAGATTGCAGGCTGGAAGAAAGAGCAGATAAAGACGCGCGTGTATGAGCTTTTATCCATTGTGGGCTTGCGTGATAAGGCGCATTTCTACCCTAGTCAGCTAAGTGGTGGGCAGAAGCAGAGAGTAGCCATAGCGCGCGCCCTTAGTAACCACCCAGATATTTTGCTCTGCGATGAAGCCACAAGTGCGCTTGATACCAAAAGCACAAAATCTATCCTAGAGCTACTAAAATCCATACAATCTAAACTTGGACTCACAATCGTGCTTATCACTCATCAAATCGAAGTCGTGCGCGAGATTTGCAACAGAATGTGCGTGATGAGCGGCGGGGAGATTGTGGAGAGAGGCAGTGTGGAGAAAATCTTTAGCGCACCAAAGCATATAATCACCAAAGAGCTTTTATCATATCTTCCAGCAGTAAGCGAGCAAGAAGTGCTAGCCCAGAGTAAAAACGCCTATAAGATCTCCTTTGTTGGCGAGCATATCAATGAGCCTTTAATGAGCAATGTGATTAAACGCTTTGGGGTGGATATCAATATTTTAGCCGGGAATATTGAGCCTCTTAGCACGATGAAAGTGGGGCATTTGTTTGTGGAGTTTGGCGAAGATGAGAGCAAAAACCAGCAAGCTATCGCCTATCTTAAAGACAAGCAGCTGCTTGTTGAGCGATTTGTGGGTGATTGATAGCTTTGGAGTTTAGGGGTAAGAATGAGTAGGGTGCAGACTTTTTTACTACGCTTTAGTGCGCTGCTTGCTTGCGCGTTATTGCTGCTGCTATGCATTGCGCCGTTTTTGCGCGATTGCGCGATGATGTGCGTGGAGATTGGGGAGTGGCTAGATTCTAGCCAAGTTGTTGATAAGTGCTGGGCAGCCCTAGAATCTAGTGCTAAGGTGTTTGATGAGCTGTGTAGGCAAGGCTTGCAGGCGGGCATTATGGCTGTATATGGGGCGGTGGCAGAGCTAGATTCTAGTGCAGCTATGGCTTTAAGCGATCGTATCGCTTACAATTATGACCAAATCTCGCAAGCTACCTATGACACGCTGTATATGGTCGCGCTATCTACGCTATTTGCTACAATTTTTGGGCTACCTCTTGGCATAGCACTCAGCGTTACAAGAAGCGGTAGAATCTGCTCGCATAAGACGATCAATGCGATACTAGGCTCTATTGTTAATGTTGTGCGCTCATTTCCCTTCATCATTCTTATCATCTTGCTTTTGCCACTCTCGCGCGCACTTGTAGGCACAAGCATTGGTGCGACTGCTGCGATAATCCCACTAAGTATCGCAGCGATTCCCTTTATCGCTAGGCTTTTTGAAGGTGCGTTTGAAGAAATTGATAAAGGCTTGATAGAAGCTACACTAAGTATGGGGGCTAGCAAAGCGCGTGTGATGAAAATGATGATAGCAGAAGCCAAGCCCGGACTTATCAATGCCATTACCATTACCATCATTGGGCTTATAGGGTATTCTGCTATGGGCGGTGCTGTGGGGGCTGGGGGGCTTGGTGATGTGGCGATACGACTTGGATTCCAAGCGTATGAGGAAGATATTTTGCTTGTTACCTCCATTGTGATTATTGTGCTTGTGCAGCTTGTGCAAAGTCTAGGCGATGCTTTGGTCGCAAAAGCAAGAAAAATGCGCTAGAATGCCTACTCAATCTTAACTTAAGGAGCTAGCGATGAAAATTGCTGTATCAAAGTTGTTGGTAGCTACGAGTGTTGCCTTGTCTCTTGTAGGTTTTGCGTATGCAGAGAAGCTGAAAGTCGGTGCGACTCCTGTGCCTCAAGCACAAATGCTGCGCTTTATTGCCCCTGACTTACAAAAAGCTGGAATCGAGCTTGAAGTCGTGGAATTTACCGATTATGTCCTGCCAAACATCGCACTTAATGAAAAAAGCATTGATGCTAACTTTATGCAGCATAAGCCATTTTTAGACAAGATTAGCGCGGATAGGAAGCTTGATTTAGTGAGTGTGGCGCAAATCCACATCGAGCCTATTGGTGGGTATTCTAAGCGCATAAAAGACATAAAAGATCTTAAAAATGGCGCGACTATCCTTATCCCAAATGACCCCACAAATGGCGGGCGCGCACTGATTTTACTACACAACAACGGGCTTATCAAGCTAAAAGATCCTAACAATCTAAGCGCGAAAGAAGCAGATATTATTGACAATCCCAAAAAGCTCAAAATCAAAGCACTTGAAGCAGCCTTGCTGCCAAAGACTTTGCAAGATGCGGATCTAGCGGTAATTAACGGAAACTATGCCCTACAAGCGAACCTTACAGCAAAGGACGCGCTGATTGTAGAAGACTCTCGCTCGCCTTATGCAAATATCATTGTCGTGCGCTCTGGCGATGAAAATAACAAGGCAATCTTAGAGCTAAAAAAGGCAATGCAAAGCAAAAAGATGAAAGACTTCATTGAGAAAACTTACAAGGGCGAGATTATCCCTGTATTTTAGCTAAGCCTTTTGCCCAGCCCTTAGGCTGGCTTTGTGGCTAAAGCAAACAAGCAATACACTTTAATTACCTATCAAGCCTACTCTCCCACAAGCACTGCTCATATCCTAGAATCTAACAAGCTAGATTCTAGCGTGAAAGCCCCTTTTGTCATTGCGAGACTTGCTTGGGCAAGGCGTGGCAATCTATACGAGAATCCACTTTTAGTTTTGGGGGCGTTGGCTTTTGCGCGCTTTTGGTGGATTCTACGGCAGTGCCTGCGGTTACATACGACCAAGTATGCGCCCTTGCCACTGCCTTGAAAGCCCCCAAAATCTGCGGAATGCCTACCCAAGACTGAATCGCTTGTGGTTAGATTTTTTTCTTGTTTGCATCATCTAGTATCGCCTTGGCAATCCCTGACACATCTTGTGAGATTTGTGAGCTAGCATTGGCGATAGAGACATTCTCTTGGGTTACAGACTCTAGGCTAGAGATGGCTTCGTTGATTTGTGTGATACCTGCGGTTTGCTCTTTGATAGATTCTGCCATATCGTTGATGGACTGCACTAGGAGGTTGGTGTTTGCCTCTATCTCGCCTAGTGATTTGCTGGTGCGTTCAGCCAATTTGCGCACTTCATCTGCTACGACTGCAAAGCCCCGTCCGTGCTCTCCAGCCCTAGCAGCTTCGATGGCGGCATTTAGGGCTAGGAGGTTTGTTTGATCTGCTATATCTCTAATGATACCAATGACATTTCTTATATCTTCTGTTTGCTGGATTACTTCATTGGTCCTGCCAGAGACATTTTGCATAGATGAAGTGATCTCTTCTACTGCGGTGGCAGTTTGCTCTAGGCTGCTAGCTTGGGAGTTAGAAGATTTAGTAAGTGCTGCTACGGCTTCTTCTAGCTTGTCGCTTTGAGAGTGGAGAGAATTGGCAAACTCTAGGGAAGTTTTAAGCATTTTTCTAATCTCTTCTCCTAGAGTGTTAGTAACTACTTCTACTCGCCCTTGTGCATTTGCTACTTCTGTGGTGAAGTCTAGGCGGGTGTAGGAGTCAAAGACGCGGTTAAGCTCGTTTAGATCTTTGCCTATGGCGGTGGCTAGAAGCTCTAAAAGGTCATTGACAGAGTCTTTGAGCGCGTTTAGCTGGGGGTTTGAGCCAGAGAGGGTGATTCTTTTTGTAGCTCTGCCTTGCTTGGTGTGGTTGATGACTGAGAGGGATTCGGCTACTAGCTCATCATCTTTTTTCAAGTGAGCGCGAGATTTATCGATGTTCTCGTTAATCATCTGCCCAATTTTGCCTAGCTCATCGTGGGCGCGGATTTTGATATGATGGACTTCATCGCTCTCGTGATTGACATATTTGAAAAATTGATCCAAGGTTTTTAGGATTATGGGCAGCCTTGATGAAAGCAGCCTACGCACGAGATAATACACAGTCGCCACTGCAAGGAGTAATATTACCACTGCCACCCCTGCGATAATCCACTCAAGCCTATATAAAGGAGCTAGCACCTCTGCCTTAGGCGCGGCGACAAATATTGAGTAGCTATTGCCATCGGCAGTGGAGAAAGACGACACACTCGCATAACTATCCACCCCATCTGTGGTTACATAATGCTCTATAACGGCGGTTTGAGCATTTGCTATTATTTGTGAAATTTCTACTACACTTGGATGCTTGTTGGCTTCAGTAAGCTTGTGGAGAGCGAGAGAAGTATTGCTATGCACAGCGACTGTGCCATCTTTTTGTATCAATGCTTTGGCTTCATTGTCCCAAGTTTTATCGCTGGGATTTAGCATAAATCTCTCTATATCAGCTAGATCAATCACAAAGCCAAATACCCCTACAAGTCGCTTATCGGCGTCAAAAATTGGAGCAGCGATGTTTAACGCAGTAAATTCTTTACCATCAAATTGCAGCTTTGTGGGTCGCCCAAAGGACACAGGATCGCCGTATTTGGCTGTTTTAAGGATTTTTTGCACCACAGGGAAATCAAGCACCGCATCAGTGGCTTGCACGACTTTGATTCCACCTGGATTATCAGTATCTGTATCTTGGAAAAGCATAACGACATTGCCCTTAGGCGTAGTGTAAGCTCTGTTTTTCGCGGCAAAATGGGGGGGGGCGTCTAAGAGATAGACAAAGCCATAGCGAGCAAATGCGCCGGCATCGAGAGAAGATTTCGTTGATGATTCAAAAACAGAAGCGGTCGTGGGATTTTGTAAAGAAGCTACACTGAGTAGATCGCTCAAAATTTTCGAGCTAGATTCTAGCACAGAAGACATCTCATCAAAGGAGCCACTGATATAAATCGCATACTTCTGCGAAGCATTTTTGACAATATCCTCGGCATTTTTTCGCATATTATCCCCGACAAAATCCCCGACAATAAGTGCCAATGCAACAATGCCTATAATGATGATATTAGACACAAACAAAATAAACTTCGTGCCGATATGCAAATTACGATAAAACGCAAACATAACACCACTCCTTAATACGTAAGATTAGCAGGCGATTATAACGCCCAGAGCTTTAAGTATCGGTTAATTTTGTAGAAATTTTACAAATCTTGGGGCGGGGGGGGTTAGCTGGCGCTGCGCCTAGAATCCACTTTTGTGTTTTTATTATGGATTGCCACGACTTCCTACGGAAGTCTCGCAATGACAGATAAAATGAGCTTTTTCACAAAGCCCATTTTATGCTCCACAACGGCTGTTTTACTTCAACACGATTCTAAGCATTGCGGTGGGGCTGTGGGTGTTTTTTACAAATTTTGGGTGGGAGTTACCTTAGCGGTAATGACCGCTCAAAATTTGTAAAATCAATCGCATTGCTCGCCCAAGACTGAATCGACCACTCCTAGAATCCGCGTTTATCAACATACTCCTGCAAGGCGCGTAAAACACTAGGGCGAATATGGAGAGTAAGCTCCATAATGCTTAATGTATCGGCAAAATCTTGGAGCTTGGTGGCGTCTTTTTGCGTAGTGAGCAGCGATGTGGGGGCGTAGGATTCTAGGATAGCGTGGATCTCTCTATGGCTAAAGTGATGATGATCGGGGAAAAATCTGCTTCCAATGATCCTGCACTTACCTACACTATGCGCGCTAGACTCTAGGCTAGAATCTAGGGCTAAATCTTGCGCACTGAAGTCTGCTAGGATAGGAGGGAGGAATGCTAGCAGGCGCGTGGGGTTGGCTATGGCACTTATGAGAAACATCTTGGGGCTTGGGTTTGTGAGCCGCACTTCTCTGGTGAAGTCGCTATTTTCTTGTGCGATTATGGCGTGCGGTGAGCTGGCTAGCGTGCGGTAGAGGGAGTAAGACTCGCGGTAAAGCCCGCTTGGGATAAAGCGCGGATAAAATGGCTCAAAGCTTGGGCGTAAAATGACATCAAACTTCTTAAAGCAAAAGCGCAGCCCATCATCAAGCAGCACAAGCTTCGCGCCTTGTGCTTTGGCTTCTTCTATGGCTTTGGCGCGGTTTTTACACACAAGCACGCTGACATTATGTCCTGCTAATGCGCTAGCGATGAGATAGGGCTCATCGCCGCTTGTGGCGACACTTGCAAGCACGACACCTTGCTTGCTTACCCACACAAGCCCCTTGCTCTGGCGTTTATAGCCCCTTGAAATTACAGCGATATGCCCATATTCAAGGGAGCTGAAATGCTTGCAAAGTGCTATGATAAAGGGCGTTTTCCCACTGCCCCCTGCGATTAAGTTGCCCACTGATATGATTGGCAGCCCAAAGTCCCTGCCCTGCTTACCATAGAGGATTCTAGGGGCAAGTCTTTTAAGCGTGGCAATCGCGCCATAGAGATAGCTTAGGGGCAGGAGCAAAAGGCTTAAGGCTTTATGCCCTAAATGTGGCGCGTAGTGGTAGCGGTGCAAATCCACTTATGTGTCCTTGTGCGTGGCTTTGTGGCTTGAAGTGTCTGTGCGAAGCTCGCGCAAGAGCTTAGGGCTAGGCAGAAAAATGGTGGGCATTTCACGCTTAAATTGATTGGCTTTTATGCGTGTAAGCACCATAGATACAAGCTTTTCATCAAAATTTTTATAATGCTTTTTATGCAGGGCTTTGGGGTGGATTGTGCTAGGGGTGGGCTGGTGCTTTGCCCCTTGGTATTTGGCAGATTTTTTCACTACGGCTATAAGCAGGCTATCAATGCTTGCATAGCTAAACCCTAGCTCGCTCTCATCGCTTTGATTGGGGTAGAGATCGGCACTTGGGGGCTTTGTGATGATGGATTCTGGGAGTTGCAGGATTCTAGCTAGGGAGAAAATCTGTGTTTTAAACAATGCGCCTATGGGATTGATCGCGCACGCTAGATCGCCAAAAATCGTGCCATAGCCTAGCAGTAGCTCGGATTGATTGCTTGTGCCTACGACAATGCCTTGATACATACTTGAGTAGTGATAGAGCAGAGCCATTCTCACCCTAGCGCAGAAATTCCCCGCTTCAAGCGCACTAGAATCTACAAACTGCGCACTAAATAAGCTATCGTATTTAGCTATGGGGTGCTGGATAAAGGGCAGAGAAAACTTCTCCACAAGGGCTTTCACATCAACAAATGAGCTTTTGTCTGTCTTGGAGCTTGGGAGAAAGACACAAAGCAGGCGATCTTTGGCATTATTGGTGCTTTTGAGATCTTTGGCAGAGCCTTGCAAAGCGATTTGGCAGAGTCTTGCCACCACAGCAGAATCTATCCCCCCACTAAGCCCGACAATGAGCCTTTGAGCTTGCTTCTCTTGCATTTGCCTAGCAATAAACTTTGTCGCGTGTTTTATGTATGTGCCATAGATAGGGTTAGTCGCGGACTTGGGCATAGGCTCTCCTAAAATAGATTCTAGCTAGGGTTTGTGTTTAGCTAGGTATCTTGCACTTAAAGGGGTCTTTGGTATAATACCTTTAACTCACTTAAATAACACTAGGTCTCAGCTGTATTTCGCTGTTTATTGGCGTTTATTTAGAATGTAAGCTATACACAAGGAGCTATTATGGAGCAGCAAGCCAACCAACCCCAGCCAGATAACATCTCTTCAAACGACACTGCTAGCACTAAGGAGTCAAGCACACTAGATTCTAGCGCAAAGCCCAGCCAAGCAGAATCTAGCCCAGAATCTAACAAGTCTAAGACATTTGACACAAGCTTTTTAGATTCTGCTAAAGATAAATTCGCAAACGAGAGCGCGCGCTATATCACTGCTGCACTCCTTATAGCTGGTATTGGGATTTTGCTTGTGTGGAACAATGCCATTGTGATTTGGGCAGTGCTTGGCGTGGCATTTATACTAGGCTTTAGAGAATCTCTCACCTTGTATAAAATCGACACAAATCTCTGGCTCTATGCTCTTGCTTTGGGGGTGTGGATTCTGGCATTTTTTAGCGCGCGCCCTGTGGAAGCCGCCTTTATAGCCTGTGTGATTCTAGCAAGCGTGGTAGCATATAAGCAAAATCTTAGTCCAAAATCTATCCTGCCATTTCTCTACCCAACCTTGCCATTTTTAGCATTGTATAGTGTCTATGTGGATTTTGGTGTGCTGCGCGTGGTGTGGCTGATTTTGATTGTGGCACTTTGTGATATGGGGGCGTATTTTGGAGGTAGAATCTTTGGAAAAACACCCTTTAGCCCAACAAGCCCTAAAAAAACACTAGAAGGCGTGATCATCGGGCTAGCAGTAGCTATTGTTGTAGGTAGTATTGCTGGAATCTTAATGCTTAATACCCACTTTTTGCTTGCGATTATTCTAAGCTTATTTGTCGCGGTGTGCGGGGTGTTTGGGGATTTATATGAGAGCTACCTTAAGCGCAGGGCAGAAGTGAAAGACTCTGGCTCTATCTTGCCCGGACACGGCGGGATTTTAGATCGGTTTGATGCAGTGCTTTTTGGAGCTGTGGGTATGCACTTTTTCTTAATGTTTTTTGATGAATTTGCCTGCACTAGGTGCTCGATTCTAGGTGCGAGCCTGCTGTGATTATCCTAGGTAGCACCGGCTCTATTGGCATAGCTGCGCTAGAGATCGCTAGCTTATTTTCCCACAAAATAGAAGCACTTGCTGCTGGGCGCAATATCGCTCTACTTAATCAGCAGATTCTAGCCCATCGCCCAAAGCTTGTCGCTATCGCTGATGAGCGTGATTTAAAGCAGCTAGAAGCGCGGGGAGCTAGGGTGTTTGTAGGGGAGAGTGGCATTTGTGAAATGCTAGAAGCGGCGCATTCTGCATTGGTAGTAAATGCCATTGTGGGCTTTGCTGGGCTTAAGCCATCGCTTCATACGCAATATTGCAAAAAGACTCTAGCTCTTGCTAATAAAGAGTCCCTTGTAGCAGGTGGCTGGCTCCTTGATACAAAGGCGATTGTGCCTATTGATAGCGAGCATTTTGGCTTATGGTATTTGCGCACAAATCGCGCGATCAAACGACTTGTCATCACAGCTAGTGGGGGGGCATTCCGCGATACTCCTATCCACACTATCAAAGATCAAACAAAGTCCGCCGCACTGCGCCACCCAAATTGGCAAATGGGGCAGAAAATCACCATAGATTCTGCAAGTATGATGAATAAGATTTTTGAGATTTTAGAGGCGTATTGGCTCTTTGGCTGCAGGGACATTGAGGCACTTATAGAGCGTAGCTCAAGCGTGCATGCGCTTATAGAGTTTATTGATGGGAGCACGACTGCGCACTTTGCTCTGCCAGATATGCGCTTGCCCATTGCTTATGCCATTGACCCCAAACAAGCTTCTACGACAAGCATTATCCCTTCTATGGATTTATCGCAGATTCTAGCCATTACATTTGATCCTATTGATACTAATCGCTATCCGCTCTATGAGCTTAAAGATGCGCTACTAGAGAATCCAAAGCTTGGCGTGATTGTCAATGCTAGCAATGAGCAGGCTATCTCACACTTCCTGCAAGATAAGATTACATTTGGAGCGATTTATGAGCTTGTCAAAAGTGCCCTTGAAGTCTTTGCACCAAAGCTCCCGGAGCTAGAATCCTACACTGCCATTGCAACTCTTGATAAAGAAGTGCGCCAATGGTGTGATGAAGCAGTGAAGCACCGCACATGCTAGGCTTGCAGCCCGCTCAACAACACCTGCGCCAAACCCCAAAAATCATAGAAGTAAAAATTTTCTTTACCAAACTAAAAAATAAAGGGAGATTTAAGTTGTTTTATATCAAACTTGCACGCATTGCAAGATTCTAGTAAGGCTTAAGCTAGATATTGCTGAAGTCCCTAATGCTTCCTTGAAAGGAGAGAATATGTCAAATATGGTCGCCCCTAGTCAAACTCCTGTTTGGGTCAATGAAACGCGCTGTAAGGCTTGCGATATTTGCGTATCGCTATGTCCAGCTGGCGTGCTTGGTATGCGTCTAGACCCGCACAAGGTGCTTGGCAAAGTGATTGAAGTGGCGCACCCTGAGAGCTGCATAGGCTGTCAAGAGTGTGAGCTGCACTGCCCGGATTTTGCGATCTATGTCGCAGATAGGAAAGAATTTAAGTTTGCTAAGATCACGCCTGAAGCGCAAGAGAGAGCGCAGCAGGTGCGTAGCAATAATTTTATGGCTTTACACAACAACACACAAAGGAAATAAATATGCGAGAGGTAATTTCTGGCGGTAACGAGCTTGTAGCAAAAGCAGCCATCGATGCAGGCTGTCGATTTTATGGTGGCTATCCTATCACGCCATCTTCGGATATTATGCACGAGATGAGCGTGCTTCTGCCAAAGCACGATGGGCATTTTATCCAAATGGAAGATGAAATTAGTGGGATTTGTGCGGCTCTTGGGGCGGCGATGAGTGGTGTAAAGGCTATGACAGGTAGTTCTGGTCCGGGTATTTCACTCAAAGTAGAGCAAATTGGGCTTGGTTTTATGGCAGAAGTTCCGCTTGTAATAGCTGATGTTATGCGATCTGGTCCTTCTACTGGTATGCCCACGCGTGTAGCACAGGGCGATGTAAGTTTCCTTAAGCACCCTACGCACGGGGATTTTAAAGCTGTGGCAATCGCACCGGGCAATCTTGAAGAATCCTACACAGAGACACTTCGCGCATTTAATCTCGCAGAAGAGCTAATGACTCCAGTGTTTTTGCTAATGGATGAAACAATTGGACATATGTATGGCAAGACTTATATCCCAGATATAGAAGAAGTGCAAAAGAGCGTTATCAATCGCCGCACTTTTACAGGCGACCCTAAAAGCTACCAGCCCTACGATGTTAAGCCAGATGAAGGCGCGATTTTAAATCCGTTTTTCCAAGGCTACCGCTACCATATCACAGGGCTTCATCACGGACCGCTTGGATTCCCCACAGAAGATGCGAAAATGGGGCAGGCGTTGATCGATCGCTTGTTTAATAAGATAGAATCTAAAGAGTCCTATATCTGCCAAAATGAAGAGCTTGATTTAGAAGGTGCGGAAATCGCCATCATCGCTTATGGCTCTACGGCACTATCTGTTAAAGAAGCGATGATTGAGCTAAAGAAAATGGGTAAAAAGGTGGGACTATTCCGCCCTATCACACTTTGGCCAAGTCCTAAAACAAGACTAAAACAACTTGGTGAAACCTACAAAAAGATTCTTGTCATCGAGCTCAATAAGGGGCAATATTTAGAAGAAATTGAGCGTGTGCTTGAGCGTAAAGTGGAGTTTATGGGGCAAGCAAATGGGCGTAGCATATCACCTACGCAAATTATAGATAGAATCAAGGAGATGTAAGATGGCTTTTAATTATGATGAATATTTGCGCGTAGATAAAATGCCTACACTTTGGTGCTGGGGCTGCGGCGATGGTGTGATCTTAAAATCAATTATCCGCACCATTGATGCGCTTGGCTGGAAAATGGATGATGTATGTTTGGTGAGCGGGATTGGGTGTAGTGGGCGTATGAGCTCGTATGTGAATTGCAACACTGTGCATACGACACACGGCAGGGCTCTTGCGTATGCCACAGGCATTAAGCTTGCTAATCCCAAAAAACATGTCATTGTTGTCAGTGGCGATGGCGATGCGCTAGCCATTGGTGGCAACCACACAATCCACGCCAGCAGGCGCAATATTGACCTAAACTATGTGCTTGTTAATAACTTCATCTACGGGCTTACAAACTCTCAAACTTCTCCTACAACCCCACAAGGTATGTGGACTGTAACAGCGCAGTTTGGCAATATTGAAAATAGCTTTGACCCTTGTAAGCTAGTCGATGCTGCTGGGGCGACATTTGTCGCTAGAGAATCCGTGCTTGATCCTAAAAAGATTGAGAAAGTGCTCTATGAAGGCTTCAAACACGAAGGATTTAGCTTCTTTGACATACATAGCAACTGCCACATCAATCTTGGGCGCAAGAACAAAATGGGCGAAGCAGTGCAAACGCTTAAATGGATAGAATCTCGCACAATTAGCAAGCGTAAATATGATGAGCTAAGCGAAGAAGAAAGAGTGGGCAAATTCCCAACGGGGATCTTAAAGCACGATACAAGTAAAATTGAATATTGTCGCGCGTATGATGGAGTGATTGAAAAAGCACAAAAAGGGGGACATTAATATGGAAGCTGAACTTCGATTTACAGGTGTGGGCGGGCAGGGTGTCTTGCTTGCGGGGGAGATTCTAGCAGAGTCTAGAATCCGCGCGGGTGGCTATGGTATCCAAGCCTCTACCTACACATCTCAGGTGCGCGGTGGTCCTACAAAGGTAGATATTTTGCTAGATTCTAAGGAGATTCTCTACCCATACGCTAATGAAGGACATATTGACTTTATGCTCTCTACCGCACAAGTGAGCTATGATCAGTTTAAAAATGGCGTGAAAGAAGGTGGGATTATTGTCGTTGAGCCAAATCTTGTAACACCAAGCGATGAGGATAGAAAACGCTTTAAAATCTATGAAATCCCCATTATTACCATCGCCAAAGAAGAAGTGGGCAATGTTGTTACCCAATCAGTCGTAGCACTTGGCGTAACAGTTGCTTTTACAAAATGTGTCGATAGAAATTTAGTCTATGAAACAATGATTTCAAAAGTGCCAGCAAAGGTTGTAGAGCTAAACAAAAAGGCATTTGAGCTAGGTGAAAAATACGCAAATAGTGCTATGGCATAGCCTATATGCCCTTTATCCGTGAAAAGCATTTTATACCCGCCCCTATAAAATCAGCGCAGTTTCTCATTAGAGTTTTGGGATTCTCCCCAAAACTTGCGCAAAAAACAATCGATAAAGCACGATTGCGTCTCCCCAACAACACTCCCATTCACAAGTCCCAGCTCATAAGCGGTGAAGTGTGGCTAACGCGCTTTGTGGATACATATTACCCATCTAGCGAGCTGCTTACTCCAATTTTTTCTACAAAAGATTTCGCTGTGTTTGATAAGCCAAGCAAGCTGCTCACCCACCCTAAAGGCACTTTTACACATAAAAGCCTAGTAGATTCTATCCGCTCGTGCTATGGGCAAGACGCCCAGCCCATTCATCGACTTGATTATGAGACAAGTGGGGCAATCCTTGTGGCTAAAACTAAGCAGAGTGAAAAAGCCCTAAAGCATCTTGTAGCCACCCACAAAGTGCAAAAGCTCTATCTAGCAAAAATTCAAGGCATATTGCACGATGAAATCCTAGTCAATGCCCCAATCCATACGCCACACAAGCACGCAAGGGGTCATCTCTCTATCCGCTCTTGCATTAGCGATTTAGGGAAAGATTCTAGCACGCTTCTTACACCAATACACATCGACCCCAAGCACAACTGCACCTATATCCACGCCAAGCCCCTTACAGGCAGGACACATCAAATCCGCTTGCATTGCGCCCATATAGGACACCCAATTTGTGGAGATATGCTCTATGGCGCAAGCGATGAAGTAGCCAATATGTATCTTTGTGCCTTAAAAGAGCAGTTTCTCCTAGAATCTGGCGCGCAAGCCAAAGGCTCTAGCGATTTGGCAGCGCAGACTTTGTGCTTACACGCCCTTAGTGTGCGCTTTAGCTTTCAGTCTATTTCCTATGCGCTCTCCACACCCACGCCGATATGGTGGCACAGCTGCCATTAGGGAGCTATTTGATAGGGCGTAAAGTTTTATCATAATCTTGCCCATTATAGATTCTAGGTCGCTTGGCATTATAGCTTGGGTGAAAAAGAGCGCGAGATTTGAGAGAATCTACACTGACAATGCCAAGTAAATCAAGCAAAGTGTGTATCAAATCATCTGTCATAAATGGCAAATGCCTTGCTTGCGTAATTTGCTCCGCAAGCTGTTTGTGCCTGCGCTTAAATGTATCACTCATATAAATCATAAAAGGTATTTCTACCATAAATCGCGAGCCAATAGATTCTGTATGCCCGACAAAATCCCTAAAATCAAACACTTCATCGCCGTGATCACTGAGATAAATCACCACAGAATCCGCCGCCGCAAACTTATCAATAATCTCGCTGACAATATGGTCATTATAGGCTATGGCATTAAGATAATGCGCTTTTATCTCTAGTGCAGCTTGGCTTAATGCTTGAGCTGGGTTGCTTGGATATGTGTGGAGATCATTTTGTATCAAAGAGTGCTTATTGAAATGAGCAAATGATGATGGGTAGCGATCTTTGTAGTTAATAGTGTCCCCATAAGGTGAATGATGTAGAAGTTTTTGCTACTAGGCTGCTTTCTTGCTTCATCAATAAGGCGCAGCAAGACAGAATCATAGAATCTCCCTGAAGCAAAGCTATCATTAAGCGTGCTAATCGCGTATGCTTCCACGCCTAGAGATGATCTCTGGTGCATTGCCATAGATAGAGATCGCCTCTTGATTACTTGGCCAATATGTCTCATAGCCCGCACTATTAAGAATATCAAGTAGATTTTGCTGCATATACCAAGGTGTGCTGGCGTTTTCATAATTGCTAAAAGTAAGCGCTTTTTGCAAGGATAAGTCCGTATGAGAGTGCGGCGATATGACATCATCAAATACAACCAAATTCCCGCGCTTAGCTAGAGCGCGTAGGGCTGGAGTGCTATCAATCTTATAGCCATAGAGCGACATATAATTACGCTGGGTGGATTCCCCTAAGATTAGCACGACATTGGGCAGTGTGGAGAAGTTTTCTATAATATTTGCTGAAGTGCCACTCTCTATAATGTGTGAAATATGCTTGTATTCATTGATGTAGGCATTATTTTGCGCGAGAGTTTGCGTAACTACATCTATATAGCGCACTAGCATATTTTTGTCTGCCATATAGCTAAGCGGGCTAGGGATTTGCATTAGCCTAAAGGCTAAAAGCGCACCACAAGCCACCATAACCACCAGCGAAACTACGCGACATAGCAGCAAGCTATATAGATTACAGCACCTACTATGCAAGCTGCTGTAAACAAACACGCCACTTAAGCCCACAAACATACCTAGAGCAGCCCACAAGCTAAGTCTAGTGCCATACACAGAGAGAAACTCTCGCGCTTCTAGGGGATTGGTGGAGAGAAAAATTGTGAAAAATGTATTATTTAGCCACGAGTGGAAGCTCCATAGCAAAAACACATCAACACACCCTCCAACAAAGCAGCAAAAAGCCAACATAGCTTCTATAAAACGCGCCACCCTTGCACCAGCAGCACAAAAGCACCCCAAACACTCTAGCCCATAAAAGCACACAAAAATAGCTGCAAAATTTATGGCAAAGGATTTAATAAGCCAAAGCCACAATAATTCCGCTAGGTTTTGCCCCCCGACTTTTACAAGTAAAAGAGCTGTTAAAAAGGTATTAACAAGCAAGCAATACCAAAACTATACATTAGCCACTTGTGTGAAAGTTGGCAGTGCTATGCTACCTTTTCTTTTTGTCGTGCTTTTTTTCATTAAACCAGCCCTTGATCTTTTCAAACGCTTCTTGGAATATGTTTTCATACGGCTTACTATGCACGCCAAAGCTATCATCTAGCCTTTGGATCAGCTCTTTTTGCTCGGCGTTAAGTGATTTTGGATAAGTGATAGAAACTTGCGCGATCAAGCGTCCTTTAGCCTTTGTATTGACATCAGCCACACCCTCTCCATTGAAGACAAAGTGCTCTTTATCTTTTGTATTTGGTGGGAGATTTAGCTCAATGGGCTCGCCACTGAGTGAGGGGATATTGATTTTAGCTCCTAGTAGAATCTGTGTGAAAAACACAGGCACTTCAATGTAAATATCATTACCATTGCGGATAAAGTGCGCATCATCTTGGACATACAGCACAAGATACAAATCCCCCCTAGCCCCACTTTTACCCTGATTTCCCTTGCCGCTTATGCGTAGGCGCATTTCATTATCCACGCCCGCTGGGACAGAGATTTCCACCTCTTCGCTTGCAGTGGTAAATCCCTCTCCTTTGCAGGCTTGACAAGGCTTAGTGATGATACTGCCAGATCCGTGGCAGCGCGGGCAAGTCTGCCCAAATGCCATAAACCCCTGCTGGATAAAGACTTGCCCCTTGCCGTGGCAATCCGGGCAGGTCGCCGAGCTTTTATCTGTACTGCCGCTACCATCGCACTCTTTACACGAAGTCTTATAGGTGATAGAAATGGACTTTTTACACCCAAATATCGCTTCCTTGAAGCTAAGGTCAAGCCGCATTAGAAAATCAAGGTCATATTTCTCCTGCGATCTAGCTCCCTTCCTACCGCCAAAGCCAAATGCCTGCCCAAACAAATCTTCAAAGATCGAGCCAAACCCAGAAAAATCTCCGCTAAAGCCTTTGCCTTGACGCTCTAGCCCATCTTTGCCATAGCGATCATAGATCTGGCGTTTTTCATCATCACTCAAAATCTCATACGCTTCATTGATTTGCTTAAATCTCTCTTCCGCACTTTTGTCATCTGGGTTTCTGTCTGGGTGGTATTTAAGCGCGAGCTTGCGATAAGCTTTTTTAATGATTTCTTTGTCGCTTGTGCGCTCTATCTCTAAAATCTCATAGTAGTCAAACTGCTCCATATACACTCCTAGCTAAAATAATACGCTTACACCTAGATTCCCGCTATACAAATAAGCGGTATTTGTATAAACTCCGTGTGCCCTAAGAGCTATCGTGCAAGAGTGTCCTGCTCGCCACTCCAGCCCCAAAGATAGCAAGCCATAGCTATGATACTTTCTATCAGGCAAGGCGATGATAAGCTCACCATTTGGATCAACCACCAAAGGGCGCGCGAAGCTATCGACTCCAATGACCCCCACATCTTGGCGGAAAGATGGCGAAGCTGAGATGATAAACCGCCTCCCTATAAACTGCTTAAATAGCACGCCTAGATCAATATTTGTCCGCAATACATAAGACGACATTGCTGCACCTTGGGCGTTGATAGGAAAAAGCGCGTGTAGGTTGTAGCGAGCATAAGGCTCTATAAAGCTCCCAGCACCATTTAGGGCAAACACATACCCATAAGACAATATAGCATTACTCGAGCTAGCAAATGCCCAATCACCCGTAGGCACGCGTAAATGCTCTGCGCTTAAAGTCTTTGAAGCTTGAAAGCTCTGCGCTATAAATGCCTGAATATGGTGCGCTTGCAGCAGCACATCGCTAAATACGCCCAAAGTTAGCATTTGCGTGCGAGCAGGACTTGAAGAAGGTGCTTGCTCATAAACATAGCCCATAAATGCTCCAACGGGATAGCGATCGACAATACCATCATACAAAATCGCTCCACCGACATAGCGCGAAAGATTTGCGCCCACTTTGCTCTCTCCATAGATCCCCATCGCTTTAATCTTATGCTGCTTGTCAAAGCGAGTAGTATAGCGATGGGTGAAAAATGAGTGCTGCTCCAAGTTAGATTCTAGCGACTCTGGTGCAAGCATAGGCAAAGTAGAATCCTGCTTGACAAATGCTGGATTCTGCGGATCGCTTGGGGTTAGCTCTTGCGTATAGGCTAGATTAGCGCATACGCACAACAGACAAATGCAAGCAAAAAATCTCAAACACGATCTATGGCAAAGCCGCATATATAATCCTTAAAAAGTATGGATCGAAGACCTAGATAAAACCAAATAAAAGCTGGGATTATAAAAAAAATGTGTTGTAAAAGGGCTTAATTTGCTAAAATTCCCAGCAAATAAGTTTCAAGGATTTATATGAAAAATAGCGTGAAAGACTTCAGTCTATGGTGTGATTTTATTGAGCGCGGATTCTTGCAGCACGACTTTGCCACACACTTGAAAGAAGCGCATTTTGTCGGTGCTACAAGCAATCCAAGCATTTTCGCCAATGCGATTTTACACTCTAGTGCTTATCAAGCCCAGCTAGAGCAGCTACGATCTGCACCCAAACTCTGCCCAAAAGACATTTATGAATCCCTAGCCATAGAAGACATAAAACTTGCTGCACAAGCACTTCTAGGGCTCTATGAAGCCGATAGAGATTATGGCTACATTAGCATTGAGATCGACCCCACTTTGAGCGATGATGCAAAAGCAAGCATAGAAGAGGGAAGGCGACTTTATGAGAGCATAGGGTATGAGAATGTAATGATCAAAGTCCCCGCTACAGAAGCGGGCTATGAAGTGATGGGCGCGCTTTTTAAAGATGGAATCAATGTAAATGCCACTTTGGTATTTTCAGAAAAGCAAGCTGCACAATGCGCAAGAATCCTTGATAAAAACTCCAAGACAAACGCCCGCGCTGTGATTAGTATTTTTGTCTCGCGCTTTGACTCCCCTATCCCGCCAGCAGAGCCGCTACAACCACGACTAGGCATATTAAATGCGATGGTATGCTATGGAGCGATAAACGAGCTTGGCAACTCAAGAATCCGCCCACTTTTTGCCTCAACAGGAGCTAAAATCCAAGGGCTAAACCCAGACTACTACATCACCAACCTTATCGCTCCACATAGTGTTAATACCGCTCCTTTAGCGACTATTGAAGCATTTTTGCAATCACCAAAAGAGCGCGTGATCCCTTGGCTTGAGAAAAAAGAAGCCTCGCGCGCCATTAGCGAGCTTGATTTAGGCAAGCACACACTAGAATCCCTGCAAAGCACGCTGCTAGCAGAAGGGCTAGAAGCATTCAAGCAGTCATTTAGCGCGATGCTTGCAAGCCTTGCGTAAGTGCTAAGCCGCCCGCATTTTCAATCAACCTTAAATAAATCTTACACAATCATTACATAGCTGCTAGATAATCTTTTTGCGCCGCCTTGATTTATCGTTTTTTTTTTTTTTTATATAATCGCCGACGCTAGAAAATTACTACAACTACAAAGGATAAGTGATGTTTAAATATCTTTCACTCAAATACAAAATTTTGCTTCTCATTTTTGGGTCATTTCTAAGCTTTGCCGTGCTTGTGGGGCTTGTTTTTATCGGTGAAGAGAAAATAGCAGAGCAGAGCGTTGAGCAATTACACGACCTTATACAAGATGAGGTTGAGCAAAAGCTTAAGCTATCCACAGATTCTGTGGCACAATCTTTGGGAGCTTTGATAAAGGGTGTTGATGAGAAGCAGCAAATTGCTATCATTGCTAAGGCTATTGAGGATTTTCGCTTTGAAGATGACAAGTCGGGCTATTATTTTGCCTATAAGGAATATGTGCCTGTGGCTCACCCCACGCGTAAGGATTTGCTTGGCAAGTCTCTAGCGGAAGCAAAAGATGTCAATGGCGTGTATTATGTGCGGGAGCTGTTTGATACTTCTAAACGACAGACAGACAAAGGACTTTTTGTGCATTATCTTTTTTCTAAACCCTTGCCCGATGGCACACTTGGCACTGCGCCTAAGATTGCTTATGCAGCTATGATTCCAAATACAGATAATATTTGGATTTCCACAGGTGTATATGCTGATACTTTTGATATTTACGCACAAAAGAGTTCAACATCTATCCTTGATATTATCCGCTCTATCTTGCGTAATGCCCTTATGATTGCTTCTATATGTTTTGTGCTTATTTTTGTGCCTTTGATGTTTATGTTTTATCGCTCGTTGCTAAAAAGTGTTGGTGTATTGCAGCATAATATGATGCTATTTTTTAAGTATCTTAATCGTGAAAGCAAAGAGATTAAGCTTACCCCACTTCATAATAAAGATGAATTTGGAGCAATGGCAAGGGGTATTGAGCAAAATATAGCCCATATTGCCAAAGGCTTAGAATCCGACCAAGCTCTTGTAGCACAATCTCTTCAAGTTATAGATAGAGCAAAGCAGGGTTATGCTGATAGCCTTATAGAATCTAAAGGCAATAATCCACAATTAAATGAATTAAGAGATTCTGTAAATCAATTGCTTCAACTCTTAATGACAGGAGTAGGCAAGAATCTAAATGAGCTTAATCGTGTATTTGAATCTTATGTTAGCTTAGACTTCACCACAGAAGTAGCAAATGCACAAGGACGAGTAGAAGTAGTTACTAACACCCTAGGAGAAGAGATAAGAAAAATGCTCAAAACTTCCCTAGAGTTTGCTAACTCCTTACACAATCAAAGCGACAAGCTAGAAGAAGCCGTAGCCGCCCTTACGAAATCTTCTAACTCACAAGCTAGCAGCCTAGAGCAGACCGCCACTGCCGTAGAAGAGATCACTTCATCTATGCAAAATGTCTCTGGCAGGACCAATGAAGTAATCCAGCAAACAGAAGATATAAGAAATGTCATCGGCATTATCCGCGACATAGCCGATCAAACAAACCTCCTAGCCCTAAATGCTGCCATAGAAGCTGCTAGAGCTGGGGAGCACGGCAGAGGCTTTGCAGTCGTAGCTGATGAAGTGAGAAAGCTAGCAGAGCGCACCAGTAAATCTCTAGGTGAGATAGAAGCCAACACAAACCTACTTGTGCAATCAATCAATGATATGGCAGAATCTATCAAAGAGCAAACCGCAGGTATCACACAAATCAATGAAGCCATCTCTAGCCTAGAGTCTGTAACCCAAGAGAATGTAAGCATCGCTAATGCTAGCTCACAAATCTCACAAGATGTATCAGGGATTGCCAAGGCGATATTAGATGATGCAAACAAGAAAAAAATCTAACCACAAGCGATTCAGTCTTGGGTAGGCAATGCGACAGTGTTGCAAAAATTGTGAAAGGCACGACCGCTAAGGTCGCTAACCTTCCCCAATTTTTGCAAAGCTCCCACAGCCCCACCGCAATGCTTAGAATCGTTAGAAAAAATGCCCAAATCCTAGAATCCTTTAGAATAAAACAGGCGCAATGCTTAGAATCCTTTAGCTACAAAACGAGCTTTTATCCTAGAATCCACTTTTTCACACAACTCCGTCATTGCGAGCCGCATTAGCGGCGCGGCAATCTATTTGGTTATTTAGATTTTAGGCTTTTATCGCTAGAATCTAGGTTTGCAATCACACAAGCGTGGCTTTTTGGCAGAGAGATACTCTTTTGACACAAGCAAAAGACAGGTGTCTTAATAAAGCTGAATTGCCGCGATTGAAGGGTAGGTGCGATGGTTTGCTCTGTTGTAGATATATGTGGAGGGTGTGAGAGAAGCAATACACTAGAATCAAAAGTGCGCGAGCTTTATGAGTGTTTTAATATAGGTGCTTTAGGCTCTAGATTCTACCTCTATGCTTCGCCAGATTCTGGGTATCGTGCGCGTGGGGAGTTTCGTATATATAGAGAGTCTAGCGGCGTGGATTCTACCAATGCTTTGCCAAGTCTCTATCTCTCTATGAGTGCAAAGGGCAAAAATTCGCGCATAAAAATCCAAAACTGCCCCATACTTTTACCTGCTTTACAAAGCGTTTTGCAAGCGTTGCTGCCGCTTCTTCAGCACTCAAATATCTTAAGTCAAAAGCTCTATGCCATTGAAGTGTTAGGCTCACGCTTTAGCACACAAGAGCATTTGCCCCAAAGTCTCCCCAAACCCACCGCAATGACTTGGCTAGATTCTAGCTTGCAGGGCTTGTGCTATGTGATTGAGCCTGATGAGTGGCAGTGTAGTGATGTTGCCATAACGCTTATCTATCATAAAAGGCTAGATTCTACCTATGAGCAAGCAGCTAGAGAGCTACCTTGCGCGCTTAAGGCTCTATGCGAGCAAGCAGTGCCAAAAATGGTGCGCGAGATCACTATCGTAGCGCGTAGTAAAAATCAAAAACTTTGCTTTAGAGATAGCATTATAGATTCTAGCGTGCAAGATTGCATTACTGATGTGGTGCAAGTGTGCGGGAAGCCCTATGTCTATCTGCGTAAAGAAGGACAGTTTTGCCAGCCAAATGCCTATATGAATGCCTGTATGCTCTCTTTTGCTAAATCAATGATACAAGCACATAAGCGCGTAGATTTGCTAGAAATGTATGGGGGTGATGGGAATTTCTCCATAGCTTTGGCAGAGTGCTTTAATAAAGTGCTAGTAACAGAGGTGGTCAAAACTGCTAGCGCGCATATTTCGCGCAATGCACTGCTAAATAACATCACAAATATCACAAGCGTGCGCCTAAGTGGAGCGGAGACGATGAGTGCGCTTAGTGGGGAGAGGGAGTTCTACCGCTTAAAAGGGGTAGATATATCAAGCTTTAACTTCTCGCATATTCTTATAGATCCGCCAAGAAGTGGGATCGGCGATGGGGCAATGCTGGCGTTTATCGCGGGCTTTTCCTATATCATTTATATCTCGTGCAATCCTGCTAGCTTACTGAAAGATTTGCAAGTGCTTTTGCAAACACATAGCATAGAAAATTTCGCGCTTTTTGATCAGTTTCCGCACACGCACCATAAAGAATGCGCGCTTATATTGCGCAAGCAAGCTTAAGGCTTTTTGTGGTATTATGCAGCCTTAATTGATAAGATTTAAGGAGTAGATATGAAGCAGGTTGCTGGTATTACTTTTATGCAGCAGGTAAAGACCATACGAGATATAGATTTAAGTGATAAGTATATCTTAATCCGCGTGGATTTCAATGTCCCTATGGACGAGGATTGTGATATTAGCGATGATACGAGGATCCGCGAAGCTCTACCTACGATCAACTACTGCATTGATAATGAGCCAAAATCCATCGTGCTTGTAAGCCATTTGGGTCGCCCTAAGGGTGTGCAGCCAGAGTTTTCTCTCAAGCATATCATTAAACGCTTAGAGAGACTGCTGGAGACAAGTGTGCTCTTTGCAGATTCTATTGAAGCGGTCAAAGATCTGCAAGAGAGCGCGCCTAAAGGAAGCATTATCCTCCTAGAAAATATACGATTCTATAAAGAAGAAGAAAAAAACGCCCCAGAGCTTAGCAAAAAGCTTGCTTCTTTGTGTGATGTCTTTGTCAATGACGCCTTTGGCACAAGCCACCGCGCGCACGCTAGCACCTATGGAGTCGCCTCTTTTGTGCAGCACAAAGTCGCAGGACTCCTGCTAAAAAAGGAGATTGACTCCTTTGCCAAAGCTTTGGCGAATCCACTCAAGCCCGTGCTGCTTATCGTGGGTGGGAGTAAGGTTAGCTCCAAGCTTGAGCTGCTCTCAAATATCCTTGATGTGGTTGATAAAATCATTATCGGTGGGGCGATGAGTAATACATTCCTAGCATCTCTAGGATTTGATATGGCAAAGTCGCTTGTAGAAGTTGAGCTTATTGATGAAGCGCGCAATATTTTGCAAAAAGCCGCGCAAAAGGGCGTGAAAATCTATCTGCCTGTTGATGTCGTCAGCACCGATGACATCGCCACCCACGCCAATATCAAAATCACCCCAGCCCAAGATGTCCCAAGCGGCTATATGGCAGTAGATATGGGACCTGCTACGACTAAGCTCTTTAGCGAGGTGATCCAAAGCTCACAGACAATTATTTGGAACGGACCGCTAGGGATCTATGAGATCTCGCAATTTTCAAGGGGGACATTTAATCTAGCCCACGCTATTGCAGATACCTATGCTTTTAGCCTAATTGGTGGAGGAGATACGGCTGATGCGATTGAGCGCGCTGGGGAGAGAGATAATATGAGCTTTATTTCAACAGGTGGTGGAGCTAGCCTAGAGCTTTTAGAGGGCAAGATCCTCCCAGCATTTGAGGTGCTTGATAAGAAGTAGCAATAGATTCTAGTAGATGGTTTAGGAGTGCGTGATGATGAATGTGTTTTTCAAAAAGGATGGTAGTGTTTGTAGGAAAGACATTAGCAGCACGGAGAATCTACAACTCCCAGAAGATGTGCTATGGATAGACTTGCTCCACCCAACGACTGCAGAAGTATCTCATATCGCTCAAACTTACGCACTTGATATACCCACAAAAGAAGAGCGCGAAGAGATCGAGCAGTCAGCCAGATATTTTGAAGACACACAAAGTATCACAATTAACACCTACTTTCTTATGCGTAGTGCGAGTATGGATCTGCAGAATGAGACGGTTACTTTTATTCTTTTTCAAGGCATACTTTTTACGATTCGCTATGCGGATTTTAAGGTGTTTGGCGAGATTCAGCAAAGTGTGCTACTAAGTCCTAGGAGCTTTGAAGATGGCTATGATATTTTAAGCAAAATCTTTGAAGTGCGCGTGGAGCAAGATGCTGATATGCTAGAAGGTGCAGCGCAGCTTACAAAGCTACTGCGCAAGGCTGTCTTTGATGAAGAAGCGAGCGACCATACAGCCCAGCTTGCTAAGCTGTCTGGCTTGCAAGAATTCAATCTTAGCGTGCGTGATTCGCTCTTTGACAAAAGGCGCGCCATTACGGCACTGCTTAAAAGCTACAAAGTCGATCCTGAGATCAAAAAGGATCTAAGTATTGTGCTAAAAGATCTAAACTCACTTGTAGAATTTACCACAGTCAATCTCAATATGCTTGATAATACGCAAAGCCTCTTTGCAAGTCGTGTCAATATTGAGCAAAACAAGATTATCAAGCTCTTCACAGTGGCAACTATGGCGATGATGCCTCCCACACTTGTTGGCACGATTTATGGAATGAACTTCAAGTATATGCCCGAGCTTGAGTGGGAGTTTGGCTACCCTATGGTGATTGTTGTGATGATTGTCTCCACCGTGATCCCTATTTGGTATTTTAAGAAAAAGGGCTGGCTATAATGGCACTGCTCGCTGACCCGCAAGTATGGGCTTCCCTGCTCACACTAGTGCTGCTAGAAATCGTGCTAGGGGTGGATAATCTCATCTTCCTAGCTATTTTAGTCGCAAGGCTGCCCAAACACCAGCAGCGCAAAGCACGGATTCTAGGGCTAGGATTCGCGCTTATCACGCGCATTGCCCTGCTTGGCGCGCTTTTTTGGATCACCAAGCTTACGACACCACTTTTTAGCCTATTTGGGCTTGCTATCTCTGGGCGCGATATTGTGCTTATCGCCGGGGGGCTTTTTCTTATGTATAAAAGCGTGCAAGAAATCCACAACCACATCACCCACTCGCCAGAATCCCACACCATAAAGAGCAAGCATGCCGGGCTTTTTAGCACGATTGTGCAAATAGGGATCATCGATATTGTGTTCTCGCTAGATTCTGTTATCACAGCAGTTGGTATGGCAGAGCACCTTGAAGTGATGATAATCGCCATCATCATCGCCGTGCTTATGATGATGTTTGCTGCTGAAGTTATTTCAAAGTTCATCGACACCTACCCCACGCTAAAGATTCTAGCCCTAGCGTTTTTACTCATCGTAGGCATTGTGCTGCTTGCAGATGGGCTTCACTTTGAAATCCCGCGTGGGTATGTGTATTTTGCGATGTTTTTCGCACTTGGTGTAGAAGTGCTAAATATCCTTGCCCAGCGCAGCAAGCTAAAGCACTAAATGGGGTTTGCAAAGCTGTGGATAAAATGTTAAACTTGCAAGCTACACACAAGGAGAGTGGTTATGCCTACGCTTTTTAGACTCATTGGCAAGGGGCTTTTGGCATTAGCTCCTGTTATTATTCTGCTATGGATTCTTACTTTTGCTTATGGGATTTTGGCGCGCATTATTGGGGTGATTTTCAATACAACTGCAAATAACTCTTTAGCGACTCTTGCGATTGTGTTAATGCTGCTTTTGATTCTAGCGTATGCTGGGCATTTGCTTGAGAAAAATAAGGACTTTATCCTGCTAAAGCTCTCAGAGTTTGTGATCGATAGAATCCCCGGAGTCACATCTGTTTATCATATCATCAAAGATGTAGTAAAGATGTTTTCTGGCTCTGGCGGGGCGGAGTATTTGGGAGTGGGCTATCTGCGCTTAGGAGAGCATAAAGTAGTGGGCTTTATTACAAAAGAAGAAGATGAGCATTTGTGGGTGTTTGTGCCTACGACTCCTAATCCCACTTCAGGCTTTTTGTTCCGCGTGGAAAAGGACAAGGTAGAGCGCACAGATATTAGCGTGGCAGATGGGCTGAAAAAAGTCGTATCGCTAGGGATTAAGTAGTATGCAATCTGCTATAAAAATTTGGAATCGCACAAAAATATCGCTAAAGAATTTTAGCGAGCTAGTAGCCTTTGAGCATACGATTTTTAGTGCGTCTTTTATTTTAATGGCTATGTGTGTGGCAAGCGTAGAGACAAATATGAGCCTTTGGGTGGGGTGGGAGACATTTGTCTTGTGCATTGTCGCGCTTATTAGTGCTAGGAATTTTGCTATGGGGTTTAATCGCTTTTGCGATAGGGATATTGATGCGCGTAATGAGCGCACAAAAAGTCGCCCAAGTGTCGATGGCAGGCTCTCTGCGCGCAAGATTTTGGTATTTTGCATTGTCAATGCTCTAGTCTTTGTGCTCTCAAGTGCGCTGATCAATAGCCTTGCGCTCGCTCTTAGTGTGCCGTTTTTGGCTGTTTTGGGTGGGTATAGCCTTATGAAGCGTTTTAGTTCCCTAGCGCATTTGGTGCTTGGTATCTCACTAGGGCTTGCGCCTATAGCCGGGGCTATTGCTGTGCAAGGCTCTGTGCCTATGTGGAGTGTGCTGCTAGCTTTTGGTGTGGTGTTTTGGGTGGCTGGCTTTGATGTGCTGTATTCCTTGCAGGATATACAGGTAGATAGACAAGAAGGGTTGTTTTCGATTCCTTCACGCTTTGGTATTAGGCACTCTTTGCTTATTTCTCGGAGCTTTCATATTTGTGCAGTAGTGTTGTGGTGCGGCTTTGTGTATGTGGCTGGGCTTGGTGCTGTGGCGTGGCTTGGCGTGGGGCTAAGTATGGGTATGCTTATCTATGAGCAATATCTTGTGCATAAAAACTTCGCCAATATTCCTAAAGCATTTTTTGTAACAAATGGCTACTTGGGCTTTGTGTTTTTAGCCTGCATTGTGTGTGATGGAGCTGTGCGCTTGGGTGGGGGACTATGAACTGCGATCTCTTGCAGGATTTTATTAAAACCACGCAAGAGTGTGGCATACAAACGCGCATTGTAGAGTGCCATATCCCCATAGATTTTACGATGATCCACTCGCAGACAAATGCTCTAGAATCTAGCGATGATATAGAACTCCTACAAGAATACGAAACGCTTAGTGCGATGGGTAACGACCTTATCGCACAAGCTATGCATTTTGCCTCTAAAGAGAAAAGCACTTCAATGATCCTTGTGCTAGAGCTGCTTATCGACTTGCAGCAACGACTTAGTAAGATTGAAAGCCATATCCTGCAGGAGAAGCAAATTCTGCTGCCACTTGAAGCGCAAGGGGTCTTATATGGGCTAGGGCACGGAGTGCTTTGCGTGAAAGAAAAAGCTTTTATCAAAGGTAGATTCTACTATGCGCGCTTTTGCTTGCCTAATCTTTCCCAGCGTATGATAGGGGTGTTTGCTTGTGCTATTGCAGAAGATGTCTTGCAAATTGTGCGCATACATTCACATAACACCCAAGCGATCGATAGCTTTATTGTATCTATGGAGATGGAGCAGCTACGACAGCGGCAGGTGGCGCAATTTCAGCAAAGGATAAGAAATGATGATTGATCAAGATCTTTTTTTAGTATGTATTGGGGGGGTTGGATTTGTGCTGGTATGTGTGCTTGCCTATATGATCATCAAAGATAAGGACACTTCCAAGCGCATTTCACGCCTTGAAAATGCCATAGAAACAATTGTCAAAGAGATGTATAAGGTGCAAAAATCCCAGCAAAAGCTCGAAGCAAGTCTTGCAAGCCAAGAGTTTTTATCCACAGAAAATGGAGAGTCCAAATTCAACGCTACCAATGACAAGCTCATCGCGCTTAACAAAAAGCTCATCGAGCTAGATAAAGACATTGATTTGTTGCGCAATCATTATGATGAGAAAATTATGAGCCTTGAAAATCGTGTGCGTGAGTATGGGAGCTTTAGCTCAAGTGGTGGGGACATTGATGAGAAAAAGATTATTGATATGTTTCAAAATGGCTTTAGTGTGGATTCTATCGCTAAGGAGCTACGCATAGGGCGCGGTGAAGTGGAATTTACCCTAAAGCTTGCTAATATCAAATAGGCTTTATCGTTGCTTCAGCTTATAGAGTTTTACTCCAAGCCTTGCAATCCTTGTGGCTACTATGATGATAGGTATTCTTACTTTCGCTACTTTTTTATCCAAAATTGCTCAAAATCTCTCTGTCAGGCATTGATTGAGCGTGGATTTCGGCGGTTTGGGGAGTATTTTTTCACCCCGATGTGTGCTGGGTGTAGCGAGTGCATATCAATCCGCCAAAGGGTAGGGGACTTTGTCCTTAGCAAATCTCATCGCCGTGTAATTGCCAAAAATGCGCAAACTTCTATCACCATAGCACGCCCTAGCATAAGCGATGAAAAGCTATGGCTCTATAATAAATATCATCAAGTTATGGAGAGCAAAAAGGGCTGGAGCTACCAAGAAATGAGCGCGGATAGCTATTGTGAAAGCTTTGTTGATGGCTTTTGCGACTTTGGCTATGAAATTAGCTACAAAATCGCTGGCAAGCTTGTGGGGGTGGGGTATTTTGACCTACTAGATAATGCGATTTCTGCGACATATTTTTTCTATGATCATAAGTTTTCTGCACTTAGCCTAGGGACATTTAATATCCTAACCCAACTTCTCATCGCTAAAAGCAAGAATCTCTCTTACTTTTATCCGGGATATTGGATTAAGGATCATCATAGTATGGGGTATAAAGAGCGCTTCACTCCTTTTGAAGTGCTAGTAAATACGCCAGAGATTTTTGAGCTACCTATTTGGGAGCATTATGCTAAATGAGTCATAAAGAATAGCAGGGCAAGATAACAAAGCTAGATTCTAGTAGAATCTAAAACTACAAGATTTAAGAGAAGAAGCAGGCTAGCTTGGAGAGCCATCATTCTTGCTAGCAAATTTCACAATTCTATCTGCGATTTTATTGAGCGGTAAAATCTCATCGACTGCGCCTACTTCTATCGCGCGCTTTGGCATACCAAATACCACGCAGCTTTGCTCATCTTGTGCGATTGTTTTAGCACCATTATCGTGCAGCTCTTTAATGCCTATGCAGCCATCATCACCCATACCGGTAAGAATGATAGCTAGTGCATTGCGCCCAGCGATATTGTTTGCTGAGCGAAAGAGAATATCCACGCTTGGGCGATGTCTTGAGATCCTAGGGGCATCTAGGATAGGGCGCGCAGAGTATTTGCCATTTTCATAGCCTAGCATAATTTGTGTCCCACCCTTTGCGAGATAAATGCTGTCATTTTTTAAGACAAGTCGCTGATTGACTTCAAACACACTAAGCTTAGATTTTGTATCAAGCCGCTTGGCTAGCGTTTGGCTAAAATGCTCTGGTATATGCTGCACCACCACAATGGGCGGGAGATTGCACGCTGGCAGGGCGACAAAGATTTCTTCTAGGGCTATGGGACCGCCTGTCGAAGAGCCTATAACGATGAGCTTCTCGCGATTAATCAAGCAAGGATTGCTCTTTAGTAGCACATCTGGATGCCGCTTCTCTTCAACCGCTCTCATATATTATCCTTAGTTAGTCCCGGATTTTGACATAGGTTTTGTTGCCTAGTCTCTCCACTTTATCTTTGAGCCCTAAAATATCGTCCGCGTGCCCTATGTAGAGTGTGCCATTGACTTTTAAAAATCGCAAAAGCTTCCCTAAAATTGCTTCTTGCTCTTGGGGCTGGAAGTAGATGAGCACATTGCGGCAGAAGATGATGTCAAACTCATCTTGGCGAAATGGATAAGTGGAGTCGTGCAGATTAAGCTGGAAAAATTTCACCATTTTTCTTAGAGCTGTTTTAGCGCGGATAGTTTTTGTGCCATTTGCCGAGATTTGCAGCGTGTCAAAATACCTATCCATATTGACCCAATTAGGCAGATTAAGCGTGGGGCTTAGGGTAAAAACCCCGTCTTTAGCTTCTTGCAAGACTTTTGTATCAATATCGCTTGCATAGATCTCCACACTGCAAGAAGAGTTATATACCTCACAGGCATATAGCACTGTGGCTGCTATGGAGTAGGGCTCTTCACCCGTTGATGAAGCAGCGCAGTAGATTTTGATATTGAATTGGTTTTGAAAAAGTGCTGGCAAAACGCGATCAAGCATATCTTGGAAATGCACTTTCTCACGGAAAAAGTCTGTTTGATTAGTGGTAAAAGCATTGATGAAAAGCTGTTTTGCTTGGGGGTTTTTATTTGCAAGGGCGATTAGCTCGGCTGCCGTGGTGATACCATCAAAGACGGGAAATTGCTTGAGAGAATCTAAGCGGTTTTTCATCATTGTTTGCTTAGATGTATCTAGGTAGATTCCTGTGATTGTGTGGAGATAGGCTTGAATCTCCTTAAATCCCCTGCTGGTGTCTATATTCAAGATTATCCTTTGACTACTGGGCTAAAATGGTCGGCAGAGCTTAAACATCTCCGCATAGTAGCGCGAAGCTTTGGCGACAAGGTAGGAGTCATCATCGTAAAATAGCGTTTCATAGCTGTTTTCAAATGCATTTTTACTCCAATTTGCTGAGCCGATGTAAAGTAGGCGTTTGTCAATGATTGCAAGCTTTTGGTGCATTATACCATAGTAGTTGCCATTTGGGGATTTCTCTCCTTTGAGTAAGCAGGTGGTGATGTTGTTATACTTCTCCAAGTAACCAATCATTGAGCGTGCATCGTTTTTGCTGCTTTCATCAAAGATAATGTGAATTTTAACGCCCCTTTTAGCACTATCGCGCAGGGCTTTGGCAAGCTCTCTGTTGGTGAAGCTATAAATGGCTATATCAATGCTTTTTTGCGCGTGTTTTAATGAGTCGCGCAGACTTTTAAAGGCTTTATCTTGCTCATAAGGTAGCATAAACAGCTCGCTTTTTGCTTGGCAGAGTGTCGCCACGATCCACGAGCCCATTAGCAATGCTAGGATTTTTCTCATCACAAGCCCTTTGGGTAAAAAATATGCTATAATCCGCGCTATTCTACTCCAAATTAGGTAACTTTATGAAAATCATTTTGATCAATACAGATCCAATGGTGGCGAAGCTCATTGAAGCCACAGCCAAAAAAACAGGGATTGTGCTTACAAGCTATGCAAGCACAGATGATCTTGATGTAAGCACATTGACAAAAGATCATTTTGTATTCGTTGATGAAGGTGCGCTGGGCACAGATAAGGACCGCATAAAATCCATCGCGCAAGATTATCTAAGCTGCTTGCTTTATGCTAAGACAAAGGCACTTAAAGAGTTTTCCCATATTGTGAAAAAGCCATTTTTACCCACGGAGATTTTGGATATTTTGCAAGCAGAGTTGCTAAAAGTGGGGCAGGATTTGCACAATGCTTCTGAAGTTACGCAAGAAGAGATCGCCCAAGTCGATGATGGTCCAAAAATGCCAGACATTGATATGAGCGCGCTTGATAAGCTCGGGGATTTTGATATTACACAGGAGTTTGACGCAGAGTCGCCGATCCCACCGCTAGCAGATAGCGTATCGACTGACATTGCAGACACGCCAAGTGCTGAGAGTGAGCCAGAACAAGTGCCGCAAGAGAGTGTTGATGAAAGCCTTGATCAAAGCCTTGGAGATGTAGATTCTAGCGCGCTAGAGCAAGGTGGCTTAGAAGAGCTTGATAGTGCTATAAATTTCCTAGAAGAAAGCGATATGGAAGATTTAGAAGCTATCGGTGCAGGGGAGCTGCCAGCGCAAGAAGATGAGGCAGGAGATAGCGTAGAATCTACCGAAATTACCGACTCTTTGGCAGCTGCAGATAGTAGCCTAGATGAGCTTGGGGAGCAGGAGCTTGATAGCTCTAGCGAGCCAGCAGGAGAACCCCAGACAGAAGAATTGCTAGAATCTAGCGACACTGACATAGCCCTTGATACTTCTTTAGAGCCAAGCGCGCAAGAGCTAGCAGGAGATGTTGTGGGAGATGTGGCAGAGAGTGCGCAGGATTTGGAAGAGGATCTAGCGCAAGATGAGCTGCTTGAGACTATCCAAGAAGAGATAGATTCTAGCGATCCACAAGCTCAAGCAGATAATCAAGCGGGCGATATTGCGGAGCTAGAGGCGGTAGAAGAAGTGCCAAGTGTAATGGAACTTGATGAGCTAGAATCCAGCGCGCAAGATGAAGTATCTGGGGTAGAGCTCGGGGAAGCGGATTTAGGGGAGTCTGGTGCTGCCTTGGAGCAGGTGGAAGATCAAGCCAGCGATGTGGAGCCGGAGCTTGATAGTAGCGAGCCAAGTGCGCTAGATGAGAGTGTGCAAGGTGGAGAAAGTGCCACTGCAGAGTCGCTTGAAGAGCAAGCTGAGTGCGAAGTGCTTCCGCAAGATGAGCTCACACTTGTCAAAAATCTGCTTGAAGAAACTGCGCCAGCTGCTGACACCGCAGAGTCGCTAGAATCTACACAAGAGCCAGAGGCGGAGATAGATCTCGCCCAAGAGCTAGAGTCTAGCACACAGGAGTTTGCTGATATTGAGCTTGATGATTTGGCGCAGGTGGAGCCAGAATCTAGCGCGCAGGAAGCCACAGAATCCGCTGGCGAAGACTACTTGCAGCTTAGCGAGAGTGAGATCTGCCAAGCACTAGGCGAAGATCTCCCAGATGTAGAATCTAGCACAAGCACAGAGACAGCAGATATAGAGATAGAAGCAGGAGATGTAGAATCTAGTGCAGAGCCTAGCGAGCTAGAGACCCCAGAAGAGCCAGCTAGTGAGCAGCTAGAATCTACACAAGAGCAAGAAGCCGTGGAAGAGCTTGAAGAGATAGCAGAAGTAGCAGAAGATGAAGCTATGGAGATGAAAGAGAGCGGGGGAGATCTCCAAGAAGCCAAAGAAGAAGCCGCAGATCCTACTCAAAGCACACAAGAGCAAGAGATAGAATCTATGCAAGAATCCAGCCAAGACTCTAGTGATGAAGAGCTAGAATCTAAGGAGAGTGCTCAAGCAGAAGTTGCGCTTGAAGAAGACTTAGGAGATGGCTTAGAGGAGAATTTGGCGCAAGATTTGGCAGGAGATTTGGGAGATTTGGAAGAGAGTGCCACCACAGATGAAGA
The DNA here is from genome assembly GCF_008693005.1 of Helicobacter canis. Taxonomy (GTDB): domain Bacteria; phylum Campylobacterota; class Campylobacteria; order Campylobacterales; family Helicobacteraceae; genus Helicobacter_B; species Helicobacter_B canis. The sequence goes on along the minus strand of NZ_VXKE01000023.1, from coordinate 15,782 downwards.
CTTAGCAGAAGAGCCAGAATCTAGCGCGCTAGAGCAAGAGTGCCAAGCACCAGAAGAGCTAGAAGTCTCAAGCGAGCTAGAATCTATACAAGAAGCAGAAGAGCAAGAAGCAGATGGGCAAGATCTCGCCCAAGAGCCAGAATCTAAAGAAGCTTTAGATTCTATGGTGGCGCACGATTTGCAAGAGCTTGAAGCTGAGCCTATGTCTGATCAAGGCGCGCTGCAGGATTTGGGTGAGTTTGGCACGGGCTTGCAGGCTATCAATGCCTTGCGTGATGAAATGCAAGCACTTGGCGATTTAGATCCATTTGCAAGCGATGGCGGAGATACTCCAAGCAGCCAAGCTCAGGCAGATGATCGCCCCAGCACCACACAGGCCAACCAAACTCAAGCCCAGCTATTTAGCGAGCTTCTAGCCAACAAATCTGCCCAAGAGATCCGCTCCTTACTCAATGGCGCGCAGATTTCAATCAACATTAGCTTCTCGGATAAGATATGATGAGTGCGCCGCAAGCTGCCCAAGGGGCTTTGTTTGGGCGGATATTGATCCTATCTGGTCCCTCAGGCTCAGGTAAATCGACTTTGTGTAAGATTTTGCAAGAGCATTTTAGTGATATTTACTTCTCTATCTCTACAACCACGCGCGCTCCGCGAGAGGGCGAGTGTGATGGGGTGGATTATCACTTTGTAAGTCAAGAGCAGTTTATCGCAGACATTAAGCAAGGAGCGTTTTTGGAGTGGGCGCAGGTGCATAATAACTACTATGGCACGGCGTTGTCGCCTATCACGCAAGCATTAGAGCAGGGCAAGCTTGTGATATTTGATGTCGATGTGCAAGGCCACCAGAGCATTAAAGAGCATTATGGAAATTTGGCGCGCTCAGTTTTTATCACAACACGAAGCAAGGAAGTCTTGCGCAAAAGACTAGAGAGCAGGCAGACAGACTCTGCGCAAAACATCGAGCTGCGCCTACTACACGCCTATAATGAAATGCAGCAGCTCTCGCACTTTGATTATCTTATCGTCAATGATGATATACAAAGTGCCAAGCGCGCGATTATTGGCATTGCTACTTCGCTAGAGTTTATCCCGCAGCCTAGTATTTACCAATCGCTATGGCAAGATGTCGGCGAAGATGTGAAGTAGTGGCGCGTAGGCAGTGCTGCAATAGTGTTGTAAGGTAGAATCTAATTTACAATTAAATAAAAACACTTTAGAATACCGCCATTTTATGTAAGGAGCAAGTATGGGAAGTTTTAGTTGGTGGCATTGGCTGATTGTTTTACTCGTGGTGTTGCTACTATTTGGCGGGGGGAAAAAGATCCCTGAGCTTTTGAAAGGGCTTGGCACAGGGATTAAGGGCTTTAAAAAGGCAGTGCGCGATGATGAAGAAGAAAGCCTAGACTCTAGTAGTAGTCCTGCTACCCCCCTAGCCAGCCCAGCACCAAAGCAAGCGAGCCTAGAGCAAGCCCAGCAGCCACAAGTGGTGCGTGTTGAAGTAAGCACCACCCCTAAAAAGCGCGGACGCCCCAAGGGCTCGGCAAACAAGACAGAATCTAGCAAAAGCACAGATTCTAAAAAGTCTGCTCAATCAAAGGCTAAGAAGTCTAGCACGAAAGATTCTAAGGCTACCAAAGCCACCAAATCTTCAAAATCCGCCAAATAACCGCTCTTGTAAGGTAGTGCAATGTATGAGCATATCAAGTCCATTATCTCCCAAGTCGCTTGCTGTGATGCTGTGCTAGAGCGACCAAAGAATAGAGAATTTGGGCATTTTGCCACGCCGGTGGCATTTACGCTAGCTAAAGCCAAAAAGCTTCCCCCAGAGACAATCGCTAGCGATTTATGTAAGCAGCTAGAAAAACATAGTGCCTTTGCCAAAGTCGCTCAAGTCAAGGGCTATATCAATCTCTCGTTGGCAGACTCTTTGCTAGAGCAGTTTGCTAGCTCTGCCTTAACCAAAAAGCATATAGAATCTAGCGCACCTTTAGGCATAAGCGAGACAATCTTGCTTGAGTATGTTAGTGCAAACCCCACAGGTCCCCTGCATATAGGGCACGCGCGCGGGGCGGTGCTGGGCGATAGCTTGCAGAGGATTGGGAGCTATCTTGGGCATAGCATTAGCAGTGAATACTATGTCAATGACGCAGGGGCGCAGATTGGCAAGCTAGGGCGATCGATCTACCTAGCAGGCAGGGAGATCCTAGGCGATAGTGTGGAGTATGATGATGAGTGCTACAAGGGTGAATATGTCATCGATATTGCTAAGTCTGCGATCGCGCGCTTTGGACAAGAGATAATGACAAAAGAGCAAATCCCCACCTTAAGCGATTTTGGTAAAGAGCTTATGCTAAAAGAGATTAAAGACAATCTCGCAGCCTGTGGAATCCACTTTGATAACTATGTGAGCGAGAAATCGCTGTTTTCACGCTGGGATAGCACGCTAGATAAGCTTAAAGCTCATCAAGGCGTGTATGAGAGCGAGGGCAAGCTCTGGCTTGCTTCAAGCGCAAAGGGCGATGAGAAGGACCGCGTGATCGTGCGTGAAGATGGCGAGCCGACATATTTGGCTGGGGATATAATCTATCATAGTGATAAGTTTGCGCGGAATTTTGCCCGCTATATCAATATCTGGGGGGCTGACCACCACGGCTATATCGCTAGAGTAAAGGCGAGTATCGAGTATTTGGGCTATGATTCTTCTAGGCTACAAGTGCTTCTAGCGCAAATGGTAAGCTTGCTAAAAGATGGCAAGCCTTACAAAATGAGCAAACGCGCGGGGAACTTTATCCTTATGCGCGATGTTGTAGCGGATATTGGAGCTGATGCGCTGCGCTTTGTCTTTCTCTCTAAAAAGCCTGATACGCATTTGGAGTTTGATGTAGCGACACTAAGCAAGCAGGACTCCAGCAACCCTGTCTTTTATATCAACTATGCTAATGCTAGAATTCACACTTTGCTTAAAAAAAGCACTTTAGATTCTAGCGCGATATTACAGGCAGATTTTGCAAGCCAAGATTTTAGCAAGCTGGATTCTAGTGCGGCTCTAGTGGCGGCTAGGGGGCTGGTGTTTGAGGCTCTGCTGCTGCCAAGAGTGGCGCAAATGGCGTGGGAGGAGAAAAGCTTGCAGAAAGTCTGCGAATATGCCAAATCCCTTGCCGGGGATTTCCACGCATTCTACAACGCGCACAAAATCCTAGAATCCACTTTGCAAGCTCCCTTGCTCAAAGCTTCTATGCTGGTAAGTCTAGCCTTAACTCAAGCCCTAGATCTGCTTGGCATAGAGGCAAAGACACAAATGTAGCCATCAATGAACGCACTAGAATCCACCCTACAAAGCTCCAAGCAAAGCCTCGAACAAAGACCCAAAGCTGCGCGCAAGATCCTGCTTGTCATAGGGGATATTACGCGCAAAGGCGGCATAGAGCGCGTAGTAGTAAATCTAGCCAATGCCTTTGTGCAGATTCTGGGCTATGAAGTTGGGGTTTGTAGCTGCTTTAAGCGGTATGATAGGCTACCTTATGAGCTAGATTCTAGGGTTAGGCTGCATTATATCTACGACTTTAGCGGCGCGCCAATGCACAAAAAAGCGCAAGCAAGTAAGCTCTACAAACTCTACTACCGCAGTGTTTTTGAGCGAGTTTTAAGCTATAAAATCTGCAAGCTTGCTAGAGACTTTGACTTCCTTATCGATAATGACCATATCTATCTGCCCCCCCCCCTATTAAGATTTAGTCGTTTCCCAAAGAGTATCAAAGTCTTTCATCTGCCATTTTCTCGCCCAAGAGCGCGCGCAAGACGATTTGATAGCATTGTCGTGCTATCAAGTAAGCAGCATAGTCTTTGGAGTAGGCATTATAGGCGTGTGGAAGTGATCCCAAATTTCATCACAGAGTTTGCTGGCAAAAAGGAGTGCGATAGCTCTGCGCAGGTAGTGCTAAGTGTGGGGCGTATGGAAGAGGGCGATCAAAAGGGCTTTTTACGCCTTGTTGATATTTGGGAGATTGTGCAGCGTGGTGGGGAGTTTGCTAGCTGGAAGCTCTGTATCGTAGGCGATGGCGAGCTTAAGAGCGAGCTAGAATCCAAAATCGCGCAAAAGGGCTTAGGATCTAGTATCACGCTAAAGCCCTTTACTACAAAAATCTATGAAGAATACGCTAAAGCTAGCATATATGCGATGAGTAGCTACTATGAAGCTCTGCCTATGGTGCTACTAGAAGCTGGCTCTATGGGGCTAGCCCTCATCGCCTTTGATGTAAATACCGGACCTAGCGATGTGATAGAGCCTATCAAAAACTTGATAGAAGACAATGATGTGCAAGCTTATGCCATGCGATTGCAGGAGCTTATGCACTCAAGTAGCTTGCGCCAAGAGTGTGGGGCTAGAGTGCAGCAATGCGTGGAAGAGAAGTTTTCTAAAAGCGCGGTGTTGCAGCAGTGGGAAGAGCTTTTTGACTCATTGCAATAGTCTTGCCTTAATTTTAGCCACTAAAAGCTTGCGCACTAGATTCTAGCTAGGCTAGCTAGAATCTAGGCATTTATGCCTAAGTGTTTTGTAAAGCTTTGGAAAAATATCTCGCCTGCTTCTTGGATAGATAGGTAGATTGCTTGGGGATTGCTTGCTTGTTGATTTGAGCTAGCGGTGCTAGAATCTAGTTTTTGCGTTTGGGCGGATTTTTTACACTCGGCTTGATTGTCTTTCTCAAGGATTCTAGGAGTTCTAAAGAAACCTGCTTCGGCTTCGCCTTGCACCGCTGTCGCTGGTTTTGCGGTGGGGCTGTGGTTGCTTTGCGGATTTTGGGGAAGGTTAGCGAACTTGGCGTTCGTGCCTTTCACAAAATCCGCAACACTGCCGCATTGCTCACCCAAAGCCGAATCTATTTTCACTTGTATGCTAATGCTATTCCCTCCTACTTCCCCCAATAGCGCGCAAGGAAAGCTATGTAGCTTTGCTAGCTCTTGCAGCTGCGCAAAATCGCTTGTTTCCACCACTACACAGCTTTGCGTTTGGCTAAAGAGCATTTCGCGCTTTGGCAGAGCGATTTGCACTGCGCAGCCTAGCCTGCTAAGGATAGACATTTTTGCCAAAGCTATGCCCAATCCCCCTTCGCCCACTTCTTTGGCACTAAGGATAAGCCCTTTTGTAATCCCACTTAGCAAAAGATCCCACAATCGCTTCTCACGCGCTAGATCGATTTGGGGCGAGTCGCCACTTGGGACAATCTCGCCCCCCAAATGCGCCCCAAATGCGCCCATTTGTGCAAGCTTCTCTAGCACACTCCCCCCAAAGTCCTCGCCTATTTCTCCTAGCAGGGCGATTTTGCTCCCTTCTTTTGTGAAAGCAGAGTCGATGACCCATTGCGGATCGCTCGCTAGCCCTACGCTTACAATCGTTGGGGTGGGGTAGATGTCAGTAGAATCTGTTTGATTGTAGAGCGAGACATTGCCACTTACCACAGGCGTTTGCAGGATTTCACACGCCTCTTTAATGCCCTCGCAGCTCTCTTTAAACTGCCACATCACTTCTGGGTTGTTTGGATTGCCAAAGTTTAGGCAGTCGCTTATCGCTAGCGGCTTTATGCCCCTTGTGGCGCATTTTCTCCCTGCGCGCGCTACGGCAATCTTGCTGCCTTCTCTTGGGTTTAGATAGCAGTAGCGCACAGGCGCGTGGATAGCCGCTCCAAGAGCTGCGCCATTTTCTTTTATGCGCACCACGCTGCCCTCTCCTTGCCCAGAGGCGATGAGCGTGTTTGTCTGCACGCTGCTGTCATATTGACTATAAATCCACTCTTTATCGCAAATATCAATACTCCCTAGCAGCACTCGCGCTATATCTGTAAGGCTATGTTGCGCTGTGTGGTGCTGTATGGATTCTAGTGGGTTTAGCTTGCGGAGCGTGTGTATATAGCTTGGCTCTTTGGTGGGGAGATGAAGAATGGGGGCATTTTCTGTGATGGGGGCAATGGGGATATGCGCTACCTTTTGCTCCTCCCAAAATAGCTCCATATCGCCACTTTGCGTAACTTCCCCAATCACTTCGCAGTCAAGCTCCCATTTCGCAAAAATCGCTTTGATTTGCTCCTCTGCTCCCTTTTTGGCACAAATTAGCATCCTCTCTTGAGACTCACTTAGCATAAGCTCATAAGCGTTCATACCCCTTTCACGCATAGGGACTCTATCTAGGTAGAGTCGCATTCCGCTCCCACTGCGCCCAGCCATCTCAAAGCTAGAGCTAGTAAGCCCAGCTGCGCCCATATCTTGGATACCGATGATTAAATCTTGTGTAAAAAGCTCTAAGCAGGCTTCAAGCAAAAGCTTTTCTGTAAATGGGTCGCCTACTTGCACCGTTGGGCGCAGGCTTTTAGAATCTTGGCTAAAAGAATCGCTACTCATCACCGCCCCGCCCAAGCCATCGCGTCCTGTTTTACTCCCTACATATAAGACCGGGTTGCCATTGCCTTGCGCTTTGGCGTAGAAAATCTCTTGCGCTTTGGCAATCCCTAGGCAAAAGGCATTGACCAAAATATTGCCATTGTAGCAGGGCTCAAAGTTTGTTTCCCCGCCAATAGTTGGCACGCCCATACAATTCCCATAGCCACCAATCCCAGCTACCACGCCTTTGAGCAAGGATTTATGCTTTCTGCCCACTTCATCATCTCGCCAAATCTCACCAAAGCGGATAGAATCCAAGCTTGCCACTGGACGCGCGCCCATTGTGAAAATATCGCGCATAATCCCGCCCACACCCGTTGCCGCCCCAGCATAAGGCTCAATGAAGCTAGGGTGGTTGTGGGACTCGACTTTAAACACTGCTGCATAGCCTCCGCCTATGTCGATTACGCCGGCATTTTCGCCCGGACCTTGAATGACCCAAGGCGCGCTTGTGGGGAAGCCCTTTAGGTAGATTTTGCTGGACTTGTAGCTGCAATGCTCACTCCACATCGCCGAGAAAATCCCTAGCTCTACAAGATTTGGCTCTCGCCCTAAAATCGCTAGAATCTGCTTGTAGTCATCATTGGAGAGTTTGTGTGCTTGCAACGCGCTTGGCATATCTTGTATTACAAATGTCTTGCTCATAAGATGTCCTTGAAGTGCTGTAATTTAGGTGTTGCTTGGTATTGTAGCAATTGATTCTTTGCATTTGTATTAAGCTTATCTGTTAAGGTTTATTAAAGGTTTATCAATTACAATATACTTTTTTGAGTCGCAAGAGCCCACATTACCCAAATACCCTAGGAGAGAGAATGAAGTATATCAAGTTTTTCAAAGAGCTCAATAATAAAGATGTCCCGCTTGTTGGTGGTAAAAATGCTAGCATTGGCGAGATGTTCCAAGAGCTTGTCCCTGTTGGGATTAAGGTGCCAAATGGCTTTGCTATCACAAGTGATGCGTATTGGTATCTTTTGGATTCTGGTGGGATTCGGCAAAAGATAGTCGATCTGCTCGCAGGTGTTGATGTAACAGAAATTGATGTGCTTAAGACTAGATCCAAGCAGATCCGTGAGCTGATCTTTGGCACACCGCTGCCCCCTGACTTGCGCGATGAGATTTTTGAAGCATATAGGATTTTGAGTGAAGAGTATGGTATGACTTATGCTGATGTGGCTGTGCGCAGCTCTGCTACTGCGGAAGACTTGCCTGATGCGAGCTTTGCAGGGCAGCAAGATACTTATCTAAGCGTAAAGGGGCAGACAGATTTGGTGCATTATATTAAATCCTGCTTTGCCTCGCTTTTTACCGATAGGGCGGTGAGCTACCGAGCTTCTAGGGGGTTTGATCACTTTAAGGTAGCGTTATCTGTGGGTGTGCAGAAAATGGTGCGCGCGGATAAGGGCAGTGCTGGGGTGATGTTTTCTATCGATACAGAAACAGGCTTTAAAGATGCGGTGTTTATCACTTCTAGCTGGGGGCTAGGCGAAAATGTCGTAGGGGGGACGGTGAATCCTGATGAATTCTATGTTTTTAAGCCTACACTCAAAGAGGGCAAACGCCCCATTATCAAGCGGCAGCTAGGACATAAACATCAAAAAATGGTCTATGCTACGCCCGGTGATCCACACCCCACCAAAAATATCCAAACCACTCAAGAAGAAATGCGCACTTTCTCTATCACTGATGCAGATATTTTGACACTAGCGCGCTATGCGATAAAGATTGAGGAGCATTACACAAAAGAAGCAGGCGAGTATCGCCCTATGGATATGGAGTGGTCTAAAGATGGCGAGAGTGGAGAGATATTTATCGTGCAAGCTCGCCCAGAAACCGTGCAGAGTCAAAAGAGCAAAAATGGCTGTGCGCAAAAATTAGAGAAATTCCGCTTCAAAGACAGGAGTGTCGAGCGAGAGGTAATACTGACAGGGCGTGCAATTGGCGGAAAGATCGGGCACGGGAAAGTGCGCATCATCAATGATTTAGAGCATATGAATACCTTTAAAGAAGGCGAGATTCTTGTAACAGACAATACCGACCCAGACTGGGAGCCAGCGATGAAAAAGGCAGCTGCTGTTATCACTAATCGTGGTGGGCGCACCTGCCACGCAGCAATCGTGGCGCGAGAAATTGGCGTGCCTGCTATTGTTGGAGCAGTGGGCGCGACTGATAGACTCTATACGGGAATGGAAATTACCGCATCTTGTGCCGAGGGGGAAGAGGGCTATATCTATGCTGGAATCCACCCCTTTGAGATTGAAACTATCGAGCTTAGCAATCTTGGGCAGACAAAGACGAAAATCTATATGAATATTGGCAACCCAGAGAAAGCATTTGGATTTTCACAACTGCCAAATGATGGGGTGGGGCTTGCGCGTATGGAGCATATTATCCTAAATCAAATCAAAGCTCACCCGCTTGCTCTGCTTGATTTGCAAAATGGCAAAAAAGACATAAAGGATAGGGAAGAGATAGAGAAGCTTGTCTCTGGCTATGAGAGCCCTAAGGACTTTTTCATCAAAAAGATCGCAGAGGGAATGGGTATGATCTCTGCGGCGTTTTATCCTAAGCCTGTGATTGTGCGTGTGAGTGATTTTAAATCTAATGAATACCGCGGTATGATTGGCGGGCTAGCTTATGAGCCTTTGGAAGAAAATCCAATGCTCGGCTATCGTGGGGCTAGCCGCTACTACTCTGATCTCTATCGCACGGCGTTTGAGTGGGAGTGTGAGGCACTTAGTATAGTGCGCGAAGAGATGGGGCTTACCAATATGAAGGTTATGGTGCCGTTTCTCCGCACGCCAGAAGAGGGGAAAAAGGTGCTTGAGATTATGCGCCGCAATGGGCTAGAATCTGGCAAGAATGGCTTAGAAATTTATGTGATGTGTGAGCTACCTGTGAATGTGATTTTGGCAGATGATTTTCTAAGTATGTTTGATGGCTTCTCCATTGGCTCAAATGATCTTACTCAACTCACACTTGGAGTAGATAGAGATGGTCAGCTTGTAAGCCACATCTTTGATGAGCGCAATCCCGCTATGCTAGAGATGTTTAAGCGTGCTATTGCTGCGTGTAAAAAGCATAATAAATACTGCGGGATCTGTGGGCAAGCTCCTAGCGACTATCCAGAGATAGCGGAATTTTTGGTAAAAGAGGGCATTAGCTCTATTTCTTTAAATCCAGATTCTGTGGTGGCTACTTGGAAGCGCATAGCAGATCTTGAAGCGACACTAAAATAGGTGTGATGATGAAGTGGGCGGCTTGCTGGGCTTTGGTGGCTGGGTTTATACTATGTGGTTGCGGTGGTGTGCAGTATGTGGATAATGCAGAATCTAAAGAGTATTCTTCTTTAGGGATTGATTATCACGATTTAGAGAAAGCAGCGAGTGATAATACTAAGTCGCTTTTAGAGAGTGGCTATGTGCGCTCTCTGGCTGGGCTCTCAAAGCCTAAAGTGCTTGCGATTTCTGATGTGATTAACGACACTATGCAACATTTTTCTACTCAAGAGCTTACGCGTAAAATTACGCGCGATATGCGCAATAGTGGGAAATTTATCCTAACAATGGCATTTGCAGGGAGCGGTGGCAGTAAGGATAAAATGCTAGAATCTGTGCGAGGTGCGCGCGGAGATGATGAAGTCAATCAATATGGGGTCCCGGAAAAAGGCAATATCATAGCTCCTGAGCTGTCGCTATCTGGGAAGATTATCCAGCGTAATACAAAGGTAAAATCTAAGCAAAGAGTGGATTACTTTTTTTTACTCACTCTTACTGATCTAAAGAGCGGGCTTGTGGTGTGGGATAATGAGATTAATATTATCAAGGTGGGGAAAAATACTTCAGCGTGGTAAAAGTGGATTCTAGTATAGGCAGTAAGGATTGATATGGAAGGACAGCTGATGGCATTAGCCATTGAGACTTATAAGATTACATTGCTTATTTCTCTGCCTATTCTAGCTACAGGGCTTGTGATAGGGCTTTTGATTAGCATTTTTCAAGCGACAACACAGATCAATGAAATGACGCTGTCGTTTGTGCCTAAGATTTTGGGCGTTATCGCGGTGATTATTTTCACAATGCCTTGGATGCTTACAATGCTTACAGATTATACAAAAAATATCATTGAGCTAATTCCAAGATTCATTAGCTAGTATGCGCGAATACAATATAGATTTTGCCAAATATAGTAGTCTAAAAATCGGTGGAGTAACGCCTGTTGTGGTGCTGGAAAAGAGCGATGAAGAGCACTTTAGCACAATGCAGGAATATCGCTATATAGGGCACGCATATAATTTGCTGGTCTCGCCAAATGCACCAAATCTCGCAATGCTGAGTAAAGAGTTTGATTATATTTTGGAGAGTGAAGAGTGGGTAGAAGTGGGGGCAATGACGCCAAGCGGGAAAATATTTGCATTTTTCCGCAAGCATAATTTGTGCGGGTTAGAGTTTTTGCAGGCGTTACCGGGGAGTGCTGGGGGACTTTTGATGATGAATGCTGGTATGAAGCAGTATGAGATGAAAGATGTTGTGCTAAGCGCCTGTGTCAATGGTGTTTGGAGGCAGGATTTGGGGCTTGCATACAGGCGCAGCGCGATTTGCGGGCTTATTAGTGCTGTGCGTTTTAGGAAGAAGCTGGGGTTTAGGGAAGAGGTGCTGCAAGCTTGCAAGATGATGAGAAAAACTCACCCTAAGCTTCCTAGCTGTGGCAGCTGCTTTAAAAATCCTAGCGGAGATTATGCGGGCAGATTGCTGGAGCTAGCCGGGCTAAAGGGCTTTATGAAAAATGGCGTAGGCTTTAGCGAGCAGCACGCGAATTTTTTAGCGCATAAAGGTGGAGCGAGCTTCGAAGATGCACTCTGGGTAATAGAATACGCGCAAAAAAAAGTGCAAGATCGCTTTGGGATCTATCTAGAGCCAGAAGTGCGGATTTTAGATTAGTTTATTTATCTCCAGCATTTGCGTTTTATGTGAAAATCTTCAAGGATTGCGGAGAGAATGTCCATTATGCTTGTGGCATTGAGCTTGGCTAGTTGTTCTACTCCTTTTTGAGCAAGCTCTTCTCTTAGGTTTGTATTGTGAAGAAGAAGTTTGATTTGCTGTGCCAGGCTTGCAGGATCGCGCAAATCGCATAGCAGAGCCGCATCGCCTACTTGCTCTTTTAAATCAGGTAGGTTGGAGTAGATTGCTGGCACCCCTAGGCTAAAGGCTTCAAGTGGGGGGATATTGGTTGGTCCAAAATAAGTTGGCATAACTAATGCTAGAGATTGTGTATAGAGAGATTTAATTTCATTATTTGGTGCAAAGCCAATATAATGGACAAGGTCTTCAAGCCCCATTGCTTTAGCCATTTCAAGGATATATTCAAGGTTACCCCTATTAGATCCACTAAAAATAGCGTTGATACAAATTCCTTCATTTTTAAGAATCTGCAAGGCTTCTAATATATAGATATGATTTTTATGCGACCAAAATTGTGCAGGATAGTAGATGTAGTCACCGGATATATTGTATTTTTCTTTGATATTTATATTAGAGGGGATATTTTCATCTGTTGTATTGATAGACGGAGCAAAGTGGCAGGCATAGATTCTATGTGGCGAAGCATTATAGTATGTTATGGCATTGTGACGCCCATATTCAGAATCAGTGATAACAGCTACAGCTTTGTGGATAGCATTGCGATAGAGAAATTCTCTGTTGTTAAACTCATTATTGTGATAAACTTCTGGAAATTCTACAAAATCTCTATGCGATAGATCCCAGATTGTAAAAATAAAATGGTGTTGAGACAGGCTAAGGCACTGACTTGATGGAGTAAGAAAGTAGCAAATATCTATATTTTGTGCAAAAAGCACTTTTTCTAATGCGCTTAGTATTCTTATGCGATGTAGAAAATATTTAATTATCGAATGCTTAATAAAAAACTCTTTTATCCTAGATAATAACCCCCTATGACAAAGGATAGATTCTATATTAAGAGTATGGAGTATTTGTTGATTTTGTTTGGAAAATACAATCGGGATGCAATCAAAATTACAATTATGATAAATCTCTTTTAGCACACTCAAAGGCTGTTGGAATCCACCACCCACAGTCAGTTCCCCCTCAAATACACAGGCAACACGCAGCTTTTTGCCAATCATGCTGCACTTCCCAAGTGATCATAGGAGAAGCTGCAACGATAGCTCTCGCTTACAAAAGATAGGACATCGGCGATTATTGGTTTATATTGCGCCCCCCCCCCTAGAGCATTTTCTATACGCCTTACAAGTTCATCTTTACAAGTTTCAAATGATAAAAATTTGTCAAAAAAATCGAGGCAATTTTGTCCATACTCTTCTTTTTTGAAGTTTGTTAGGTTAATCGCTCGCAGATCAGTCGTCCCAATACCAAGCTTATATTGCTTTGTGAGCTTGGCAAGATATGATGGGTGGATAGCTAAAATGGGTAAGCCGTGCTGTAAATAAGTATTGAATTTGCCAGATGATAAGCCAATATAGCCAATGTTTTTACCGCGATATACATCCATAAAATCTGGATAGTAGCATACTAGTCCCAAATCAGCACTATATAAAAGCTTAGAAAAGTCGTGATAAGTAGGAAGATAGGTTTCAGAGTAATACACTTTCTTTAACTCAAAATTAGGCTTACTTTTAGCTATGCCCGGGTGTTTAAAATGTATAACAAATACCCAATCATCTGGAAGCATAGATTCTAGGATATAAAACAATGCCGGGAATCCACTCCAGCCATCAATCCCTCCAGCATAAAGTAAAATCTTCTTATCTCTAGAAATATGCAAATGGTCGTGTAAAAAGTATGTATTTGGGTGGGACTTTGCTACTCCAGCAGCCACAGGCATAAGCATAACTTTCTCTTTAGGAATATGGTTTTGCTCACACAAATGCACTCTGCGTAGCTCATCTTGCACTATAGCAAACGATATATTTTGACACGCTTTTCGCTCTTTTTGCTTAAACTTAGCACTTGTCTCATCTTCAAAAAATATCTCATACGAAAGCAACGCATAAGGTGTTTTGGTCATTTTAGAGAGAATGGAGGCTTGAATAATGGATTCTCTATCCACACCTATGATAAGGTCATACTTTCTCCTACCAAAAAGGTAAATATTAAGAAAAATATAACGCAGTGTATTGGAGTCAAAGTATTTAAATAGCCTTCTCCAGCCACGAAAATAGTAAATGATATAGCGACCAAACTCATCATTATGCTTGTTTTTTCCACCTTTGTGGGCTATTGTGAGAATGGTTACCTTATAAGATTTTCTTAAAAACTCAACCATTTCATAGAAATTATGGTTGTCATAAATATTGCCATCTGGGTGGATAATGAGTAGGGATTTCATTTGGGCTTTCTGAGACAATACGCCCCCCCCCAACAGCTAAAATCAAGCTTTTTCCCGCTAAGAAACTCTTCGCTAGATTCTAGTTTAAAGCCACTTTGTTTTGCCAAAAGATCTATTTCTGGAGTGAAAAAATAGCGCATTTTATGGGTCTCCTTGAAAGTTTGTGTAGGTTGATTGGGTGTATTGACAATGATTTCATAATTAACATCAACGATATTTTCATCAGGATGCAAAACAGGCTCTGCTAAACGCGTGATAGAAACTTGTCCATCACTCACTCGCTTAATCCTAATGCTTGGCTTTTCGTGTAAGACCGCAGGACCATACCAGCAGTCAAATAAAAAAACTCCATTAGGCTTAAGGTGTTTGAAAACATTGGCAAATGAAGCACACAAGGATTCATTACTACATTGATAGCTCATAACATGGAAAAATGAGATGATGACATCAAATTTTTCATCTAGGGCGAAGTCTTTGATATTTGCCACCTTGAAAGGAATACGCGGATACTTTTGCTGTGCTATATCAATCATTGATGCAGATAAATCCAAGCCGCACATATCGTAGCCATACTTTGCAAGGATAGAAGTATATTTTCCGCTACCACACCCAAGCTCTAGAATCCTTTGAGCCTTTGGGGCAAATCGCTGGATCAAATCGTGGATATAGGCAGCTTCTTTTTCGTAATCTTTATCACCATAAAGCAAATCATAATATCTTGCATAATCTTGATCAAATGAAGCCATAGTATCTCACCAAATTTTTGGGAAATACTAGCGTAAAATACCGATAAATTAGCTTATTTCGACAAATTCCATATCTTGTATAAGCTTGAAACGCTCGTGATTTGGCATTTTAAACTTTCTAAGCTCATAGAAGTTTTCTTGATACTCCAATCCTTTAATATTGTCTAGGAATGATTGCTCAAATCTATCCATCTTGACAAAAAACGCATTAACCCCACGACTATCGCAAGTGATGAATTTATATCCATATTTGCTTAAAAATCTTTTCCACGCCTCTACTGATACACCATAGTAAAGCATTGTTGGATGGGCGAGAGAGTAAGAGAAGTCATCACGATATTGGATTGTTATGGATTTGTCTGGACCATAGGTTGAGTTGTATTCTGCAACAATAATAGAAGGACTGAAACCAGAATCTAAAAATAGCTTCATCATATAATAGTCATTCCCATCAATATCAATGCAAAATACATCCATATCCCTATAAAGACACATTTCAAGGAGTTCGTGGATATTATGCTTATCAATAAATTTCTCTACAACCTCTACGCCTAAGCTAAAGAGACTTGAGAGATGGATTCCCCCCCCCCCCGTATTTGCATCAACCATAATCCCACTAAAAAGTCGAGAATAAGCCAAAAATGCAGTATTGTTTTCTAGCCCATTTGATGAACCAATTTCTAAGAAATAACGATTTGGGCGAGTGATTTTGCTACATAGATAGTCGATAATTCCATCTTCGCCATTTTGTGAAAATGCCTGAAACTCCCAGCTGATAGGATTAGTTGGCTCTATATTGCGTAAGGTGGCATTGAGTGCCCCACGAGAAAAGGCAATGTCTGCTCTTTGTAAAAGAGAGCGGGTTTTAACAAAATTTTTGATCCGTGAAAGCATTAAGGTCTCCTTGCAAGTAGAAATGCTTGGGATTATATCAAGTTTGATTTAAATTTGTTTTGCAAATAAAATCCTTGATAATTGTTGGCTGAAATATCTCTATGAAAAGGAATTATCGCACTATCGACATAGTCGTTCCACTCATCAATAAGCACAAAGCCTAGATCTTTAAAAAAATCTAAAAAATCTTTTTTGTTAAATATAACTTGTGGGTGGTAGAAAGAGCCGCTATTTTGAAGCGTTACAAAAGCTTTGCTGTTGTTTTGCACAGGAACTCTTTCTAGAAGTATGTGGGTTATTCCGGGCCCACTCGCCACGGGGTTTGTCGTCCTGCAGTCCAAGCCG
>NZ_VXKE01000022.1 GCF_008693005.1 Helicobacter canis | reverse complement strand
TTTTTTTCACAAGAAATCTTTTTAAAAAGATTTGGGTTTTTCCCCCCCCCCCCCCCCGTATTCTTGTGTAAAAGGGTATGTAGTAATGATCTATACTGCTCGACATATTGTATTGCGCCAGATGAGAAAAATACATCATAATGCTCGCTAGGATTTTGCGTGAAAGAAAGTGTCGAAGCCTTAAAATGAGAAATTACTTGATCGCCAAACTTCACTTTATGGGCTATTTCACAAACTTGCCAATTTGGGGTGGTTTTAGTGTGGTGGCAATAGCGGAAATAATGCCCCCCAAATCCCCCCCCAAATCGAGTATTTTTGCTTGGGGATTTTTCGCCAAAATATTACCAAGATGATAAAAAGCTGGATATTCATAATCAGCGATTTTAGTGCTAAAACCACTAAGAAAGTTATGAAATGACTTTTCTTCGGTCTGCTCTGTATAGTCGGTCTTAGCATATTTTGGTGCTGACTTAACCGCTTGTGCAAAACTTTCAAATACACCTCTGCTACAACCAAAAGCTCTAGGGCTTGTAAAGAAATAATGCGATCTTACATCACGCATAAACCATACCGCTCTTTTTATTGCCATTTTTATGAAGTGTAGAGGATTCATCGCAAAATCTCCTTTAATGTATTTGCCACAATGTGCATATCTTTTTCTTCCAAAGCCAATCCGCTAGGGAGATAGAATCCTCTTTCGCCTAGATTCTCAGCTATGGGGTAGGCTTCGTTTATGAAGAAACCCATTTGTTTAAGTACGGGCTGTTGGTGCATAGGGTAAAAGAAAGGGCGCGTGCCTACGCCTTTTTTGGCAAGCTTGTCCATTGCTTCTTGTGCATTCATTTTAATGCAATCTTTAAGCACGATACCATATACCCAATAGACATTTTCAGCATACGATGTCTGTGGAAGAGGTAGCTGCACGATGTCCTGCAAGTCTTGCAAAAGCTCCGTATAGATTCTACCCATATTGCGCTTTCTTTGCACAAATTCATCAAGTCGTTCAAGCTGAGCTAAGCCAAGTGCGGCTTGCATATTAGTAAGCCGCATATTGTATCCTAGCTCGTGGTGGATAAATCTGCGCGGTGGGGCAAATCCTAGATTCCGTAAGGAAAGAAGCTTGTTGTATAGCTGCTCATTATCGGTTAGCACCATACCGCCTTCACCGGTTGTAATATGCTTGTTGGGATAGAAACTAAAAGTGCTAATATCTCCTAGGTTACCACAATATTTATCGTGGTATTTTTGTCCGTGTGCTTCTGCAGCATCTTCAATAATTTTTAAGTTATATTTTGTGGCAAGTTCAAAAATAGGAAAATAATCCACAGGAAGCCCATAAATATGAACAATCATAATAGCTTTTGTTTGCGGGGTAATCTTAGATTCTATTTGAGCTACATCCATATTCCAAGTGAGTGGATCACTATCCACCAAAACCGGCTTTAAACCTAATCGCACAATGGCATTGATACAAGAAATGATTGTAAAAGTCGGCATAATGACTTCATCACCCTTTTGTAACTCCAAAGACTCTATGGCAATATCAAGTGCTGCAGTGCCATTGCACACGCTAACGGCATATTTTCGCCCAATTTTTTTGGCAAACTCATCTTCAAAACGCTTAACAAATGGTCCTTCAGAGCTTATCCAGCCCGTATCGATACATTCAACTAGATATTGCTTCTCTTTGCCATTAAGTAGCGGTTCATTGACTGGTATCATTGCTCTATCCTTACATTAGTATCATCTATTGATTCAAATCGCACTTTATCTTGCTCGCCAGCATACGGTCCCTGCTTGACTTCTATAATCTCGCTCTCTTCCAGCATATAGAATCCATGTCCCCCAAAGGCAAGCAGTATCACATCGCCTTGCTCAAGTATAGAGCTTTTGAGATAGTTTTTGTCATCATCATAGAAATCCACTCGCACTCTGCCGCTTTTGATAAATAACACTTCTTTTGTGTAGAGCACTTCTCTAGGCACAGCATTATGGATATGTGGCGGGATAAGATAGTCTTTAGGACGCTTCATATAGGCTAATTGTTGCGAAAAATCATTGGGAGTGAAAAACTCTATCCCATCTTTGTGAAAATTATGGCGGATAATAATTGAGAGAGTCTTGTCGTTGTGTGTAATATGCTGTATCACTGCAATCCTTCAGCAAGTTTTATGCTAATTATATAAAAGCATTATAAAACAGCGCAAGGGTTGTGAGGCTTAGCCCCTTTGCTGCTCCTTTAGCCAGTCAAAGAGAGCTTGGCTGTATCCAAAGCCTCCAGAGAGATGCTGGGCAAGCGTGTCTTTATACATTCCTTGGTAAATCTCGCTACCGGGCTGCTTAGGGTAGAGCGGGCTCTCAAGATTAAGCGAAGTATCTAGCATAAACTTTAGCAAAATCGCTTCAAAGGCATCAGTTTGCTCTCGTAGCTTTTCATCGCTGTTGTTTTTGCTAATGTTGGGTGTTTTGCTTGCTTGGTATGCTGCTAGAGTGCTGCTTGTATCGATTTTCATTACATCTCCTTTGTGTTTGTTGCATAAAAGTAGATTCTAGTGCTTCTAGCTAGGTAGAATCCTTATAGAATCTCTATCGGTGCAGCGATCGCACCGCTTTGGCGCATAGCTTCTAGGATAGAGATCATACTTTTTGGGCTCGCACCCATTTTTTGCAAAGCTTTGACGACATTAGATATAGTGGTGTTTGGCTCGCTGGCACTAATTGTCGTGCTATTTGGATCAAAGCTTGTCGTGGAGTCTAGCTTTTGCGCACCCTTTTCATCAAGGAGTGGCTCATTAGTGATTTTTAGCGTAATATCCCCGCTTGTTACCACTACCGGGCGCACGGGGATGTCGATCCCTGCGACAATGGTGCCCGACTTTTCATCGATGATGATTTTATTTCCTATTGTGTAGTCTATTTGCACTTCTTGGAGTAGGGCGACAAACTCCACGGGTGTTAGATTCTCCGGGCGATTGAGCTTTATGGTGCGAGAGTCTATGGCTATGGCACTCTGCTCGCCAAAGGTGCTATTTAGCACTTGCTGGACCTTGATGGCGTTTTGGAAGTTCGCGCTTTTTAGGCTTAGGGTTAAATCTTGCTGGTTGCTTAGATTGTAGGCTACTTCTCGCTCCACTACCGCACCTTGCGCGATAGTCGCACTTAAGAGATTAGCCGAGCTGCCTGTGGTTACCGCACCTTGCGCGATGGCATAGATATTGCCATCTACTGCAGTAAGTGGAGTCATCACCAAAATCCCAGATTCTAGGGATTTGGCATCGCCTATGGAGGAGATTTGTATATCAAGCTTATCGCCCTGCCTAGCAAATGGCGGAAGATTTGCTGTAACGACTACCGCAGCGACATTTTTGGATTTAATGCTATCAGGGCTTACTTTGACATTTACTCCTTCAAGCATATTGGCAATGGATTGCATAGTAAATTTTGAGCTAGTTTTATCGCCTGTGCCATTGAGCCCAATTACTAGCCCATAGCCTATGAGCTGGTTGCCCCGCACACCTACGATGCTAGCTATATCGCCTATTTTTTCTGCGTAGATGTGTGTGCTAAAAAGTAGCGAGATAATCGCGGTCATTATGCAGCGGTGCCATTGTTTGTGCGTTCTTGCAGTCATTGTTTCTCCTTAAAAACTGGCGCGTATTCATACGGAGAGTTTAAGCAAAAATAATTCCACAAAGGCTACCTACAAGCTAAAGCACCCCTGCTGATATGAAATATGTTTTGCGCATAAAATAAAATATGGCATTTATTTATTTTTTCGTTGTAGAATCTAGGCTCACATTCACTAAAGGAGAAGGTTATGAAAACACTTCAGCAAAAACTTGTCGCTACATTGGGGATTTTGGGCTGCGCAGTCGCTCTTAATGCTGCTGAACCAGCAGATATTATTAAGACAAAATGCCAAGCTTGCCACGGAGCCAATATGGAAAAACAAGCACTTGGTAAAAGTAAAATCACAAACACAATGACAGAAGAAGAGATTAAAAACGATCTTCTAGGCTATAAAGCAAAGACCCTAAACCACTTTGGTCTTGGTGCTACGATGTGGGGGCAAGCAGCAGCATTAAGCGATGAAGAGATTGATGCGCTTGCAAAATATATCCCAACTTTGAAAAAGTAGCTGCAGTCCCTAATGCCTACCTACCCTAGGGTGGTGGGCGACCTTAAATATCCCGCGCATTACACACACACCACATAGAGAAGCTATAAATTGAAGCCACATAACGATACAAACACCCTAGATTCTATGGATTCTAGCTCCAAAAAGTCGCCACTAACTTTTACCGACACTGATGGTGATGATAAGGCTGGGCAGGATTTTTTACGCGAAATCCAAGAAAATCCAGAGAATATCAAGCAGCTTTTGGAAGAGTTTATCAATATCAGCTACCGCTACGAAAAAGATGTCAAAGATGCTAAAGCCTTGTATGAATGGCTCATTGAGACGCTGCCGCAAGCGATTTGGGTTTATAATCACGATGGCAGCTTTTTTTACCGCAACACGCGTGCGATAGATATTTCCCCGATATTAGATTCTATACAGGCAAAAAAGCCCCACTATAAGCACAAAGCTGGCAATGGAGTAGATAGCGAGCTTGAAGTCGAGTATGATAAGAGGATTTTCCTTGTGCAAACAGGCTCTTTCCAAAACCGCCTGCTTATCACTGCCACAGATATTACAAGCCAAAAGCGTCAGGCTAGGCTTGCATCTATGGGGCAGATTTCTGCGCACTTAGCACACGAAATCCGCAATCCTATCGGCTCTATATCAATCTTGGCTTCTGCATTGCATAAATCCGCACGAGAATCACAAATCCCACTAATTGATGAGCTGCAAAAATCGATATTTCGCGTGGAGCGCATTATTAAGGCGACATTGTTGTTTTCTAAAGGGATTAGTGCTAATAAGCAGCCGATGAGAATCTGCGAGCTACAAGATGAGCTGCAGGCATTGGTAAAGAGCTATAGCTTTAGCAAGCATATAGATTTTATCTATACATTTGCCGATAAGATTGCGTATATGGATAAAGACTTAATGCTCATCGCTTTGCAAAATTTCTTATTTAATGCCATTGATGCGATTGAAGAGAGTGAGAGCGAAGATGGCACGATATTGATACAAGGCGATGTTGTGCAGGGGCAAGTGTGCTTTTTGATTAAGGATAATGGTAAGCCTTTTGATGACCCAAATATTCTCTTTGAGCCATTTGCGACCACTAAGCTTAAAGGCAATGGCTTAGGGCTAGCACTCTCTAGCCAGATTATCCACGCGCATTCCGGGCGGATAGAGCTTAATGCCAAGGACAAAGAGTTTAGGATCTATTTGCCCAAGGTAGGTGTCTAGCAAAGTGGGATATAAATACTAGGCTTGTTGTAGAGCTAGAATCTATAGTTAAAGATTACTTATTAAGGCTGTATATGCTACAAATTATCGACTCCACGCAAAAGTTAGATTCTAGCTTTTTGCAAGCCTTGCAAGCAAGGCTTCAAGCTGCGCTAGAGCAAGCTGCCGCTAGCTTGGCTACACACGCGCCCACTCTCTTGCATAAGGATATTGAGCTGCTTCTTTGCTCTAAAGAGTATATGCACTCGCTCAATGTTGATTTTATGGGTAAGGATTATGCCACTGATGTGCTAAGCTTCCCGCTTGCGCCACTGGATTTTGCTAGAGATTCTAGTGGGCTGGATTTTATGCCAGAAGTCCCTTTGGGGAGCATTGCTATCAATCTTCCTTTAGCTCAGATGATAAGTGAGCGGTATCATCATAGCCTTTATGATGAGTTGTGCTTGCTTTTTTTGCACGGGTTACTACATCTACTAGGCTTTGATCACGAAAGGGACAATGGCGAGCACCGCGCACTAGAATCTAAACTGATCGCTTCTCTAGCACTTCCAAGTGGGCTGATTGATCGCACGCTTTTGCCATAGCCATATTTATAAATGCGTAGAATCTAAACACATATCCTCCAATATGCCACTAGTTTTTATGATTTCGCCACTTTATTTTTGCCATTCCTATGCTGTTTTGTGAGTTTGTGTTAAAAGTGTGTTAAAAATACACAAAAACCCAAATGGATTTTGTAAATTTTTGTGTATTAAGCGGAAATCTCTTACACTAAATCGTGGTCGCTTTAAGGCTGGCTTATGTATTAGGCTTTATGCGTCAATCTTACTAAGGAGAGAGATTATGAATGTCTTAGTTATCAACTGCGGAAGCTCATCGCTAAAATTTCAGCTTATACAGACTTCTACAAGCAAGGTGCTCGCATCTGGTATATGTGATCGTATCAGTCTTGATGGGAGTGAGATTAGCTACAAAAATGAAAATGGAGAGAAAACGAGCATAAGCACACCTATAGAATCCCACGCTAAAGCCATACAGCTTGTGCTGCAATGTCTGGTAGATAAGAATAAAGGCGTGATTGGCTCACTGACAGAGATTTCTGCTGTGGGGCATAGAATTGTGCATGGCGGGGAGACTTTTAAAGAGTCGGTGCTTATTGATGAGAGGGTTTTAAATGAAGTCGCAGAATGCTCAATGCTAGCCCCACTGCATAATCCTGCTAATATTATTGGCGTGCGTGCTTGCCAAGAGCTTATGCCAAATGTCCCTATGGTTGGCGTATTTGACACAGCATTTCATCAAAGTATGCCACCTAGAGCATATGTCTATGGCGTTCCTTATGAGTGGTATGAGAAGCATAGGGTGCGCAGGTATGGGTTCCACGGCACAAGCCACAAGTATGTCTCGCGCCGAACTGCGGAGTTTCTAGGTCTAGATTATCACAACTCTAAGATTATCGTCTGCCATTTGGGCAATGGCTCATCAATATCTGCGATTAAAAATGGCAAATCTGTCGATACAAGTATGGGGCTAACACCACTTGAAGGACTGATTATGGGGACAAGAAGCGGGGATTTAGACCCGGCTATTTTGGAGTATATTGCCGATAGAGAAAAGCTAAGCACAAAGGAAGTTGTCAATATTTTAAATAAAAAATCCGGCGTGCTTGGGATCTCTGGGCTATCAAGTGATTTTAGGGATCTTTTAGATGCTGATCTTAAGGGCGGTGAGCGTGCTAAATTAGCTCGAGCTGCATTTGCATATCGTGTTTTAAAATACATCGGCTCATATTGTGCGGTGCTTATTGGTGTAGATGCGATTAGCTTCTGTGGTGGCGTAGGTGAGAATGCAAAATTTATCCGAGGAATGATTGTGGAGCATTTGGAGTTTTTAGGCGTGAAGCTTGATACAGAAGCTAATAATGTCTGCGGGCAAGAAGCCATCATCTCCACTGCGGATTCTAAGGTCAAAGTATGTGTAATCCCAACAAATGAAGAGCTTATCATCGCTCAAGATACAGAAGCAATCGTTTCTAAGCTCTAATGTTAAAGCTAGCCTAATTGCGCAGGCTAGTGGCTCCATAGCTTGCCTAGATTCTAGTGTTTGATTCCGCTAGAATCTACTTTAATCAATTTTTAGCACCGCGAGAAATGCTTCTTGCGGTAAATCAACTTTACCGATAGATTTTAGACGCTTTTTGCCCTCTTTTTGTTTCTCTAGGAGTTTGCGCTTTCTTGTTATATCCCCGCCATAGCATTTAGCGGTTACATTTTTGCCAACAGAGCGCACACTCTCGCGCGCAATAATCTTTGAGCCAATGCTTGCTTGAATGGCTACTTCAAAGAGCTGGCGCGGGATAAGGTCTTTCATCGACTCTACAAGCGCACGCCCCTTTTCGTAGGATTTGGACTTCTCCACAATGATTGAGAGCGCATCGACAATCTCGCCTGCTACGCGTATATCAAGCCGCACCAAATCCCCACTTCGATACTCGATAGGCTCATAGTCAAAGCTCGCGTAGCCTTTGGTGCAGGATTTTAGCTTGTCATAAAAGTCCATTACAATCTCATTGCTAGGTAGGGCATACTCTAGTAGCACGCGATCTTGTGTGATGTAGTCCATTTTCTCCTGCACGCCGCGGCGATTTGCCAGAAGTGTGATGATATTGCCCACAAATTCGCTTGGCGTGATGATACTAGCGCGGACATAGGGCTCTTTGATGTGATCAATTTTCTGCACTTCGGGCAGCTCGCTTGGATTTTGCACTTCTATCATAGAGCCATCGGTGAGATAGACTTCATACACCACCGTGGGTGCTGTGGCGATGAGACTTAGCCCAAACTCCCTCTCCAGCCGCTCTTTGACAACCTCCATATGCAAAAGCCCCAAAAACCCTACGCGAAATCCATAGCCTAATGCCACAGAAGTCTCTGGCTCAAAGCTTAGGGCGGAGTCATTGAGTTTGAGCTTTTTCAACGCCTCGCGCAGCTCTTCAAACTTATCTGTCTCAATGGGATAGATTCCAGCAAAGACAAAGGGCTTGGCAGGCTTGAAGCCTTCTATTGGTGTTTGTATGGGGGTTTGCGCATCAGTAATCGTATCGCCTACTGCTAAATCTGTCAAAGACTTTACCCCAAGAGAGATGATCCCTATTTCGCCGCATTCAATCCTATCGGTGGGGATTTTCTGCACAGGGTGGGGATAGTAAAGCCCTAAAATCTCATAAGTCTTTTGACTACTCATCACAAGCACGCTCTGCCCCTTTGCTAGGCTGCCATCTTTAAGCCGCACCAGAGCTAGCGCACCTAAGTAGTTATCAAACCAGCTATCATAGATAAGGGCTTTTGTAGGCGCATTTGGCTCGCCACTTGGGGCGGGGATTTTGCGCACGATGGATTCTAGTAGCTCGGCTATGCCTACGCCGCTTTTGGCACTCACGCTTAGGGCATTGGAGCAGTCAAGCCCTATGCTTTCTTCAATCTCGCTGCACACCTTTGGCACATCGGCTGCTGGGAGGTCGATTTTATTTACCACTGGGAGAATTTCTAGGTTATTATCAAGGGCGATATAGACATTGGCGATTGTTTGGGCTTCTACGCCTTGGGTAGCATCTACGACAAGTAGTGCGCCTTCACAGGAGCTAAGAGAGCGCGAGACTTCGTAGCTAAAATCCACATGCCCGGGCGTGTCGATGAGATTTAGGATATATTCTTGTCCTTGATAGACATAGTGTAAGCGCACAGATTGGGCTTTAATGGTAATGCCGCGCTCCTTTTCTATATCCATAGTATCCATAATTTGCGCGGTCATTTCACGCTCGCTCACCGCCCCACACTCTTGGATAAGCCTATCGGCAAGGGTGGATTTGCCGTGATCGATGTGGGCTATGATAGAAAAATTGCGGATAAATTGCTGCACTACACAATCCCTCTAAAATACGCAATGGTCTTTTCTAGTCCCTCTCTTAACTGCACTTTTGGACTAAAGTTTAGCTCTTTTTTGGCTAGGGTTATGTCTGGTTGGCGTTGCTTGGGATCATCTTGGGGTAAGGGGAGAAATACAAGCTTTGATTTAGATTCTGTAAGCTCAAGCACATTTTGTGCGAGTTCTAGCATACTAAATTCGTGTGGGTTGCCGATATTTACCGGTCCATAGAATCCATCTTTGCTATCCATAAGAGCAATCATTCCGCTAATCAAATCATCTACATAGCAAAAGCTCCGCGTTTGACTCCCATCGCCATAAATGGTAATGTCCTCCCCACGCAACGCTTGAATGATAAAGTTACTCACCACTCGCCCATCATTTGGGTGCATTCTAGGACCATAGGTATTAAAAATCCGCATTACTTTGATGTTTAGA
This sequence comes from Helicobacter canis, assembly GCF_008693005.1. Lineage (GTDB taxonomy): Bacteria > Campylobacterota > Campylobacteria > Campylobacterales > Helicobacteraceae > Helicobacter_B > Helicobacter_B canis. Next base: position 51,720 of record NZ_VXKE01000022.1, on the reverse strand, counting down.
TTATGCTGCCTTTGATAGTCAAAAAATAGCGTCTCCGCACACCTTTTGCCCTCATCATAACACGCCCTTATGCCGATAGGATTGACTGAACCTTTATAAGATTCTACTTGCGGGTGGATTTCAGGATCGCCATAGACTTCGCTTGTGGAAGCTTGTAGAATCTTTGCTTTCACGCGTTTAGCAAGCCCTAGCATATTGATCGCCCCCATTACAGAAGTTTTCGTCGTTTGCACAGGGTCAAACTGATAATGCACCGGACTTGCTGGACAAGCAAGATTATAAATCTCATCAACCTCCACATACAGCGGGAAAGTTACATCGTGTCGCATAAACTCAAATCTAGGATTTGATAAAAGGTGTAGAATATTTTGCTTTGTGCCGGTGAATAGATTATCCACGCACAGCACTTCATCACCGCGATTTAATAATCTCTCGCATAAATGTGAGCCTAAAAACCCCGCCCCTCCAGTTACTAGAATCTTTTTGTTTAGCATTGGAATCCTTAAATATGTAAGTATTTTGCGATTATAGCATAGTAGCCGATTAAGGTATGTGCAAGAAGCTACAAAGCCATAGGCAATGGCAAGCGTGTAAAATCTTACATCAAGCACTAGAATCTATGTAGATTGCATTAGCAAGGCTTAAAAATGATACTCCACATAGCCGCGGAAAATCATATAGCTTCCAAGGTTTTGTCCAAATTTTGATGGTGCTTGTGTTGGGTTACTTACACCAAGTGCGCTTATGCCCATTCGCACATTTTGTATGGGGGTGATGTCCATTCTAGCTTCCCAGTTTAAAACACTTTGAGAGTCAAGGATGCTTGTCCTAAAAGCTCCATAGAGACTGACATATTTCCACAAATCCGCTGAGACAAAGACATAAGGGGTTGTAGCATTGTAGTAGAACACCCCATCAGCTCGCTCAAAAGGGGTTTTTTGCCCAAAGCCATCGATATAGATCGCCCCGCCTTTTGGCGTGTTGATGATACCAGCACCAATGCGTATCCACGACATATCAACGCCACCTTCTGCCCAGATGATCCCACCACCACTGCTATTGAGTGCCTTGCGCTGGTCATTTAGCTCGACATAAGAAGTAAGATGTATCATACCTTTAAACAAGATTCTCTTAGTAATGGGGAGATCAAGCTCGCCCTTGAGCCCGGGTGCCACGAAGAAATCTGGCACAAGGTAAATGTAGGGGGTGAGAGTGATTGGGGCTTGTGGGATAGAGAGCTTCGCGCGCAGATAAAATGCCCCACCTGTCCATTTCCCTACTTTACCGCTTTGATACTCGCCAAATACTTTGTAGTTTTGTGAGAAATGCGGAGTGATGTAGGCATTCCTTAAAGACCACGCAAATGCTAGTGAGAGATTAGGGATTTGATCATAGCTTAGAGAAAGCCCCTCGTTGAAGTGCGTGATCCACTCTTCGTCCATACGAAATCGTCCAATTGTCCCACCAAAACGCTCGTATTGATTATAGTAGTCTGCATAGAGTTGGGACATTTCAAAATAGGTTTGGCTTTTTCTAAAGTCGTTAGCAACTCCTTCATAAAGCTTGGGGATTAGCCACATTTCTGCGCCAAATTTATAGCCCATAAAGCGTCTGGATTCATAGCCAAGGCTTAGATTGATGTCGCCATAGGTGGGGGCTTTATCAATGGATTGCTGGAAGAGTAGCCCTGCGTGCCCATAAATCAGCCCACGCTCAAAGGCATCTTGAAATGAGTTTGCCGGAGCGTCATTGAGCCTAATATCCGCACCTTGCATAAGCCCAATACTCAAGCAAACAAGCACTAGCTTCCTTAGCTTCATCACCATTCCTTGTAGTAGTTCAAAAGTCTTACGCAGCTACCAGCAAAAATAATGCCAAGTTTTAGATTCTAGTGAAAGTTTTAGATTCTAGCGGGTGTGGGTGAGTGAAAAGCTAGCGCGCTAAGCTAGCAAAGTCTCTGGTGCTCAAGCTTAATGCAGCTATCTTCTTCATAGGTAACCCCAGCTTGCGTGAGCATAGCATTTGCTGCTGCATTATGCAGCCCTAGCTGCACCCAAACACACTTTGGCTTAAGCTTTAGCTCTAAAATCTCTTGGGCGATTTGGGGTAGGGCTTCACTTTTACGAAAGATGTTAATAATATCTATGTCGATATTTTGAGCGCGTAGAGATAGGGCGCACTCTTGCAGGGTAGGGAATGTCTCTTGCCCTAGAATCTTCCCGCCTTTTGGATAAATGGGGATAATGCTATAGCCTTGCTCTTGCAAATACGCAGCGACTCTGTGGCTAGGCTTTGTAAGATCAGGTGAGAGCCCAATAATGACAATCACCCTACTTTGAGCTAGAATCTGCGCTTTTTGTGTGTCGTTTAAGATTGGCATATTTTCTCCTATTCTCTACCTATTTCTTCAATTGTATGACCATTGAGTAGCTCAGTGTCTTCCTTAGAAAGCTCTGTAATCTTGCATTTTTCCAGCAAGATGATGATGTTGCTAGTGGGAGTGCCATTTTTACCAATGAGTGTGTAGGTTTGACTAATGAGACTGAAGTCATTTTTATGCACTAAAAATCCTTCGCAATCAAGCGTCTGCCCAGACTCAAATGCTTCTTCTAAGAGCGTGGTGATGCTTGTGCGCTTTGATTGGGTGTAGTTATATCCACCAATTAGCAAAAGCACGACTGATAATATCGCGCCTATGATGAGCTTTTTTTGCTTTGTGAGGTGTGATTGAAGTAAGAGCACAAAGACAAGCGCACCTAGTAGGCAAAAAATCCCAATAACAGAGATTGGTCCCATCATTTTACACCCCGTAGCTGGTAGGTAATATCCCCTGCGCCAAACCCTATCACTATGCCTTGTGTCAATGTCGTAAGCAATGTGTCATTATCATAGATTTCTAAGACATTGCCATTGCGTTGTGTGCGCGTGGCAAGTAGGGGATTATAGTGGGCAAAAAGCTCTTGCAAGTCTATCTCCCTAGGCTCTTCTCCAGCGCGCCAAACAGGCAGGATAATGAGCCGACTATCGCTAGAAAACGCTCCATCAAAGCAAGCTTGAAAGGCACTAAGATTATCAAAAAGCCGAGAATACTTATGCGGCTGCCAGATTGCTGTGATAGTTGTAATACCTCGCAGCTTGGCATAGATTTGTAGGGATTGTATGGTGGCTTTGATTTCTGTGGGGTGGTGAGCATAGTCATCGATGATTGTGAGTGGGGAAGTGCTTAAAATGTCAAAACGCTTCTTAATCCCGGCAAAATGCTTTAGATTCTCGCGCACTTGTTGGATATGGCTAGGAGAGTAGCTAGCGTGATCTAGTGTCGCTCTTTGTTGAGTGAGATTGCTAGAATCTACTCGCATAGATTCTAGGGCGGCAAGTATGGCTAGGGCGGCATTTTGGGCAGTATGCTCGCCTAGCCCCCACACAGCAAACTCTCCTACATTGCGCAAGCAAAAGTGTGTATAGGGCATATCATTTTCTAGGTGGTAGGTGATATTTGTAATGTCTTGTTGTGGATTTAGGTGTAGGCAGGGGATCGCGCTTGTGCGTAAAAATTCATCACTATCATTAACACAACGCAAAGTAGCTTTGCTAAGGAATTGATTATAAGCAGCTTGCAGCTCTTGGGGGTTGTGGTTATAGGTCTCCATATGTTCTGGCTCGGCATTTGGGACTATGGCTAGGTATGGATTGGAGTTTAAGAAGCTCTTGTCTGATTCATCTGCCTCAAAGATAATGCTCTCGCTCTGGGCTTCGCGGACATTGGAGTGAAACTCCTTGCTCTCTGCGCCAATAATCGCGCCAAAATCTGGGAGTATGCTACTAAGCATAGCACTGATGCTTGATTTGCCGTGTGCCCCGCACACACTAAAGACACGCTTAGAATCTAAGATGAGCTTTAAGGCTTGCGTGCGGGATAGGACAGGGATATTGCTAGCTTTTGCTTGGATAATTTCTGGATTATCTGGCTTGATTATGGCGGAGTGGATTATTAAATCTTGCCCTTGTATCGCGCTTTTGTCGTGGGGGATATGGATTTGCACGCCAAGAGAGCGGAGATAGTGGGTCGTGGGTGAGTGGGCAATGTCGCTGCCACTAATGATCGCGCCCTGCGCGCGCAAATATTTCGCCAGCCCTGAAATCCCTATGCCACCAATGCCGATGAAGTGGATTCTAGCTTTGTGTAGTGGTGGAATCTGCGCTTGTATAGATTCTAGGCTAGAATCTAACGCCAAACCTAGTCCGCTAGATTCTACATAGCTTGTGCGCATAGATTTGTGATAAAACTTCGCCAAATCGCTTAAAATCTCTTGCATTTGCTCTGGTGGATATACTAATGCTATGCGCACATACCCTTGCCCAGCATTTTCTCTGCCTAGAAATCTGCCCGGTAGCACCGCAATGCCTGTATGCTCGTATAGCTCTTTAGTGAAGGCAAGATCATCTTTTACAGGGAGCCACATATAGAAGCTATAAGGCTCGATGTGAATATGTGGGAAGAGAGTTTTAGCAAGCTGCAGGTTTTTGCTATATATTTTGCGGATTTCTAGCGCACTTGTCTCATCACTCCACGCTACTGCGCTTGCGCGTGCTAGTGGCATAGGCTGGGCTAATCCCGCATAAGTGCGATAAGTCATATAGCCTTGTAGGATCTCCCTATCCCCTGCGACAAATCCGCTCCGCAAGCCCGGTGCGCTACTACGCTTGGAGATGGAGTTAAGTGCTAAGATGTTTTTAAAGCTTGTATTACCAGCTTTTATACTTGCTTGCAAAATCCCTGCCGGGGCATAGTCTTTAGTGCAGGTGGATTCTACGGAGTCTGGGATTTGATAAATCTCACTATAACACTCATCACATAGGAGTAAAAAGTCGTATTTTAGGGCTTTTTGCACCCACTCCACTAGCTCATCTAGACTTAGTGTAGCACCTGTTGGGTTATTGGGTGAGTTTAGTATCACAAGATTGGCGAGCTTGCATTGCTCATCGCTTAAGTGTGGCTTAAAGTTGTTCTCTTTTGTGAGTGGCATATAGATAGTTTTAGCAGAGCTTGCAATCGCAGCTCCTTCATAGATTTGGTAGAAAGGGTTTGGGTGGGCTATGACAGGGCTCTTGATTTGTGCTAGGTAGAACTGCGGGAGATTAAAAAGCACTTCTCTTGTGCCAAAGGTGGGGATAAGCTGCTCGTGGCTAAGTGTAATGCCATAGCGAGTTTTGATAAAGCCTAGCATTGCGTCTTTGAGATATGCAGTCCCAGCTGATGGCGGGTAGTAGCGCAGCTCGTTAGCATAGTCTTGTAGAGCTTTGGTGATAGATTCTGGTGTGGGTAGCTGCGGCTCGCCAATTGTGAGCTTGCGGATAGGGGCTTTGGGTGTAATATCGGCTAAAAGTTTCTGCAATCGCTCAAAAGGATAAGGCTCAAAATGCATACTATTCCTTTGAAATTATTTTGTAATTATGGGGCGTATCAAGTGGGGTATTGTAGGGAAAAAATACTAAAAGTTACTTTTATGCCTTGATTTTTTTAATGAGCATTGCTAGAATTACGGCTTTACAACGCGGGAATAGCTCAGTGGTAGAGCACAACCTTGCCAAGGTTGGGGTCGCGGGTTCGATCCCCGTTTCCCGCTCCACTTTTACATTTAATCAATATCTTTGAAATATTTTCACTATTTTCGTCAATACTTGCCCGGGTGGTGGAATGGTAGACACAAGGGACTTAAAATCCCTCGGACATTGTGTCCGTGCCGGTTCAAGTCCGGCTCCGGGCACCACCTTGGGATTAAGGCGACATAGCCAAGTGGTAAGGCAGGAGCCTGCAAAGCTCTGATTCCCCAGTTCGAATCTGGGTGTCGCCTCCAAGCTACATTTTCTGCGATATACGGGAGATGGCTGAGCGGTTGAAAGCGGCGGTCTTGAAAACCGTTGAGGGTAACACCTCCGGGGGTTCGAATCCCTCTCTCCCGGCCACTTGTTTTATCTCTACAAATTTATAGCGATGGTTGTTGAAGTGATATTTTAAGATTTTGGCAATGATATGCTCGCAGAATATGTGCGATGTGGGAGAGTTGTTATAGCTGCTAAAAATAGGCTTGTGAGATTGCTTGTGGAGATTACTCAAGGCTTATATTTTCTAATAATTCAATACTATCCCCCCAAATTAGTAGCGCATCAACACAATATTGACAGCTCTGCAAGTCAATATGCAAGGCTTGTAGGCTTTGCACAATCCTATGGGCATCGCGCTCATATTTGGAAAAGTTAGATTCTAGGGGTAGCTGGAGATTGCGACAGGTGAAAAGTAGCATATCAATGCTAGCGTAGATTTTTTGAAGCTTTTTAGCTGTGATGGCATAGCGCGGAGAGAGTGAGCCTGCTGCGAAAGTCTTTACTTCAACAAAGTGCAAAAGATTATCACATAAGGCGATGATGTCAATCTCGCCAAATTGTGTGTAATAATTACGCGCTAGAATCTTAAAGCCTTTAGATTCTAGCCATTCACACGCCTTTTGCTCTCCTGCTACTCCTTTTATGCGTGTTTGTTTTTGTGGTGGTTGTGCTAGCTTAAACTTTTGATCACTCATCTTCTATACGGATAATGACGGGCTTTTGGCGCACGACTTCTAAGGATTGTAAGCCTGTGATCGCATTTTGTATGGCAAATTCAGAGGTTGTGTGTGTGGCAAGCAGGACTTTAGCGCAGTTTTGAGAGCTGCTAGAATCTAGCGTGCTTGGTTTTTGCAAAAATGTGCTAATGGAAATTTTATTGTGGCTAAGAGTTGCAGCGATTTTCTCTAAAACCCCGTGCTTGTCATCAGCTAGGATTCGCAGATAGTATCTGCTTGTGATGTCTTGCTTAGGGATAATGGCGTAGCTTTGCTCGGTGATAAAGCCTAGCATTGGATTTGCTTGGTCTTGCCTGTGGTTTTGGCTATATAAGCGTGCGATAGCGATAAGATCACTTATGACAGAGCTAGCAGTGGCATTGCCCCCAGCACCAGCTCCATAATACACACTCTCACCAGCGCAGTCGCCAACAACACTCACAGCATTCATCACGCCATCGACATCTGCTAGTAGCTTTTCTTCATCAATCATTGTGGGATGCACGCGTAGCTCTATGGAGCTATCGTGCTTTTTAGCAATCCCTAGTAGCTTTATGCAGTAGCCAAATTCTTTGGCAAACTCAATATCTTCAGGTGCTATATGCTCTATGCCCTCTATAAGCATATCTTCTGGGCGCACATCAATGCCATAAGCAATGCTAGCAAGGATTGAGAGCTTGTGCGCTGCATCAAGTCCGTTAATATCTAGGCTTGGATCTGCTTCAGCATAGCCTAGCTCTTGAGCTTTCTTGAGTGCTTGGGTGAAGTCCCAGCCATCTTGAGTCATTTTGGTTAAGATATAGTTGCTTGTGCCATTAAGAATCCCTCTTATAGCTAGAATCTCATTCGCACTTAAGCCGACTTTGAGCGCATTGATGATAGGGATACCTCCACATACGCTTGCTTCAAATCCTATGGGTGTGCGTGCGAGTTTTGCTAGCTCATAGCGGTGGTAGGCGAGCATAGCCTTATTGGCAGTTACAAACGCCTTCCCCTTTGATAGAGTGGCTTTAGCAATATGATAGGGCAACTCTCTTCCGCCCATTAGCTCAACTACCACATCAATCTCATCATCATTTATTATCTCATCAATATCATCTGTCAGTGGGATAGGACAGGCTCTAGGCTTGCTTATATCTCGCACGCAAGCCTTTTTGATAATGATTTCTACCCCCGCACGCGCGGTAATAATATCGCGATTTTTTTCTAGGGCAGCAATCACACTGCTACCCACTACACCAACCCCTATTACCCCAACTTTAAGCTGTTTTTGCGTTAGCACTTTGCTCATATTACGCCTTTGTCTCTAGGATAAAGAACTCTAATACCGCCATACGAACTGCTACGCCATTTCTCACTTGCTGTAAAACTTTGCAGCGAGAGTCTTTGAGTAGCTCATCTTCAATGTCGATATTGTGATGCACAGGACCCGGGTGCATAATGACTATATCCCTATCGCCTATGAGCTGCTTTGTTAGGCAGAATTGGTTGGCATAATCGCGCAGTGAGCCGTAATTTTGCTTGCTATGTCGCTCTGTCTGTGTGCGTAAGGAGATGATGGCGTGCAGAGAGTCTATCACCTCTGTAATATCGTGTGTGTAGGCAAGCTTGCTATGTGGCGGGAGGAAGTGTGGCGGAGCTATAAGCACAAGCTCTGCACCATAGCGGGAGAGTAGCTCGATATTACTATTTGCCACGCGAGAAGTTTTAATATCACCGATAATGCCTATCCTTTTGCCAGCAAGATTTTGCCCCAGACATTGTCTAAGTGTGAGCAAGTCAAGTAGGGCTTGGGTAGGGTGCGCATGCGCACCATCACCGCCATTGATAATGGGGCAGGAGACGGATTTAGTAAGATGCACAGGCGCACCAGAGCTTTGATGGCGGATAATGATAGCGTGCGGACTCATCGCATTAAGATTTGCAGCGGTATCGCTGATGGTCTCGCCTTTTGAAGTTGAAGAGCGTGAGACATCAAGCCTTGTGATAGAGCCGCCTAAATTTTTCACCGCGCATTCAAAGCTACTTAGTGTGCGCGTGGAGTTTTCAAAAAATATGGTGATGATATTGGTGTGTGCTAGGCTTTGTGCTGGTCTCTTACTAGAATCTAAAGTTGTGGAATCTAACATAGGGAGAAACTGCGTGGCTTTATGTAAGATGCGCTCGATTTCATCTGTGGATAGATCGCTTGTCTCTATAAGGTGGCGCATAGGCTTCCTTGGTATTTGGTAAAAATGGATATAATCATAGCGTTTTTTTCACAAGAAAAGCCTAAAGGATTGCTTTTGGGGATTTGGAGAGTAGGGCTGGTTTTGGTGCTTGCTTGTGCCTTTGTATCTTGCACAAATTACTTTGAGAAAGGCTATCACCCAGAATTGTTAGAAGAAAGGAAAATCCAAGCTACAAGGAAATTCCAAATAATTCGCAATGATAAGATTGATCTAGTTGTGTTTGCAACTTACCTAAATGATATTGAGCGGACATATTATAAAAATTTGGAATATTTCTTTATAGAGATTTATGCTCCAAGTCAAGAGCCTATTATCTTCAAGCGATTGCGTATCGATCTAGCTACACGCGATGGTAAATCGTGGCTAGAGCCGCAGTATATCCGCCTGCTTAATAAAAACGAGTATGATGAAGTGCTGCACCCTATTAACAAATGGTCAAACTGCTATCTTGTGGCATTTGCAAAATCTACACTTATTGATACAGATAAAATGCTTTTGCGTATTGTTGTAGATGAGCAAGAAGAAAAGCTTGACTATAGCTTTAAAGTCATACCATTTCAGGCGTTGTAGGGGATTTATGCGGCTTGACAGGTATTTGGTAGATATAGGGAAGTTTGACTCTAGGCAAAAGGCGCAAGAGGCGATTAGGGCTGGCAGAGTTATGCTTGGTGGTAAAGTGGTGCAAAAGCCATCATTTGAGATTATAGATTCTAGTTTAGAGAGCGATGAGGGTGTGGCAGATAGGCTAGAATCTAGGCTGGCTGTTGAAATTAGTGGGGAGGAGTTTGTCTCTCGGGCTGGAAGGAAGCTTCAAGGGTTTTTGGAAGAGTGCAAGAGGCAAGGAGTGGCTAGAGCTTGGGAGAGTGCCATTGATGTGGGGGCTGCTAGGGGGGGATTTAGCCAAGTGCTGCTGCGCTATGGGGTTAAGCATATTTGCTGTGTTGATGTAGGAAGCAACCAGCTCCACCCAACAATCGCCAAAGACTCTCGTGTGGAGGTGTTTGAGCAATGTGATATACGAGTATTCACGCGCAGATATGCTAGAGATTTTGACCTAGCTGTGTGTGATGTAAGCTTCATTAGTATCAGGCATATTATTGATGATTTATGCAAGCTAAGTAGTGAGCTTATCGTGCTTTTTAAGCCGCAGTTTGAAGTGGGTAGATGGATTAAGCGAAGCAAAAGAGGGGTCGTGCAAGATCACAATGCAGCCCAAAGTGCATTGCAAGAGTGTATAGCGACTATTTGCGCACGCGGACTTTCTGTGCGCTTGGTGGCAGAATCTAGTGTGAAAGGAAAGGAAGGCAATGCAGAGTTTTTCATCTATGCTTGCAGAGAATCTTGCTCCTAAGCAGATTACAAGTCTGGCGATTGGGAAGTTTGATGGGATACACTTAGGGCATAGGAAATTACTAGAGCTGCTAGGTGATCGTGGTGCGGTGCTAATCATCGACAAAGCGATAGAGCAGAATCTAATTAGCCAAAGTCCAAGCGTGCAGAATCAAGGCTTCCTTACTTCGCTACAAGATCGGCTTGATCAGTTGCCAAATGCCTATTTCGTGGAGTTTGCAAGCGTAGCGCATATGAGTGGGGAGGAGTTTGTCTCTACGCTGCTAGAATCTTTGCCAAGTTTGGAGACAATTATCGTGGGGTATGATTTTCGCTTTGGTAGAGATCGACTCTGTGGGGCGGACGATTTGCGGCATTTGTGTGAGATTAGGCAAAGTAGCCAAGGGCGAGCGATACAGGCAATCATTGTCCCCAAGGTCTGCTATGGTGAGATTCCATTGCACGCAAGCGTGATTAAAGACTTTGTGAGACACGGAGATATTGCTGTGGCAAATGCAATGCTAGGCTGGCACTATACGATAACAGGTGATGTGATACGCGGACAGGGGATAGCGAGCAAGGAGCTTTTCCCTACGATAAATATCCGCGCTCAAGGCTATGTTTTGCCAGCAAGTGGTGTGTATGCTACGCGCGTAAATGGAAAAATGGCTGTGAGCTTCTTTGGGCATCGTGTTAGCACAGATGGGGTATATGCAATAGAGAGCCATATTATTGATAGTGAGATTACACAGGTGCCAGAGCAGCTAACGATACAGATGTATAAAAAAATCCGCGAAAATCGCCGCTTTGACTCACTCCAGGAGCTTAAGGCTCAAATAGAGTGTGACATTAAGCAGGCACGGGAGATTTTGGAGCAAAGATTATAACCAACAACAATCTTTTCTGCTTGATTGTGCGGTATCTCAAGAAGCATTTTTTGTGCGAAACCAAATATAGAGAATCCCAAGCACCCCAACAGGAATTGCAAAAGAAAATATCATACCTTTGATAAAAAATTTGATAATAAGCATAGTCCAGAGTGGCAAAAATACCGCAGTGCCTCCCATAAGCATATCGCGCATTTCGTCCCAAACAAGTGTAGCAAATGGAAAGAATAAGAGATTGATTGTCAAGATGATAATAAGTGGTATTGGAATATCTGGCAAAAGAAACACACAAGCTGCCCAAAAACAAATACCAAAAATATAGTTTCTAATCAAAAAGCTAGGCGTGAGCGATGAAAAGATATGTTTGATAAACTGCATAAGAACCCTTTCGTGTCAAAATTAGACAGGCATTCTAATCAAAAAAAAAAAAAACAGCTTAAAGCAAGCAAGATTTTTGAAAGTGTGTGTTTAGATATTTTTGATTTTGGCAGATTGGCTGTGTGGCTTTGAGATTGTTTTGTAGTTTATGCAAATGACTTGCTAGATTCTAGTGTGGATTTGTGTTTGAGATAGCTCGCTGCTATGCAGCGAGTATATACTAGTGGAGATCACTCCATATTTTACGCTTCCATAGGTATGCAAGAATTGTCATAACAAGGAAGAATATAATAATCTTAAATCCAAGTGCATTGCGCTCGTGTTTTTTGCTATCTCCTACAGAGTCTAGGTATGCGACAATTTGTTTCTCTGCTTGCTCTGTAACACCAACCCTAGGCATTGCAGTCTGTGGCAATAGTCTTTGAGGATCATTGATAAAGTTGCTTAGGTAGTGCTCTCCACGAGATCGAATCATCATTGAAAGATCTGGGACTTTTGTCCCAAGGTATCGCTTGAGATCTTGTGGATCACTTGTGCTTGCAAGATTATCGTAGCTTACACTATGGCAGCGCGCACACGCTTGCTCAAACACTTGCTTATCATTTAGAGACTTTGGCGCAATTGATGCGAAGTATGCAATAATATCTGCAATTTCCTGATCGCTAAGATATGAGTAGGGTGGCATAGGGTAGGCAAGTCCATCTTTATGCCAAAGTTTTGATGCCAACACCGGATCTTTTAAGAAGTGTGCCAAGTAGGTGTGGTCAAATACAGCAGCGATATTGGACAAGTCTGGGGGGGTTACACCATAAGCAGCAGATACATCAGCATTGCTTTGTCCGCTAGAGCGAGCGAGCTTTTGAGAGTCAATAGTATGGCAGGCGAGACATTGTTCTACAAGAGCTCGTCCAGCCTGCGCATTGCCTTTACTTAGGTCTATTTCCTTCCAGAAATTTTCAATAGAAGCAAGATAGGATTGATTTTTGGCAAGCTCTTTCTCCAAACGCTCGATATTGATCGCATCATTTGCATTGCGCGCACTTTGAAGCTCTGTTTCAAGGTTTGCGATTGTAGCTTTTAGCTCTGCCACATCATCGGCATTTGCTTTAATATAGTCATATTGTGCATCGGCAACTTTAGGGTGCATAATGCTATGCGCTAAAGGCTCTACACCCCAATATATTACGCCCACGACAACAACTAGGATTGCTAGGATTTTTAGCTCTCTCATTTTGCACCTCCTGCATTGCCGCACTGCCCACAGCAGCTTGAATTTTTACGCTCGTTGATTGTAATAAGTGGAAGCGCAACAAAGATAAGAAGCAAAAATGCAATAGAAGCAACAAAGCCAATGTAAGTGTTAATGCCCTCTGGTGGTAGCTTGCCATACACGGTGAGCACAATAAGCACAACTATAAGCGACCAGAACCATACAAAGTATCCTTTGCGTTGATGGGCTGGGCGCACAACAGGACTTCTATCAAGCCAAGGGAGAAGCAAAAACACTACCTGTGCCACACCAAATGCTACAAGACCAATGTCAGCAGCTTTAATTGGTCCAACATCAAAGAAAAAGCCGCGCAACACTTCATAGCTCCATAGGAAATACCACTCTGGATAAATATGTGGTGGAGTTTTAAGAGAATCTGCTGGATCGAAATTCACTGGATCCATAGCAAAGTCAAAGTGGTAGCATACAAGGTAGAAAAATAGTGCCATAAATGCACAAACTACAAAAATATCTTTAGACATAAATACGGGCCAGAATGGGATCACTTTGGCTTCTTTTTTCTTGCCTTCTTGATATTTTTTCGCTTCTGCTTCGAAGTCTATTTCTTCACCAGCTTGATTATTTACATGCGGGAAGCGGAGAGAGTAAAAGTGGAATGCAATAAGGAGCATAATAACAACGGGAAGCAAAACAACATGCAGCATAAAAAATCTTGTCAAGGTCGCATCGGCTACAATGTAATTCCCACGAATCCACTCAACCACATCATCACCTATTAGGGGGATACCGCCAAAAAGGTTGGTGATAACAGTTGCTGCCCAATAGCTCATCTGTCCCCACGGAAGCATATAGCCACTAAATGCCTCTGCAGAAAACACGACAAAAAGCAGCATACCACCAATCCATACCATCTCACGCCCTTTTTTATAAGAGCCATAATAGATGGCTACAAACATATGGATATAAATAATCACAAATATCATACTTGCAGCCACCGCGTGGATATGTCGCCACAGCCAGCCATAATCAGCCTCTTGCATAATCGTGTAATTTACACTATAAAATGCCATATTGACATCAGGCTTGTAATACATCAGCAAAAACAAACCACTTACTACAAGTAGTGTAAATAGTGTAAGAAGTAGCACACCCATAGCCCAAAGAAAATTGATATTCTTTGGAATCCAATATTCCGTCATCATCACTTGGAGAAACTTTTTCACACCAAGTCGTTGGTCAAGCCAATCAACAAGCCCGTCTGCTTTTTTAATTTCTGCCATTTTCTCTCCTTATGCCAGTGCGGTCATTTTGTTGTATTCTTCCCCAGCCTCGCCCAGCGTTAGAGTCATACCCTCTACCTTAAAAGGTGGTATGTCAAATGGGCGTGGAGGTGGTGTGCCTTCGACATTGATACCATCGATAGTGAATTTACCGCCGTGGCACGGACAGAGAAATTCTTTTTCACTTGATTTGTATAGCGGGATACAGCCCAAATGCGTGCAAACCTGTAAGCCAAGCGTATAGACATTATCGCCAATCTTAAAGTCTCGGCGATCATCAAACCCATCACCACTAGACTTTCTTATGATAAATACTGGCTTGCCCCTCCACTCTACTTGGGCAAATTCTCCCTCTTGCAAACTGCCTAGATCAACTGTCGTAAATCCAGCAGAAACAACACTTGGCAATGGATCCCAAGTCTTTTTCATAGCGATTAGGGAGGCGATACCGCCGACAGCGGCGACGCCACCAAGCGTCAAGCCTAAGAAATCGCGTCTTTTGACTTCAGCCATACTCTCTCCTTTTGACTTTATTGAAACACCGATTGTAACGCTAAACACTTAAATTTTACTTTAATCTTTGGTTAAATAATTTTTAAACAAAATCGCAAAATTTACAATATTTTGACCAAGTTATCAGGGCTTGTTTAAAGAGACTATGCTTACTCTTTTTGACGAGTGATATTTGCACCAAGTGCGCTAAGCTTTTGCTCCAAACTCTCATAGCCTCGATCAAGGTGGTAGATTCTATGCACATTGGTGCTACCTTGTGCCACAAGCCCAGCAAGCACTAGGGCTGAAGAAGCGCGCAAATCTGTCGCCATCACATCTGCACCTACAAGTGGATTGTGCTCATCGTTGCCAATGATAGTGGCAGTGTTGCCTTTAAGTGTGATGTTTGCTCCAAGTCGTTGTAGCTCACTTGCGTGCATAAAGCGATTTTCAAAGAGCCGTTCCTGTATGACACTTGTGCCTTGGCATTGGGTCGCTAGGCTCATAAACTGCGCTTGCATATCGGTAGGGAAGCCGGGGTGCTCTGTGGTGATGATTTCAAAGCCTTGTCGTTTGGCTGCTGGGAAAATGCTAATAGAATCATTTGTAGATTCTAGCTTAAAGCCTATTTGGCGGAGCTTTTCAAGCACGGCTTCAAGGTGGCTGGGATTAGCATTTGTAAGCTTTATTTGGCTATTTGTAATTGCAGCAGCGCAGAGATAAGTGCCTGCTTCAATCCTATCTGGTATGACAGAAAAAGGCTGGAATCTAAGTGGCTCTCTATCTGTGCCTTGGATTTCTAATACTGAAGAGCCTATGCCTTGGATTTCCACGCCTGCTTGCATAAGCACTTCACACAGCTGGACTACTTCAGGCTCTCTAGCTGCATTGATGATTTGCGTGCGTCCTTTAGCAAGAGCAGCTGCCATAATGACATTCTCACAGCCTGTTACGGTGATTTTGTCAAACACGATTTGCGCACCTTTTAGTCCATTTGGAGCACTAGCTACAATATAGCCCCCTTGGATAGTGATTTGTGCGCCCATTTTTTCCATAGCAGCTATGTGGAGATCCACAGGACGCGCGCCAATAGCACAGCCACCCGGCAAGCTTACTTCGCAATGCCCACAGCGCGCAAGCAGTGGTCCAAGCACAAGGATTGAGGCACGCATTTTGCGCACAATGTCATAAATTGCCTTAGTGTGGATAATATGGCTTGCATCAAGCTCCACACTATGCGCACTATCCCAGCTAACTATGGCACCTAAGTGCTCCAAAAGCTTTGCTAGAGTTTTGACATCAGCGACATTTGGGAGATTGTCGATCTTCACAGGGGTGCTAGATAAAAGTGCGGCAGAGAGTAGGGGGAGTGCGGCGTTTTTGGCTCCGGAGATTTGCACTTGCCCGTGTAGCTTGGCACCCCCGATAATGTGTAGATAATCCATAAGCTTCCTTTATGTTGGTATGTGTTGGGTTTAGCTAGCCCATTGTAGAATCTAAAACACAATGGTTTTGTTGCCGTTGATAAACACCCTATCGTGCAAGATAAGATCAAGTGCGTGAGCAAAAACGCTTTTCTCAATATTGCGCCCGGCTTTTTGCATATCTTGCCAGCTATATGTGTGATCGATTTTAATAATATCTTGCGCGATAATTGGTCCTTCATCAAGCTCTTGGGTAACAAAATGCGCCGTTGCACCGATGATTTTCACCCCCCTTTCATAGGCTTGCTTGTAAGGATTAGCACCGATAAATGCGGGAAGGAAGCTATGATGGATATTGATCATCTGCCCTTGATAGCGTGCCACAAACGCGGGGGAAAGGATTCTCATATATTTGGCAAGGGCGATTATATCTGGGTGGTAGCGATCAATAATGCCACTAAGTGCTTGCTCGTGAGCTTCTCTATCATTACTAGATTCTATGCAGTAAAATGGTATATCAAAGCGGCGCACAAGGGCTTCTAGGTCGTTGTGATTAGCGATGACTGCTTGGATATGGGCATTTAGCTCGCCGCTCTCATAGCGCAGAAGCAAATCGCCTAGGCAGTGGTTTTCTTTGGTGGCAAGAATGATTAGGGATTTTTGTGTAACGGGCTTTAATGTAATGTGCGCTTTGTCGCCAAGAGCTTGGCGTAAAGAGAGCAGGATTTCTCTAGAATCTAGTGCGCCGGCAATCTGTGTGCGCATAAAAAACAGCATTGCTTCCCTATCGACAAACTCGTCATTTTTCTCAATATTAAGCCCAGCTTCGTGCAAAATCCTAGAGACTTGATAGATGAGACCGCTTCTATCTTTGGTGCTAATAAGCAATATATGCTTCATCGTAAGCCTATCCCAAGCATTGCGCTTAATACTTTGCTGGCACTAGATTCTACAAGTGTGTCGATATAGCTCTGCCACGAGCTTTTCTGCAGCCATATTGCATCTTCTACTTTGGCTAGCTCTTTAAGCTTGTCTATGGCTTGATTGCGGGACATCACATCATCTATGAGTCCTAGCTCTTTGGCTTTGGCGGCATTAAACACCTTGCCTTGCGCAAACTTGCTAGAATCTTTTAGCTCTAAATTCCGTGCTTTTGCGACATCGGTGATGAAGGTTTGATACTCTTCTTGGATAAGGTTTTCTATATAGGCGCGCTCCTTTTGTGTCCAGTCGCGGTAATATGCGCCCACTTCTTTATACTCGCCAGCAGCGATTACCTGTGGCTCATAGCCGATTTTTCTCAGTAGCTCTTTGATATTTGCACCACTAAATAGCACACCAATGCTGCCAATAAGCGCGCCGCGATTAGCATAGATTCTACTTGCGTAAGCTCCTGCATAGTATGCCCCGCTTGCCATAACACTCTCTGTATGCACGACAACAGGCATTGTGCTAGCAAGCTCTTGGATAAGGTCAGCCATCTCCACGCTCGCTCCAACTGCCCCACCCGGAGAGTCAATCACTAGTAGCACGCCTTGCAAGCTAGGATAATTGCGCAGATCTTCGATCTGTGTGCGTAGCATACTAGAGTCCATAATCGCGCCTTTAAGGTGGATTCTGGCTAGGTTTGGGTGCTGGGTGGGCTCTCTTGTGCTAAGTAACAGCAGTGCTACAATAAGCAAAAATACAAAGGCTTTGAAGTATTTGGTGATACACTCAAGCACAGCGACAATGGGAGAAAAAAGCTTTTTTATCATTATTATAATCCTTCAATCTTATCGAGCACACTAAAATCCATAAGTGGCATAGCTCGCAGGCTAGATTCTAGCTAGCGCGCGTGTGGGATTATTTGTTGGCTAGAATCTGGGCTTGCTTTTGGGAGATGACGACAAAACGGGTGGTTTTATTATGCTTAGAAGTTTTGGCATCTTCGACAAGCTGCTTTGGATTACCACGGATAAATGGGTCGATATAGCCTAGCTCAAATGATTGGGAGTTGATATGTGAGAGAAACTCTCCATCAGTCTTAGCGATTACGACACTATATTCTTTAGAAGCGGACATTATTTGAAGCTTTAGATACATCTCAAGCTTTTGGTTGGTGGTGTAGATTAAAAAGAGCTTTTCGTGCTGCTTTTTGTATTTGTGGAAGTAGTTGTAGCCGGTTTTTTCGTTATCAGCGAGCTTGTTTTTATCAAGTCGCTTGAGATACTGCCCATAGAAAGTCATCGTGCAGTAGGGATTATTGATGTCGTGCTTGAAGAAGTTATTATGCACAGAGGTAGAAGCCATACCGATTTTCCACATCTTATTATCAAGTGCCGTGGCGACAAGATTGAGTGCCTCGCGCGTTTGATCGACTAGGTCGTTATGCATTTTGTGGAATGTCTCGCTAAACTCATTCAAGTAGCTTTCTCTAAAGTTTTTGGTGATTGTCTCTAGCCGCTCTTGGCAGCTTGTTAGGATTTTGACTTCTTCTTCTGCCTTTGCCATAATGGTCTTTTGCGTCTCAAGCTTGGCTGGCAGTGTGGAGTCCTTTTTGTTAAGCTCCATTTGATTCCTAAGCTTGCGCACTTCATTCATACAGAATTTCGCCTTATTGCGTAGCTGGATAGTCTTCTCCTTAATGCCTAAAATCGCCTTGATCGCGCCGCGGTAGTGAAGCTGCTTTTCTAAAAACATATCTTGGTAGATAGATTCTGGCTTTAGGTTTGCGCTTTGGACTAGGGCTTTGTAGGAATACTCGAGATTATTGACCTTTTGCAAGTCGCTAGCAAACACATCTGGCGTGATGTTTTTATCACAATACACTAGATAGTCCATAGCTTTTGAGAGAAATCGGCGCACGATTAGGTAGTTGAGCTGGTTTTCTGGGGCGATTTCTTCTATGTCTGCAAGCGAGAATTTAATGGAGTTAGATTCTGGGGCGAAGTATTCTTTTAAGCAGTCTTCCACAGATACAGAAGCTTCAATGCTCTTCATCTCTAGGTAGTTTGTCTGCTTAAAGATATTTTCTGCGATTTGGTTGCGCAGGTCTGTCTCTTTTGTGCGTAGCTCTTCATCAGTGTCTGTCTTCCAAAAGTCCATTTCTTTGATGAGCGAGTCCGCGCCAAACTCTTGATATGCAGAGCTATGTGCATCTACGATATGCCCACTCTCATCAAGTCTAAATTCTACATACATTCCCGCTGCTGGCAAAAGCTTGCGATCGTGCCAATGCTCCTTGCGCAGCTCAAAGATTTTTTTGGAATAGTTGGTAACAACACCAGATCCTGTCGCCATAGAATAGCGGCTGATTCTCCCGTGCATCTACACCCCCTTGAACAAAACGAAGTCTTTGTGCATTATGCTATAATATCTTTAAAAAAAATTTGCTTAAAAGGGATAGACCATTAAAAAAATCTATATCTTATGCGCTTGGTGTGCGCTGTTTGTTATCCTAACTTTAGCGACTATTTTTGGCGAGAGTGGTAGTATGGGTGAAATGGGGCGAGCGTTTGCGCTGCTTAATCTCTCGTGGTTTGGCTATTTGGGCTATGTGTATTTGCTATTTTTCTTATACCCTGCTTATGCACTTTATAAAGACTCCACACTTAGCGCAAGACGCTTGAAAATCATCATAGCAGTGCTGCTTATAAGTCTAGGGGTGCTACTGCTGCAATCACTCTGGCTTGGCAAAGGGCTTTTAGGCGAGATTCTCATCGCAAAAATCACGCCAAGCTTTGGTGTATTTGGGGTGTGGATTTTGGTGGTTGGCTGCTTTTATGCTGGCGTGCTTTTGCTTTTACCTATGCAGGTTATCGCTGTGCAAAGGTCTTTGCAAAAAGCCATAGTAGCACTTGCCCGCTATCTTACACGCAATGTAAAAGAGGCATATAGCTATCTCGCTCCCCATATCGTGCGCAGAGCTAAGGACTACTACCACGCTTTAGCTTCGTGGCTAGAAAAGGTCTTTGCCTCCCCATCAATCAAGCAGTTTGATAGAGATTCTAGTGTAAAAGAGCCGCCCCAAACAGAATCTAGGGTGGAATCTAAAGTGGAAGCTCAAGTAGAATCTAGCCCCACTGCACAGCTACATCAAAGCTACAAGCCTACTACCCAGCCACACTCGCAGGTAAATACGCTAGATTCTAGCCAAGAATGCAAGCAAGCACATAGAGAAGAGCCGGAGTTTGATGAGAAAGAAGTCGTTGTGCTCTATCATAATGAAGAGCGAGAAAACCGCGCAAAAGAGCAAGATGAAGCGCGCTATAAGACGATGGTGCGGCTTGTGGATAGAGAGCAAGCAGATAAAAACACCGAAGTGCTGCGCATTGATGTGGGGCAAGCAATATCTCGCGCTAAAGCGTATGAGCAAGAAGTGCCGCTACAAGAAGCCCCAGCCTACCACACAAAGATCATCGACTCCCAACGACTAAGCCAGCTTGATGAAGTGGCAAGCCCCCCTATCATCAACCCCTCTGCCATCGACTCCCCTGCCATTGATCGTATCGCGCTAGATTCTAGCGCAATGGCACATATAGAGCCTAGCCTAGAATCTAGCCCCCCAGAATCTAGCCAGATAAACCCAAGCACGCAGGCAAGCCCCCTAGAATCCAGCTCTAGTGCTAAGGATATAAATGAGAGTGCAGGAGAGCAAGTTTCTTTGCCAGAGCTAGAGCCCACTTCTCCACTAGAGCCAAGTTTAGATTCTAGCTCTGCTCTAAGCCAAAAAACGCAGCCCACCATAGCAAGAAGCCTAGAATCTAGCGCGCAGCATTTAGAGAGCTTAGAGCGTGGTGAGCTAGTGCGCCCTAAGGACTACACCTTGCCCCCTACGACACTCCTACAGCCCGCACAAGATAAGAAAATAAGCTTTGAAGAAGGCGAGATTGATCAAAAGATCCAAAATCTCCTAACCAAGCTTAAAGTCTTTAAAATCGATGGCGATGTGGTTAGGATCTACTCTGGTCCGGTGGTTACGACCTTTGAGTTTCGCCCAGCTCCTAATGTCAAAGTCAGTAGAATCCAAAGCCTAAGCGATGATCTTGCTATGGCACTAAGTGCGCGCTCAATCCGTATCCAAGCTCCCATACCAGAGAAAGATGTCGTAGGCATTGAAGTGCCAAATTCACAAAAAGAGATGATTTATTTGCGCGAGATTTTGGAGAGTGAAGTGTTTAAGAGCTCTTCTTCGCCGCTTGTGCTTGGGCTTGGCAAGGATATTGTGGGGAATCCGTTTGTTACAGACTTGCAGAAGCTGCCACACTTGCTTATCGCAGGCACAACGGGGAGTGGGAAAAGCGTGGGGCTTAATGCGATGATTTTATCCCTACTCTATCGCAACTCCCCAGATAATTTGCGCTTAATAATGGTCGATCCTAAAAAAGTAGAATTTAGTCTCTATGAAGAAATCCCACATCTACTCACCCCCATCATCACCGATGCCAAAAAGGCGATCATCGCGCTTAATAATGTCGCTAGAGAAATGGAGCGCAGATATGAGATGATGAAAGCCATTAAAACAAAAACTATTGATGGCTACAATGCTAAAGCTAGGAGTGAGGGGGGTGAGATTTTGCCCTTTATTGTCATCATTATCGATGAGCTAGCAGATCTTATGATGACAGGGGGCAAGGAGGCGGAGGGCTCAATCATTCGCATAGCGCAGATGGGTAGGGCGGCAGGCTTGCACTTAATCGTAGCTACACAGCGACCAAGTGTCGATGTCGTAACAGGACTGATTAAAACCAATCTCCCAGCAAAAATTGCCTACAAGGTCGGCTCGAGAATGGACTCTCGCGTGATTTTAGATGCTGAAGGCGCGCAGAATCTCCTAGGGCAGGGCGATATGCTCTTTTCTCTTGGTGGGGGTGGTGGCGTGCTGCGCTTGCACGCGCCTTGGGCGAGTGAAGATGAGATAGAATCCATTGTCGATTTTATCCGCGAGCAAAGAGAAGTGCAGTATGACTCGAGCTTCCTAGCAGACTCTAATGCACTTCGTGCGGAGAGTGAGAGTGATAATGGTGATGAAGGCGACTTACTTGCAGAAGCTAAAAGGGCAATGAAGCTTGATGGCAAGACTTCCATTAGCAATCTTCAGCGCAGGCTTGGTATAGGCTACAATAAAGCCGCGGTTCTTGTAGAAGAGCTAGAGAAGCAGGGCTTTTTGTCCGCGCCTAATGCAAAGGGCACGCGTGAGATTATTGGCTAGATCGCTAGAATCTACTTGCAAAGGATCGATATGAAAAGGGTGTTTATAGGGATTTTAGGGCTTGGTGGCGTGGTGATAGTAGCACTGCTTGTGCTGCTCTTTGTGATGAGCCATAGACTTAAAGGCAATATAGAAGATAGTATCAATACGCAGCTACAAGCACTGCAAGAGTCTATGCCAGAGTTTTCCTATGAGCCATTTAGCTGCAGCGGGCTTAAGCAAATAGCCTGCAAGTCTTCTAGCGTGGGCTTTGAAGATATGAAGCTAGAAAATGTGCGCTTAGAAGTGGGGCAATTTACGCAAAATCAAGGGAGTGTTCGCTTAGTGAGTGAGAAAATGTCATTTGCTGGGGAAGAGCTTTTAACACTGCTTTTTGGCGTGCTGGCACAAGATGTGGATTTCTCTAATGTGTTATTGCCAAAATCGCTTGATTGTAGCATTAGCGGAGTGCTTGGCAAAAGTGAGCAAGCACAAGATGTAGATATAATGGATACTACTGCTACTTGTTTGGCTAAGGGGGAGAATTTATCCTATAGCTTTGCGTGGGGTATGCAAGCTGGGGTTGGTGCTATGCTAGAGCAAGCTCCTGCGCATTTTAGCGATGCGCTTGCTTCAATGATTAAGGCGTATGAAGAAGATAGCCAAAAGGTCTTAACGCAAACGCCTGTGCTATTTAAAAGTGCTAAGCTATCCCTAGAGCCTAGGGATCTTGCTTCTGCGATTATCGCAAGGCTAGCGCAAGGCAAAGAGCTAGAGCCCCAAGCCTACCAGCAGCAGCACGCAAATCTAGCTCGCTCTTTGCAGTCTGTGAAAGCCTTTATAATGTATATCGCTTTGCTAAGCGATACTAAAGGGAAAGCACAGAGTCTTGAGCCATTGGTTGATGGGCTAGTGGCTATGGTTTTGGGTGAGAATAATGGCGTAATCTATGAGCTAAAGCATAATGAGATAAATACTGATAGCTCTCTATCTCTTGGGGAGTGGCTGCATAATCCTGTGCTGTCTTTGCAGCAATCTAGGGCTACATTTAGCTTTGAAGAAGTGCCGCTAGATTCTACCAAGGTAGAATCTAAAAAGGACTAGCGTGGATAGCTCCAAGCGCAACGCACAAAAGGGCAAAGGCGGCTTAAGTCGCGTGCGCAATGCGTTTTTGTATTCTAAAGATGGGATTTTGGCTGCGTGGAGAGAGGAGCAGGGGTTTCGCCAAGTGGTTTTGGTGGCTGCTCTTGGGCTGGCTCTTGGGCTATGGCTGGGGGAAGGCTTTGCGCAAAAGGTGCTTTTGATCTTGCCCGGAGTGCTTTGCGTGATTGTGGAGCTGTTTAACTCAGCCATAGAAAATGCGATCGATCACACAAGCATAGAGCCCCACCCCTTTGCTAAAAAGGCAAAAGATATGGGCAGTGCGGCGCAGTTTTTGAGCCTGCTTTTTGTGATGCTGGTGTGGGGGGTGTTTGCGTATGAGTGGCTAGCTAGCTAGATTCTATCTCAAAGTAGAATCTAGTATAGAATCTAGCGCGATCTGCCCTTATAGAGTGCGGACTAGATTCTAGCACTTTAATGTAAGCGCACTACAACTACGCATAAATGATTTTTGTTTAACGGGCTTACTGCTTGGCTGTGGAGTGGTTTTAGGGCAGAGAGTGGAATTTTGCTATAATGTGCGCTTTTATAGCTTAGCAGCAAAGAGAGAGAATGCAGGATCAGGGATTAGCGCAGGTGCGCGTAGCAATACTATTTAGCGGTAGCGGTAGTAATTTAGAAAACATCATTGCCCAAAAGCACGCAATCACTGCCGCCCTGCGCCCATATCATCTAGCACCCCATATCGCCCTAGCTATGAGCAATAATCCTAACGCCTATGGGATCACGCGCTGTAAAAGACTAGGGCTAGAGTGCAAGGTGATTGATCACAGAGACTTTGGCTCGCGTGCGTTGTTTGAGCGGGCTTTGGCGCAATGCTTAGAAGAATATAGGATAGATTTAGTGATTTTAGCTGGGTTTATGCGTATCCTTGGGGTGGAGTTTGTCAAACGATTTAGGGCTATCAATATCCACCCATCATTCCTGCCGCTGCATAAAGGCGCGCACGCCATAGCAGAGAGCTTTCATAGCACAGAGGATTTTGGGGGCGTTAGTGTGCATTGGGTGAGTGAAGAGCTAGATTCTGGGGCGATCATTATGCAAGAGAAGCTTCCAAAAATAGCAGGAGAGAGCCTACAAGACTTTGAGAGTAGAATCCACGCCCTAGAGCATAAGCTCTACCCCAAAGCCATTATTGAAGCCATTATTGAAGCCTTTGGTAATCGCGCCAAAGGTGTAGAATCTAGCGGGCAGGAGCGATAATGGAGCATATCTTAGGCGATATTTTTCTCAATTTTGCCATTATCGCTTTGCTTATTGCTATCGCGCCTATTTTGGCAAAAGCGAGTAAGATCCCCGTTGTTGTCGTGGAGATGTGTCTAGGCTGCTTGGGGCTGTATTTTGGGATATTTCACGCGAGTGAAAGCCTAGCGATAATGGCTAAGGTTGGGTTTTTGTTTTTGATGTTTTTATGCGGTATGGAGGTGGATTTACGCGGCTTCCAAAATCTTGGGAAGAAGTTTTTGCGCAATGTTTTGGTGTATTTTTTCGTGCTATATGGGCTATCAATCACGCTAGTACTAGTGCTTGGGCTTAATAAAATCTTCATCGCGGCATTTCCGGTGATGAGCCTTGGTATGATTATGACGCTTATCAAAGACTATGGCAAGGATAAGCAGTGGCTAGAGCTTGCGCTGCGCGTGGGGGTTGTAGGAGAGGTGGTGAGTATCGCTGCGCTTACGCTTATAAGTGGATTCTACCACTATGGGAATTCGTGGCAGCTGTATGAGAGCTTGGCGGTGCTTTGTGCGTTTATAGCAGCGATTGTGGGGCTGTTTTGGCTGTTTAAGATTCTGTTTTGGTGGTTTCCTAATCTTAAGCTCTACATTATGCCCTACAACGACTTGAGCAATCAGGACATTCGCTTTGTGATGATGCTCTTTATCGTGCTAGTGGCATTAGTGCTGTTTTTGGACTTAGAGGCGGCTCTTGGGGCGTTTTTGGCTGGAATGATTGTGGCGATATTTTTCTCTTATAAGCACGAGCTAGTGCATAAGCTTAATGATGTGGGGTTTGGGTTTTTTGTCCCGCTATTTTTCATCTATGTGGGTAGCACGCTTGATTTAGCACTTATCATCTCTAACCCCACCTATATCATCTATGGTGCATATATCGCAGGCGGAATGATTGTGATACGACTTGTAGCGGCAAATGTGGCGTTTGCTAAGTATTTTCGCAGTCCTAAAGATGTAACGCTCTTTGCCCTTAGTGATTCTATGCCGCTGACCTTCCTTGTCGCCACGGCAAAGATCGCCATTGATTGGCACGCTATCAGCCAAGAGGTGTATTATGCCTTTATCTTAGCAGCGATGATTGAGGGCGTGGTGTTTAGCATTATGATAAAGCTGCTTTATACACTATGGCAGCAGCCTAGTAAAAGCACGCTAGAATCTTAAGGCATAAGGTGCTAAACTTGCCAAATGCTAACAAGAGAGTTATAACTTTTAGCTATACTTTTGCATTTATTGCCCTGTGCGTGTGAGTAGGTAGAATCTAGTTTATACACTTAGTTAATTTTTAAGGAGCAGACATTGAGCAAGGTTAGTGTGTTGTTTGGTGGAGCGAGTTTCGAGCACGAGATTAGCATTGTAAGTGCTATTAGTTTAAAAAAGGTCCTAGGAGATAATATCGCGCATTTTCTTTTCCTTGATGGTGGGCATCATCTCTACCTTATCCCAGCAGATAAAATGCAGGCAAAAATCTTTGCCACAGGGGAGTATAAGCAATGCAAGCAGCTAGAGTGGATTCTAGGGGGGCTTTGCTATAAGGGGCTTTTTGGGAGTAAAAGGCTTAGTGATCTAGGCGTGGTGCTAAGTCTTATCCACGGCGGCGATGGGGAAGATGGCATTATCTCAAGCGTGCTTGAGTTTTATAAGCTCCCTTTCATCGCACCAAGAGTGGCTGCCTGCGCACTTAGCTTTAATAAGATTTTGACCAAAAATTACGCCGCACACATCGGGGTAAAAACTCTGCCATATCAGCATTATCGCTATGGTGATGATGTGCGCTGCTCTTTTGTCTATCCATTTATTGTAAAGCCTGCCACACTTGGAAGCTCCATAGGCGTGAGTGTCGTAGAGCAGCAAGGCGATATGGAATACGCGCTAGATTCTGCCTTTAGCTATGATAGGGAGATACTTATTGAGCCATTTTATAAGGGCGTTAGGGAATACAATTTGGCAGGCTATAAAAATGCCCAAGGGGAGCTAGTCTTCTCTATGGTTGAAGAGCCTAAGAAAACAGAGCTTCTAAGCTTTGATGATAAGTATTTAGACTTTTCGCGCACCACGCAGGCGAAGCAAGCTAGCATAGATAAAGAGCTAGAATCTAAACTGCAAGAAGCCTTTAAGCGCATTTATGGCGATATGTTTGCAGGCGCGCTTATACGATGTGATTTTTTTGTCATTGATGATGAAATTTATCTTAATGAAATCAACCCAATCCCCGGCTCTATGGCGCACTATCTCTTTGAGGATTTTGGAAGCCATATTCAAGCACTCTCGCAAGCTTTGCCAAAATCCAAGCCCATCAAAATTACCTACAACTATGTGCAAAAAATCCGCGCAGCAAAAGGCAAGTGATGGCAAGTCGTAGGATCACCTATCTAGGGGAGTCGCTTGAGATAGCCTATATCAAGCAAGCTTGCCAAAAGGCACAAGAGCCTAGAAATATTGTATTCCTACACGGCTGGGGGAGTCATAAGGAGCTTATGCACCAAGCATTTGCAAAGAGCTTTGCTGATTATACGCACTACTACATTGATTTGCCCGGCTTTGGTGCTAGCCCTTATGGAGAAGAGCTAGAATCTAAAGTAGATTCTAGCTTGGACACGCAGGAATTAAGGATTTTAGACACAAGTGATTATGCCCATATCGTGCTAGCATTTTTGCGTGAGCTTGGCATTAGAGCGGATATTGTAGGGCATAGCTTTGGCGGCAAGGTGGCTGTGATGTGCGGCAAATTAGATTCGGTCTTGGGTAATCATTCGCCTGATTGCTCACATTTTGGGGCAGTCACTACCGACAAGGTAGCTCCTACCCTAAAATGTGAGCAAAACAAGCGAAGCGGTGCAGGCGTGAGCTCGCAGGCTTCTTTAGAAAAAGCCAAATCCACCAGCGAGCAGCCAACGCCCAAAACCATAGGGGAGATTATACTCCTTAGTTCCGCTGGCATTGTGTGCAAAAAGCCTTTAAAAGTCCGCGCTAAAATTGCTTGCGCCAAGATCGCCAAGCTAGCGCATATCCGTCTGCCGTTTTTGCGTGCTAGCGATGCTAGAGCACTTAACCCCACGATGTATAGCATTTTTAAGCGTGTGGTTGATGAAGATTTCTCTCCTATATTTGCGGCGTGTAGGCATAATGTCAGCATTTTTTGGGGCAGAGATGATAAAGCCACGCCACTAGAATCTGGGGAGAAAATCCACGCACTTATCCCTAGTAGCAGGCTATTTGTCTTAGAAGGGGATCACTACTTTTTCATCAATCAAGCTACAAGGATAGAATCGATGTATCACTCACAAGCGTGGCATATTAAGGTGTGTGGTAAGGTGCAGGGCGTGGGGTATAGGAAGTTTGCTAAGGCGAAGGCTGATGAGCTTGCACTCTATGGTAGCACGCAAAATCTCCCCGATGGGAGTGTGGAGATATTTGCTTGTGGGAGTAGTGAGAGCTTGGAGCAATTTTTGCAGGCTTTGCGCGTAGGACCAAGCAGGGCGCAGGTGCAAGAAGTGCATAGCGAGCCTTGCACGCTTAAGCAGGAGTGGCTAGCTGGTGAGTTTAGGATTTTGACATAGGAGAATTGATGATTCATATTTTAGAGCTATTTTCTCGATTATTTTTCTTACTTGGGATTTCTTACTACACTATCACGCTTTTGCAGTGGTATAACTACAGCCCACTTCGCGTAATCACCAAGCACCATAAATGGCGATGGCATTTGCTGTATTTTGTGCTGCCTATTGTGGTGTTTTTCACACTTTTTGCGCTTGGATTTGGCGTGGTGTTTTATGCGTATTTGTATCTTGTGTATTTGCCTATGCTGATTATATGGGCATTTAAGCTTGATAAAAGGGTGGTTTTCACGCCTAGGGTGTGGCGATTTTTTGGGATTATTGCTATTTTTGCGATTATCAATGAAGCCATATTTATTGGGTTTAGCGCGACTTCGTTGTATTATCTCTGGCTTATGCCTTTTGTCTTTGGGGCGTTTATTTGCGAGATTTATGAAGCGATTTTGCTGCGCAATTTTATCAATCTAGCTAAAGATAAGCTAGCAATGATGCACAATCTCAAGATCATTATGATTACCGCAAGCTTTGGCAAAACAAGTATCAAAAACTTCTTAGCCCAGATTCTAGAAGGGCAGTATAATCTCCACTTCACGCCCCGCAGTATCAATACTTTTAAAGGCATTGTTGCAGATATTAACAATAATCTAGCCTTTGGCACAGATGTATATATCGCTGAAGCTGGAGCTAGAATGCAAGGAGATATTAAAGAAATCGCCACGCTTTTGCACCCGCAAATTGGGGTCATCGGTGAGATAGGTAATGCCCATATTGAGTATTTTAAATCTCTAGAATCCATTGCAAAAACAAAATTTGAGCTACTAGAATCTAACCGCTTGCAAAAGGTCTTTGTCTATGAGAAAAACACACTACCTAGCGATATAGATTCTAGCAAGAAAGCTCTTATACAGACCTACCCACCACCTTTGCGCAATATTGAGACGACTTTAGAATCTACGCGCTTTGAGATGGAACTAGATGGTGAGTGGGTGGAGTTTGAGACTTATATCCTTGGGCGATTTAATGTCGATAATATCGCTGTGGCAGTGATGGTGGCGCATTACTTGGGTATGAAGGTCGCTACGATCCAAAAGCTTGTCAAAAAGCTTTCCCCAATCCCACACCGCTTCAATCTCTCTATCTCTAATGGCAAAACAATCATTGATGATGGCTTTAATGGCAATATCAATGGTATGTTAGAGGGCATACGACTTTGCAGTCTCTATCAAGGCAGAAAAGTCATCGTTACGCCCGGACTTATTGAAAGTGATGAAGAGTCTAATCACAAGCTCGCCCGCGCGATTGATGAAGTCTTTGATCTAGCCATTATCACAGGCGAGCGCAACAGCGATGTGATAGCCAAGTCGCTGCAGCACACACAGCGAGTCATTTTGAAAAACAAAACCCAGCTAGAAAATGTCCTAAAGGGTATGGTAAATAATGGGGATTTGGTGTATTTTGCCAATGATGCACCAAGCTATATTTAAGGCTAAATCACATAAGGAGTGTTTATGCAGCATATTTACGCCCCGTGGAGAAGTGAGTATTTTACAAGCACGGATTCTGGTTGCCCATTTTGCGCTATTGCACTAAATGCAGAAGATGATGAGAAAAACTTTGTATTCTACCGCGATGAAGTGTGTTATGGTGTGATGAACCGCTACCCCTACACACCCGGACATTTTTTACTAATCCCTTATGAGCATATCGACTCACCTAGCGCGCTAAGCACGCAAAGCTTCTTGCACTTAAGCAATCTGGCGCATAAAAGTATCGCGCTGCTAGAAGACTTTGGCGCACAAGGCATAAATATGGGAATGAATATCAAGCAAATAGCTGGAGCGGGGATACCAGAGCATTTGCATTGGCATTTTGTGCCTAGGTTTAGCGCAGATACCAACTTTTTCACCACCATTAGCGAGTGTCGCACTTATGGGGTGGATTTTAAGGCTGTTTATCAGCAAATCAAAGAGCTTGCTGCTATACATTTGGCAAAGGAGTTGTGATGAAAGGCAAGGGTAGGGTATTTACTAGAATCTTGTTGCTATTATGCGCTGCTTGCGCGCTCTTGCAGGCAAATCGCTATGACTATTTGCTTTTTTCAAATACTTATGCAGATGTGAGAAAGGGTGTAGATCTAGGCGCAGATGTAGATGCTAGACTGCGTGGTAGCACGCCTCTTTATGATGCTTCTAGGAAGAATAATATGGAGATTCTCTATCTGCTTTTGCGCAGGGGTGCAGATGTGAATGCCATATCACACGGAGAGACTGCTCTGCATAAAGTCGTGCAGTTTAATAATCTCAAATTTGCCCAAGCATTGCTAAAACACCGCGCAGATCCTAATATCCAAGACAATATCCGCGGTAATACTGCCTTGCACTATGCCACTGCTTCGCGCAATAGTGAGATGATCGCACTGCTTATGAACTATGGCGCAGATATGGATATACAAAACAATAAAGGCGATACCCCAGCGCAATATATCCTAGCTAATGTCAATGTCCCATCAATGAGTATGGAAAATAAGCATATCCGCCTAGTAAGCTCTGCATTTCGCGTGGGATCAGGGAGCGTGAGCCTTACCATCACCAACTTGACCGATGAGTTTGTAACCATCACCTATGGGGCGTTATATATGGATGGCAATCTAGTCTCTGACCAAAGTTTAAGCAAAAAGATCCCCCCAAGATCAAGTGTGGCAGTAGGCGCGCTTCCTATCACAAGTGCGGCGTATGAGAGCGTATCGATTAAAAAGGGTGGTGTAGCAAGTATCAAGTATGGCTTTGCCATAGAGTATGATGTGGCTGGGGCTGATGATAGCTTGTATAAAAGCACCAAAACTGAAGTGAGAATTTGGTAGAGATTAAAAGTTATAGAAGGATTGAGCTATGGATATATTAGATCAGGTGTTGCAAGGAAGAGAGTTTAGCGCAAATGAGCTAGCAAAGCTCTATGAGTATGATATTTTTACCCTAGGGCAAGCGGCAAATGCCTTGCGAGAAGAAAAGTATGGCAAAAAGGTATTTTTCAATATGAATCGCCATATTAACCCCACAAATATTTGTGCTGATGTGTGTAAATTTTGCGCATTTTCAGCAAGCAGGAAGAATCCAAACCCCTATGAAATGACTATTGATGAAATCATCGCCCAAACAATCGCTTCGCACAAAAATGGCGCGAAAGAGGTGCATATTGTCTCAGCCCATAGCCCAAATTATAGCTATGAGTGGTATATGACCTGTTTTGCCGAGGTAAAACGCGCAGTGCCACAAATCCACCTAAAGGCAATGACTGCTGCGGAAGTAGATTACCTTGATAGGAAGTTTGGGGTTGGGTATCAAAAAGTGCTAGAAGATATGGCGCGCGCGGGGGTGGATTCTATGCCCGGAGGTGGGGCAGAGATCTTTGATGAAAAGGTGCGTAGGCATATCTGCTCTGGTAAGGTTAGCTCAAGTAGATGGCTTGAGATCCACACGCATTGGCACTCCATTGGCAAAATGAGCAATGCGACTATGCTCTTTGGGCATATAGAATCTAGAGAGCATAGGCTTGATCATATGCTGCGTTTAGCCAATGCGCAGTGCGATAGGCAAATAGTAGAATCTAAAAATGGCGGCTTCAATGCCTTTATCCCTTTGCTCTACCAGCGCGATAACAACTATCTCAATATCCAAACCCCGCCAAGTGGGCAGGAGATTATCAAAACTATAGCGATTGCTCGAATCGTGCTAACAAATATTCCGCACATTAAGGCATATTGGGCGACTTTGGGCACTAATGTCGCGCTTCTAGCCCAAGAATTTGGCGCAGATGATATGGACGGGACTATTGAGCTTGAGAGCATACAATCTGCTGCTGGAGCAAAGTCTAAGGGCGGTATGAGTGAAGAGATGATTATCCACCATATTAAAGATGCGGGCTTTACCCCTGTGGAGCGCGATAGTCTTTATAATGAGCTAAGAGTATGCTAGATGGCAGATGAGCAGGAGAAGACCGAAGCCCCTTCCTCGCATAAGTTAGAAAAAGCCAGACAAGAGGGCAATGTCGCTAAAAGCCCCGAGGTCAGCGGGGTTATGGTGATGTTTGTGGGGCTTGCGGTGCTTTTTGTGCTTTTTCCATTTTGGCTAGAGAAGCTAAAGGGGATTTACATTTATGCGATCACATTCCCTAAAGAAGATATAACCAAAGGTGATGTAGCGGAGATTATTTGGACATTGGTTGGCACAGCTGGGATTATGCTTTTGCCCATTTTTTTGGTGCTTTTAGTGGCGAGCGTGATAGGGAATGTTATGCAGTTTGGATTCTTGCTGACACTTAAGGCTATCAAGCCAAAATTTAGCAAGATCAACCCCATTAGCGGCTTTAAAAATGTCTTTTCTATTAAAAAGCTTGTTGATGGAGGAATGATCACGCTAAAGGTCCTTGTGGCACTGGTTGTTGGGGGGATTATTTTGGCTCTATTTTTGCACGATATTGCTGGAGTCGCGCATTTTGAGCTGATGAAGCAGGTGCTGTGGTGGCGTGATAAAAGCTTGATTTTAATAGGGGCTATGCTTGGGGTGTTTGCCTTTATGGCATTGATTGATTTTGTGCTAAAGCGCAGGCAGTATTTAAAAACCTTGAAAATGAGCAAGCAAGAAGTCAAAGATGAGTTTATCCAGCACGAGGGGAATCCAGAGATAAAAGCACGCATACGGCAAATTATGCGCAAAAATGCAATGAATCGTATGATGAGTGCAGTCCCAGAAGCGAAAGTTGTCGTTACCAACCCTACACACTATGCTGTGGCAATCGCCTTTGACCCGCAGAAAGACTCCGCGCCAAGAGTGGTGGCAAAGGGCATTGATCATCTTGCGATCCGCATTAAAGATGTCGCTAGGCACAATGACATAGAAATCATAGAGAACCCAAAGCTAGCGCGCAGTCTCTATAAAGATGTGGATTTAGACCAGCAGATTCCACCGGTATTTTTCACCGCTGTGATTCAAGTGCTTGTGGAAGTGGAGCGACTGCGCCAATTAAAGGGCAAAAAGCCTTATGTGTGGCAGTAGATTCTACTAGAATCTAAAGGGCTTTATTGCGTGATTAATTTTTATTTGTTACATTTCGCGCTTTACATTATTTACAAGGAGATCCAATAAAACGCATAGTGTGCGGTGTTGGTGCGCTACTACTTCTAGGGAGCGCATTAAAGGCAGATATAATGGTCTATGGTCCGGGCGGTCCTGCTCCAGTGCTCAAAGAGCTAGCCAAGCAGTTTGAAGAGCAGACAAAGCATAAAGTCCAAGTAGTCGCTGGACCTACACCTTCGTGGATAGAGCAGGCGAAAAAAGATGCAGACATTATCTTCTCTGGTAACTCATCAATGATGGACGGCTTTATTAAAACCCTACCAAAGCAGCTTGAGACAAACAATATCCAAGTGCTTAATATCCGTCAAGCAGGGATTGTCGTGCGCCCCGGTAATCCAAAAAAGATTAAAACTTTTGATGATATTTTGCAAAAGGGTGTAAAGGTGATGGTTGTTGATGGTGCTGGACAAGTGGGATTGTATGAAGATATTGCATTGCGTAAGGGTAAGAGAGAGAATCTCGCTACTTTGCGTAAAAATATCGTGTTTTATGCGCCAAACTCTAAAGCAGCAGTAGAGAAGTGGAATCAAGATAAAAGCATTGATGCATTGATTATTTGGTCTCATTGGGCGCATACTTTAGGAAGTGATAGTGCGGCATTTGTAAGTCTTAAAGCAGATGAAGTGATTTACAGAGCAGCGGAAATTGCCGTAAGCAACACTTCTAAGCAAAAAGATGTAGCGCAGCAGTTTATTGATTTTGTGCGATCTAAAGGTGCAGAACAAGTGTGGAAAAAATGGGGCTGGCAAGCAAACTAGCCTTAGATGATATAGACTCTTGCATATTTAGATTCTAGCTAGTCTTTATCCGCTAGCTAGAATCCACTTTTAAAATCCCCAGCTCTCCGCTTCATTATATGCCAAAGCAAGTAAGCAACACAAACAATGGCAATAAAATATTAAGGATTGTCTCGCTACAATGCGCCCAAAGTGCTTACAAGCCAAACTTTAAACCCTTGAAACATCATCTTGCAAGACCCACAGGAGAGAGAATGCCAAAAAATCCAAGTAGCCTAAGTGATCCACAAGTGGCTATGCAAGCTACATTTGAGAAGCTTCACACCGCGCAAAGCACCCAAGCCCTAGAGCAAATCCGCATAGAAACCATAGGAAAAAAGGGGATTTTAACAGAGTATTTCAGCACGCTTAAATCTCTCCCAGAAGCTGAGAAAAAGCAGCTTGCCACCTCGCTTAATAGCCTGCGAAAGGAGTTTGAAGAGCATTTTCAAGCAAAGCTTATAGAGCTAGAATCTAAAGAGCTAGAATCCGCTTTAAGTGCGCAGGGCATTGATGTAAGCTTGTTTAATCTAAGCAGCAAGCGCAGTATAGGACACCCCATCAACTACACAAAAGACAAAATTATCGAGTATTTCACGCGTATGGGCTATGAGCTATGCGATGGTCCGCTTGTAGAAGATGATTTTCATAACTTTTCAGCACTCAATCTCCCAGAGTATCACCCAGCAAGGGATATGCAGGATACTTTCTACTTCCACGATAATAAGCTTTTGCGCACTCATACTTCTCCTGTGCAAATTCGCACAATGCTTGATCAAAAGCCGCCTATTAAGATGATCTGTCCCGGAGAGACATTCCGCAGGGATTATGACCTGACACATTCGCCTATGTTTCATCAAGTAGAAGGGCTTGTGGTCGATAAGACGGGCGCGGTAAATTTCGCGCATTTAAAGTATGTGCTAGAGAGCTTTTTGCACTATATGTTTGGCGATGTTAAGGTGCGATTTCGCTCGTCATTTTTCCCTTTTACAGAGCCTAGTGCTGAAGTGGATATTTCTTGCATATTCTGCCAAGGCAGTGGCTGTCGTGTATGCTCGCACACTGGCTGGCTTGAGGTGCTAGGGTGCGGAATGGTTGATGATAATGTGTTTAGGGCTGTGGGCTATGAAGAAGTGAGCGGCTATGCCTTTGGTATGGGGGTGGAGCGGCTTTGTATGCTAAGTCTTGGCATTGGGGATTTGCGTAGCTTTTTTGAGACAGATTTGCGGTTGTTGGAGCAGTTTTGATGATAGTTTCTAGCCATTTTTTATCCTATTTTGTGGATATAGAGCATCTTAGCATAAGCCAGATTTGTGAAACGCTTAATGATATAGGCATAGAGGTTGAGCAGTGCCATAGACTGCAAATCTCCAAAAATGTCGTTGTAGGCAAAGTGCTTGAGAAGGTCCCACACCCCAATGCCGATAAGCTCAACATTTGCCAAGTCGATATTGGCGAAAAGACATTGCAAATTGTGTGCGGTGCAAAAAATGTCGCCAAAGATCAGTTTGTAGCCCTAGCTTTAGAAGGCGCAAAGCTCCCATCAAAAAATGAAAATGAAGCATTTTTGACAATCAAGCGAAGCACGCTAAGAGGTGTGCAAAGCTATGGTATGATCTGCTCTGCTAGCGAGCTTGGACTGAGTGAGGTTAATGATGGGATTATGGTGCTAGATTCTAGCATTGGCGAGCTTGTGCTGGGCAAGGAGCTTAGTGATTATGCCTTTTTTAATCAGCATCTTATAGAAGTGTCTTTAACGCCAAATAGGGGGGATTGTCTGTGTGTGCTAGGTATTGCTAGGGAGCTGGCTTCAGCGCATAATCTTATGGTAAAAACTCCAAAAGAAAAGGAGTATGGCATAGCTCTTGGCATAGGGCGCGCGGTCAATCTCTCCGCGGAGTGCCATATCAAATCGCATCTTTTGTATAAGGTCGTGCAAATTGATAGCATAGAAAATGCCTTGCAAGAGCAGATTATGCTCTCTTATAATGGGCTTTTGAGCGATAATGTATTAGAGAATCACAAGCGGTTTGCTATGTATATGAGCGGGGTGATGTTTGATATTTATCCCCTACCAGAGCAAGCGCAAACACCCACCGCTCTTAAGGTGCGCCAAGATGAAAAGGGCTTTGAATGTGTCTTTGATGCACAGGGTAATAAGCTTTGTGTCATTGGGGTGAAAAACTATGCCAAGCCGCTAGAATCCTACCCAAGCCTTGCCATTATCCAAGCAAGCTTTGTCCCACCTGAAATACTTGCTAAAGCGTTGTTTGCTCACAACATAGAGCAAGATCACATTACCACTTATCGCTCTGTGCGTGGGAGTAATACGGAGCTGCTAATGGGAGCTAGCCTGCTGTGTGAGCTACTTAACACCTATGCGGAGTGCTCGGTGTATTCTGGCTATCAAGAGCTTGATATGACTGAAGAGAGCGAGCAGTGCCTAATCACTATGGATTTCCACACGATCCCACAAGCCGTTGGCAAAGATGTGCAAAAAGAAGAAATCGCCCAAGTGCTAAAGCAGCTTAATTTCCATATTGAAGCAAGTGGTGATGGAGCGTTTTTGCATATTACGCCTCCGCCATATCGCCACGATATTGCTAGTGCGCAAGATATTACAGAAGAGTTTTTGCGTATTTATGGGATTAAAAATATCCCTTCGCTTCCATACAAAAGTGCGCAGAAGCTCAATATCACTGACACACTACTTGTGTATCAACACAAGCGCGACATCGCCAAACGCGCGCTTGCGCTTGGGTTTTATGAGTGTATCCACTATGTATTTTACCAGCGATCAAAGCTGCTTGAGTGGGGCTGTGAGGTGCTAGAATCTAAACTTGATTTGCAAAATCCAATCACAAGCGAGCTTGATACATTGCGCACGAGCCTTATCCCAGCTCTCTTTGAATCCGCAAGTCGCAATCACAACTTAGGCTTCAAAAGTATCAAGCTGTTTGAAATTGGCAGTGTATATAGTGCTAAGAGAGAGGAGCGCAAGGAGCTAGGCATTGTTGTGAGTGGGCTAAAGACGAAAGAAGCCTACCCCTATCCTAAGGGAGAAAAATGGGATTTTTATAGCTTTGCTAAAGAAGTTAGCGCGATTATTGGCGACTTTACATTGGTGAAAACGCTCACCCCACCCAAAAACGCTCACCCACACATTTGCGCCGATATTATGCAAAATGGCAAGGCTGTGGGGATTATCGCCAAGCTTCACCCAAGCTTTGAAAAGTCCCTAGATCTCCACGATGCGTTCTATGCGCAGATTTATACGCTTCAAACACACGCGCTAGATTCTGCTAAGCCATATCCAAAGCTGCACGCAAATATCCGCGATATTACAATTATCATCGATAAATGCACGCCATTCCACACGATACAAGAAGCCATTAAAGCGTTGGAAGTAGAAGATTTGGAGGCGATTTATCCGCTTGATGTGTATGAGGATACGCAGTTTGCGCTTACAATCCGCCTAGTGTTCCGCGCACAGGAAAAGAGCCTTACAGAAGAAGAGCTTGCAGGTAGAATCCAATTAGTGCTAGCCTGCCTTGAGCAAAAGTTTAGCGCGAAGTTGAAGGCATAATGCTAGCAATCACCCCTAGAGCCAAAGGCTTCCATAAAGAGATAGATTCTATCGCGCCAGATAAGTCGATCTCTCATCGCACAGCGATGTTTGCTTTGCTAGCTAAAGCTCCAAGTGTCGTGCATAATTACCTACTCGCACAAGATACGCTCCACACCCTTGAGATCGCTAGGAAGCTTGGGCTAAAGGTAGAAGAGCAGGGGTGCAAAGGAAGCTTTATCTTCACTCCGCCTAGCAAGATTATGGAGCCAGATTGCGTGCTTGATTGTGGCAATGCTGGGACTGCTATGCGCCTTTATACAGGGCTTTTAAGCGCGCAAAAGGGCTATTTTGTCTTAAGTGGGGATAAGTATTTACACGCTCGTCCAATGAATCGTGTGATAAAGCCCTTGCAAAGTGTGGGCGCACAAATTTATAGTAGAAGTGGCGGCTATGCACCTCTTAGTGTGATTGGCACAGAGCTGCAGGGCTTTAGCTTTATAGGCGAGATAGCTAGCGCACAGGTAAAGTCCGCACTCATTCTTGCTGCGCTTTTTGCCAAGGATTCTAGTGTGTATGGTGAGAGAGAGCACACAAGAGATCACACAGAGCGTATGCTTAGTGGTATGGGCGCGCAAATCGCTAAAGAGAATAAACAAGGGCTATGTAGCATTACTATCAATCCGCTAAGCCAGAAATTACAGCCGCTTGATATAGCAATCCCCGCTGATCCTTCAAGCGCATTTTTCTTCGCGGTGGCTGCGACAATCACACCAGATTCTAGCGTGCTTTTAAAAAATGTCTTGCTAAACCCCACGCGTATTGAAGCCTTTAAGGTGCTAGAATCTATGGGCGCGATTATTGAGTATCACCGCACGGAGTGCGCGTATGAAGAAGTGGGCGATATTTATGTGCAAAGCGCGCCGCTAAAGGCAGTGAGCGTGAGTGAAAATATCTCGTGGCTTATTGATGAGTTGCCAGCACTTGCCATAGCATTTTGCTTTGCTAGTGGGCGCAGTGAAGTGAGTAACGCCAAGGAGCTTCGCGTAAAAGAGTGCGATAGAATCCACGCAGTGGTAAGCAATCTCAAAGCCCTAGGGATCACCTGTGAAGAGAGGGAAGATGGCTTTGTCATCGAGGGCTTGGGCGATAAGCTAGAATCTAAAAAGATGGATTCTAGTGCCCCTTTGCGTAGCTTTGGGGATCATAGGATCGCTATGAGCTTTGCGATTATGGGGCTGCGACTAGGGGCGGTAATCGATGATGAAGAGTGCATAGGTGTGTCGTTTCCTAATTTTTTAGAAATTTTGCGCGAGATGACAGAAGTGCGCTTGCTTGACTAACTAGAGTGTAAGGAGATAGTGTGGAAGTGAAACTTGCTAGAAAGCTGGGATTTTGCTTTGGGGTGCGCAGAGCCATAAAAATCGCTGAAAAGAACAAAAACAGCTCCACACTAGGACCACTTATCCATAATTACCAAGAAATCAACCGTCTAAAAAACGACTTCAATGTAGGGCTTAAAGAAACTTATGATGATATACAAGATGGCTCTACGCTCATTATCCGCACACACGGCATACCCAAACAAGTGCTAGAATCAATCGCCACAAAGCCTGTGCGTATAGTTGATGCGACTTGCCCTTTTGTTACTAAGCCGCAGCAAATTGTGGAGAAAATGAGCGAAGATGGCTATGAGATTGTGATTTTTGGCGATGAGAACCACCCAGAGATTAAGGGCGTGAAAAGCTATGCGAAAAATGGCGCGCTAGTGGTGGCAAACTTACAGGAGCTAAAGCAGCATAAAGTTAGAAACAAAGTCGCCTTAATCTCTCAAACCACAAAGCAGATAGAGAAGTTTAATGAGATTGCCGGCTATCTTATAGAAAACTGCGCAGAAGTGCGCGTGTTTAATACAATCTGCAATGCGACTTTTGACAATCAACGCGCGTGCAAGGAGCTTAGCAAGGAGGTGGATATTATGATAGTAGTAGGTGGTAAAACTTCTTCTAACACCAAGCAGCTCTTAAGCATTGCACTTGAGCATTGTAAGGATAGCTATCTTGTCGAAGATACAAGCGAGATAGATTCTAGCTGGTTTGTAGGGAAGCAAATGTGTGGGATCACTGCTGGGGCTTCTACACCGGATTGGATTGTGCAAGAAGTAGTCGCCTATGTCCAAAATATCTAGTATAGCAGTGGAGAAAGGTATGGCACTTTGTAGCAAAAAAGACTTACAGCAAAAAAGTGTAGGAGCGTTTTTCGGGCATACAGCGCGCTTGCTTGAGACTTATATGATCAATCTCCTGCGCCCCTTTGACATTGGGCTAGAGCAGCTCTGGGTGCTGCATATCCTGCACTCAATGGACAAGGAAGTGCGCGTAAGTGATCTTGCACAAGCTTTGCTAAAGGATATTACAACAACATCGCGCCTGCTCTCTACCCTTGAGAGGAAGAGCTTTATTAGCAAGTATAAAGACCCAAGGGATAAGCGTGTAGCGTATGTGCATATCACACAAGCGGGGCTACAAAAGCTTGAAGAAATTTCGTTTTTAAAAGACAAGATGGATATGATCTTTGACACAGCTTTAAGCGAGCAAGATCAAGTCCTTTTGCGTAGCTTGCTTGAAAAGATTGAGAAAGTAGCGTTGCAATGAAAAAAATCAGTATTTTGCTTTGTGTGGCTTTGCAATTAGGAGTGGCAAAGAGCGTCCCTGTGGAGAGTGCTGAGATTAAGTATGGGACACTAAGCAAGGTAGAGAGCTTTGTAGGTAGTGTGCGGTTTAAGGAGATTAGCTCTGTGGCTACTTCTGCCCAAGGCGTGGTAGAGGGGGTGTATTTCTCTATCGGCGATAATGTCAAAAAGGGGCAGAAGCTTATCGCGCTAGATTCTGCTCTGCTTTTAGAAGATATTAAGATTAAGCAAGCAAAGATTGCTGATGCGCGCTATACGCTAGAGCGGCAGAAAAATGAGCTAGAGCGGTATAAAAATCTCTTGCAATCTCAATCCATCTCTATCCAGCAGTATGAAAATTTAGAATATGAAGCCAAGTCCCAAGAAGCTAGAATCCAAGCCTTGCTAGGTGAGCTAGAAATCTCCAAAGTCCAAAAGGATCAAAAGGTCATCTACGCGCCTTTTGAAGGGATAGTCGTGGAGCAGCGCGTGCATAAGGGCGAGTGGGTGCAAACAGGGGCTGTGGTGTGCCAGATCCTAAACTCGCGCGATACGGAGGTGATTATTGATGTGCCAAGCTCTGTTGTGCGCACGCTAAAAGCAAGGCAAAAGGTCAAGCTCCATATCGGTGGCAAAGAATATCAAGGCTCTATCTCCGCGCTTATCCCACGTGCCGATACGCTCTCTAGGACATTTCCTGTATATATTGCCGTGCGTAATGATGGGAGCTTTTTAGATGGAATGGCAGCGCGCGTGCTACTTGATATATCTGGGGGAGAAAAGGGCTTTATTATCCCGCGCGGCAGTATTGTCTATAAGGATAATAAGCCCTATGTCTTTGCGATTCGCGCGCAAAAAGCAGAGCAAATCCCAGTGGAGATTCTACACACACAGGATTTTCAAATGCTTGTGCGTGCCAAGCTTACAGAGGCAGATTCTCTCGTGCTACGCGGACAGGAGAATCTACAAAATGGCACGCAAGTGCATATCATCAAGCCTAGATAAAGCACGCAAATGAATATTGTCGCATTTTTCCTAACTCGCCCGGTTTTTGCCAGCGTGGTGGCGATATTTATCACGCTTTTTGGGTGTATCGCATTTGTGAAGATCCCCTACCAGCTTCTACCCCAGACTACGCACCCTACAATTGGTATCTATACCTACTACGCAGGTGCCTCACCATATCAAATAGAAAAAGAGATTGTCCAAAGGCAAGAAGCCAAGCTAAAAAATCTCAAAAATCTCAAAAATCTCACTGCCACTATGCGCGATGGCATAGGGATTGTGAATTTAGAATTTGGGCTTGAGAGCGATTTGCGCAGTGCGTTTGTAGAAGTCAGTGCCAAGCTTGAAGAGATCACAGGCTATCCAGAAGGTGTGCAAAAGCCCATTGTCAAAACCACAGGTGAAACAATCCCTATAAGCGTGTATCTGTTTGTCTCGCTTCAAGAAGCTATATTCTCCATAGATCAAAATGGGGGCGTTGATAGCGCGATTGATACATATAAAGGCATTATAGAAAATGAAGTGCTGCCCCATTATGAGCGCATTGCTGGGGTGGGGGAAGTCATACTTGCAGGTGGGGTGCAGCCGCAAGTCCAAATCGTGCTAAACACCGCCCAGCTCGCCTTTAACAACATCACTATCCAAGACATCATTAACGCCATAAACAAGCAAAATCACAATATCTCTGCTGGGAGTATCGACTTTGACCAGCATAATTATCGCGTGCAAACCATCGGTGAGTATCGCTCCCCTGATGAAGTGCTAAACACCATTATCCGCGTGCAAAATGGCAAAATCACGCGGCTAAAGGACATCGCCAGCGTGCAGAGCGGCTACTCGGGCAAAACAAGCTACAACCTCCACAATAGAGAGCAAGTCCTATCAATCCAAATCCGCCCCACCGCAGATGCCAATATCCTTGAAATGACAGAGTCCATTAAAGCTC
Source organism: Helicobacter canis (assembly GCF_008693005.1). Taxonomy (GTDB): domain Bacteria; phylum Campylobacterota; class Campylobacteria; order Campylobacterales; family Helicobacteraceae; genus Helicobacter_B; species Helicobacter_B canis. Next base: position 9,649 of record NZ_VXKE01000022.1, on the reverse strand, counting down.
TCACCCAAAAGCTCAATGACCAAGTCCTGCCAAAAGAGCTAGAAATCACTTGGGGGCGCGATCAAAGTGGCTTTATCCTAAATGCCATCGCCCAAGTTAAGCAAAGTGTGCTGCTAGGTATGGTGCTAGCAATCGCAGTGCTGCTGCTATTTTTGCGCAACCTTACTTCTTTGGTGCTTGTAGCCCTTGTGATCCCTCTAAGCATTATTGGGACATTTATCGTGCTGCATATCTTTGGCAGGACGCTTAATATCATCTCCCTTGCGGGCATATCCTTTGCCATTTCTATGGTGATAGACTCTGCCATTGTCGTGCTAGAATCCATTATCCGCAATCGCGCTAAAACGCCCAACTCCCCCGTAGAATCCACTCTTACAGGAGTGAGAGAAGTGCTAGGCGCGCTCTTTGCCTCAAGCATTACGACAATCGCCATTTTTGTGCCGATTTTCTATCTCAAGGACGAAGCTGGGCAGCTCTTTGCAGATATTGGGATTGCTGCTAGCAGTGCGATTGTGCTGGCATTTGTGGTTTGTGTCCTTATCGTGCCGGCATTTTTGCTGCTTTTTTTACAGGAGTCTAAAGCACCAAGCCCGCTTAGCCAGAAGATTGGCGTATTTGGGCTAAGGTGTAGTGAGCGGATTATGCACTTTGTGCATAAATGTGTCCAAAGCGGCAGGGCTAGATTCTACACCATAGCTGGGTTTTTGGGCTTTTGCCTTGCGTTTAGCTATTTCACCTTTCCTAAAACAGACTATCTTCCGCGCGGAGAGCAGAATTTCATCATCGCATATATATCAACCGCGCCCGGTCTCTCCTACAATGAAAAGCGTTATATCGTGGATCAAATTAGCCAGCAAATCGAGCCATTTGTCTGCAGATATGCGCGCGATGCTCTTGGGCAGGAGCTTACAGACACTTGTATAAAATCCCAAGAAGCTAGCGAGCAAGAAGAAGTCCCAATGATTAAAAATTTCTATATCGGGGCTGGGAGTTCGATTTCCTTTTATCTCATCGCCCAAGATCCTAAGCAAAGTGCCAAGCTTATCAAGTTTGCCAAAGAGGCTATCGAGCAAGTCCCCGGTGTCAGCGGCGTGGTGCTGCGCCAGCAAATCTTTAGCGGGGCTTCTAGCTCGAGCATTGACATCAATGTCAGCGGAGATGATTTAGAGCAAATATTTGCCGCTTCAGCGCAGATCAAATCGCAGCTTAATGAGCGTTTTAGCGATATGAGTGTGCGTGTGGTGCCCGGCATTGGCGCGAATAATCGCGAGATAAACCTCTACCCCAATGACTTTGCCCTGCTAGAAAATAAGCTTGATGTAGCGAGTTTTGGCAATATTGTCAGCGTGCTTTTAGGCGGCAAGTCGCTTGGCAGTGTGAAAATCGATGAAGGCTATGTCGATCTTATGCTGCAATCCCAAGAGAATAGGGAGAAAAAGAATTCCCCAGAAGATATTTTATATGCCCCCATTTACGCGCCAAATGGCAAGGTTGTTATGCTAGGGGCGTTAAGCGAGGTGGAAAGCACGCTAGGAGTCTCCACGATCCGCCACTTTGAGCAAAAGCGCAATGTCTTGCTTATCCTAAACCCAAGTGGCAACACACCGCTAGAGGAGTTCATCACAACAATCCGCAAAGAAGTCATCGCACCCATAGCGCACTCCTACCCAGATCTACACATCACACTCAATGGCAATGCCGATAAACTTAGCACACTTAAAAATGAGCTTTTGGGCGGATTTTTGCTAGCGGTGGCGATTACTTACTTGATTTTATGTGCGCTGTATGGGAATTTCTTTTATCCATTGCTAATTATTGCTTCTGTGCCTTTGGCGGTGAGTGGGGGGCTTATGGGGCTGTTTTTTACCAACCACTTCATCGCACCGCAAAATCTTGATGTCATCACAATGCTAGGGTTTATTATCCTTGTAGGGAGCGTGGTGAATAATGCGATTTTAATCATCTATCAAGCGCGGATCAATTTCTACACCTATAAAATGCCTTGGACACAAAGCGTGCTGGACTCTACCAAAACACGCCTTTCACCCATTTATATGAGTATGCTTACAAGTGTGCTGGCACTGCTGCCTTTGGTGGTGTTTGCAGGGGCGGGGAGCGAGATTTATCGTGGGCTTGGCTCAGTGCTTATTGGCGGGCTATTTTTCTCCACGATTGTGAGTGTGTTTATTATCCCTGCGATGCTGTTAAGTATCAAGCCTAAAAGCTAGAATCTAGGGGCAAGTCTAGTAGATTGCCATCCGACAAGTCGGCTCACAATGACTAGGAAAGTAGATTCTAGCCACACTTGCAGCACAAACTTCTCCTAGAATCCACTTGCGTTTTTTTTTTTTTTTTTTTTTGATAGAATCCCAGCTTGCCTTTTTGTACTTGTAAAAAGGTGTAAAAAACTTTAGGAGTGTTTTATGAAAGGAATTTTTGTAGGTTTGAGTATGGCGGCGGCTTTGGCGTTGTTTTCCGGGTGTGCTACTACTGCTCCTGTTGGTGCGCTTTATACCGATGCGTCTTTGCCCGTAACTGCGACTTCTGCTAGCGGTGCTTCTAAGGAAGGTCAAGCGACTTGCACAAGTATTTTAAGCCTTGTAGCCACAGGTGATTGCTCCGTAGAAACAGCGGCGAAAAATGGTCATATCCAATCCATTAAAAGCGTAGATTCTAAAGTCTTTAGCGTGCTTGGGATTTATAGCACTTATACAACAATCGTCCGCGGCAACTAAGCCTTCTAGCGTGCTTGCAAGCGCGCTAGATCCAATCCTCCTACTAGAATCTAGTATAATATCTCTCTTTAAGCATAAATACATCACAAAGGTATGAAATGTTTGCCTATATCGCAAAACGATTGGGGCTACTTATCCCCACGCTATTTGGCATCATTTTGCTAAATTTCTTGCTTATACAGCTTGCACCCGGAGGTCCTGTGGAGCAGATGATAAGCAAGCTAGAGGGCGCAAGCCTTAGCGAAGCTGGCAGTGGGATCAAGCCGCAAGATTATAAAGCCGCGCAAGGCTTGCCCAAAGAGCTTATAGATGAGCTTAAAGTGCAATATGGCTTTGATAAGCCCCTGTGGGAGCGGTTTTGGCTGCTGCTTAAATCTTATATTGTCTTTGATCTTGGAGAGAGCTACTATCGCAAAGCTCCTGTATGGGAGATTATCTGCGAGAAGCTGCCCGTATCCATTAGCCTAGGGGTGTTTAGCACTTTGCTTATTTATCTCATCTCTATCCCACTTGGTGTATATAATGCCTATCGCAATGGCTCGAGATTTGATAGTGTGAGCTCTTTTATCATTGTGGTGTGCAATGCGGTGCCGCCATTTTTGTTTGGCGTGGTGGGGATAGTGCTGCTAGCAAGTGCGTGGCAGGTATTTCCGCTGCGTGGGCTTGTGGGCGAAGATTTTGCTTCTTTAAGCACATTTGGTAAGGTGCTTGACTATCTCCACCATATCACACTACCGGTGCTGTGCCTTTCACTTGGCTCTCTAGCGTGGCTTACTTTTCTTACGAAGCATTCTTTCATCGATGAGCTGCATAAGCCCTATGTGCTATGCGCTAGGGCAAAGGGTGTTAGCGAAGCGCGCATACTCTATGGATATATTTTCCGCAATGCAATGCTTTTAGTCATCGCATCTTTTCCTAGCGCGTTTTTAGGAATGTTTCTAAGCGGGAGCTTGATGATTGAAATGCTCTTTAGCCTTGATGGGCTGGGGCTTTTAGGCTATGAGAGTTTGCTAAGTAGGGACTACCCCGTAGTGTTTGGAAGCTTGTATATTTTCACGCTTTTGGCTCTTGTGTTTGGGATTATTAGCGATATTACTTACACGCTAATTGACCCTAGAATCCACTTTGATACACGCTAGATTCTGCTATAATGTGGCAATCCCTTAATTGAAGGTATCTCGTGCGTGTTGTGTTATTAGTGGCTTGTGTGATCACTTCTTGGCTCTATGCTAGCTCACCTACATCTCTGCCCCAAGACTTATGCGATGATGAAAACGACTCTTGTGTAAAGGCTCAAGCACAGGAGCAAAAAATAGCCAAAAAGCACGCCCTAGCACTTGGTGTGTCGATTCTTAGCGGTGATGGGGTGCTGCTTGAGAGAGACACTGATTTTAATGTAACCAAAAAAACCCATGCCAAAGATGGCAATATCACAGGGCTTTTGGGTGGAGTGTATCGCATAGCCCCTAGGCATACTCTGCGCTATGATTTGCACGCTGGATTTTCATCAATTAGCTTTAGCGGCGCACAAGAGCCCGGGCTATTTGAGCTAAATGGTGCTAAGATTGGCGTAGGGCTTGGCTATGAGTGGGGATTCTACCTAGGAGATAGATTCTCTTGGAGTCTTGCCATTAGCGCGGAATACACCACCTACTACTACAAGCAAGATAAGACACTTTTACTACTGCAAGAAGCTATGCCAAAGGTGGGGGTAGGCTTTGAAGGGCGCGGACATCACTACTTTGAAGTGTTTTTTGGCGTGCCTGTGTATGCAAATCTTAAGGTCAAAAACGACAGCACATCTTTCATCGTCTCAAACTATCCTAGGCATTTGCGCTTAGGGTTTTTATACGCATATAGATTCTAGGTAGGCTATGGAGTGGAGCTTTGGCGATGTGATGGAGCAGTGGCTCTATGGGGAGCTAGGCTACTACGCCCACGCGCATATAGGGAAGGAAGGGGACTTTTACACCGCAGTGAGCGCGTCTAGGCTCTTTGGTGGCTCAATCGCGCGCCATATCATTACACTCCTAGAATCTAGCCAGCTTACATTGCCGCTGCATATAGTGGAGATCGGCGCGCACCACGGCGAGCTAATGTGCGATATATACGACTTTTTAGATGCGCTAAGTGAAGGCGTCTTGCCCCATACAAAATGCACTATCATTGAGCCTTTAGCGGCTCTGCAGGCTAAGGCTAGGCTCAATATCGCTTCGCGTGCGATCGCGCAAGTAGGAAGCTTTGATGATGTGGCTTTAGAGGCGGGTGAGAGTGTGTTTATTGTAAGCAATGAGCTTTTTGATGCATTTGCTTGTGAGATTGTGCGCGAGCAAAGTGGGCATAGAGAAATGCTCTGCGGCTTTACAAATGGAGAGAATCTAGTGGATTCTAGGGAGTCTTTGCGCTTAGAGTGGCGAGATTTTGCCGGTGCTAAAAATGCGCGCAAAGTCGATAGCTTTATGCGGCATTATGGGCTTAATAGCGGTGAAATCCCGCTTGGGTGGGCGGAGTTTATAAATGAGCTTTGTGTCTTTGCTAAGGGGGCAAAATGCTGGAGATTTCTAAGCTTTGATTATGCGCATTTGGGGAGCAGGGGGCTTAGCTTGCGGGGATATGGGGAGCATAGGGTCCTTGATCTAGCGGATATTATGCGCGATACTTCTAGGCTTTTTGGCAGGATTGATCTCACTTATAATGTCGATTTTGCTCTACTAGGGCAGATATTTATAGAAAATGGCGTGCGCGAAATATTTTGCGATAGGCTCAATGTGCTTTTGGTGGAGTTTGGGATCGCTGAGCTACTACAAAGCCTGCTTGAAGTTAGTCCCAAGCAATATGAGATTGAAGCTCTGCGTGTGCGGCAGCTTTTAGGCGGGGGGCTTGGAGAGAAGTTTATGGGTGTGTGCTTTGGCGGCTAGATTCTAGGTGTAGAGATGAATTACAAATGCTTTTGGTTGTGTAATCAAGCATAGCAGAGCCTAAGCTCTGCCTTGCCTGCAACTTTGCAATGCTTAAAACTCAGTCCTAGGGTCGTGCGCACCTTGCATTACACCAGAATCTATAAGGATTGCATTTACATCGCCCATATCAGGCAGCTCGACAAGTTTGTAGCCCATCTTTTTAAGATTGTCTTTAGTGTCTTGCCCTAGTCCAAAGGCTTCAAGGCGCAGCTCATCAGGCAGCCACTGCATATGGAATCTACTAGATTCTACCGCTCTGGCTATGTCCATTTTGTAATCAATCACATTGATGATGACTTGCAGCACGGTTGTGATGATCCTAGCACCCCCCGGACTTCCTACAACCATATAGAGTTTGCCGCTTTTATCTAGCACGATTGTAGGAGACATCGAGCTTAAAGGGCGTTTGCCCGGAGCGATCGCATTAGCATCGCCACCGACTAAGCCATATTGATTAGGCACACCGGGCTTAATGGAAAAATCGTCCATTTCGTTATTAAGCAAGAATCCAGCCCCATCAATCGCCGCATACGCACCAAAAGAGCCATTGATCGTGTAGGTAACACTCACGGCATTCCCCCATTTATCTGCGACAGAATAGTGTGTGGTGTTATTACCCTCGTGGATTGGTCCAAGCCCGGGCTTTACTTGCGAGCTTGGTGTAGCATTTGGCTTGATATTTGCGTAAATGCTTTTTGCATAGGCTTTGCTTAGAAGCTTGTCTAAAGGGATTTTTACAAATGCTGGATCGCCCATATACTCGGAGCGATCTGCGTAGGCTTGGCGCATAGCTTCGGCGATGATGTGGATCGCTTGGGAGCTTTGGTAGCCATATTGTGCGATATTGGTGTTTTCTATGGTGTTTAGGATTTGGATAATGTGCGTGCCACCACTGCTTGGCGGAGACATAGATAGAATCTTATAGCCTCTATAAGTGCCCTCCACAGGCTTTCTCCACACTACTTCATAGTTTGCTAAATCGGCTTTAGTGATGATCCCGCCATTTTTCTTCATATCTGCTTCAATAAGTGTGGCGATCTCGCCTTTATAGAATGCATCTGGTCCTTTGTCTGCGATTAGGCGCAAAGTCTTGGCAAGATCTTTTTGCACGAGTATTTCACCTTGCTTATATGCTTTGCCATCAGGCTTTAAGAAATACTTCCTAGAGCTTGCAAACTTTGCTAGATTGCCTCTAGCTTCTAGCATTGTCTGTGCTTGTCGCTCTGTGATGGCAAAGCCCTTTTCTGCTAGCTCAATGGAGGGTGCGATTAGATCCTTTAGCTTCCTAGTGCCGTATTTATCAAGCATAGCACTCATACCTTTAACCGTGCCGGGCACACCAGCAGCCAAATAGCCCACGACACTAAGATCGTTTATGACATTGCCGTTTTTGTCTAAATACATATCACGCGTAGCCTTTTTAGGCGCGACTTCACGGAAGTCTAGGGCGATGTTTTGCCCATTTGCTAGGTGGATTAGCGCAAATCCCCCGCCACCGATATTACCCGCTGCTGGATGCACGACAGAGAGCGCATACCCCACTGCTACTGCCGCATCAATGGCATTCCCACCAGAATCTAGCACCCTTTGCCCTATGGCATCTGCTAGCTCGTGCGTAGAGACAGCTAGCCCTGTGCCCTTGCTTGTGATAGGTGGATAGCTTGCCCCAAAGCTCTGTGTGCTCACAAACGCATACAGCAAGAAGAGTAAAAACTTTTTCATCAATGCTCCTTGAAGTGTAGAAATAAGCTAAGATTCTAGCAGAAAACGCTTGAATCTAGAATCTAAATGCTATGGAGCTGTGCGCTATGACACTCTATATTCACATACCATTTTGTGCGAGTAAGTGTGGGTATTGCGCTTTTAGCTCTTATACGGGGGTAGATTCTAGTGTGCAGCAAGCTTATGTGCAAGCCCTGCTGCTTGATATTACTAGCACGCTAGATGGATACTATCACGGCTCCCTAGAGTTTAGCTTGTTGGATTCTAGGGAGCTAGAGCAGAAATCTAGCATACAAGATACTAGAGTGCTAGAATCTAAATCGCTAGGATCTGCTAATTTTGCGCAGCTTGATAGCATTTACATCGGCGGAGGCACACCAAGCCTGCTGCCAAGCAGCGCGTATGCGCTGATATTTGAGCAAATCGCGCGATTTTGCGATATGCAAAGCGTGCAAGAAATCACCATAGAAGCCAATCCCAACTCCCTGCAAGCGCAGTGGTGCAAGGATCTAGCAAGCTTTGGGGCAAGCCGCATAAGCTTTGGGGTGCAGAGCTTTAATCCGCGCAAGCTTGTATTTTTGGAGCGCGAGCATAGTGGGCGAGACATTTACCACGCCCTAGAAGCAGCGCAAGTTTTCCCACACAGAAGCATTGATATGATGTATGGCACGCCCTTTGATGATGAAGCCACGCTGCGCGCGGATATGCAAAAAGCCTGCGCACTAGATATTGATCACCTCTCTGCTTACTCGCTAATGATTGAGCAAGGCGCGCGATTTGCCCATAAATATCAATCTCTGGCCACTTCCACACGCGAGCAAGGAGATGATCTTGCTATGCAAGCAAAGCTTGTGCGCACAATTACTAGCGAGTGTGGATTCTCCCAATATGAAGTATCAAACTTCGCTCGCCCTTACAAATGCCTGCATAATCGCAAATATTGGGCTGGGGAGGAGTATTTGGGCTGTGGAGTAGGGGCAGTGGGTAGGGTAGGACAGGTGCGCTACAAGGGCGCAAAGGATCTGCGAGCCTATATGCAAAATCCTTTGGCTAAGGAGTGCGAGAGCCTAGCTCTAAGCGATCTAGCCTTTGAAGCGGTGTTTTTGGGGCTTAGGAGTGAAGTGGGCGTGGATATTGCTGCGGTGTCTGCGTATATCAATCCCAATCGCTTGAGCATCTTGCTAGAAGAAAAAATGTGTATCGTGCAAGGTGGCAGGCTCATAGCAAGCGATATATTTCTAGCTGATGAGATCACTCTGTGGCTTATGCGCGAGTAGGTGAGCAGGCTTTGGTGCTTGATGGCAGGCTTATTCCCTTAAGCGTTTTCAAAAGTAGATTCTAGCGACAATACCCCCTTTCTGTCATTGCGATCCAATGTAACCCCTAGAGCCTGCTTGCTCTGTCATTGCGAGCAAGCGCGGTAGCAGTGGCGTGGCGATCCACAATCCACGCAAGTGGATTCTAAGGGGGTGTTTTTGTTTATGGATTGCCGCGCCGCTAAAGCGGCTCGCAATGACAAGAGATATTTCGCCTAAAGGCTCAATATGACAAAAAAAGGGCGTTAATGTAAAAGCTTGAAAAACCAAGAAAGTCGCTGGCGGCAGGATTTGCCAATGTTTAAATAAAAGTGGATTCTAGGGAAAGCAAGAAATGTAAAAAAGCAAGCAAAGGATTCTGGGAGTGAAGTTGGATTCTAGGGAGAAAGTTCATTTTGTAATAAAACGATTCTAAGAGCTCTAAAGAAACTGCGCTTCGCTTGTTTTCTAAAGAAGCTACGCTGTGCGGTGGGGCTGTGTTGAAAAACTAAGAGAGTCATAGGCGGCAGGATTTGCCGATGTTTAAATAAAAGTGGATTCTAGGGAAAGCAAGAAATGTAAAAAAGCAAGCAAAGGATTCTAGGAGTGAAGTTAGTTTGAGAGTAAAACGATTCTAAGATTTGCGGTGTTGCTAGTGGGGCTTTTTAAGGATTTTAGGGGGGAGCTAGACTAAGAGGTCTGCGGTTCCCCTAAAATCCTTAAAATCGCCGCTATGGATACCCAAAGCTGAATCGCCCTAGGCTAGAAAAAGTAATGCCACCTTACAGAAGCATTATGCGTAATCCCCAGCTCCCCACCTACTGCCACATATCCAGCAGAGAAGTTCCCTGCTTTGTCTGTGTGGTAATTTATCACAAAGGTGCCTTGGTAGAAAAATGGAGCTACATGCACTGCTGCTGCTCTACCTGTCTTTTCA
>NZ_VXKE01000021.1 GCF_008693005.1 Helicobacter canis | reverse complement strand
CCCGATTATATGGGTATTATGAGCGTTAGAAGCTGTTTGCATAGTATCTCCTTGGATAAAAATAGTCAAAATATGAGAGCCACATTGTAGCCAAAATCAAAAAAAAAAAAAACGGCTTTTTATAATTGGACTAAATATTTACACATTGTTTGCGAAAGTTTGTAAAGGGTGTGTAAAAAATATGTAGTGCTTGTAAATGTATCGTAAAAATAACAAGAGATATTTCGCCTGCACTTTGCTTAGGCTCAATATGACAAGAAAAAGCGTTTTTCAAAAAGTGGATTCTAGGGGAGAGTGATCTCACTCAAAAGGCAGGGGGCATAGCCCCCACGCCTTAGCGTTTGACATCAATTCTAAATCTAAGTCCAAAGAGCTTAAAATTTAGATACAATGCAAATCTAAGGTGTCTGTTATGGTTTTTCATAGCAGAGCCTTTTTTGGTGAGATAGCCCCTTTTCTTGCGATTGGGGGCATCGTAATTATAACACTCTCTCTCAAACTCTACTACAATCTGCTTGATTCTTGTGTTTTATCTTGTCTTTGTGTAGATTGCGTTTCTTGTGCTTGTTGTGCTTGTTGTGCTTTGTGGATTACTAAAGAAGCTGCGGCTGCGCCTTGCTTTGCCACGCGGATAAAGTGGCTCGCGATGACAGGGGGGGAGAGTGAAGAATTGAAGGGTAGGGCAGGGGGGGCTTAAAGTTGATTATGCTAGGATTGCGGCTTTGACTTCTTGGCTTATTTGTAAGGATTATTTATGTATGCGGATTCTGCGCTTAGTCTTGTTGTGCCTTTATCGGTCATCGCGCTTGTGTTTATCACAAGGCGTGTTACTTTGAGCTTGTTTTGTGGGATAGTGATCGCTGCTGTGATGATGAGCGATAGCGTTAGTGCTAGCTTGAGCTATGTGTGGGGGCATATTTCTGGGGTGTTTTATAGCATTGATGAAAGAGGCAAGATAGAGCTAGCTTCTAATGGGCTATATGTGTTTGGGTTTCTCCTTATCCTTGGGATTTTGAGCCAGCTTATCTCATATTCTGGTGGGGTAGGGGCATTTGTCGCTTGGGCTAGAGGGAGAGTTACAAGCCCTAGGGGCTCGGAGTTTGTCGCATTTATTGCTGGGATTGTGATATTTATCGATGATTATTTTAATGCCCTAAGTGTGGGGCAAATGTCCAAGTCGCTTAATGACGCAAATGGCTCTACACGCGAGCGACTAGCCTATATCATCGACTCCACCTCTGCGCCTATTTGTATTCTCATGCCAATCTCAAGCTGGGGTGCGTATATCATAGGGATTTTGGATTCTAAGCATTTAGCCCTAGAATCTGGGGCGTTTTTGACACTACTTACAAGCATTTGGCATAACTACTACGCGTGGCTGGCGTTATTGGTGGTGTTTTTAAGCATTTATTGGCAGCTCTATTTTCCAGCTATGCGCACACGCGTAAATGTCGGTGTAAAGCTAGCAGAAGCAGGGCATAAGCACTCTATCTCAAGCATTTGGCTACTCATTACACCTATTTTCTTGCTTATTTGTAGTGTGGCTGCAATGCTTTTTTATAGTGGCTATGCACAAAGTGGGAGCTTGAGCCCTATCGTAATGCTACAAAACACCCAGACAGGCTTCGCGCTTTTCTGGGGTGGGCTTTTTGCGCTGTGTGTGAGCGTGGCTCTGTGTATAAGGCATTTGGAGACAGATTCTATCGTGCCCATTATTCGCTATGGTATTGGCTCGATGATGCCTGCTATTTTGATTTTGATTTGTGCGTGGGCGATTGGACCCATTATCAATGAAGATATGCAAACAGGGCAGTATCTAGCAAATCTAGCGCAGGAGAATCTAGCGCAATATGCAGGCGCGATTTTGCCGGTGCTGGTTTTTGTGATTTCTGGCTTCATTGCCTTTGCTACGGGGACTAGCTGGGGGACATTTGCCATTATGCTGCCCATTGCTGCGACTATGGCGCAGCTTTGTGGAGCAGATTACTTGCTAAGCCTATCAGCCGTGCTAGCTGGTGCGGTCTATGGCGATCACGCTTCGCCTATTTCTGATACGACAATCCTATCAGCCACTGGGGCAGGGTGCAATGCGCAAAGCCACTTTGTAACGCAGCTTCCTTATGTGAGCTTTGCTGCGCTATGGGCGTTGGTGGGCTTTGGGGTCGCTAGTGCCACAGGGCTTGTGGTGCTTGGCTGGGCTTGTGGGGTGTGCGGGGCTGTAGGTGTGCTATATATGTGTAAGGCTCGCTATGCTTTAGAGCAGCCAATAAGACAAAGCTAGGGGAGTAGCTATGAGTAAGGAAAAGTGGAAGCAAGAAAAGCGCGTGCATTTTGTCGATTGCTGTGATGATGGGATAAGAGATAAAGTCTGCCCTATTTTGGAGCAGCATTTCACGCTTATTTTTGATAGTGTCAATCCAGAATATGTCTTTTACTCTGCCTATGGAGAAGAGCATTTGGCTTATGATTGTATAAGGATCTTTATCACCGGCGAAAACATCGCGCCTAATTTCACCATCTGCGACTATGCCATAGGCTTTGATCATTTGCACTTCTTAGATCGCTATTTGCGCTATCCGCTTTATCTCTTCTATGAGCAAGATGTAAAAAGAGCTAGCCAAAAACATAAAGATATTGATGAAAAGCTTTTAGCAAGTAAAAGTCGCTTTTGCAACTTTGTAGTAAGCAATGGCAATGCTGATCCTTATAGAGAGCAAGTCTTCTACGCGCTTAATGCGTATAAAAGAGTGGATTCTGGTGGGAGGTATCTCAACAACATTGGCGGAAGTGTTGCAGATAAATTTGCCTTCCAAAGCGAGTGTAGATTCTCTCTCTGCTTTGAGAATTCTTCTACTCCGGGCTATTTGACAGAAAAGCTGATCCAAGCAGCAGCAGCGCAAACTATCCCCATTTATTGGGGTGATACTTTGGCTACTAAGCCATTATTTGATGGGGGGGGGGCATAAATGCAAAGGCGTTTATCAATGCCCATAGCTTCTCTAGCCTAGAATCCTTGATCGAGCATATTGCGGAGATAGAAGCAGATAAGACAAAGCAGCTTGCAATACTGCGAGAGCCTTTGTTTTTAGATTCTAATCATATTGAGCTTTTTGAAAAGCAGCTTGAGCAATTTTTGCTAGCTATTTTTAGCCAGCCTTATGAGAGAAGCTTTAGGAGGGGGAGAGTGATGTGGCAGTCCTTTGTTGAGCAGCGATATAAACGCGCAATGTATTTGCTAGCACTTGAAGATCGCATAAAAGCTCCATATCGCAAACTTCGCCAATTTTTACGCGCATTTTGGGATAGCCTTAAAGAAAAGCGCAGCCATACATAAAGAGAAATAAAAATTTGAAAATTATAGTTTTCATAACTAAATTAAAATATACATTGGGTGTTCCTAAGGCAAATTAGGTAATAAGCAAGAGTTACATACAAAAAGAGTATGCTCTAGCTTAGAGCTAGAGCTTGAAGCAAGGATCGCTAATATCTTATGAGCGGTCTTTGATATTAAGCGTGGCGATGAGTTTTGTGTAGGACTCGTATTTGGTGCGCTTTAGGTATTTAAGCAGGTGTTTTCTGCGCCCTACGAGTTTTAGTAGCCCTAGTCGGCTGGAGTGGTCCTTAGGGTTTGCTTTTAGGTGTGCTGTAAGGGTGGAGATTCTCTCGCTAAGGAGCGCGATTTGCACTTCTGAAGAGCCCGTGTCCTTTGCATCTCTGGCAAAATCTGTGATGATTTGCTGCTTTTTCGCCGTATCTAAAGCCATAAATGACCTCCTGATTGGTAGTTAAAATAAAGCCGCGATTGTATAAAAGAGAATCTAAAAGTAAGGTTAAATCTCTGTATTTATGGTAGCTACACACGAGCTAAGTTTGACTCAATGTCCCCAAAGTCAAAGCTATTTTTTACAAAAAACTCGCTAGAATCCGCGCCTACAACACATCACATACAAGGCATTATATGGCGTCTAAGGGGCAAACAGCACTGCAAAAGCTTGTCGCATTTGTGCAGGCGATGCTGCGTAGTAAAGACTTGACCGTTGTGGCGTTTTTGCTTTGTATTCTTGTGATTATCATAGTCCCTTTACCGCCGATGGTTTTGGACTTTTTGCTAACTATTTCCATTATGCTCTCAATCCTAATCATTTTCATCGCGCTTTATATCACTAAGCCTACAGACTTCTCCGCTTTCCCTACCCTGCTGCTCATTGTTACGCTATTTCGCCTAGCACTCAATGTCGCTACTACGCGTATGATTCTAACTGAAGGCTACCGCGGACCTAGTGCTGTGAGCGATATTATCACTGCATTTGGTGAATTTACCATTAGCGGAAACTATGTCATAGGGGTGATTATCTTTAGTATTTTGGTGCTTGTAAATCTGCTTGTCGTTACCAACGGCTCTACGCGCGTTACAGAAGTGCGTGCGCGCTTCGCGCTTGATGCGATGCCGGGCAAGCAGATGGCAATTGATGCAGATTTTAATAGTGGGCTAATCGATGAGAAAGAAGCCAAGCTTCGCCGAGCCGCATTATCACAAGAAGCGGATTTTTATGGCTCAATGGATGGGGCGAGCAAGTTTGTCAAAGGCGATGCGATCGCTTCTATCATCATCACTATCATCAATATTGTTGGCGGATTTTTGATCGGTATGACCCAATATGATATGGGCTTCGCGCAAGCAGCACAGACCTTTACGATCCTTACCATTGGTGATGGGCTTGTCGGGCAGATCCCAGCTCTTATCATCGCTACGGCTACTGGTATTGTCGCCACTCGCACCGCTGCGCAAGAGAATGCCAAAGAAAGCTTCGCGCAAAATCTCGTCTCACAGCTTACCTCTCAGTCTAAAACTCTGGTCATTGTGGGTATGATCTTGCTGCTTTTTGCTTCAATCCCCGGGCTTCCTACTCTCTCGCTGCTATTTGTGGGGGCGGTCTTGCTCTTTATCGCGTGGCTACTCTCTAGGGAAGATAAAAAAAGCTTGCTTTCTATCTTGCTTGATTGGGTAAATAAGAAATTTAACACAAACTTCACCGCAAGCTTGGAAGAGCCACAAGCAGAGCCCGATCTCTCCCCTGCCCCCAAGCCAGAAAAAACGCAAGAAGAGATCCGCAAAGAAGAAGAGCAGAATCTAAAAGACGCGCTAAAGGTTGATTTCTTAGAGCTTGAGCTTGGGTTTGAGCTTATTGGGCTAGCGGATCAAAAGCAAGGTGGCTTGCTGATTGAGCGCGTGCGATCGATGCGTAAGAAAATCGCGCATGATTATGGATTCCTAATGCCACAAATTAGAATCCGCGATAATCTTATGCTCCCATCGCCAAACTATGAAGTCAAGCTAAAGGGCGTGGTCATCGGTGAGGGAATGGTTATGCCTACTAAGTTTCTAGCCCTTGACACAGGCGTTGTGGGCAAGAAAATTGAGGGTGTGGAAGTGCAAGAGCCGGCATTTGGTATGAATGCAGTGTGGATTGATGCTAAAGATAAAGAAGATGCCATTATCGCAGGATATACGGTGTTTGACCCATCTTCTGTGATTTCTACGCATATTAGCGAGCTTGTAACGCGCAACGCACAGGAGTTTATCACACGCGATGAAGTCAATGGCATACTAAATCGTATGAGCGATGACTACCCTGCCCTAATCGAAGAAGCGCGCAAAATCTCATCTATTATCCGTATGGTGCTACAAGCCTTACTTGCAGAGCGAGTGCCTATACGAGATATGCTCACAATCCTTGAGACAACTATCGATAAACACGCGCTAGGCTTGGATCTTGATGTGATCATTGAAGGGGTGCGCGCTAGGCTTGCTAGAGTTATCACACAGACTTTTGCAGATTCTGATGGTGTGCTGAAAATTATAGGATTCTCACCACTTGATGAAGAGTATCTTAAAGCACGCATTAAAAATGACCCAGACTATGGACAAGTGCTAGCACTCACTGCCGTAGAGTCTGAGCAATTTACCCTAGGGCTTAAAAACGCCATAGAAGCGATGAAAGAGAAAAATATCTATGGTGTCATCGCCACTGATGTCAAGCTACGGCGCGTTATGGTGAAAGAAGTGCGTGATATTAAGGCAAGGATTCCAGTTATAAGCTATGCAGAAATTGACCCAAATGCAAAATTTGAGCAAGTAGGCTTAATCTCGCCAAACTTTTGATAGAGTAAAGCATAAGGATATAGATTATGAAAGTTTTCCATCTCTCGCATATTGATCTTGATGGCTATGGGGCGCAGTTTATCTCGCGCTACTTTTTTGATGATATAGAGTTTTATAATGCCAATTATGGCAGAGAGGTTATGGTGCGCTTGCAGAGTATTTTCACGCGCCTTGATACACATTTTGCCTTTGAAGAGAGATTTCGCACCAAAACACACCAAAGCTTTTTGATCCTTATTACCGATCTTAATCTAACCCCTAGTGAAGCAAAATATGTCTATGAGCGAGTCAATGCCTACAAACTCCAGCAAAAAGATGTATCCTTGCTCTTGCTTGATCACCACATTAGCGGGGAAGAGTGCGCGAAAATGTTTGATTGGTATCATTTAGATTCTAGTAAATGCGCGACAAAAATCACCTTTGAAACCCTGCAAGATCTCTACCCCAAAGCCCTAGAATCCACTCAAGCCAAGCGATTTGAAGATATAGCAGAATCTACAATGCTAAAAGCTATCCACTCACCCACGCACATCGCCCCACTAGCTGATATGGTGGAGATGATAAACTCTGTGGATATTTGGCGCGAAGATGGCTATGGGTTTGAGTTTGGCAAGGTGGCTTTAGGGCTCATTGCTGGGAGTAATGAGCTCAATCGCTTTATGTTTGACAAGCCCCATAGAGCGTATAAGTTTAACTTGCTTGAAGCTGCTAGGTCGTATCTAGGGAGAGAAAAAGGCGCAGTGGAGTTTGATAATGCGATATTTGTGCTTAAAAAATGTGCACTTGAAGGCGACCCAGATAATGAAACAATGGATCACATCACAAGCACAAAGCAAGCCGCACTACTTGGCACACTCAAAGAGCAATGCACCATACACTACCGCGATAAAGTGGGGTTTTTGAGCTACTCTATGGGCGGGATTAGCGTGCTTGCCAATCTTTTCTTACGCCAGAATCCAGAATATGACTTTTATATGGACATCAACGCTAGGGGCAATGTCTCACTGCGTGCCAATGGGGGCTGTGATGTCTGCGCGCTGAGTAAGGAGCTTTTCAATGGTGGGGGGCATAAGAACGCCGCTGGTGGTAAAATGGAAGGCTTTAGAGAGAGCTTTTTCTATGATGAGATAAAAGCCCAAGTGCAAAGCCTTATTGCCAATAAAACAACTTAAGGAGACTGCAATGAGCAAACATTATAGAGAATCTAGCAAGAGTGCAAAAGTGGATTCTGCAAATGAAAATGACTTAGAGCTTTTTGATATGCTGTGTGTCGCCCTGCATTTTGCTGGGCTTAAACGCTCTGCGCTTAAGCAGATTCTCCAAGCATATAGCGATGAGCTTGATAATTTTGATGATGAAGCTCCCTATGGGCAAGAAGAGATCATTGCCATTATCCACACACTGCAAGCAAAATACCCAGAAGCTTTCCACACCAGCTCAAGCGAGGGAATAGATGATGATAGAATCTAGCGGAGCGAAGAAAATCGCACTTTTTATTGACTGCGAAAACATTAGCTATAAGTTATGCCACGAGATTATGAAGAGGCTTGATGAGATTGGGGAAGTGTGCATTAAAAAGGCGTATGGAGACTGGCGCAAGGAAATGCTAGGACCTTGGGCAGAAGTGCTGCTGCAATACTCTATCGAGCCTATACAGATTCTATCTAGCGCAAAGGACTCCACTCACAAGGCAAAAAACGCTAGCGACATACGACTCACCATTGATGTGATGCACATACTCTACCAGCAGACGATGGACTGCTTCGCGCTTGCTACAAGTGATAGCGACTTTGCTTCTTTAGCACAAGAAATACGCAGATGGGCGATTCCTGCCATTGGCTTTGGAAGTCATAAGGCACGAGAAGAGCTAAAGCAGGCGTTTAATAGCTATGATGAGCTAGATACGCCCATCACCCTTGCAAACAACAAGGCTCTAATCAAGCTCCTATGCAGAGCTATTGACAATACGCAAGACTCCCAATCATTTGCCCTTGTCTCCACCATTGGTAATTGGATAAAGCAAAACTACTACAAAAGTGCCTCATCGTATAATAAAGAAAGCTGGGGCGATGTCTTTAAGCAAATCTGCCAAGAAAGCAAAGATGGCGTATTTGAGATACACTATGATGGCGAGCGTAAGAATATTATGAAAGTGCGCATCAAAAGACAATAGCCTAAGCTCCCTAGCACGCACCACCCTACCCCACTTCCACCTATCACATAGCATCAAATCCCCACCAGATCTATTAGAATCTAATAATAAGAAAAATTTTCATTTTTTATGTAGATTTTAGTTTCGCTTCACTATTATGCGAGAGTTTTTAATAATCATTTGCAATATTGTAAATGGCAAGATAACCCAAGGAGCACACAATGAAACATCTCTCTTATCACCAAGCAAACAACTTTGGCTATAAAGCAAAGATTCTAGGCATTCCCCTAGCTCTCCCGCTGCTGCTTCTAGCTCAGCCAGAGCCACAAGCCCAGCCCCACTCTCTCGAGCAGAATCTATCGCACCAGAGCAAGGAGCAGCCTTCGCAAGTAAAGCTTTTAGATGAGCAGGTTGTTACCGCTTCTCCTTTTAGTCAAAGTCATTTGCTAGCCCCAGCTTCGATTTCTGTGGTAACGCCCCAAGACATCGCCTCTCGCCCGGTGCGCGACCTAGCGGAAGCTTTGTCTAATGTGCCCGGAATTAGTATAGATTCTAGCGTGAGTAAAACAGGGGGCTATGGTATCTCTATCCGTGGTATGCCAAGCTCCTATACGCTAATCCTAATTGATGGCAAGCGCGTAAATGCAGATTCTAGCCTTTTCCCCAATGGCTTTGGCGACTCCACCACAAGCTTTATGCCCCCGCTTTCTATGATAGAGCGGATAGAAGTGGTGCGCGGTCCTGCCTCTACGCTCTATGGGAGTGATGCCATTGGCGGGGTGGTCAATATCATCACCAAGCAGAAGTATGATAAATGGGGAGCTAGCTTTGGCTATGACTATACTTTCCAAGAGAATAAATCCTTTGGCAATACGCAAGGCTTCAACTTCTACACAGCAGGTCCCATTAGCAAGGCGAAAAATTGGGGGCTATCTCTTAGGGGTAGGCAATATAGCAGGGCATTTGTCCCTAGCACAAATCTTGCCAAATATCCTTCTGTAACTAATGGGCAGGAGTCCCAAACTACCGCAGGGCGTAACACTATCGTAGGACTAGCCCCCTTTGATAGCTACAATTTAGGCGGTAGGCTTAGCTGGAGTGAGCTTGTAGCAGTAGGACATAGGGCTAGAAATACCGCATATCTCGATATTGATTACTCACAGCAAAATTATGACAACTCTCAAGGACTCCTAGGCACTTACAAAGCCGATGATAAAGGCAGCGAGCAAGAAAAGCGCGCAGCAAATGGCTATGGTAGTGAGATGGACTTCTATCGGCTTAATGTGGTTGCCGCACATAAGGGGCATTACCGCGATAGCCTAGAATCTACCTTCCAGAGCTTTAGCACAGATTCTAGTATGCAGTATAACTTCACCGCTAATCCTAACCGCTATGTGCCAAAAGCCGCCGCGCCAAATGGTGCTAATGGCGTTAATGCTGGCGATAGCAGAGAGCTAGAGAGTCAAGATGTGATAATCGACCACAGAAGTAATGCATTTTTTGCATTTGGGGATTCTGTGGGGCTAAATGCGAGCATTGGCGGGCGGTATTGGTATAACACCTTTAGGGACAAAATCTTCCAAGTAGGGGGCAAAAGCGCGACACAAGCCCAGCATATTGGCGCGATATTTGGCGAAGGTGAGCTTGGCGTGTATGATCGAGTGTTTTTGACAGCTGGGATACGGGGGAACTTCAACTCCATCTTTGGAGCAAATGCAAGCCCTAGAATCTATCTCTCTTATAATGCCATAAAGCGCGGCTGGCTAGCTTTCAAAGGCGGTATATCCACAGGCTACAAGACCCCTGCCCTGCCCAATCTCATCAATGGCGTAGCTAATCTAAGCGGACAAGGATCAACCCACACCTATGGCAACCCAAACTTAAAACCAGAATCCAGTATCAACTATGAATTATCCGCCCTAAGCGATAATCCCTACTTCTCCGCTTCTATTACGGGATTTTATACCAACTTTACTGATAGGATCTCTACTACCCCAAGCGTAGCTCAAGGCACGCAAATTAACGGCTTTACCTGCGGGGCTAACACCTGCTCAAGCTATATCAATGTCGATGAAGCCATAAGCTATGGCGCGGAGACTTCGCTTGCTATTAAGCCAATTAGTGTGGGCTATGGCACAATAGGACTAAATGCCGCCTACACTTTCACGCTTACAGAGATCACCAAAGCCCAAAATGCTAGCGACATTGGCACAAGGCTACAAAATATCCCATTGCACAATCTAAACGCCTCTATCAACTATGATAGTAAGTATTTTGGCGCATATATCCGCCAAGAGTATAAGGCTGGAATCTATCGCGGTAATCCAAGCATTGCAGGGAGTGCAGCGGCAACACTTGGAGAATACTATAAGCCAATCACTCTCACGCATTTAGGTGGCTACTATAAGCCTAGCAAATATGTGCGTATCAATGCTGCAGTGTATAATCTCTTTAATGTGGATTTTGTGGATTATCAACGCTATGCCACTACTAGCGCGCCAAACTACAACTATGCTAATGCTTACAACTATATACGAGAGGGGAGAAGATATTATATCTCTGTGCAAATGGACTTCTAGTAAAAGCTATCCACTCTTACCTAGAACCTAGCTTGCTTTGTGGAGGATTGTTGGGTGTGGTATCATTGCGCCTTTTATAATTGTAAGTAAAGGTAGCTATTATGAAAGCCACACAATCCAAACCACTCGCAGCTATTAGTGCGCTGGTGATAATTCTTATAGGGGGGGGGGCTTATATATTATCACCCAAGCGTGTCTTTCAATCTTGATGATGCGCTGATTTTTTTCAACATCATAGAGTCTAAGCCTATTTATTGGGGGATTGATCACTTTGACAAAGGTAGATTCTACCCCCTAGCCTTTATGGATCTCAATCTCCTTATGCGCCTTTTCCCCACAAGCGATATTCTC
Source organism: Helicobacter canis (assembly GCF_008693005.1). GTDB lineage: Bacteria > Campylobacterota > Campylobacteria > Campylobacterales > Helicobacteraceae > Helicobacter_B > Helicobacter_B canis. Next base: position 319,414 of record NZ_VXKE01000021.1, on the reverse strand, counting down.
ACTGCTCCTAGAATCTACTTTTTTGCAAATGTGGTGGCTTTTGCTCTGCTTACTTGCGTGCTATTGTATCTGCTTATGCAGATTGTGCCTCTCTCTTATAGCGTGCTGGCTCTGCTTATATGCTTTGTCAATCTTGGCTTTGTGATTGTGTTTATGGGGGTTTGCTTCCCTGAGAGAGTGCAGGTAGTGTGGCTTAGTGGGTATATTTTGGGGCTATTTTTTCTAGCTCACAAGCAGAAGCGAGCGGGGCTGTGGGCATTAGTATGTATCGTGTGTGGTGGGGCTAGTATGTTCTACAAAGAGCCAGATTGTATCTTTATCTGTGGGAGTTTGGCGGTATTTATCGGGCTTAGATTCTACTATGGATATAAGAGTGGCGCACACAATAAGCACGCTACTATACCTATTGTCATTGTGGGGCTTGCTTTGGGGCTTATAGCCTGTGTGTTTATGGGCTTGTATCTATGGCTTGTTGTGCCAAATATCCAAAAATCCTATGCCAACTTTGGGCTAAAAAACTTGCAAGTAGCAAAGGATATGATAAATGCCATAATGTATCACCCATTTTTGTTTCTCTTTGCTCCAGCAGTCCTAGCGGTGCGTGTGCAAAAAGTGCTACAAGCATTAAAGACTAATGACACAAAAGCCCTACACACAAGCTATGCCTTTTATGACGCCTTGCTTATAGCTGCCCTAGCCTATGGGGCTAGCTTTTTTGTGCTGATGATTTTCACACCATATTACTTTTTCCCTTGCTATGTTATGGCACTTTTGCCTGTGGCGTTTTATACAAAGATGTATTACGCCCATTTGCGCAAGCTACTTATTGTCGTTGTGCTAGCACATATTTTGGTCAATGTCCCAAGCGCGCTCTCGCGCTATACAAGCATTAAACTTCTGCCACCACACTACTTACAAGCTACACAATTTCTAGCAGACTACACGCGCGCAAATGCTGGCACGAATATTGTTATGCTAGGACAGAGGAGCGATCCGCTTGGTAGGGTGTTTTATGGATATTTGGAGTGGTTTGTGCGCTATTTTGACGGCAAGGACTTCACACTTGCAAGCCCCGATCCTGCTCCTATAGACTCACTAAAAAGTGGCGATCTCTTATACCTAGATTCTTATACACAAGCCTACATCACGCCACAGATTCTAGCTAGGCTTAGTGCGGATTATGAAGTGATATTTTCTTCTAGCTATGTGGGATTCTATGATGTTGGGCTAAAGAGTCTTGCAAAGTATCTTTTACTACACTATGCGCCAAAATACGCTAAGAGCCTATCTAGTAGCAATATTTTTAACGCACCGCTTGGGGTCTATATCTACCGCGTGCGCTAGCTATAAAAACCCAAACACAATTTGAATCCCATGCACCATTTCAGCCATAGCTAGGGCATTGCCCGCGGGATAGAAGCTAGCCCGATAGAGTAAGTCCCCATTGATGGGGAAGAATTTAAACAAAGCAACCCCCACTTCCACATACCCACCAAGCGCGCTATGCCCAGCACGATTAGCACTAATCATACCACCACCTAGCGCGAAAGAAAAAAGCCCAGCATTAGGCTGCTTCCAAGAATGCACATAGAGCATAGCTCCAAAAGAGTGCGTGGAGATAGAGGTATTAGCATAAAGATATTTTGCCCTAAGTCCTATGTCTATATCATTATGAAAAAGGTAGTTCCACCCTGTGCTTGCACCGATATTTAGCCCCATAGCACCGCCGCTTGGAGTGTTTAGCTCAATGCTTGAGCCTATGTGAAAACTCGCAAGCTGCCACCAATTGCCAAAGTAATTATTGCGCGCTTGGCTCTCTAAATCTAGTGCGCAGAGACTCTTACACAATAGCAGCACACACACTATCTTGGTTTTCATCATAAGCCCCCTTAGCCTAGAATCTAGCTACATTATAGCCTATATCAATGCCAGATTCTAGCTCTAGGAAGCTTGCCCGTGCGCGAAGCCTTGGCTACAAACTCCAGTGGTGTTCTAGTCTTTTTGGCTAAGCGCAAAAGCCTGTGCTTATCGCGCGCAGCAATGGCAAAGAGCAGTTCATACTCCTCTCCGCTTCTATATGCGGGTATGCGAGATTTTGCGATATGGCTAAAGCGCAGATGATTAAGCGCGCTAAGTGTATGTAGCTCTGCCAAGACTCCATCAGATACATCAAGCCCTACCCTAGCAAAAGATGCGATATGGCGGATAAACTCGCCACGCAAGCAGGGTGATATAAAGCGTGCAAACCGCTTAGATCGCGCTATTTCCCCACCTTTAAGAAGGCACGATAGCGCATAGAGACTCTGCCCAACCCTCCCTGTGCAATACACCAAATCCCCCGCCCTTAGCCCCTTGCGTTTTAAAATCCTGCCATTTGGCACTCCAAGCATTGTGATATGGAAGGCTAGATTCTGCCCCTTCATCGTATCGCCACCGATAAGTTTAATGCCATACTTCTTAGCGACTTTTGCTAGAGCTAGAGCGATTTGGGTGATTTCTTTGGGGTGCAGCGCAGGGAGTGTGATGGACAATAGAGCATATTTTGGCGTGGCATTCATAGCAAGTATATCAGAGAGATTTACAAGCATAGCCTTATGGGCAATTTCATCAAGTCTTAGCCACTCTCGCTTAAAATGTATATGCTCGCAAAATCCATCTGTGGCGATAAGAAGCTCTCTATGCCTATCTAGCACTCTAGCAAACTCTTTGCTAGAAAATCCTTGTAAATGCTTATATTTAGGGCTTTGGATTCTAGGAAGATGTGAGCTATCTTGCAAAAGCACCGCGTCATCTCCCACACCAAGCAGGACACCGGATTTACGCAGTGCTTCTATAAAAAGTGCTTCATAATTCATACGCCAAAGTGTGCGATCCGCTCTCCAAAGCGCACCTTTTGATCTACTGATGACTCAAGGCTACTATCTTGCATAACTAGCACAATTGTAGAGCCCATTTGAAAATGCCCAAGCTCATCGCCCTTTTTCACACATATAGGCGTATTATAAGTGTAAATATCTCGCGCATTTGGCGTGGCATTGGTGTTGATCCTAGAGTCAAAGTGGAATATCATCTTCCCTACATTAAGCGCACCTACTGCTACAAAGTAGATTCTGGTGTTGTGTGGGGTATTTGCCACAAGCACTACTCGCTCATTGCGGACAAACAAATTGCTATTTTTACGCAATGATGGGAAATTCACAGGCAAAAGCTCCCCGCCAAAATACCGAGCCTCTATAATCTCCATATCACAAGGCGCGTGGTAGCGGTGATAATCACTAGGGGAGAGATAGAGATTGATATAAGAAAACCCATCAGCCTCCCCCGCTTGTATGCCAAGAAACTCATCAATAGGATAGGACATTCCCTTAATTTGTAAAGCAAGATTGCTAGCAACTATGCCTTGCTCTGTGATTAGACTATCACTTGGAGAGATGAGAGAGTCCTTGCTAGAATCTACTTTTCTTTGATGTGCTAGCTTTCTTGTAAAAAGTGCATTAAGTGTAGGATAAGACTCAGCTGGTGCAAAGTCGCTTAGATCAATGGCAAATATCCGCACATACACACGATTGATAATGCGCTGAAACCACCGCGGGAACGAATGAGAAGCAAACTTGCCAAAAAGCCTTGAAATGGCATTTGTATTCATATTTCTCCTTTACTAGATTCTAGCTATCGCTTATAAAAGGGTGCTGGCTTTGATGGCTTGGGCTTGGTTGTATAGACAGGATTTGGATTGATCTGTAAATCTTGCTTTAAGATACGATAATTATCGCAGCCTTGCTGCAAGCCCGCATTACAAGTATAAGCGTAGAGATCAAGGGCATAGCTTGTATTTTGCGTAACACCTAGTCCCTTTTGATAAAGCACTCCTAAATTATTACAACTCTTCACATCAGCAGAATCACACGCCATTTTGAAGTATTTTGCCGCATAGGCATAGCTTAGTGGCACGCCCTCAAGTCCATTAGCATACATATACCCCAGATTTGCACAGCCCTTAATATCTCCGGCATTACAGGCGACATAGTTCAAATCTCCCTTTGACAAGGAGCTTTTATTTTTCCCATAAATGTTCTTAGTATTACTCATAAGCCCTAGGTTATAGCAGCCAAGATTGCTCCCGCCATTGCAGGCAAGCTTATAGTAGCGAATAGCCTTGAAAAAATCCTTGCCCACACCATCGCCATTGGCATACATAAAGCCCAGATTATTGCAAGCGATTGCATCGCCGCCTTGGCAAGCAGTCATATAAAACTGCACGGCTAGCTCTTTATCATCTTTGCTTGCGTTGGTTTTTTCATTGTAGAGCATAGCAAGATTTGTGCAAGAAGTTGGATCCCCAGCAGAGCAGCCCATCTCATAGTATCGTTGTGCTTTTTGAAGATTGACATCTACACCTTTACCCGTAACATACATTGTCCCAAGCCCAAAACAGCCCGAAGGATTCCCACCCTCACAGGACTTTTTAAATAGTCCAAAGGCTGTCGCTACATCGTTTTTTTTCATCGCATCTATGGCGGCTTTTAATTGAGCGGTTGGAATATCTGGCGATGTAAGCCTATCGCTTAGCGGGTATTGATGTGGCAGCAGATCAGAATCTTGCGGGATAGAAGTATTAAAACTAGGGTCATTTGGGTCTAGCGGCGCATTATCACTTGTGATTGCATTGCTGGCAAGATTTGGATTCTGCGAAGGTGGCGGGAGATTGTTGTCATTGTATTGCGCGCCACTTTGTGCTAGGGCATCTCTATCAAGACCATAAGTAAATCGCCCTTCTCCATCTGTTGCCAATACAGGCGATAAAGAAGCCATACAGCAAAACAATATAAAAGCAAAGATCTTTGTTTGGCAAGCTGGATTATTGAAACTCCATTTTTTCTCCACAATCCTTTTCATACTAAACACTCCATAAAGTCCTATTTACCAAAACAAATAAGCAAAATGCATTCCTAAAATATCACTACAAAGACAGAGAATAACTAAGAATATTTAAAGAGATAGTAAAAGCAGGTGGTGTCCTCGGCGGGATTCGAACCCACGACCTTACGATTAGGAATCGTACGCTCTATCCTGCTGAGCTACGGGGACAAACCCCATAGAATATGGGGATAGCGAAAACTATTTTTTCGCTACGAGATCTTTTAGGCTTTTGCCCGGTTTGAATTTTGGCACATATTTGTCAGCTGTCTTGTATGTCTTGTTGCTTCCGGGAACTTTGCCAGATTTACCCTTTTGCATAACAGCTTCAAATTTACCAAAACCAACAAGCTCAACGCTTTTTTTCTTGCTTAGTGCTTTTTCTACTGCCGCGATAAACGCATTTACAGCGATTTCTGCATCTTTTTTGCTTGGAAGTTTTCCTGCATCTTTTACAAGATCGACAAATTCTGCTTTATTCATGTGTGTCTCCTTAAGATATGAAATTTAAAGCGCGCTTATTGTAGCTACTTTGTGCCTTAAAATCAAGTATTTACGCCATTTTCATCATTTACCTTGCCAAACCAACGCCAATAAAGCTTGCGCAAATAAAGGACTAAGCTAGATCTTCTAAAAGCTGAAGCATTTGCTGCTTATAGGTCTCTAAATCTTTTTGCGAGGTCGCTTCAAAGCGCGTTACAAGCACGGGCGTAGTATTACTCGCACGCACAAGAGCCCAACCATTGTCAAATATCACACGAACGCCATCTATGGTGATAATCTCTTGTATGTGCGGGAAGCCTGCAGGTGGATTTAGTAGTGCCTGATGTAATGCAGCAATTTGTGTGAATTTTTTCTCTTCCGTTGTGTGAATCTTTTCTTCATCAGTGGAGTATAGCTTGGGTAGGGCATTGATCATTGACTCCATTTGACTAGGACTTGTCTCAATAAACAGCTCTAAAGCCCTAAGGGCTGCATAGAGCGCATCATCATAGCCGAAATATCTATCATTGAAAAATAAATGCCCGCTCATTTCAGCAGCTAGATGGGCATTGAGCTCTTTGAGCTTTGTTTTTAGATTGCTATGCCCAGTTTTATACATCACAGCTTGACCAATGCGATTGATCTCATCATACATCACTTGCGAGCATTTTACTTCGCCTATGACTACCGGACTAGCAATATGCTTTGCCATATCTTTAGCAAACAAAATAGCCATCTCATCGCCTTTATAGTGATGATTCTCACTCATCAAAGCTACCCTATCAGCATCACCATCAAAGGCTATGCCTATGGGGATTTGGTGTGATTTCATCGCAGCTTTTACATCAAGGAGATTTTTTTCTTCACTTGGGTCTGGGTGATGATTGGGGAATGTGCCATCAGGGGTTTCAAATAGACTAATATGCTTGATATTTAGAGCTTTTAGCACCGGCTCTAAGCCAATTGCGCCCACACCATTGCCATAATCAAACACCACTTCATAGGGAAAATCTTTAAGCTTGCTAAAATGCTTGATGAAAAAATCTTGATACTGCTGTAATGCAGGAAGCTCTATGGCTGCTTTGCTAGATGATTGATAGACAACATTACTGCTAGCAATTTCTCTGCCTAAGTGCTGGATTTGCTCGCCATAGAAAGGCTTTTGCGAGATGGTGATTTTGAAGCCATTGTATTGCGGTGGATTATGGCTACCTGTAATCATCACAGAGCTTTTTAGATTCTGGGTTTGAAAAGTTGCAAAATACGCCACAGGAGTAGGAATCATACCCATAAAAAACACTTCAACCCCACTTGCTAAAAACCCATCTTTTAGCCACTCATACAAAATAGGAGAATGTGTGCGTGCATCATAGCCTATGGCGATGCTCCCCTCCCCTGCTTCTAGCACCCTTCTCCCAAGCCCAAAGCCAATGGCAAACACGCTCTCTTTTGTTAGATTCTCTTCATAAATCCCGCGTATGTCATACTCTCGAAATATGCTCATATCCATACCAACTCCTTAAGTTACAAATCAAATGTTTATTATAAACGCAAGTAGCAAACCAACTTGCCAACCCCGCCCCTTTACCTAACTATCCGGGCTAGAATCTATCTTTTCTCTCTCACTCTCTTGTGGTGTAGAATCCTTGGTAGTTGATCCTTGCACACGCTCTTGGAGCAGCCCCCTTGCTTGCTCACAGAGCGTCTTCCACTCATTTTGCCCCTCGCTTTTAGCACATTTGTCAAAATACTTTAGTGCAGTTTGTGGGGAGTTTTGCATATTATACAAGCTGGCGATGTGATAGAGAAGCTGTGTAGAATCCTCTCTAGTAAGCGTGGTGGCAGACTCTAGTGGCAGCAAAATCGCTAAAGCCCTATCATAGTGCTTCATTTCACGCAAAACACCAGCGAGCGCAAACTCTGCATAAGGTGTAAATTCATCACTTTTTAATGCCTTTTGTAGCTCTAGAATCTTGCTTGCATAAACTTCTATGCTTGTCGTGTCTTTTTCATCAATAGCATAGCCTAAAAGCGTAGCATACACAGGGAGTATGCGCTCATCTTTAGCAAAGTGCTCCTGCAAAAACGGCAGAAGCTTCTTAGCTTCACTTTTAGATTCTAGGGCTTGCAAAATAGCAAAAAGTGTAAAGACAATATCATAATGACTTTTTTGAATAGTGGCTAGATTAAATGCATCGCGTGCGGCAAGTGAGCCGTTTTTGTATTCCCCAAGTTTATAGAGATTGTTTGCCACTCGATAGAGCCACTCTAAACGCTCAGCCTGTGTCTTGCTAGATTCTACCATATTGCTAGCGATCTGCTTGGCAGCCGTGTTGAGCCCCGCCGCATCTGCACAATCAAAGGCGAAGAGCTTTTCACTAGAATCTAAGTTATACACAGAAGTTTGGATAATGTAGCTAGTCGTTTGAGTGCAATCTTTTTGCGCGATAGCTTGCTTTAGCAAAGAGTCTAAAGCTTGCTGGCGATAAGGGCTAGATGTATCGTCTTTATAAAGAGCGAAGACTTCTTGGTATTTATGCTTTTGTAGCAGTATTTGGGCTGTGAGCTCTTTAGCCTTTGTAGCTTCTTGTGTGTTAGGATACTTATCAATGAGATAAATATAGTGCTTGAGCTTTTCCTCATCTCCACCTTGCACAGCAAACAAAATCGCATCATCTCTGTCTTGCACGACTTTGGCACGCTCTGGATAATCCTCACCAAATACTTGGAGATATTGCTGGTTTGCTTGGTGGGCTTTATCAAAGTCTTTTGCCTGTTGATAATAATCTCCAAGCGCAAACATTTTGTCCTCTTTGAAGCGTAGGTCTTGTGTATTATCGGCTAAATATTGGGTAATAGTAGCGACCATAGCATAATCACCAGCTTCAAGCAGAGCCGTGGTGAGCTCTTTTGTGATCTCTCCTGCTTCAAGGAAAAACTTGGGGTAATTGTTGAGCACTTTTGTGATTAGCTCTGTGGCATTTGGAGTGTTTTGCTGCTCGAGCTCAAAAATTGCCCACTCTATTGCAATCTCACTCGCACTTGGAATATCCTTCGCATCGATAAATGCTCGCTGGAAGTAGATTCTAGCTTGTGTGGGGGCATAAGTTCTAGCAAGGTTGGCAAGCTGCATTTGCGCCAATGGAGTAAATTTAGATTCTGGATACTCGCTATTGATACGCTTGTAATAATACTCAGCTTCACTTGGAATATTGTCTTTAATGTAGGCTTGCGCGAGGATATATAAAATCTCGGGCACATCGGGATCAGATGCAAAAGTGCGCACCCACTCTAGGGCTGATTCTATCAAAGCATCTTGCTCTTCAAGATCAAGCTTTGAGCTTGCAATAATCCTATCATAAGTAAGATCACGCCGAAAGACAGAGTTTGGATTCTGCTGTAAGGCTTCGTTGATGTCAGTAATAGCAGTGATATAGTCCTTGCGCGCCATAGCACTTTTGACAAGAGAGTAAATCTCAAAGTCCCTATTTTTCGTAGCTTTAAGTGGCTTGTTGTCTGTGTTTAGCTCAGGGATTGTTGGAGTTTGCTCCCCAAGGATTTTGACCGGAAAGTGCAAGCCCTGCTTAAAGCTCTCTTGAGAGAGAAAAGGAATAGTCTTTTTATACCCCACAATCTGCCATAGATGCGAGACATTATGCGGATATTTATCGATACTAAAATCCCCTTTAGGGTTTTTGGGGATAGCAAAAAGCTTTTGATGATACTTAGGATAAACATAGAGCCAAAAATCCCCATCGATCATTTTGTAAGTAACACGGAAAAAGCTGCTCTCTAGCCCCGGGAAGCCTCGATCAGGTATGCGCGCGATTTTACACTCAATCGAGAGTGCTTTGCCATAAGCATCAAGCACTTCACTGCAAGTAAAGGCAGAGTCATTTCGCAAGGTCAATACAGAGAAGTCCTCCCCTGCCTCTTTGCCAAAAGTCGTAGAAATCTCTAACGCACTTACACCAATACACGCTAGTAACCAGCAAGAGAAAAGTAGCTTCGCCAATTAGTAAGCCCCAATTACATATTTTTCTATAAAATCAAGCAAAAACTGCACTACAAAAATGCTAATACAGCACATAATGCCCATTATCCAAATGATTGTTTTAGACAAAGGATTGGCATTATAAGTAAAATCTGCAGTAGATAGGGTGCTTTGTGATGGGGGGAGTAAAAACATCGTAACAACAGGGCGCAGATAATAGAATACCGCGATAGCACTATTAAGCATCATTATGATCCCAAGATATAAATAATCCGCGCTAAATGCGCTCATTACTACAGCGACTTTGCCAAAGAATAGCCCAAAAGGCGGAATCCCAGCAAGCGAGATGAAAAATACCCCAGCAAGCAGAGCATAAGAGGGCAATGCACGCACAAGACCGCTAAAATGGTGGCACTCATAAGTATCATTTGATGTGTTGCGCACAAACCACAAGAGCCCAAATGCTCCAACATTACTAAACACAAACAAAAACCAATACAAATACAGCGCGCTAAGGCTCATTTGCGTGTTGATAAGAATACAAGCGAGCACAAACCCAGAATGCGCGATAGAACTAAAAGCAAGCATTCTTTTAATGTCTTTTTGCACCAAAGCAGCGATATTTGGCAGTGTAATTGAGAGCACGACAAGCACATAAAGCACATTATGCACCCAGACAAAATCAGCACTAATGCGGATAAACACGCTAAAGACGCTAATAGCCACAGCAAAGGCGGCGATTTTTGGGATAATGGACACAACCCCAGCGACAATGGCATTTGATCCTTGATAAACATCGGGCATCCACGAGTGGAATGGCACGGCAGAGATTTTAAATCCAATCGCCCCTATCATAAACACAAGCCCCATCATAATCGCAGCTAAAGAAATATACTCCCCAGCAAAAAGCGCATTTTGTAGGGCATTGAGATCAAATGTCGCACTAGCAAAATACCAGCACAGCACCCCAACAATGAAGAACACACTAGCAAGAACGCCTAAAACAAAATACTTCACACCAGCTTCTATTGCCCTAGGTTTGCCACTTAAGGCAATCAGCGCGACCAGCGACAATGACCCAATCTCAAGCCCTAGCAAAATCACAAGCAAATGCTGGCTTGACACCATAATGTCAAACCCGGCAATCATTAGCAAGTATAAGGGATAAAACTCCCCCACCCTAACAGAATACTCGCATTTATCCTGCGTTGTAAAAAAGAGTAAAATAAATGCGAGTGCGACAAACTCCATAGTTACTTGAGACAGAATTGTTATGCCACTAATGTGAATAAGCGAAAAAAATGTAGTGCCCAAAACAAGATGCAAGCTGCAAACTATGCTAAATCCCAAAAACACAGCACATAGCGCGACATTTACTCCACGAAATGCCACATCAAAACTCCGCACAAATACATTGGCAAGTAGCAGTAGCAAAGCCCCTGCAATAAGCACAAGGCTCGGTGATATGGCACTTAATGACAATTCAGCAAAATCCAAAGGAGGTAAAAGATCCATTACTATTCTCCAAGAAGAAGTGGGGTGGATTGTTGAGCGGGGCTAGATTCCAGCTGACTTGACTCTATCGCTTGAGTAGAATCCAACATCTCCGCGCTATATTCACCCATCAAATCAAACGACTTGATTTGATCAAGCGCACGATCCTGCTTGCTGGCAAGTGTAGTGAGCAGGATTTTTGATGAGCTTACTTGCGCACGCGCTGCCATAGTCTCTAGCACAGGTTTTACCCCAGAATCTATAAGTGTCAATAGTGGTTTGGGGTAGATTCCAAGCGCGATGATACAAGCAGAAAATATCCCCAAAACAAGCTTTTCTCGCCTATTAACATCGGTGAATTTTGCTAGCTTCTGCTCATCTGCCTCCTTGCCAAAAAACAATCGCTTATATAAACTAAGCATATACGCGGCTGATAAGATGATAGTAAGCCCACCAAGAAGCGCAATGAGTGGGTAAGTAGCAAATATACCAAGCAAGCTTAAAAACTCCCCTACAAACCCTATCGTCAAAGGGAGTCCAACATTTGCCATCACTACAACTCCAAATATCGCGCAAAACACTGGCGCAGCCCTAGCCACACCCTGTATAGAGCCTATCTCTCTAGATCCTGTGCGTGCGGCAAATATGCCAACTAACATAAAGAGTGCAGCTCCCACAATTCCGTGAGCAAACATCATAAACACCGCACCAGAAATACCAATAAGCGTGAAAGAAAAAATCCCAAGCACCACAACGCCCATATGAGAAATTGAGCTATAAGCAACCACTTGCTTCATATCTGTTTGCGCATAGGCTACCATCGCACCATAGATAATCATAACAAGCCCAAGCACCAAAATCCACAGACTAAGCTCAATGCTTGCATCTGGGAAAAGTGGGAGACAAAAACGCACAAGGGCATAAGTCCCCATTTTGAGCAAAAGTGCGGACAACACCACAGATCCTAGTGTAGGAGCATTCCCATAAGCGTGGGGCAGCCACGCGTGAAAGGGGATAATGGGGATCTTTACCGCAATGGCAATAAAAAATGCCAAAAATAACCATAGCTGGTAGCTAGCAGGCAGCGGCATAGCTAGCCAATCTGCTAGCTCAAAGCTAAATTGTTTAGAATGCAAGAAAAATAAAAATCCATAATACAAAATCCCAAGCAGCATAATTAGCGAAGCAAAAAATGTATAAAGAAAAAACTGCAGCGCGGCCCTAAGCTTCTCGCCACTACCCCACACGCCAATCATATAGAGAATCGGCAGTAAAGATAGCTCCCAAAATACATAAAACAGCACGACATTTTGCGCACTAAATACACCCATAAGAATAGATTCTAGGAGCAATAGACAAGCGACAAAATGGCTGGCAGGAGATTTGCCGTGTAAAAACAACACACTCAGTAAAATAACAATGGCATTAAGCAAAATCAATGCCAAAGAGATCCCATCAACTCCAATGTGATAGCTAATGCCAAAAGCAGGGATTAGCATAAGCAAATTTTCAAACTGCACACTAGAGCCACTGCTATCAAACCCAACCCATAGGGCAAGCACAAGGACAAGCTCAATGGTCGCGCAACTCACACCAAAAAATTTCGCCACCCTATCTTCTAGGGCAAACACAGCCAGTCCAGCAAGCAATGGGAAGAATATGATAATACTTAGCAAATACTCCATACACTACCTCCAAAACAACATAAATAAGCTGATTGTCAAGCTAATTAGCAGCAGCAAAATCCCAAAAACCATCAATCGTAGCGCACTGCTAAGGCTACCATTTTGTAAAAATGTGCAGAGTGCAGAGAGCCACATTACTAGCTTTCCTACTGCTTGCATACTTTTATCAAATACAAGAATCTCAACCTTTAGCCAAAGCATACGGCATAGCGCGCCAAATCCTTTGACAAACACTAGCTCATAAAGCTTTGGTATGTAGTATTGCTGCAACAAAAGCGTGTAGAAAATATTTCGACTTGGAGTATAGGTAAAACGCCTATATTTGAAAAACGCCACAATAATCCCAAAGCAAGAAGCCCCAAGTGCTATCCCAGCTAGGGATTCTGCGCTTAAATGACCATGTGGCATCTCAAATGCTAAGACATACTGCAAAGCTGATAGCACAGGATCATAAAGCATACCAGAAATGATAGCAAGCAAGGCTAAAGGCGTCATTGCATAAAGCATAAATGGCTTTGCCTCGTGGGGATGACTCACATCATAAGCCTCTTTAGATTTTGGCGAGAAAAAGACCAACATAAATAAACGGAAGCTATAAAATGCCGTTAAAAACGCGCCAAAGACAAGCGCACCCCAAAGGATCTTATACTCCGCATTAAAGCTAAACTCTAGAATCAAGTCTTTAGAAAAATACCCCGCAAATGGTGGTATGCCACATAGCGCAAGATTACCAATTAGCATAAAGATCATCGTGTATTTCAATGGGCGCGCAAGTCTCCCCATACGCATAACATCAAGCCCATCGTGCATAGCGTGCATTACATTACCTGCGCCAAGGAAGAGTAGAGACTTAAAAAACGCGTGGGTAAATAGATGAAAAAGTGCTATCCAATATGCCCCAAGTCCAGCTGCTACAAACATATATCCTAGTTGAGAGAGTGTGGAGTAGGCGATAATACGCTTTAAGTCTCTATTGACAAGTGCCATAGAAGCAGCAAATAGCGCGACAAATGCCCCAAGATAAGCGATCGCCTCACCAATATGTGGGATCTCCATATAAATAGGGTGGGCGCGCACAACGAGATAAACCCCGGCTGTTACCATCGTAGCAGCGTGGATAAGAGCTGATACAGGGGTTGGTCCTTCCATTGCATTTGCCAGCCAAGTATGGAGCGGGAACTGCGCAGATTTCCCCATAGCACCGATGAAAAGCAAAATCCCAATACAGCTAAGGATAATAGAAGAAGTCTTTGCCCCACTAGCAATGGCGTGAAAAATCTCTTGAAAATTTAATGTCCCAAATGTCCAAAAAAGTAGAAAAATCCCAAGAAGCATACCTAAATCCGCGATACGATTACTAATAAACGCCTCCATAGCGGCAAAATTTGCACTATGCTTGCGATACCAGAATCCAATGAGCAAATAAGAGCAAACCCCCACTCCCTCCCAGCCAACAAACAGCCCTAAGAAGTTATCACTTAGCACCAAAAACATCATAGAGAACACAAATCCACTAAGAAAGCTAAAATAGCGATTGAATCCTACATCATTCTCCATATAGCCAATAGAATAAATATGCACCAGTAGCGACACAAGCGTGATAACAACAATCATCACAGCACTAACCATATCTAAACTAAACCCAAAATCAACCCTAAAGCTCCCGCTCACTATCCAATCAAAAAGCGAGATAGAAAAGCTAACCCCTTGCAATGCACTAAAGCCAAGAACTACACTCGCAAGAAAAGCAATAAAAATACAAAAGCTATTAAACCAGCCAAGTGCTATAATCTTTTGTCGCGTGCTTAGCACTCCAGCAACGATAGTGCCAACTAGTGGGGCAAAGAGTGCCACTAGTAGTAATGTAGCAAATGTGCCAATATCTATAGAATCTATCCAGCCCATTTTCTATCCTTTCATTGTGCAAAGCGTATCAATATCAAGGCTCTTATGCTTGCGATACCACAGCAGCACAAGTCCTAGCCCAACTGCCACTTCACTTGCAGCAAGCGCGATGACAAAAAGCGCGAACATCTGTCCGCCCATATCATTAAACATTACTCCAACTGATACTAATGCGATATTTAAGGCATTTAGCATAATTTCACTTGAAAGAAATAGCATTAAAATATTTTTCCTACGCAGCATTCCAAACAATCCAATAGCAAAAAGCACGATGGACAGCAATAAAAAGTCGTATATACTCACATATGGGCTTAATTGCATAGTAATCATAGACAATCTCCTTGCTTAAGAGATGGAGTAGCTGCTGACTTAGTATCTTGCACTTCATCTCTCCCCTTAATACCAAGCGCAACTCCAGCGATAAGTGCCACCAAAAGCAGCACTCCAGCTATCTCAAATGCAATGAGATAGTGCCCAAACAATGCCTTCCCAACTGCAAAAGTATTAGGCTCGCCTACGATGATTTGCATATCTCTTTCTACGACAACTTGACGATATTCATAGATTGGCACGCTAAAGAGCACAACCAAAAGCAGCGCGATACACACAATCATAATACTTAAGCGTATGCCACCTTGATGCCGCTCTTTAATCTCACTCATCGTATCTACAAACATTAGCCCAAATGCATACATCACAACCACCGCGCCTGTATAAACAGCAATTTGCACCACGCCTAAAAACTCCGCCTCCAAGAGAAAAAAGAAGCTTGAGATAAAGATCATTCCGCTTGCAAGAGCAGTTAGGGCATAGAGAATATTGCTTGTGCTAACTACCACAAGAAAAGCCACAATACTCAACACCATAAAAAAATAAAATGCAATCGCTTCAAACATTACGCCTCTCCTTGTGCATTTTGCGATCTCTCTAAGGGCTGCGCGGTAGAATCTAACTTTGCCGCACTAGAATCTAGCGTAGCCTCACAGGGCTTATCCCACACAATAGGCGTGGGGCGTAGGGCTCTATCAGCTTGCGCACTTACGCTACCAAAGCCAGCAAACTCCAGCTGCGTGCAAGTTTTAGCTTCATCGATAGGGCGTAGGAGTTCGGGCTTCCCAGCATATTGCGCGCGCGCTAAGCTTGCATTCTCAAAGCGATCTCCCATAACAATGGCTAACTCTGGGCACACTTCTGCACAAAGTCCGCAGTAAATACATCGCCCAAGATTGATAGTATAGGAGTCGATCTTCTTGCGCTTATCATCACCTTTATGTGTGATTATGCGTATGCAATTACTCGTGCAGATTTTTTCGCAAAGCCCACAGCCTATGCAGCGTTCATTGCCAGACTCTAATAGCCTTTGCAAGCTATGCACGGCGCGGTATCGCGGAGAGAGTGGGATATATTCTTTAGGGTAATGTATCGTAACTTTTTTAGAAAAAAATTCTTTCAAAGTTAAAGCTAGCCCCTTGAACAAATCCAGCCCACAAGTCATCTTCACACTTTTGCAAAAGTGCTCATAAGTAGTCTTTGGCTCTTTGCGCTTAGGGATAGGGATATAGTTTTTCATTGCATTCTCCTAGAGCAAAATCACAACACTTGTGATAAGTAAATTCACAATAGCTAAAGGCATAAGCACTCTCCAGCACATTCCCATAAGCTGATCTGGGCGTATATGGGGGAAAGTCGCGCGCACCCACATCGCTAAGAAAACAAAAAAGCACACCTTTAGAATAATGGCAATCCCACCGGGGATAAACCATAGAGGCTGATACCCACCACAAAAGATAAGCGCGATCACAAAGCCAAAGGCAAAGAGATGAGCATATTCTGCTAGGAAAAACATCCCCCATTTTAAGCCGCTATACTCCGTGCAAAAACCCGCTACAATCTCAGCTTCGTGCTCAAGCAAGTCAAAAGGCGTGCGATTTAGCTCTGCATAGCTAGCTACAAGGAAAAGGACAAATGCTAAAGGCTGTTTAAACAAGAGCCAGTCAAACACCCCGCCTGCTTGATAATCGTTCATAGCTACAAGTGAAAGTGAGCCCACAAGCATAAGTGGGGGCAAAATGCTAAGCGTAGAGACCACTTCAAAACTAAGGAGCTGGATACACGCGCGCACTGCCCCAAGTAAAGAAAATTTCGAGTTTGATGAAAGCCCAGCGAGCAAAGGAGCGTAAATCCCCACTGCCCCAACCGCTAGGAAAAAGAGTAGCCCTACATTGATGTCAGAAATTATAGGCTGTATGGTTCTACCAAATATCTCAAACTCGCCAAAAAATGGTATCGGCGCCATCGCGACAAATGCGCTCATCATCGCAATCACAGGTGCTAGCATAAAGATAGCTTTATTGGCATTTTGTGGGCAGACATCTTCTTTAGTAAAGAGCTTAATCGCATCGGCTAGAAACTGCAACAACCCAAATGGTCCTACATAGCAAGGACCAAGTCTGCGCTGGAAA
Source organism: Helicobacter canis (assembly GCF_008693005.1). Classification (GTDB taxonomy): domain Bacteria; phylum Campylobacterota; class Campylobacteria; order Campylobacterales; family Helicobacteraceae; genus Helicobacter_B; species Helicobacter_B canis. The sequence continues at coordinate 302,474 of NZ_VXKE01000021.1, read as the reverse complement.
TAGCCCAAAACTTTGCGCTCAATATATGTCCCAAACCCCCCTAAAAATGAAAATACAAGCACGACAACCAAAATCTTTATACAAGTTTCGATGACAAATTCACCCATACCTTACTCCTTTGTAGCCTTAGCACTTTCTACATAAGTATAAGAGCTTGCGATATTTTCACCCCACTCTCTAGCAATATGCGGGCTAATGAGCCACATATCCTCACTCATCGCATAATCAATATACACCGCGCCTGTGATACTGCCTTGCGCACTTGGTCTATGGAGCGTGATATACTCCCCTTCTGTAAGCCCTAGTTTTTCCAAATGTGCCTTAGAAGTGTAGAATCCATCTCTTTGCTGCATATTAGAATCTAGCACATTTTGGATACTAAAGAGATTTTGCGGATAGGAGATAAAGGCGTTAAAGCTTATAGGCTTAGCCTGCGCTATTGTGTGTGCTGGAGCAAGAGCACCGCTTAGTAGTGGCGTAAGCATATAGCCTCTTTTATCATCTCCACCTTGTGTATAGTGGTTTGCTAGGCTAGCAAGCTCTTTGGGCGCATAGCCCTTGCTTTGTGGCAGTGCCTTGGTATAGTCGCTTAATGTTGTGTAGGTTGAAAAATAATCAAGAAGCGCGCTTGTATTATCTTGTGTGCTTGGTGTGAATCTCTCTAGCTCTTTTTCATAATGAACCACTTCTAGCCTAGCTTTGTTGTAGGCATACAAAATGCTCGCCAAGTCATCGCCTTGATATGCTTGCACCTTCGCAAATGGCAGCAGGCGATTTTCAAAATTTGTCATACTCCCTAGCATTTGCTGATGGCTTGGCAGCACTACTTCAGGCTCTCTAGTAAGCATTCTAGCACCATCGCTCCACGCACAATCCCACAGCACATCGCCTTGCGCACGCACCCCGATGACAAACTCATCGCGCGATTGAGACTCTAAGCTAGAATCTAGTGAGCTAGAATCCAGCTCCAAAAGCTCTCCGCAGATTCTAGCAATCCCAGCAGTATTGCTACCAGCTGGGATTACATAGACCCTAGCTCCACATTTTTCTAAAATCTGTAGCCCAGCGACCATCGCGCTATTTTCTTGCAATGCGCAAAGCATTGCTTCTTCGCCGACAATCACGCTCATCTGCGACAAATCCACGCCAGCTAGCTCGCTCAATGCACTAAGCTCTATCCCCGCTTCTTGCAATGCTAAGTAAGTTGGCATTGCAGATTGCGCAGGGCTAGAATCTACACTAGAGTCCAAATCCGCGCTAGATTCTAGCTTGGCTGGGGTTTGCTCACTAGCTAGAATCCCACTAAGCAAAGTAGAGAGCATTGCCCCTAGCTCTTTAGCCTGCGGGCTTTGGGCTATGGCTTCTTCAAGCTTACTTTGCATACTTATAAGCAATGCGCCAAGTGCCAGCTCATCGGCTTTGGGCTTATAGGAGATATGCGTTACTGAGCGTGAAAAAGATGCAAGCAATGTGTCAGCGATTGGGTGGAGATAGTAGAACTTAATGCCTTTTTTTGTGCGGATTGTGTTGTTTATAGCATATTGTAAAAGTGGTGCTTGCAGGCGCACAGGCGCACCTAGTGCGATAATAGTGCTAGAGTCTTTGAGATCTTGCAGGGTGTTATTTAGCCGCAGATATGGCAGGAACTTTTGATACGCACGCGCACTTTCATTATAAAGCTTTATGCCAAAATGCGCGCTAAAAATGCTTACAATCATCGCTTCTTCATTAGTGATAGAGCTACCAAGCCGCATAGCAGTAGCTTTTCCAAGGTGCTTGAAGTAGGGGCTTGTCTCACTAGAATCTAGCTTCGCCACATTAGATTCTACCCCAGCAGAAAGAACAGAGAATCCAAACCGCCCTGCCCCGCAGATCGGAGCGAAGTGGAAGTCATTGCTCACGCGATAAGTCTTCTTCTCTCCTAAAGTATTGTGATGTCTTGTCTCATAAGTGATATGGCAGCCCATAGAGCAATAGTGGCAGGTGCTATTTGTCTTCCTTAGCTCCCACGCATTAGCAGTGTAGCTAAAGTCCTTATAAGTAAGCGCACCCACAGGACATACAGAAATACACTCCCCGCAATCTACACAAGGCGTATCGCTTACAAACTCTATCAAGGACTTTTGCTTCTTGCTCCATACGCTATAGGGATCTTTTAGCATAGAATCTTTATAGCTATCTGGAGAGTGCAAATCCGCCTTGCCAGCTTTAAGCTTGGCTTCACCGATATTATCCTTACAGGTTGTTACACATCGCTCGCACACAATGCAAAGATTAGGGTCATAGAGTGCTTGCGCCCACGATTTTTCGTGCTTCTCATCATCAGCCAAAGCATAATCTTGGTGGGCTACTTTGGTGTAGAGTGTTAGATTTTGCAGCTCACATTCACCACTTTTATCACAGACTCCACACTCTAGCGGGTGATTGACATCATAAGTTTGCATAATCATCTGCCGCTCTTTGCGGATTTGCTCTGTCTCTGTGTTGATCACTAAGCCGTCTTTCGCCTTTGTGTTACAAGTATAAACTCTCTTGCCATCGCCACTTTCTCCCATACACATTTTGCAAGCAAGAGTTGGTGAGCAGCCACCTAGATAGCAAATCGTAGGGATAAAAATGCCATTTTCCCTAGCGACATCGACAATTGTTTCACCCTCTTGGCAAGTGATTGTGCGGTTGTTGATCGTGATTGTAACTTTAGCCATTATAGCCCCCATTTTGTGCAAATTGCGCCGTGATAAAAGGATAAAATCTCTCCCCTTGAGTATGCCAGCCCTTAAGCACAGCTGCAGCACCTTTTAGATACTCCACCTGCCTAATCGCGCAATCCACTTCAGCGCAATCCACTATAAGCCTAGCTTGCGCGCTCTGCTCTAAATGCGATAGGCGTAAAAATGTCTTTGTGGCATAGAGCACCGGACTTGCTAAATTTTCTTCATCAAATGGGCTAAGATAGACAAATGCGCCATTAGATTCTGGGATATTGCTAAGGGCTTGAAGTATTTGCACTACATCACTAGAATCTAGCTTTTGATACTGCGCAATGCTTGCTAGAGATGGGATAAAGACTACCTTGGAATACATCTCAATAGTTGCAATGATTTTACAAATAAGCTGCGCATACTTATGGCACAAAAAGCTCTCCCCTATAAAAATCACTGGCGATTGCGCCTGCTGCAAAGCTTGAGCTATGGTTGCTAGCTCTTCTTCGGCAAGCGCAGATTCTGAAGCGATATGCCCAATATCTAAATCTTTGACAAACTCCATAACTATGGTAGGAAACTGACTATTTACACTAGCAAAGGCAGCAAGTAAAAGCGTGATGACCCCTAGCTCTGCTCCTACTTCATACTGGTATTGCTCTATGCCTGTGCTACGAGAATCCACAAAGGGGTGCAGACACAAAATAGACTGCTGCACAGGCTGACCTAAGTCGCCTAGACTATCCATCAATGCCCTAAACTCAAACGCTCCAGCACCCAGCACTAAAATGGCATCACTTTGAGAAAATGCTTGATTGGCTGCTAGATTATTCATCGCCTGCCTTTGCGCTCTCTTGTGTAGGTGATTGCGACTCTTTTTGCAAAGTGGATTCTAGTTTGGGCGGACTCTTGCGCACCACAAGTGTCCAATCCCTATGATTAAACCGCACAGAATTCATCACTTCATAGCCTTTAGAGCTGACAAACTCGGCACTTTTGGCGACATTAGAAAAATCATCAATCTCAAAGAGAAATATCCCCACCTCACCTTGCGCTAGCTCCGTGTTAATCAACTCTCCCATACGCGCATAAAAGTCATTATGCAAATGCCGCAAGTCAAATCGCTTCATAATCTACCGCCCCTTTGCTTCGTGTTTGTGCAAGAGATTTGTAGGCTCATCGATCCACCTCGCCAAAAATCGCATTGCACGAGCCTACAATCGTAACAATATCAGCGATATATGCACCTGTAAGCATTTCTTGCAAAATCGCTGTATGTGCAAAACTTGGAGTTTTGATTTTCATTCTCTGGGGGTATGCCTCCCCAAGCGAGTGGATAAAAAACCCAAGCTCACCACGCGGGGACTCTGTAGGCGTATAAACTTCACCCTTTGGCGGACGCATACCTTGAGTAACTAGCACAAAATGCTGCATAAGCGAGTAATTTTGTGTCATTATCTCTTCTTTTGGTGCGGAGATATACTCTGGCGCGCGCACCATAAGCTCATCTCCTGTGCTAGTAGTATTACTGCTTGGATAGAGTGCGATAAGCTGGCGCAGTAGCTTAATGGACTCTCTAATTTCAAGCATATAAAGCCTGTAGCGGTCATAACTATCCCCATAATGCCCAATAGGCACAGAGAAATCTAGCTCATTATAGAGCTCATAAGGCTCTTCTTTACGAATATCATAGGCAATACCTGTGGCGCGCAGCATAATCCCGCTAAGCCCCCACGACTTCGCCATCTCTTGAGAGATCGCTCCAACGCCTTCAAGGCGCATTCTCCAAATGCGATTTTCATCAAGCAAGCCCTCAAACAAATCCACACTTTTGCTCGCTTCTTGTAAAAATTGCTCCAAACTCTCCAGCCAGCCACTTGGAAAATCTAGTGGGACACCGCCTATGCGAATGGCATTATGCGTAAGCCTAGCCCCGCAATAATCCTCTATCAAATCTAGTCCATACTCACGCGTCTTAAACGCGTATAAAAACATCGACAATGCGCCTACATCCATAGCATGCACAGCGATGAAAAAGATATGAGAGATGATGCGATTAAGCTCTAAGAGTGTCGTGCGTATCACTTGGGCTTTTCGTGGGGCTTGTATGCCAAGCAGTCGCTCCACACCAAGCGCGAAAGCATAGTTGTTCCCAATGGCAGAAATATAATCAAGCCTATCAGTTGTAGGCATAAACTCGTTATAGATCATATTTTCTGCAAGCTTTTCTATACCCCTATGCAAGTAGCCAATCTCTGGAGTAGCTCTTTTGACCCTCTCGCCATCTAGCTCAAGCACCAATCGTAGCTGCCCGTGCGTTGATGGGTGCTGCGGTCCAAAGTTTAGCACCATTGTATTGTCATCGCGCTCAAAATGTATGTTTTCAAACTGCGGTTTTAAACGCGTGTAGTTTTGTCCCATTATTTCCTTCTTTCAAGGCGAGTTTTCTTCGCCCTAGCAATGTCTTTGACAAAAAGAGCTTTAGAAGCGTCCATATATAGCCCATCGCCCTCCTCTCCAATTGCATCAAGCTTAGAGAAGCTGCGCCCATCATTAGGATCCACGCGCGCACTATCGCGCTGCTCTGCTCCCACCACTTCTCGATACTCCTTACCAAAGATTTTATCAATCTCATACCACGCGGCATATTCATCACCTTGTAAGGGATAAGAGCGGCGCAGAGGGTGTCCAACCCAGTCTTTTGGCATAAGCAGGCGAGTAAGATTGGGGTGATTGACAAACCTTATCCCAAGCATATCATACGCCTCTCGCTCACTCCACAAAGCAAGCGAAAAAATCGAGGAAACAGAGTCTATTTGCTCATTTTCACCAAGATAGCACTTCACGCGCACGCGCCGCTTATCGCTAAAGCCCTCTTGCACAGAATGCAGCTGGTAGAACATCTCAAAGCGATTGTCTTTAGCTAGCATATCTACCGCGCTCATTTCACTAAGCACTTCATAGCCTAAGCTTTTAAGCTTTGCTAGCACCCCTACAATATCATCTTTACGCACCCAGATCACTGCTATCCCAAGCTCGATATATGCCCTATCAATAGCAAATCCATAAGCAAGATGATTATAAATCACTTCCCACGCGCTCCCCTGTATAGGCAGCTTCAGCGTCTCTATAGGCTGGTAGAATCTAGGCGTATGCGTGGCTTTTCTTTGCACATCAATGTGTGCAAAGCCCGCAGCGCAATGGGTAGCAGATGGTAGGAGATAGTCATAATTCTGCTGGGCATTTTGGGTGTTTTCACTAGACATATTCTCTCCTTAATTCTCTAAAATCTAGCCTATATAATCCGCTTTGCCTTTGGTGGCAGTGCTTTGCTAGAGCGGATTTTACGCTGCAAGACTAAAAGCGCGTATTGCAAAGTCTCTGGGCGAGGTGCGCAACCGGGCAGATAAATATCCACAGGGATAATCCTATCCACCCCCTGCACGGTAGAGTAGGTATTAAACATACCCCCCGTATTTGCGCAACTCCCCATAGAAATCACCCATTTTGGCTCTGGCATTTGATCATACAAACGACGCGTAAATTCTGCGTGCTTTTTCGTCAAAGTGCCCGCGATAATCATCACATCACTCTGCCTAGGAGAGGCGCGGAAAATCGTCCCAAAGCGGTCAAAGTCGAAGCGACTTCCTCCTGTTGCCATCATTTCTATCGCGCAGCAAGCCAGCCCATAAGTCATAGGCCAAAGCGAGTTGCTCCGCCCCCAATTTAGCAGCTTATCCAATGTGCCAAGCGCGACAGGCACACCCATAGCTTGCAAGTCTTTTACTCCATATTCTGCCATCGCAACGCTCCCTTCTTCCACGCATAAATCAGCCCCACAACAAGCAGCAGCACAAAGCTTACCATCTCAATAAGCACAAACAGCCCCATATTACTTGCGACAAAGCTCTTATACACCACAGCCCAAGGGATCATAAACACCACTTCAATATCAAACAGCACAAATAAGAGTGCGATGATGAAAAAATGGTGAGAAATCTTAGCTGGCTGCTTGATTGGCACAGGTCCGCACTCATAAGGTGCCATTTTGAGCTTTTCATTGTTTCTTTTAGCGAGTTTGCGCGAGATGAATCGCTGGATTTTAAGCGTATAGTTAAATGCAACAAAGCTTAATATAAATAAAACAAATACCCCAAAATACGCGTGATCAGCAAATATCAATGAAGCTTGTGTGCTAGCAAGATCTTGCACTCGCACAAACTCTGGTGCATACTCTTGCACTGGCGGCGCAGCATCAAGTGCCCAAGAATCTACAGAATCTATGGTAGGCATATTGCTCCTTATATCGAGATAGTTGAGTAATGCATCAGGGCATTTATTATGGCTTAAATGAAACTAGGATTTTAAACCGAAAAAGTTTAATAGAATCTTAACTTTTGTGTATTTGGGATAAGCAAAATCCTAGCTCCAAACACTCGCTACGCCCTAGCTGTGAGCTTTTCTCCCTAGATTCTAGCAGGTAAAGAGCCTTTATATATAAGCTAGATTCTAGCTTTTTGCAAAGCATAGAATCTCTCCAGCTGCCTAATCTCACGCTCACTAAAGCCACACTGCAATCGCGCCTTGGTGTTGGGGATTTTGCCACATAGATTAAAGCTTGCAAATTTTGCGCACAATGCCAAAAACACTTGCTCACCCATATCGCCAGCTACTTGAGTGCGCCCTTCCCTATCCTCTTGCTCTTGTGTGAGTGCAAGCTCTTCCCATAGCTTGCTTACCCTAGAATCTAGCTGCCCATAGCGCAAAAGTGCTTGCACATCAGCTTGTATAGATTCTACTACACGCACTGGCAAAGTAGATTGCATAGCTTGATGAGATGAAACACCACAGCTACAAAGCGCGAATTTCCACCAGCGATCACCCTTGCTTACATGCCCTATTTCATCGCGCAAGATACATTGCAAAACTTCATCGATTTTACCAAACATTGGGTGCTTAGAGGCAGCAAACTTGCGCAAGACAAAAGGGTTGGCATCAAGCCCGCGCGCTTCAAGCCCCCTATGCACCACCCCCATACGATAGAGCAAGCTTACATTAGTCTCAAGGCTTGCGGTGTAGAGATTACTATGCACAGCAAAGTCCCCATACTGCACCCCAAGCTCTCCAAGCAAACCATCTAGGAGAAAAAAGTGCCTAAACTCTTCTTCTGCCACTTCTAGCCAATCTGCATAATACTCATAAGGCAAATGACGAAACCTATAAGCAGAATCTAGGGCTAGCGTTACTGCGCTATATTCTATGTGGGTGATTGCGTGTAGTGCCCTAGCAAAGCCGCTGCTAGATTCTAGCTTGCCTTGCTTAATGTGGCGTGCGGGCTTTATGGGAGCGTGTGTATAGGGTGCGATAGATTCTAAGGGCAAGTCGTGTGCAATTGCCAGCCTATGAGATAAGAAGTCTTCATACAAATCCAAAAACAGCAAATGCTTTGATCGCATATCTTTAGTAGCTAGCACCAGCCCTAGCCTAGTGAAAAACTCCTGCACACCCAATCCTTCAGCCATAATCGCTAGCGATAGCCTAGCGCGTTTTGCAATGCCTTGACATTATGCGCGATAGATTCTAGGTAGGATTGCAAGCCTTTGGAGCTAGAATCTAGCAAACCGCCACCCCATAGAGAGCTTATCACAGCGTGCATATCAGCTATTTTTAGCAGATTGATATTATTAGTGCTAATTCCACCAATAGCGCAAATTGGAAGTTTTAGCTCGACTTTGGCTTGCGCTAGAATCTCTAGTGGTGCGCGCGATGCATTTGGCTTGGTGGGTGAGGGGAAAAATGCCCCAAATGCCACATAATCCACACCCATAGATTCTAGGGATTTTGCTCTTTGCAAATCTCCATAGCTTGAGACCCCCAAAACCCCCCTAAATCTTTGACGCATGCGAGCAAGTGCGCTTGGGGAGCTAGCATCATCTTTGCCGATATGTAAAGCCTTGGCATTAAGCTTTAGTGCTAGCTCTAGCCTATCATTTAGCACAAAGAGCGCACCATAGTGCTCGCATAGCTCTAAAAGCCTTTTGGCATAAGGGTAGAGCCACTCATCACTATGAGTTTTATCACGCAGCTGGAAGATTTTCACCCCTGCTCTAAGGGCGGACTCCACACATAGTGGCAGAATCTCATAAGGCGTTGCTAGCTCATTAGAAATCGCATAAATACCTTGCAAGCTAGATTCCATATATGTCCTTGTATGTGGGCTTTAAGCTTTGTTTGCAGCAAAGGCTAGATTCTGTCTTTGGGTTTTAGATTCTAACGCGCTAGAATCTAGTGGCTAGCAAATCACAGCCACAAGCAGTGGCTTAGAGTTAGATAAGGCTAAAAGCGCGCAATAGCCTAAAGCCTACCCTAAAGTCTCTCGCGCAAGAAGCTAAAAGGTGGCAGGGGTAAAGGAAGCTTAAAGGCATTTACATTGCCACTATGGATAGAATCTAGCTCTTTATTGTCTGCTAGGCAGATTCTAGTAAAACGCATATACCATATACCATTTTCTATAAAAATCTCACCCAAATCACTTTTGCCACAAGCCACACTCGTGCCAAAAGGCATAACAATCTCCTTTGCCTCCCCCACTCTTATGGTATGCTTACACACCGCCCATTCCCCGCTTTCATCAATTTCGGCATTGACTTGATAGCTCCCTTCACTTATGGCAGTTTGATGATTTTGAGTGTTGAGCTTTTCATAAGGGCGATGCACAATGTAGCCATCAGTAAAGCCGCGATTTTTAAGCGTTTGTAGCTCATTGATATAAAAGCTAGAATCTCCCTTGCCACTATAATAGCTATCAATGGCTGCACGATACGCCCTAGCGGTAATCCCCGCGTAATAATTTGACTTTGTCCTACCTTCAATCTTTAGCGCATCAATCGCCCCAGAATCTAAAATCTCCTTAATATGTCCGCTAAGATTTAAATCCTTAGAGTTAAAGATATGTGTCCCCAAGCCCTCTTCCTCTTCTAGTCTCATCATCACGCCATTATCGGGATTTTTGACATAAAATTCCTTGCCATCAAATTTGACAAGCTCATCGTTCTCCACATTTCGCACAAAATATTCATAATCAAATCGGCAGTCATTCGCACAGCTTCCGCGGTTTGGCACACGCCCACTTTGCAACGCGGAGATAAGACACCGCCCTGAAAAGGCAAAGCACATACTGCCATGCACAAAAATCTCAATCTCCAAATCCGGCAAATGCTTTTTAATCTCCATTGCGTCTTTTAGGCTAATTTCGCGTGCAGCAACTATGCGCTTCACTCCCATTTCATGGAAAACTTCCGCATCAAGCACATTTAGGACATTGGCTTGAGTGGATAGGTGGATAGGGATTTGCGGGGCAATCTTCTTGCTTAATCTCACCACCCCCGGAGCTGCTACAATGAAAGCATCAGGGGATAAATCAGCCATTTTAGCGATGTGGGATTCTAGGAGTTTAAGTTGAGAGTTAAAAGGAAAGCCATTGATAGTAACAAACACCTTTTTGCCTAGCTTATGGGCGTATTCTACACCTTTGGCAAAGTCTTCGTAGCTAAATTCCTTTCCTGCTCTTGTGCGTAGTGAAAAGTGGCTCACCCCACCATACACCGCGTCCGCTCCATAGGCAAGGGCGATTTTTAGCTTATGCAAATTCCCAGCAGGGGAGAGTAGCTGAACTTTTTTAGATTCTACAGGCTGTGGCAAGCTAGAATCTAGCGCGTGATTTGATGGGCTTGGCGGATACATTGTGTCAGTCATCGCTAAAGGCTTAAACTACTTTTTTTGCCCAAAAGAAGCAATTAAATTCTCAATATCCTCTGCATCTGCGATATTTGGATTATCATCGCCTGCGATATATACTGCCGATGCAACTCGCTTGTTGTCATCAATCTTGCTCTCAAAAAGAGAGTTCATATACTGCGCTAAAGCACGCATAACATTGATCACCCGCTCAATGCGCTGGCGGTTAATATCTTGAAACTGCATAATATCCATTGCTTGCAAAATAGCATCAGAGCAGTTGTTCGCTCCATCGCTTACCAAAGTAATCTCCTCAAGCATTGCTCTAGTAGATTCTAGCGCGCCTTTAAAGCTCTCCACATGTGGGAAATGCTCCGTAAGCTTGGCAAACAAGGCTTCCTGCGATGTGAGATAGGATTTGATCTTCTTTGTAGATTTAATAATTTCTTCCGCATTTGAGCTAATAATATCAAGCTGGTCAAAGACCTCCCCAGCCTTTACTTCTGTATCGCGCGTAACATCATCAAGCTGATGGACAACTTTATGGTCTTTATCTGGCGGTGGTGGGGGCCAGTGCTTTGAGGCTTGGACACGGAAATTACTAGGGTCAAACCCATCTTTAGCAGCAATATCATCAGCCATTTCCGCTGGCTCTTCGCTAGATTCTGGCGTATCAATACTCTGCAAGCCAGAATCCCCCTCGCTCATCAATGCATCTAGCTCTTCTTGCGTCATCGCATATCCTTACACCGATTCAAAAATGGCGTGATTATACACCATAGAAGTTTAATTTTATATGAGCTTAAGTGCGCCATAAACTGCCACCATACTTAGATGACTACCATATGCAAGGAAAGACACGCTTCCACTTGCGCAAGCTCTTGTAGCACTTCATTAGAAACTGCATTATCCACCAAAATCACTGCAAGTGCTTCATTTTTAGCATTGCGAGCAAGTCTAAAATCTGCGATATTGATTTTATGCTTCCCTAGAATCTGCCCGACATTCCCTATGACACCGGGCACATCAGTGTTTTTGAAAAGCAGCATTCTCCCCTTTGGCTCAATCAATGCTTCAAATTCATTGATCGCACTTAAACGGATAATGTTGTCATCAAAAACCGTCCCAGACACACTTAAGCTGCCGTTATTCGTATAGGCGGTAAGAGTGATGAGATTCTTATAAGACTTTGAGCTCTCACTCGCCTCTTTAACAACTTCTATCCCTCTCTCCTTGGCAAGAAAAGGTGCATTTACATAGTTGATTTTATCGCCAAGAGATGGCTTTAAAACGCCAACAATCGCATAAGTCTCAAGGGAATCTATATAGTTGCTAATTTCACCTTGCGCGGTGATTTTAATGGAAGTAAGCACGCTCTTATCCAGCTGCGAGCAAAGGAAGCCTAGCTTTTGCGTAAGCTCCATATAATGACTAGCAAAGTCAGGGAGCTGGGTGGTGCTTGTTGGGAGATTGAGCGCATTGGGGTAGGCGATACCACGCGCTGCTTCCATAGCAGCTTGCGCAGCTTGCTTGGCGATCTCTTCTTGTGATTCTAGTGTATTTGCACCAATATGTGGGGTAACATAGACATTTGGCAAATCCAAAAGCTTGCAGCTAGTTCCCGGCTCTTTGTCAAACACATCAATCCCAGCCCAGCGCACCTTACCGCTCTGCAAGCTTTGATACAAATCCTCCTCATTGTATAGCCCACCCCGCGCACAATTGATCAAAATCACCCCATCTTTCATCTTTGCTAGCTCTTTGGCAGTGATCATATTTGTGGTTTCTGTGTTTTTGGGTGTGTGGATTGTGATAATATCGCACGACAAAATTTCATCAAAATCTTTCACATACGATACTCCAGCGTTAATCGCCTTAGATGGCAAGATATATGGGTCGTATGTCACAACTTCTGCTTCAAAAGCCTTGCAGCGGATCCCAACCCTAGAGCCGATATTGCCAAAGCCAATCACCCCTACCTTTTTGCCCTTAAGCTCTGTGCCATACCAATCCTCTCTTTTCCACTTTCGCTCATCTTTAAGCTGGGCATTTGCGCCGGGTAAGTTTCGTATCGCACTTAGTATGTGTGTCATCGTAAGCTCCACAGCAGCAATGGTGTTAGCCGTTGGGACATTCATCACAACAATCCCTTGCTTTGAGCAGCCATCTATATCTACATTATCCACACCCACGCCAGCGCGCACCACTGCCTTGAGACTCGGCACATTTGATAAAAACTCTTCCTTAACCGGCGTAGAGCTGCGAGTAATGGCGACATCAACTTCTTGCAGTGATTGCAGCAACTTATCTTTAGGCAAATCTGCTAAATTTAGCAAAACTATGTCGCTTTGGGACGCGAGCATATCCAAACCTTTTTGATGTATATGATCACACACGGCTATTTTATACATTAGGCTTCTCCTTATTGATAAGTGTATGGCACCTCATAGTATTGTAGCTCCTTTATAAGCTGCTGCGCCTTTAGATATTCTTTAGGGATATAAACAACCAAATCAATGGAATTGCTATTTTTACTATAAGCAAACTCAATGTTTTTCTGCTTAAATAGCTCATTTAAACAGAAAAACAAATACTGATCTACCGCTGCGATAAAAATCTTTTGCGGGATAGCCTTAATATCTGGATCAACAAAATCTACAAAAATCTCAAACTCCTGCGCTGGATAAGAATAGGCTTTGTTAAAATTTTTAAGATTATCAAGCCAATTGTCTTTTGTGAGATTTGGCGCTGCTGCAACTGGAGCTTCCGTAGCATACTCAACCCCAACTTGCCTCGCCCCAACTTGTGTCTTATAGTAGAATAGCCAGCCAATGCTACCCCCTACAAACACGCTCACAAGCAAGACAATCACAATAGTCTTTGTTTTCATACAGCCTCAATTATGAGCGTTGGATTTTGTCTTTCAGTTTATCTCCAAGTGTCATTTTATCAGCACTATTGATTGCGCGGATTTCTTCTTTTTGCTTTTGTCGCTCTAGTCGCTTCACAGACACACGCACGCGGTTATTTTGTTTATCAATAGCAACAATCACGCCCTCAATCTCACTGCCAACTTCTATCTCTTCCTTTTTTAGTGGATACAAATCTTCATTGCGAATAAGCGCATCCATACCATCAATTTCAATAAACACGCCAAAATCTTTACTATCTATCACCCTGCCTTTAACAATATCATCGACTTTATGCGTCTTGCTAAATACTTCGGCTGGAGACTCCTCAAGAGCGCGCCTGCTAAGGGAGATTCTTTGATTTGCGCTATCGATTTTAACAATTCTTACTTCAAGCTCCTGCCCAACTTTGAAAGCATCTTTACACTTATTCTTCTCCCAAAAGGCATCTTCATTATGCAATAGTCCATCAACTTGCCCTAGGCTAATAAATGCGCCAAAATCTGTCAAGGTGGCGACCTTGCCCTTTACTACATCATTAAGCTTATATGTCTTCATAAAGTTATCAAAAGGCTTTTCTAAAAGATTCTTTAAGGAAACACGCAGCCTGCGATTAGCAGGGTCAATCTCAATCACTTCAACATCAATCTCATCGCCAACTTTCAAAATATCGCTTGGGTGTTTAATATCCTTATCCCAAGAAAGCTCAGAAATATGCAAGAAGCCCTCCACATCATTGCCAATATCTACAAACGCACCATACGCTTCAATATTGCTAACGACAACCTTAATCGTATAGCCCTTTTTTAGCTCTTTTTGCACTTCTTGCCAAGGATCTTGCGTAACAGCCTTAATGGAGAAAGACAATCGCTTTTTCTCCTCATCATAGCCCACGACCTTGACAGATACGCGGTCGTCTTCTTTATAGAGCTTGGCTGTATTCACAGGACCTTTGTGGCTAATCTCTGTATAATGCACAAGCCCCTTGACTCCATCAACTTCCACAAACATTCCAAAGCTTGTGATACTTTTAACAACCCCTTCAAAGACCTTGCCCTCTTCTTCTAGGAGCTTCTTCACACCTTCTGCCTGCTTTGCATCATCAATTTCAAAAAATCTCTTACGAGATACAATGATAGAGCGTTCATCTGGGCGCACATCGATAATACAAGCTTTCACCCTTTGCCCAATATTCTTAGCAGAATCCTTGAGTGCAGCAGCAGCACGAGGCATAAAGTAATCCACCCCATCAGATTCTAGCACATAGCCACCCTTATTCTTGCGAATGATCTTGCCCTCAACAATCTTGTCTTTAAAATCACTGCCCAGCTCTTTGATTTTCCGCTCGACATTAGCGAGCTTGATCGCCTTTTTGTGCGATACACTAGGTCGCTCACCTTTCCCAGAGGATACAAACACTACTATTTCATCACCCACATTAAAAGGGATCTTCCCATTCTCATCAGCGACTTCTGCTAGCCCTAAAAACCCCTCTATCTTCTCACCCACATCAACAAGCAAGCCATTATCGTGAATGGCAATCACCTTGCCCGTTTTCACCTGCCCTAGCTCTTCTTGCTTCTCTCTTTCTGCGAGCATTCTTGCGAACTCGCCATTATCCTCTGTATCGTCCAAAACTTTCAACATCGTATTTGCCTTTATGAAAAATACGGCGATTCTAGCTAAGTTTTGCTTTTAGTAAGCTTTATTTTCACTTAGTAAAATATAGATTCTAGCAAGCTGCCTAGAGCCTAGTGCAGACTCTATGCCACCGCCATTGCCTAAGTATCTTGGTGTATGATCTCCACGCTCAAAGCAGAATCTTTCATATCAAACACCACCTTATCGCCCTCTTGCACCTTTGCTTCTAAAATCAGCTCTGCAAGCTTATCTTCAATCTCTTCATACATCGCCCTTTTTAGCGGGCGCGCGCCAAACACTGGGTCAAACCCAACTTCTGCGATAAAGGCTTTCGCACTTTGTGTAAGCTCAATGCCAATGCCCCTATCACTTAGCTTTGTAGCAATACTGGCAAGTAGATTCTCAACGATCTTTGTGATATTCTCAAGTGAGAGCGGATTAAATATCACAATATCATCAAGCCGATTGATAAACTCTGGCTTGAAGTAGGATTTTAGCTCATCGCGCACCGCTGCTTCCCGCGCATTTTTATCAGCAATATCCATAATCTTTTGGCTACCGATATTGCTTGTTAGGATAATAATCGTGTTTTTACAATCTATCGTTACGCCTTTGTTATCGGTTATCCGTCCATCATCAAGCACTTGCAAAAGTAGATTAAACACATCTGGATGTGCCTTTTCAATCTCATCAAACAGCACCACACTATAAGGCTTCCTGCGCAGAGCTTCTGTAAGCTGCCCGCCTTCTTCATAGCCCACATAGCCCGGAGCAGCACCCACTAGGCGGCTCACTTCGTGCTTTTGCATATATTCGCTCATATCAAAGCGGATAAGGTTTTTCTCACTATCAAACAAAAAGCGCGCTAACGCCTTTGCAGATTCTGTCTTGCCCACGCCCGTTGGTCCTAGGAACAAAAAGCTGCCAATAGGGCGATTACCATCACTTAAGCCCGCTTTATTGCGCTTTATCGCGCGCGCTATGGCTCTCAACGCTTCATCTTGCCCTACTACGCTTTGGGCTAGCTCTTGCTCTATGCCTAGAATCCTATCTTTCTCACTTTGGAGCATTTTACGCACAGGGATTTGTGTCCAGCGGCTTACAATCTCTGCAATACTCTCTTGTGTTACAGAGTTCTTTAGTAGCGTGCCACCCTCTTGCATACTCTCCCACTTTTGCTCTAATGCCTGCAGGGCTTCTTTCTCCGCTGGCAAAAGTCCATATTCAATCTCTGCGGCTCTTTGCAAGTTCCCATCGCGCTTAGCAAGCTCACATTCACTCCGCAAGGAGTCTATCTTATCCTTGCTTTGTGCGATTTCTTGGAAGACTTGCTTTTCGCTCTCAAACTGCGCTTCAAGTCGCCTTTGCTCCTCTTTAGCATCGCCTAGCTCTTTTTCAATCTCGGCAAGCCTATCGGTGCTTGCACCCTTTTTAGAAGTATTGCTTGTCTCCATTTTAATGGCTTCTTGCTCGATGGTTAGATTCTCAATCTCTCGCTTGATAGAAGCAAGCGCATTTGGCTGGGACTCTATCTGCATTTTTAGCTCCGCTGCTGCCTCATCGATTAGATCAATCGCCTTATCAGGCAAGAATCTATCTGTAATATAGCGTGCTGAGAGCTTTGCCGCTGCCACAAGCGCAGAATCTGTAATGCTCACTTTATGGTGGGCTTCAAGCCGCTCT
Organism: Helicobacter canis; assembly: GCF_008693005.1. Classification (GTDB taxonomy): domain Bacteria; phylum Campylobacterota; class Campylobacteria; order Campylobacterales; family Helicobacteraceae; genus Helicobacter_B; species Helicobacter_B canis. The sequence goes on along the minus strand of NZ_VXKE01000021.1, from coordinate 285,802 downwards.
TTAATCCCGCGCAAAATCTGCAGCGATTGGCTCACACTTGGCTCATTAAGCGCGATAGGCTGGAATCTACGCGTAAGTGCGGCATCTTTTTCAAAATATTTGCGATACTCTTTGAGTGTGGTCGCGCCAATGGTATGCAGCTCGCCGCGCGCTAGTGCTGGCTTTAAGATATTTGCCGCATCCATACTGCCCTCTGCTGCCCCAGCCCCCACAATCGTATGTATCTCATCGATAAACAAAATCACATTCCCAGCCTTTTTGACTTCATCGACAACCGCTTTTAATCGCTCTTCAAACTCCCCGCGATACTTCGCCCCAGCCACAAGCGCGCTCATATCAAGCGCGATGACTCGCTTATGCTGCAAGCTTAGGGGCACTTCTTTTCGCACGATCCTTTGCGCTAGCCCCTCTACCACAGCCGTTTTCCCCACGCCCGGCTCGCCTAGTAGAATGGGATTATTTTTACTCTTGCGGATAAGGATTTGCATCATTCGCATAATCTCTTCATCTCTGCCAATCACTGGATCAAGGCTGTTTTCCAGTGCTTTTGCCGTTAGATCAATCCCAAACTTCGCCAAAGACTGCAGCGTGCTATCGTCATTTTGGCTGCTGATTTTCGCGCCTTTACGCATAGATTCTAGGCTCTTTGCCAGCTCGTGCATATCGACATACTTTCCCAAAATCTTGGCAAACACTTCACTCTTAGCATTTGCGATGATAATGCTATCTAGCGCGATATAGCTATCGCCATTTTGCGTGGCATATCCTTGCGCATTATGCAGGGCATTGGCAAGCTCTTGGGAGAGCCGCAAGCTCTCTTTGCTTACTTGAGAAGATTTAGGGAGATTTTCTACCGCGCTTTTTGCCTCTAGCGTGATAGCGGCTTTATCGGCGTTCATCGCATTTAGAGCTTGGTTTAGGATACTTTGTGTATCAGTAAGCATAGCCCAAAGCAAGTGGGCAGAAGTGATTTCTTGATTATTGGCGTGCAGTGCCAAAGAAGCCGCAGAGTCTAGGGCTTCTTTGCTTTGGTTAGTTAGCTTCTCAAACATCTCTTACTCCTTATAGCTACATAGTCATATAACCCAAAGCAATGATTAGGCACTAAATGGCTATCACTGCTAAGTTTTATATACTTGGCATTATATAAATTTAGTCATTTACTATCAAGTTTATTTATAGGTAAGCACATAGACTCTAATAGAATCTAGCAAATTTCAAAGTAGATTCTACTATCGCCAGCACTACACAAAACCACCGCCTTAAGCTATAATACCCAATATCCACCCTAAAGGCGTATAATGACCCACCCCACAAACCCCACCGCACTGCTCATACTCTACAACCCCTACTATGAAAACAATGTCATAGAATCCCACCTTGCAATCCTTAAAACACAAGGCAGTGTCGCCTTTGGCAAGGTGAAATCCAAAATGCGCGCGCCAAAGCCACACGCCCAAGCAGAGCCTAGCAAGCCTGCCCAGATTCTCGAGCCACCTAGCACCACCTTTGCCAATGAGTCGTGGGCGCAGCTTATGGCTAGCACTTCTAGCGATAGTCCCTTGCAGCTATTTTTGAGCGATTATGCCAATCTTTATGTCTGCAAGGTTACTTCCATAGCCAAAGAGCAGCCAGCTGATTCCCCCGCCTACTATGAGCAAAAGGGGCTTGATGTGGAGCTGTGGTTTCTAATCACAGATATGCGTGAGCTGGTGCGAGATGACTTCACATCTGTGCGCGATAACTTCTTGGCAAATTTTATCACCTTGCACAATAACCGCACCTTTGCCATCTATGGCAACGACTACACCTACCCACTTTTCATCACGCTAAAGTCCAATCAAAGCTACTTCACCCAAGATGAGTCCCACTACCACAATATGTTTAAAACAAATGAGCAAATCCAAATCCGCCAGCACTTAATCGACTATATCTTTGGCACAAAGCTTGCCAACGCGCTCCTGCCAGATTCTATGGAGAGCCTCATCAACGCCGAGATAGAATACCTTGCCAACAGAGAGAACCCGCTCTATGACTGCACAGGCATTGTCCTGCTCTATGCTAAATCAATGGAGCAAGAAATTATGCGATTCTACCGCGCGCTTTTTGCTACGCTCGTTGAGTTTGAGAGCACGCTCACAGAGGTAGAGTCCCCCCTAGCTGCGATCACTTACAGCGTGCATGAGATAGAATCTAGCGTGCAAGAGTGGCTTGAAGGCAAGGCGAAAAGCACTCCAGCCCTTGGCACGACAAAGCACCTACGCAAATGCGCCCAACAAGTGCTAGAGCAGTGGAAGTATGACAAAGCCTATAAGCTAGATTCTAGCTTGAATAAACACGACATTAGCTACTTCGCTGGCATAAAGCTCGGCTCATTTATCAACACCCTTCAAGCGATCCGCAATCCAGCCGCACACGCAAGAAGCCCGAGCCTAGCGCAGGCTTCTACACTGCGCGAGCGGATTCTAGGTATAGGGCAAGAAAGCGTGCTTATAACCCTACTCCTAGCCCTTAGCGCGCTGCAAGCTCCTAGAATCTCCTAGATTCTACCCCCCCCTAGATGACAAACCCTGCCACCCAAGCATTAAAGCTAGATTCTAGGTAGCCATAAGGCGACATTGCTCTGCTCATAGCTTAGATAAGTGCTCTCCCCGTGCCCGGGGAAAATCTCTACATCGCCATCATCATCAAGCCCGCCAAGCTCCTGCGCCCCAAGCGTGCCAAATCGCTGCAGAGAGTCGCGCATATCTGCCGCGCTAGAGTATGGGAAGTCATATCGCCCAATACTACGCTTAAAGACAAAATCCCCACTATACATACTAGAGATTCTACCTATCCCATCTCTCGCGCTATCTCTTTGACTTAGGCATACCACAGAGCAGCCCGGCGTATGCCCCGGGAAGTGTAGGTAGAGCACCTCCACCCCACCTAGCACAAACTCACTTCTCCCCTTATCACAGCTCACAAGCACATCATTTGCGCCAAATTGATAGGGCATAAGCCCCGTGCCAAAGCAATCGCTCTCTAGCATAAAGCCATCATCTCTAGGGCAATACAGCGGGATCTCTGGGCGCGCTTGCTTGATCTTTGCCACATCAAAGATATGGTCAAAATGCCCGTGTGTAAGCAAAATCGCCAAAGGATTTGGGCTAGATTCTAGCACCCACTGCGCACTTCCCATACCCGGATCGATGATAAACTCCCCTTGCGGAGTTTGCACGATATAGCAGTTTGTCTCATACTCACCAAATGCCCTGCATAAATGCTGGAATCTTTTGAGCACCTTTTTTTCTTGCACACTCATAGCCCTACCCTTTTACAACTTTGTGGCGATTATCGCTACACACTCTTGCGCTTATCGTCTATGCTCTCACAGCAAGCTTACCAATGGCTTCAGGCGCGAAGTCATCGACAAAGGTGCGCATAGCTTTAGAATACATATCTACTAAGCGATTTGTCTCAATGAGTGCGGTCATTTCTTTGACTGCATTGACATTGCTCTTTTCGATAAATCCTTGCGCGAGCGAGCCGTCATTGATAGAGATCACGCGGTCTTCTATGCGCTCTTGTGGGTAGCTGTAAAGATTGTTGCCCACTTTTTGCAGGTATTTGGGATTATCAAAGCTTACAATCGCTAGCGCACCACCCTCTGCTGGGGCATTTTGCTCTTCATTAGCACTAGAGCGGAAGAAGAGATTACCATTTTTGTCCGCTTCTACTTGCATACCCTGCCCTATGATGATCCCACCTTCTCCATTAAGCCCAGCGCGAGATAGCACGCGGAAGCCCTGCTTAGTGCTAAGATAGCCTTCATTATCAATGGTGAAGCTTCCATCACGCGTATAGCGCACGCCATCTGGGGTTTGTATAGCGAAGTAGGCATTGGGCTTTTGCAGGGCGAAGTCTAGTGGGTTCTCCGTCTGCGCGATCGCGCCACTTGAGAACTCTGTGTATTCCTCACTGATGATTGGGACGCGGTTTAGGTTGCGGTTTTGGTATTGCGCAGCGGCGCGGGTGTGGTCTTTGAGCGGCAAGGTATCTTGCGTCTGCTTGTAAAGCCGCAAGAAATCGCCTATTACCACATCATCGCGCTTAAAGCCGTTGGTGTTGAGATTGGCAAGGTTATTTGAGACGACATCTAAGCGGTTGAACTGCGTGATCATTCCGCCTGTGGCGGAGTAGTAGCCATTTATCATATCCTATCCTTAGGGCTTGAAGTAACTTATACCCCTTTCAAGCAACTTACATTCCAACTAGAATCTAAATTTGCATATTTTATTTAAAAGATATTTTCCCGTTCCCATAGTAAAAGTTTAGAATCTAAAAGCTCTTCATTGATTTTTATCGCTAGATTATTTCGCACTTCAAAAAAGTGGTAGAAAAGCTCTAAATCCTTGCTTGGTATCACGCCTTTAAGGTTGTTTTTGGCAAAGCCTTTTGTGCCTTTGGTAGTTTTGGCGCGTGTGATTCTGCTATCTTTACCCTCTAAGTCTTTGAAAGCATTTGTATCTTTTCCCATTATAGCATTTGTTATATCATAAAAGCTATCGTTATAATCTTTGTTTTGATAGTAAGGATTTGCGTGATAGTATTTAAAGATTTCTAAAGCGGCGTTAAAAAGGCTTTTGGCTTCTTTGCTAAAGCTAAATTGCTTTAAAAACTCTCTAAAGTCAAAGGGTGGGAGTTCTAAATTTCGCTTTTTCTTTTGCACTTCAGGTGTGTCTAAAACGCTTATATCATAGCCTATAAGCTCGGCATTTTCTGGGTAAAGCACATTTAAGTCATTATGCCTACACGCTCCGCCTAAGTCTTCGGCAGAAAAGGGCATAATGTAGTTTTTAAGAGCGACTAATTTGTCCCCCCCCCCCCCCGTTAGTAACGACTTTATTTGTGAAAGAGCAATTGACATAAAATTGTGAAAAAGCAACAGAATCTCCAAATAATTCTTGTGGAATTTCGCTAATTTCACCCTTTAACACATATTGATTACGCTCAAAATAATGGTTGTGCGTATTAAATATTAAACCTTTAGAAAGTAAGCAATATTGTAAATTTTCAGTGGTGATTGGCGTTTGATTGCTGCTGGGCTTATTTGTTAAATTGATGCTTCCCTTTAAATAACTATAATTCCCTAAAATCATTCCCTTTTGATTCTGTTTTATCGCTGTATCTATCTCTTTAACTAAACTTGGTCTTTCTAAATCATAGGTGTAGGATTTGATAAATTTAAAGCCTTTGTTGCCCTTTTCATAACGCTTGGCGGTAAAGGATTTATCGCTCATTTTATCGCCTAAGTGTTTGCTAAAAATCATTTGAGAGATGCTCCAATCACTTAGATTAAAGGTTTTAGCTGTGCTAAAAATATGGCTATACATTTTTAGCTTAGAATTTATGTAATATTGAAGCTCATCACGCAAAAAGGATTCTGTCATATAGTAAAACACAATGACTTCAGGCTCTAGCTTTAAGACTTTGTTAAAAAAGCTTATTGCCTTGTTTTCTTTCCTGCCCTTTTGCCTTTGATAAGGTGGATTCATAATTACCATTAGCTTTTTGTTTTCTCTTTTAACGATTTCATTTATAGTGAGTTCTGTTCCGCCGTGTGCAAATTTTGGCTCATTAGAATTTTCTAAATAATCAAATTGCACCACATTTTCAAAATCCTTAATCTTACAAATATCCACATCTTTAGAATCTAGTGTGCTTAAGTAGCATTGCTTTTTTATCTCTTTTGAGAATTGATTCTCTAAATTCCCCACGCCACAGCAAGGGTCATAAATGATATAGTCTTTTAAGTCTGTTTTAGAATCTTGGCAATACTGCTCTAAAATCTTGTTTTGCTCACTCACAAAGAAAAAGGGTGTGTATTCTCCGCCTGTGTCTTTGCGGTATTTATCAGTGTAGAGCAAATGCGACTCTTCTAAAATCTTTAAAAACTCATCTTTTGCTGGTGGGCGTTTGTATTTCTGCCAAAAGGCTGTGTAGGCTTGTAGATTTGGGATAGTGTAGAATTTTTCATTTTTATCATCTATAAATTTTACTTCTTGTTTGTTTTCGTTTATTTCTATGCTAAAGGCGTTTAGGTCTGTGCCTTCTCGTATTAGGGGCTTTTGTGAGCCTAAGTCTGTGCCTACGATTATAAGGCTGTCTTTATATTTGGTGTTATTTAGCATATCTACCAAAAAGAGATTGATTAAGGTTTGTTCGTTTTTTATCTCATTTTTAAATTTTATGACTTCTTTCCACGCGTGAAAAATGGTTATCATATTTTTAAGCGTGATAGAGATTTCTAAATCTTCTCTTTTGAGTAGGTTGGCATAAAATTCTTTAATCTCATTATTTACATATTTTATGATTTTCGCACTTTGTTTTAATCTATCGTTGATTCTATCTATCGCATCGCGTGTTGGGGTGCTTGGGGTCTCACTCTCCCAATGGAAGTCGTTATTAAACATCACAGAATCATCTAAAAGCTCAATAAATTCTAAAACATCATTGCCATTTTCTTTATAGATTAGGGCTAGGTGGTTTAGGATATGCTTTTGCTTTTTATTGGTTAGCACGACTTGAGCTAGGGCTTTTGCTCTTTCTTGTGGGTTTAGGGTAACTTTTGCTTCAATGTATAAAAGTGGATTACCCTTTTTATCAAACAGGATAATGTCTATTCGCTCATTATCATATTTGCAAAGCTTGGGGTTAAAATACTCTTGGCTAAATTTGACTTTGTAGTCTATCTCATCTTGTGGTTGTTTTGTCCTTGCCATTTATAATCCTTTCTTTGCATTTTGGCGAATCTCGCCTAAAGCACCTATCCTAGCCACATTTAGGATACACACCTAGAATCTAGATTCTAGCTCTCTCTTATCCCAAACGCTCTCATTCGCTCTTTTTCTACTAGCACCAATTGTGTGCCAAACTCCACTAAGTCATCAACTCTATTTTCACTAAGACAGGCGATATAAAACTCTCTTTTATCCTGTGGGATCACAAGCGGTGCGATACTCTGCTCCAAGCAAGAATACACAATCAGTAGCCGCCCTACGCGACCATTGCCATCGCTAAAGGGGTGGATTTTCTCAAACTGAATATGTGATTCAAAAATCGCAGCTAGCTTATCTTCTAGGCTATTAGTGCTCTCTAGCTTGTATTGTAGATTATCGCACCAATTTTTTAGCTCGCTAGCTACCAAATACGGCTTTGTCGGCTCAAAATCTGCGCCAATTATCATATTTTCTACCATTTTAAACATACCTGCTTCTTTATGCAGATCTCTCATCACCACGCTATGAAATTTCTTAATCAATTCGTTGTTTATTATCTCATTGGCTTGTAGTGCTTCCATCAAAAGTGGCGTCAAATATCGATAATTACGCACTTCATAAAACTCACGCTCCTTAACCGCTATGGGGATATAATTATCCACAATCACGGATTTACTTTGTGCAAGAGTAAGTGTGTTGCCCTCGATGGCTGTGCTATGATGCGCCATACGCACGCATAAATCAAGCATATAATCACTATTATTTAAAACATCGTGCAATACCGGCATTTGTATCCTGCTACTCAAAATAGCGCAAGATGTTGTAGCCATTATCTTGCAAGAATTTTTCCTTTTGCATAAGCTTTATATCACTTTGCATCATATCTTTGACAAGCATTGCTAGATCGTATTTAGGCTTCCAGCCTAGCAGCTTTTGCGCCTTGCTGGGATCGCCTAGAAGCAGATCTACTTCTGTGGGGCGGAAGTAGCGAGAATCCACCGCGACCACTTCTTGCCCCTGTGGCAGCTGATACTCACCCCTGCACGCTTTGACTACGCCCACTTCATTGACTCCCTCCCCAAAAAACTCTACTTCAATGCCAAGCTCCCCAAATGCTAATGCCACAAAGTCGCGCACCTGTGTCGTAACGCCCGTGGCGATGACAAAGTCCTCTGCCTTTGGCTGCTGCAAGATAAGATACATCGCCTCTACATAGTCCTTGGCGTGTCCCCAATCGCGCTTGGCAGAGAGATTGCCTAGATAGAGCTTATCCTGCAAACCTAGGGCGATTTTGCTCACAGCGCGCGTGATTTTGCGCGTTACAAAAGTTTCGCCGCGGATTGGACTCTCGTGGTTAAACAAAATCCCATTACAAGCAAACATATTATATGCCTCTCGGTAGTTGATCGTAATCCAGTAGGCATAGAGCTTGGCGCAAGCATAGGGCGAGCGCGGATAAAATGGCGTGCTCTCGCTCTGCGGCACAGCTTGGACTAGCCCATATAGCTCGCTTGTGGAGGCTTGATAGATTTTGGTGTGCTTGATTAGATCAAGCAGACGCACGGCTTCTAGGATTCTAAGTGTGCCTATGCCATCGGCGTTTGCGGTGTATTCTGGCGTCTCAAAGCTTACTTGCACATGGCTCATCGCTGCGAGATTATAGATCTCATCTGGGCGCACTTCTTGGATAATGCGGATAAGATTTGTCGAGTCTGTCAAATCCCCATAATGCAAGAAAAAGTTGCGATTATCGATGTGGGGGTCTTGATAGAGATGATCGATCCTATCAGTATTAAACAGCGAGCTTCTGCGCTTAATGCCATGCACCTCATAGCCGCGATTTAGGAGAAATTCTGCGAGATACGCGCCATCTTGCCCGGTAATGCCTGTGATAAGAGCCTTTTTCATAAACTTCCTTACAAGTAGAGTAGCACGCTAAAAGTGCGCGTGATAAGGGCGCATTATAGCAAACTTCGCATTGTCTAACCCAATTTTAAACCTAGAGTGCCTATAATAACGCCGCCTGAATAACTCGTGTTTCTTTTTTGGTGAGTCCGTTAAATTGTAAGTATTGTAGGCTTGGTAGTGGTTTTTGTGTGTCGGTGTTTTTGCTTGAGCCTGCAAGGGTTAGAATCCGCCGCCTAAGAGAGCTCTCCTGCCTTATTTGTAGCTGGCATTTTGGGCTACACAACACAAGTAGCGGTTATTTGGGTAGCTTAAGTAGTTTAAGGGTTTGTATGGATACGCACGATTCACAAGAGAATTTTCACAAGGTTTTAATTGTAGGGAATGGCGGGAGAGAATACGCTCTAGGCTTGCATCTAAAGCAGGATTCTAGGATAGAGCAGATATTTTTCACGCCCGGGAATGCTGGCACAGCACTGCTAGGAGTCAATCTCACACTTCCACACAATCAAGACATTGTAGAGTTTTGCCAAAAAGAGGGGGTCTCGTGGGTGATCATCGGCGGCGAGAGCGCGCTTGTAGGTGGGCTTAGCGATGATCTACGCGCCAATGGGATTAGCACATTTGGTCCAAGTCGAGCAGCTGCGGAGCTTGAAGGCTCAAAGGCGTTTATGAAAGACTTTGTCGCTTCTTGTGGTATCCCCACCGCACGCTATATCCAAACAAGCGATATTAAAGCTGCCAAAGACTTCGCGCGATCACTGCCGCTGCCTATCGTCATCAAAGCAAGCGGTCTATGCGCTGGCAAGGGTGTCATCATCGCACAAAGCTACGAGCAAGCAGAATCCACTATTGATTCTATGCGCAAGGAGTTTGGGCAAGCTGGAGAGTGCGTAGTGGTGGAGGAGTTTTTATCAGGCTATGAGCTGTCTGTCTTTGGGATTTGTGATGGCGAGCATTTCTCGCTGCTACCCCCCTGCCAAGATCACAAGCAGCTCTATAATGATGACAAAGGTCCAAATACCGGTGGTATGGGAGCTTACACTCCAAGCCCCCTGTGTGATCAAGCCCTGCTTGATAAAATTGCCACAAAGATATTTGCCCCCACACTTGCTGGTATGAAAGCGCGTGGCACGCCCTTTAATGGCGTGCTTTTTGCTGGGATTATGGTGGTGGATAGTGAGCCGTATTTGCTCGAGTTTAATGTCCGCTTTGGCGATCCAGAGTGCGAAGTGCTACTGCCACTTTTGCAAACGCCTTTGCTTGATATTTGCCAAGCCATAGAATCTAAGCAGATCGCTAGGCTTCCCATAAGATTCCGCGATGGCTACTGCGTAGGAGTTGTGCTTGCAAGCCATAATTATCCCTTTGGCAGCTCTACACCCTACCCTATCACAATCGCCCCATTTGATAGCGCGCTAGGACATATCTGCTATGCAGGTGTCAGCCAAGAGAGTGCTACAAGCCCTATGCTAGCAAGTGGTGGGCGCGTGGCTCTTGCCATAGGGGTAGCTAGCACACTCGCACAAGCTAGAGACAATGCCTACACAATCGCTAATGCTATAAGCTTTGAGGGCAAGCTGCTGCGCACAGACATTGCTAACAAAGCCCTAAAGGCATAATATGGCAAGAGATGAAGCCCTACAAGACACCCTTGATAGAGAAAGCCTAACCCCAGCCCCTCTTGATAGGAGAATCTACGCCTTTTTGATTGACGCGCTGCTACTTAGCGCACTTATGGTGATAATCAACTTCAGCACCTTTCTCGCCCTAAGCGAGCCACAAGCACTACAAGAAATGCACAATAGCAGCTCAAGTGCCATTATGCTAAAAGATAGTGCCAAAGCCCCGCCACTAGGGCAAAGCATAGAGCAAAAGATACAGGAGCAAATCTCTTCGCTCATTATGCAGATTTTCTTACTAGAGATTATTTACCAAGGGCTTTTTACTTTCTGGTACGGAGCAAGCCTAGGGAAGATTGTCTGCAAAATCCAAGTAGTGAGCATTGACTTGCTAGATTCTCCAAGTTTTTTGGCTAGCTTTTTGCGCGCAGCCCTAAGGACACTCTCTCAAGCGGTGTATTACATACCCTTTATTTTCGCCTTTAGCGATACTTTCAAGCGCACGCTCTATGACCGCGCCGCGCGCACAATCGTAATTATGCAAAAGAGCTAGAATCCAGTGGACAAAGGGTGTGGCAGACTGCGTGCAGGGCTTTTGCTAGGGTGCATAGCCCTATGTCTTAATGCCAAGCCCTTAGAGCCAGAATCTACCAGCGCAGATTCTAGCCTAGCCAAAACCGAGCAGAAAAAGGGCGTAACCCAATACAACAAAGACAACCAAAAGGTCTTTGAGCTTTTGGCAGATTCTGTGTATAGTGCGGAGGGCACGATCCACGCCACAGGCGATGCGATCCTTATAAACCAAGAGCTTTATGTGCTCGCTGATGCAATCCGCTACGATATGCAAAAGCGCGAAGTGCAAGCAAGTGGCGAAGTGAGAATCTATAGAGATGGGAATCTACTTGTGCGCACCCATCAAACGCACTTCTCCCTAGATGACAAATATGGCATTATCGAGCCGCTTTATCTCCAAGATACAGAGAGCGGGCTATGGGTGAGCTCTAGCCTTGCCACCACGCAAGACACTTTCTACACTTTTAAAAAAGCCACTCTCTCTGGCTGCGCAGTGCCAAACCCAATCTGGCGTATGGAGGCATCTTCAGGCTCATACTCCGATAGCAAAAAGAGCGTTACCCTATGGAATCCACGCGTGTATATCGGCGATGTGCCAATTTTTTACTTCCCTTACTTTAGCGTCTCTACTAATATGTCGCGCACAAGCGGGCTGCTTATGCCATCTTTTGTTACTTCAAGCACAGAGGGCTTCGCCTTTTTCCTGCCCTACTACATCGCGCCAAAGACAAATTGGGACATTACTCTAACCCCACAGGTGCGCTCTGAGCGCGGTGTGGGCGGGCTGATAGAGTTCCGCGCGCTAGATTCTGGGCTAGATCGCACTTATGCAGAGCTTGGGTATTTATACAACTTTGATGAGTATATGGAGCGATTTAACCTTAAAAACCACTATGTCTATGGGCTTAGGCTCTACCACCTTGGCAACCGCCCCTTGCAAAAATACTTCAAGCTCAAAAGCGAGCTTGACAATGGAATCTATATCAACTTCGCGCATATGAATGACCTAGACTACTACCGCTTGCGCCAGATCAACAAGCGCGTCTATGATATGTCCTACACTTCTAAGGCAAACGCCTTTGTCCAAACGCAAAAGCACTATGTCGGGCTAAATTTCAAGTATTTTCTCAATCTCTCAAAGCTAGATAACTCTAGCACCTTCCAGTCTGTGCCAAACTTTCAATACCACAAATATATGGACTCGCTATTTTTCCGCCAGCTTATGTATGCTATCGACTATCAGTTTAAAAACACTGCGCGCCAAACAGGCTATGGCTATATAGAAAACGGCTTGCGTATCCCTGTGGGGCTGCAGTTTTCGCTCTTTAAAAAATATCTATCCCTTGGTGTGTGGAATGAATTTTATGCGGAAAATCTTTTTCTAACCAAAACACAAAACAGCTATATCCCAAGCAATAATGACACCAATAAAAATGGCAATATCTTTTCAGCCAACTACTCCGTCTCGCTCAACTCCGATCTCTCTAAAAGCTACAATAAATTCTTCCATACAATCCAGCTTGAAGCCCTTCTTAGTGGTCCCTATCTCTTCTACCACAATGGACTCTTAAGCCAAGCCACCGGCGATCAAGCCGCGCAAATCCGCCAAGAATCCATCGCCCTAAGAGAGCAGTTTGGCGCAGCAGCGGACTATCTTAATAAATTCCCCATTATCTCCCCTAGCGGCAGCGTGTATTTCTATGATGATATTTGGGACCCTTCAGGCATTAGTGCTTACACGATTGTCAATCAAACGCTTGACCTCAAACTCTCGCAGTATTTTCTCACCAACACTGGGCGCAATATTGTTGATTGGAAAGTGTTTCAGCGGCTAAACTTCGATGAGCTACGCCACGCGCTAAACACTAGCAGTGGAAGTGTAGATTCTAGCGTGATTGCCAAGCGACCTTTGGAAAACAAGTTTAGCTTCTCCCCCATAGTTGGGCTGAACTTTTCTGCAAGCTTTTTCTACTCATTTTATGCGAAGAAAATGTCCGAGCTAGCCCTAGCTACAAGCTTTAGCCGTGGGGCATTTTCTGCTTCTGCAAGCTACTTTTTCAAAGATAAAGAAGCTTATGACTTCTTGTCTAACACTATCCTTACACAAACAGGGGCGCAGTATTTACGCGCAAATATTGCACACGATTTTCGCGTGTTTGCTTTCTCGGCTTCTGCGGGCTATGATATTGAGAAAAACACTCTGCTAGATTGGGACATAGGGCTGTATAAAAATATCCGCTGCTTTGGCATAGGGCTCAAGTTTGTCAATCGCCGCCGCCCGATTTTGACAAACGACATCAACAATCCTTTCTATGTCCAGCAAGACTACTTCGTGCGGCTTATCTTTAACTTCGCTCCGCTCACAAGTGCTGGGCTTACAACGAGATTCTAGCTAGAATCTAACCTTGCATGTCATTGCAAGCTTGCGCAAGCAATCGTGGCAATCCATAGGCAGCTAGCTAAATCTAGCAGAATCTAGCTATAACTGCTAAAAAGCTCCTGCCATTGTGGCACTACCGCTTGCTTGCTAAAGTTTCGCGCCATAAGCTCCCTAGCATTTGCGCCAAACTCCGCGCGCTTTGTCTCATCGCTCATTAGATCACACAGCCTAGTGGCAAAGCCCTGTATATCGCCATCTTCTATCAAATACCCACTTTTGCCTTGTGCGATAATATCACTAGGACCAGCAGCAATGTCAAAGGCAATGCCAGCTAGCCCGTAGCTACACGCCTCTGCTAGTGCCATACCAAAGCCCTCAAAGTAGCTACACATCGCATACACACTAGCCCCTAGATACACGCTCTCCATATCCTGCCTAAAGCCAACTAAGCGCACGCTCGTCTCTAAGCCCTTTTGCGCGATTTTAGATTCTAGCTCGCTTTGCAAATCTCCGCTGCCTACGATATGGAGCTGCCACTGCGCTAATGCGCTAGAATCTTTGGCGCGATCTTGCACCATCTCCCAAATATCAAGCAGCCTATCAAAGCCCTTCTCCCCACTTAGCCGCCCCACAGATAGCACGACTTTGGTGCTAGGATCGCTAAAGGTGGTGGGGAGATGTGGGAGGAAGTTTGGGATTACACACACGCTTTTATGGTAGCTCTGCCAAGTGGCTAGCTCTTTTTGTGAAAGCACGACTAAAGTGTCAAACTTGGCTAGATTGCGAGCTTTGCGTGCGCTTAGGTGCTTGGGCGCGTTTAAGTGCCAAAGCCGCAGATACGCACTAGAATCTAGCTTGTGCCTTGGGATATACCAGCCATCATTACTTAGCACGATACTAGGCTTATAGGTGCGCAGAACTCTCTCTACCTTGTAGGCAAGCAAGGGGCGCAAGAGCTTTTGCCAAAGCTTTGCAAGCTTGCTTAGGCGTCTTGGGGGATTGGCTTTAGGATTGTGGGTATTTGGGCTTATGCTATTTGCTGGGTGTTGTGCGCGCGGCTTACGAGAGAGAGAGAGAGAGAGAGAGAGTAGCTTCGCCCTAGAATCTAGCCGATAGATTGGCGCATTGTTGCTACTAAAAAGGCTTATGACTTGCACGCTAAAGCCGCATTCCACAAAGGCGTTTGCCAGATTGACCCCCACGCGCTCGCCCCCACCTGCTTCTGTGATGTCTTTAGCGATGATAGCTATGCGCGGGCTTGCTTGATGACTTGGCGAGCTTTTGGGGCTTGGCGGTGTTAGAGCCATAGAAGTGTCTAAAAGCCTTTTGCCAAAGAGTATGATCTTCTTGCGATTTTTGGTCAAATGCAGGCAAAATTTATCCGCCCTCCACTCTCTAAAGCTCCTAGTCCTAGCCATAAACTCTTCTAAGCTTTTTGCTTGTAGCGCAAGTTTTAGGGGCTTGTTTCTCTCCAGCACGCTTGGACTAAGCTCTAAAGAGCGCAAAAACTCTTGCAGCTGCGCAAGATAGCCAGAATCTAGCTGTGCGAAGCGATTGGGGCGGAGCAAATCTGTGGGCAAGAGATAGGACTCTAAATAGCCGTGCTTTGTAAAAAACTCATACACAAAGCCAAACACTTGGAAAAACTCTTGTGGCGGGTGGGTTTTGCTAGTGAGTGAGCCGCTACGCACGCGATAAAAATAACGCGCGTTTTTGCTTAATGCCACTCTGCCAGCTAAAGCGTGCGCGCACACGCTAAAGCCCACATCTTCAGCAAAGCGGTTTATAGGGAAGCGCAGATCTTGCAGCAATGCACGCGTAAATACACTGCGTGGGGCTTCGATTTTATGCGCGATGTTTTTGCTTGTAACCTTGCGGATAATGCCTTTAGTCTTAGGCTGCCTAAGTGCGAACATCGCGCTATCATAGCTAGAATCTAAAAACCGACACACATCGCGCGTGGTCGCCATCTGCGCGCGTCTAGATTCTAGCGTGTAGATAAGGTTAGCGTAGTAATCCACCCCTGCTGCATCATCTGGATCCATAAAGCCGATGTAACCCACTTGGGGCAGGTGCGTATAGACATACCCAAGCCCTGTGTTTCTAGCAGCACCTATGCCTTGATTTGCTTGGGCTAGGAGGATAAAGCGTGAGTCGCGCTTGGCATACTCAGCGATAATCTGCGCACTAGAATCTGTGCTGCCATCATCAACGCATATCACTACAAAATCCCCATAGCTCTGCGCACTTAAGGACTCCAAGCACTCTAGCAAATACTGCGCTACATTATAGACAGGGATAATTATGGCAAGGGTTTTCATTGGGTCTCCTTAGTTTTTGGATTTTGTCTTTTTGCGATACATTGTAGATTCTGTGGCGCGGGCTTGCTCATTACCGACTAGGTAAATCTCTTCGCCCGCGCCTTGAAAGCTACAATTTCTCATCAAAAATCCTAAAATCCTGCGAGTTGGTATCATAAACATAATTTCTTGCGTTTCCTTAGAATCCACTTTTTGACTCTCCGCCCTTTTTTCTGTCATTACCAGCGGTGCTTCCACCGCGTGGCAAAGCAAGGCACAGCCGCAGCTTCTTTAGTAATCCATAGAATCCTCGTTTGCACTAGATTCTAGCTTGTGGATTGCCGCGCTTTGTCTTGCGCCAAAGCTTTTGCAATGACAATAGGGGCTACCACCGCTCACCAACGCCTAACAGCAAGCAGCGATTGATCGCGCTAAGTGCGCATAGCGCGTAGAATCTATCCTGCCCAATGGCGATTAGATCGCTAAAATACCGCCCCTGAAAGTTTAAATGCGCGCGCATTTCATTATCCGCATAAGCATCGATACTCACACCGCCAAACTCGCTATACAAAGGCTTCCCACTAAGCACCCCGCTAAAAAATATCAAAGGCTTTTTGATAGCCTTTATCTCTTGCTTGCTCATTTGCTTATAAATCGTGTAGTCAATCAAGCTATACCCGCGAAACCGCACAAACTCCCTACTTACAGAGCCTTGTAAAATGGCTTGATGAGCGGCTTTGAGATTATGCTCATAGTAGCGCAAAAAGTCTTGCGCGCTAAGTGCTGGCTCGCTAGCAGACACTACAGAGCAGAGCAGCAGCGCAACAATTAGGCGAGAAGCCACGAAGCCCCGCCTTACTCATCACGCACAAATACAATACCCTCGCCGCATTTTTTACAGTGGAATGCTTGCCCGCTTTGGATTTTCTCATGCACCGTGTTTAGCACCTTAAATGCTGGCTTGCAAGCACATTTATAAATATGAGTGATTTCTTTTTCACCATTTTGCTTCGCCTGCATAGCCTTGATCTCTTCTTCGTGGGCTTTGCGGTAAATCTCTATCTGCATATCTTCTTTTAGGATATGGTTGATAAGCCACTCTTCAGTGATGATGGCGAGCTTTTGCTTGAAGTCGTAGCGGATATTTTGGATAAGATCTGTCATATCACGGATAATTTGCTGATGCATAGCAGATTGCCTCTCAAGCCCGGGGTAGCCGATACTTGCCATATAAGCTTCCTCATCGTGAAAATGCACTTTCATATACTCAAAAAGCTCGACAAGGATTTTCTTAATCTCATTTCCATCGACTTGCTTGCTGATAAGTAGCCCCGCCCTATGAGCAATATCAAAAAGCTTCTTATGCTGGACATCAATGACATCATTGTGGATACTAAACTTATCGTCCCATTCAGGTATCGCCATATTACCTTCCTTGAATGTATTCACTCCTAAAAGCCACGATTATATAACTTTGAAAGTTTTTTTTCCCTTAAAAATTACAAATTACACTTGTAGTATGTATAATTACAAAAATGATAATGAAACTTAGAAAGGCGAAAAATGGAAAGCTTTATCGCTTCATTTAAAGACTCTTTTGAGACTTGGGGCTATGTGGCGTTGTTTTTTTATTGTATGGGGAGTGGATATGTGGGGATCTTAGCTGCTGGTGCGCTGGCGACTCTTGGACATATTAGCCTTGCTACAAGCATTATCATCGCTACTACTGGGAATTTCGCAGGCAGCTCCCTGCTTGTAGTCCTAACGCGCTATCAAAAAAAGGACTTCGAGCGATTCCTTGCGCCACATCGCAGAAAAATCGCACTTATGCATATATGGCTCAAAAAGTATGGCGCGATCCTAATCCTGCTTAACAAATACATCTACGGAGTAAAGTTTCTCGTGCCTATAGCCATTGGCGCGAGTCGCTATAATCTTAGAAAATTCCTTGTGCTCAATCTGCTTGCTAGCGTGATCTGGGCTGCTAGCTTGGGGCTGCTGGCATTCTACTTCTCAAAGGCAGTGATTGAGCTTGTAGAATCCTATGGGCGATACTCTTATGTGGCAGTTGGGGTGCTCCTAGCTTTGGTGCTTGGGGCGTTGTGGTTTAGCAAAAAAGCGTGGGCAAAGACAAAAGACTCCCTAGAATCTACACATAAGTAGATTCTAGCTCCCCCAAGCTTGAAGGAAAAATCTCTGTGCTTGCTCTAGCACTTCTCTAGCACCTTGCTTGATTAGTATATGTGCTAGCTCTTTTGCAGCTATGTTTGCTTCCTGCGCACTTGCGCTTATGGATTCTTGCAGGACTTTGCTCCCATCAGGCATACCAACAATGGCTTTAATTTGCACCATTCCCTTCTCAATCTCCCCTAAAAGCTTGCAATGCACGCCAATTGGCACTTGACACCCGCCATCTAGCACCTTGATAAACTCCCTTTCTGCCTGCGTGCAAAGAGCAGTTCTCTGGCACGCAAGTGTCTCTAGCACTGCGCGCAAGTCTTCATCATCTTCCCTGCACTCTATCCCTAGTGCTGCTTGCCCCATAGCAGGGATCATTTCTGTGGTGCTTAGTGGCACGATATGTGGGATATGTGCAATGCCAAGCCGCTTTAGCCCAGCATAGGCTAGGATAATGGCATCAAACTCGCCAGATTCTAGCTTGTTTAGGCGCGTTTGGATATTTCCGCGCAGCGACAGGCAAGCAATATCCGCACGCCTAGCCTTAAGCTGCATACTACGGCGCAAAGAAGTCGTGCCAACTCGCGCGTTTTGCGCAAGTGCATTAAAATCTGGGTATTTATAGCTTACAAAGCAGTCTCTCACATCTTCTCGCTCTGTAATGCACGCAAGTGCCAAAGACTCTGGCAAATCCACCGGGACATCTTTGAGAGAATGCACCGCCAAATCGATCTCCTTTGTAAGGAGCTTTTCTTCTAGCTCTTTGGTGAAAAGTCCCTTGCCGCCGATTTTTGCAAGCGGGACATCAAGGATTTTATCGCCCTTGGTTTTGATGATTTCTAAGCTAGATTCTACCCCACACTCTTGCAATAGGCGATCTTGGATATAGTGCGCCTGCCACAAAGCTAGCGCGCTCCCCCTTGTGCCAATGACTAGCTTTCTCATTCTGCACTCCTTGATTGCTGCGATAGCTGCTCGCTTGGCTTTTGTGAGCTTGTAGGCTCTAGCACTTCCACATCGATAATGTCATCATCTTTAGGCTTTGCTTGGTAAGTGTAGCGCATAGAGCTTGTGAAGTAATCATCAAAGCTTTTATACCCGCTAGATTCTGGGCTAGAATCTAGCTTAGATTTAGGGTAGAAAGCTAGCGCGCAAAGCACCATAACCACCCCTATAATATCAGTGAAAATCCCGGGTATTAGCAAAAACACTGCCCCAAAGCCACTAAGCATACTATTGCGCAGCAGGGCAAACATATCCCCCTGCCCAAATCGCACAAAAAGCTGGATCAAGCTTAGCTGGGCTAGCTCTCTTCTAAGCAGCCACAAGCCAAGCGCGCCTGATACAAACACTTCAACCACAGCAAGCAGCACACCAAAATGATTGATAAATATACTAAATCCCAGCAGCTCTAATGCGACATAGCCCACCATAAGCCACATAACAATCCCACGCATTATCGCTCCAATCGCTCCATAATCGCCTCACACACTACTTGCACTTCAGTAGCACTTAGCTCTTGCTTCTCTAGCCCATCGCGCCTAATGCACTCTATCACACCAGATTCTAGCCCTTTACCCACAACTATCCCATATAGTGCCGCCCCCACTAGCTCAAAGTCCGTCATTTTCGCTCCAAAGCGCAAGTCCCTATCATCACACAGCACCGCCACACCCCTTGCCAACAAAGCTTGATATAGCTCTAGGGCATAGTGTGATTGCTGCTCGTTTTTGGTATTTGCAATGATAATTTGCACAGCATAAGGCGCGCTAGCCTTGCTCCATACACAGCCTTTCTCATCAGCCTTTTGCTCTAGTATCGCTGGCAGCAAGCGCGAGATCCCTATCCCATAGCAGCCCATTATAAAGGGCTTAGAGCTAGAATCTTGCGCTAGATACTCTGCTTTAAGCGCACTTGAATATTTATCTCCTAGCTGGAAAATATGCCCCACTTCTATGCCTTTTTTGTGCGTTAAAACCCCTTTACAGCACACACATATATCGCCATCTCGCACCGCAGCTAGTGGCGCATACACCATATCAGCAAACTCTGTAAAATCCACCCCCACAATATGCGTATCTCTCTCATTACCACCGCAGATAATATCCCTCCCATCGCGTAAATCTTCATCAAATAGTATAGGAGAGTCTCCCATAATCGCGCGAATCCCCACTGCGCCAATGCTCCCCGCAATGAGCCCTAAAGATTCTAGCTCTTGTGCGCTTGCATCTAGCAGCTCTAAAGCATCATAGCCATTAGCGCGCAGGGCGTTAAGGGCTTTGGTCTCTTCTAGCACATCATCACCACGCAAGAAAAACACGGCAAATTTTTTCACCACACTAGAATCCACTTTTGAAAAATTGGATTCTAGGTCAGTCTGCTCGCGGCAGGATTTTTGAGCTAAAAATGGTGCTTTGCAAGGTGAGTCAAGGGAGTTACCTAAAGTGGTAATGACCGCAGGCTCGCCGCCGAAATCGCCATTTTTAGCCAAAAAGCCAACGCGCTCACCCAAGGCTGAATCCTTAGCGAGTGTATAAGCCTTCACCACTGCCTTTAGCGCGTAATACGGACTAATATGAAAAAACTTACACACATCATCGATTGTTTTGACATTTGGCGTAGGGAAGCGGGCAAACTGCGCTCTAGGCGCGGATTCTGGCTCTGCTCTTTTAGCACGCTTTGCAGCTTCTATATTTGCCGCATACTCACACTGCGTGCAGACTACAAGCGTATCTTCACCAGAATCTGCTAGCACCATAAACTCCTTACTCCCACTTCCGCCAATCGCCCCAGAGTCCGCCTCCACAGCGCGAAACTCCAGCCCCAGCTCGCTAAAAATCTTGCCATAAGCTTTGTGCATATTCTCAAACTCTTTAAGCAAGCATTCCTTAGAGCTATGGAAGCTATATGCATCTTTCATAAGAAACTCGCGCGTGCGCAAAAGCCCAAATCTCGGGCGCAACTCATCGCGGAATTTAAGCTGGATTTGATAGAGATTAAGCGGGAGAGCTTTGTAGGACTTGACATAGGATTTGACAAGCTGGGTAATGCTCTCTTCGTGCGTTGGTGCTAGGATAAACTCATTATCCTTGCGATCTTTAAAGCGCAAAAGCTCCTTGCCATAGAGCTCATATCTCCCAGATTCTCGCCACAGCTCTGCTGGCGTTACAAAGCTTAGTAGCACTTCTTGCGCGCCGGCTTCGTTCATATATTTGCGCACGACATTAGCGACTTTATCTAAGACAATTTTGCCAAGTGGAAGCAAGCTATAAACCCCACTACCGCTTTGATAGATATAGCCTGCTTGCACAAGCAGCTTATGGCTCTTTAGCACGGCATCTTTTGGGGTTTCTTTGCTTGTGGGGATTAGTAGGCGAGATTGCAGCATAAAAACTCCTTATAAAGATATATCATCATACTCGCACTTATAGCGATCTAGGAGCTTGGGCTTGTCATTTTGCGTAAAGACTTTTTGCAGTGCTTGGATAATGGTATCACCCTCTTTGTGATGAGATAGCTCTTTGAGATTAAGCGTAGGATTGTGCAAAAACACATTAAAAGCATTGTGCAAAATCCTAAGCACTTCTTCTTCGTGCTCTGCTTGCAAGTAGCCTTTCTTAATCGCGCGTGCTACTTCTTGCATAGAAGCTTGCTTTGCCTGCTCTCGCATAGACTTAATCAGCGGCAGCACATCTAGGCTTTGTATCCAGTGGAAATACTCCACAACCGCCGTGCCAACAAGCGCGTGAGCTTGGTGGGCTTGGTGCTTTTTGTGTGAGCGATTTTCTTCTATGACTTGCTGCAAATCATCGACACATAGCACTTCTATGCCACACTCTGCGCAAGTGGATTCTATATCTCTAGGGACTGCTAGGTCAAACCAAACGCGCTTCATATCCCTAGGCTCACACATTTGCCTGCGTATAATTAGCTCCTGCGCACTTGTGGCACTAATGATAATGCCAAAGTCATTAAACAATCGTGGCATATCCTGCCAATCTAGCAGGCATAGCACGCTAGAATCTAGCCCAAAATCTTTAGGCACACCAGCGTGGCTCTCTTGGGTGATGTGGGTGATTTGCTTGATTTTCTTCTCTTGGAGTAAGGTAGTGGCAAAGCTAATGGCGCGATTTTTACTGCGATTACTCATACACACTGCCACCCCAGAATCTAGCAAATGCCTTGCTGCAAGCTGCGCCATCTCCCCAGCTCCCAGCACAAGCGCAGATTTGGGGCTAGATTCTAGGGCTTTTTTCACAGCAACAGAGGCGATAGAAAGGGGGGTTTTAACAATGGTGGTTTGCGTGCGGACTTTGGCTGCTGTGCGGAATGCAAAGTGCATAAGCCTAGTCATCTCCTGCCCACAAGATTCTAGCTCAAAGCATAGCTTATATGCCTCTTTCATCTGTCCTACAATTTGCGTCTCCCCTAGCACGATACTATCTAGCCCGCTCACTACACTAAAGATATGATGCACTGCTTCTTGATCGAGCGCACTATGGCAGTGAGACTCTAAGATATGCAAAGGCAGTGCGATCTCGCGAGCAAACGCATCTAGCACCGCGACTATGCACTCTTGTGGCGCGTGCGTATAGAGATAGAACTCCACACGATTGCAGGTGCTAAGCAGCAACACCTCTCTTAGACTTGGGATTGCGCGCAGGGATTTGATAAATGGCACTAGCCTATCTTGTGGAAGTGCGAGCTTTTCACGCAGGGTTATTGGGGTGTTTTTGTGTGAAAAACTTAGAGTGAGATAGTGGGCTTGCATTAGTGTGTCCTTTCAATCAATGCATTAGCGATAGATTCTAGTGCGCTATTTTGCTCACTAGCGATAGAGCGCAGCGCATTTTGGGCAAACTCATAGGCAATGCGCTTGGCTTCATCAATGATAGAATGCGCAAACAAAAGCTGCTTGATAGAAGCTATATCTTCATCACTAGCACGAGCGAAAGTGTGTAAGAATTCCTGCTGCTCCCTAGAATCTAGCTTATGATAGAGCAAGATATAAGGCAGAGTGCTTTTGCCCTCTCTAATGTCATTCATAGCAGGCTTGCCTAAAGTCTGCTCATCTTGCGTAATATCTAATAAATCATCAATAATTTGAAATGCCATACCCAGATTATACCCATAAGCTTGATACGCGCTAGAATCTAGCCCCACAAGCAGTGCTGCTGCCTGCGCACTTGCAGAAATAAGCGAGGCGGTTTTGTTGCGCAAGATTTGGTAATACACCTCCAAGCTAGGCTGAAACTCCTTGCTATATGCGACATCTTCAATTTCACCTTTTGCAAGCATAGCCACAGAGCCAGCAACACAGCGGGCAATAGCAGGAGAAAAGTCGCAAAGCTTAACAAAGGCATTAGCATAAAGCACATCGCCTAGCATAATCGCATTTTTATCGCCAAATTGTGCATTGATACTTGGGCGATTGCGCCTAGAAGTGGCAGAGTCTATCACATCATCGTGCAGTAAAGAAGCGCACTGGATAAGCTCAATAACTGCGCAAAGATTGATGATAGATTCTTGATGTGCGGAAGCCTGCCCTGCTGTGATAGCTAGAATCAGCCTTGAGCGCAGCATTTTGCCGTGGTTAATCGCCGCATACATAGAGCTAATAAGCGCAGAGTCTTGCTCCTGCACCCAGATTTCACATTGCTGCTGTATTGCCTCTAGGGCTGCTTGCTCGCTTGCTTTGTTGCTTGCTTTGTCCATTGTAGTCCTTGATATAGCTAGTTTATCGACTTTTTAGGAAGCATAATAAACAATCCAAGGTTTGCCACTTTCTCTTGCTCATCAAAATCCCTAAAGCTTAGAAGTAAGTAAGCTGTCTTATCAATATCTTGACCTTGTGAGAGCGGAAGTGTAAAACTTTTTCGCTTATAATCTGTATAAAGCACAAATTGGTAAGGGAATTTGTCATACTGCAAATGCACCACAAGCCCATAGTTTTTATACAAAGTCCAATAAAACTTAAGCGTCTTTGGCACACCTGAGAGCACGAAATCCTGTGTATAAATCTCATCTTTACGCAAAGATAGCTGCTCTTGTATATCCCAAATTGGCTTAGCTCCATAGAGACTCTGCATACAAGCTAGCCAAATAAACCAAGCAATAATGCACGATTTCATAGACAATGGCACAGCTATTCATTCTCACTTAAAATTTTCGCACTAGATTCTATGGCGATATTGCGCTTTTGTGCTTCTATGGCTTCTTTGTGTGTGTGGATAAACTTCCGCAAATCCGCCCCGCTCTCTTCAAATGCCACCTCATATATCGCCAAAAGCTCTAAAAGCCTATCGAGCTCCTTTTTTGCAAGTGTCGGTGAAGCGTGCAGGATAATCTCGCTCCACTTTTGCGTAGGGTCGCCTGCTAGCACTTCTAAATCATTCCATTCTTCCCACATAATTACTCCTTCACTAGAATCTACTTTAAACTTCCACTACTTAAGACTTGCGCACTAAGGCAGAGAGCTTATGTGCATAAAGCCCCTCAAGCTCCGCTAAATGCGCACAAGGCTCGGCAAGCTTATCAATGCCCTGCTGACTAAAGGCAATAAGGGAGCTTTTTTTCATAAAAGTATCCACACCAAGCGGGGAGAAAAATTTCGCGCTTCCACCCGTGGGGAGCGTGTGATTTGGTCCTGCGAGATAGTCTCCTATGGCTTCTGGGGTGTTTTCCCCAACGAAAATCGCCCCAGCATTTTTGATAGCCGGCAAATGAGCAAAGGCATCATCAAACATCAGCTCTAAATGCTCTGGAGCTAGCTCATTGCAGAGCGTTATAGCCTCATCAATATCTTTGCACACAACAATACCGCCACGATTTTGTATAGAAGCGTTGGCGATAGCAGATTTTGGCAGGCTTGGGAGAAGCTCTTCTATCCTGCTTGCCACTTCTTCAGCGAGCTTTTGACTTGTGGTAAAAAGTAAGGAGCAAGCCATTTCATCGTGCTCTGCTTGCGAGAGCAAATCCCTAGCGATATACGCAGGATTAGCACTAGAATCCGCGATGATGGCAATCTCACTTGGTCCTGCGATCATATCAATCCCCACCTTGCCAAAGACAAGCTTTTTTGCCGTGGCGACAAAGACATTCCCCGGTCCGCTTATCACATCAACCTTTGGAATAAGTGTTTTCCCGCTAGATTCTAGCCCATAGGCAAATACCCCTATCGCGCTAGCTCCACCCACGCGATACATTTCTTTGATCCCGCAAATATGCAATGCTGCTAGTAGTAGCGGGTTTGCCTGCCCTTGTGGCGTAGGTGTGCAGACGATGATCTCGCGCACCCCAGCTACAAGAGCTGGGATAGCATTCATAAGCACTGAGCTTGGGTAGGCAGCTTTACCACCGGGGATATAAAGCCCTGCGCGTTGTATGGGTGTGTAAATTTGCCCAAGTATAGATCCGTGCTCATCGCTATCAAACCACGATTTTTGCTTCTGCTTTGTGTGGAATGCCGTGATTCTGTCATAGGCGATATGCAAGGCATCTTTTGTTGTAGAATCTAGATTCTGGTAGGCTTTAGCGCACTCTTCTTGTGTAATCACAAGATCAGCTAGATCCTTTGGAGCAAAGCCATCGAATCGCGCCACTTGCGATAGCAGAGCTTCTAACCCTTGTATGCGGATCTCTTCTAACAATGGCAAGACAATTTGCTCAGCACTATGCAAATCATCTTGCCCCCTTTGGACAATAGCACCAAACTCCTGCGTAAAACCACTTTGACTAGTGTGTAGTATAGTAACCATCACCAAACCCCTAAAAAAATAGCGCATTATACACCATTGCCACAAGAATGCCGCAAGTTTGATAGACTCCACAAACAACTTGCGGTGTTTTTTTTTTTGATTATAATGGATTCTGCTTTACTCTTCACACTTTGTCTATAAGGAGCTATCGATGAGATTACCACTTGGGTGCGTGCTGCTCTCTTGCGCGCTTATTGGGCAAGCTTTTGCAAATTCTATCACAGGCTACTCTACTGAGGGTGAAACCTCCATTGGTCGCATCGGCATAGCTGGTATATATCGGGTCGATAGCATAGGAGATAAGAGTGCGCAGAGCTTTGGCGGGCAAGTCTCTGGCGGCGGTGGAGCGATGTATAAGCGGTGGCAGGTCTCTGCTTATGTGAGATTTGCACTCACAGGCGGAAGCTATGATGATAGAAGATCTATGGTAATGGATCTTGAGATGATCCCGCGATTTGGCTTTAATGTCTTAACAAGCTCTTTCCCACTTTATGTCAATTTTATCTTGTATGGAAATATGCAACGATTTGCTTCACATAATTTAAACTTTGGGTGGTCTGTGTTTGGCATAGGTGGTGAGCTAGAGGGTAAGATCCCGCTAGGCTCAAGTGCCGCACTAGAATACTCCGCGGGCTATGTGTATGACCCCAACACTTCTTTTACCTTTAATCCTGCAAGCAATCTCGCACTAAGCACACGCACCAATGCTGCTAATCAAACAATACTAGCTAGCATTGGTATGAGCTTTGATCTCACACCGCGCCTGCACTCTTATGTGAAGCTCTATGCCAGATACCAAAGCTTCCCCGCTTCCCCTACCATAAGCTACGAAACCACACAATATATGGTCAGCGCAAGAAATAGCTTCAATGCTGCGCTAGAAGTTGGGCTTGGATTCTAGGAGCAATGGCTTAAACGACAAGGGCTAGAGTCCTAGCTTTTTAGATTCTAGCTAGAATCTAGCTGCCCCGCTTAGCTGGCAAAAAGCGCATTGATTTGCTTAATAAAATCCAGCGGATCAACCTGCACACCACTACACACCACACCAAAGTGCAAATGCGCGCCACTTACCCTGCCTGTCGCGCCGCTTAGGGCGATTTTCTCACCCTTGCGCACAAACTTTCCAGCACGCACCAGCAACCTGCTATTATGAAAATATGTTGTATATACCCCTTGCCCGTGGTCGATAATGACTGATTTTCCAGACAAAAAGCGATCCTTGGCTAAAACCACCACACCATCATTTGTAGCATAAATAGGTGTCCCCTGCGGCGCGCGGAAATCCACGCCCCCGTGATAGCTCTGCACTGCTCCATTAAACACCCTAGCAGTGCCAAAGGGACTTGTGATAAATACGCGCTTGACAGGGTGGGCGAAAGGCTGTCTCCAATATCGCTTCTCGCTGGTTTTTTGATAGATCGCGCGTGCTTCATCGCGCTCTTTATCGATACGCTTTTGAACCTGCTTGTTTGGGTAGAGCTTGCTACGATCTGTAACTACGATGGATTCTTTCTTATATTGTGCTTGCTTGATGACAAGTGTTATATCTTTGGAGAGTTTAAGAGCTGATAGCTTAGTGTGGTAGCTAACTGGCACTAGTGCTATCTTTTGCCCCAAAAGCTTTGGGCGATTGAGCCAAGCAATCTTGCGCCCATCTAGCTCTAATGGCACAGGATTTGGCTTAGAGCTATGGGCGATAAAAAGCTTGCCATTATATGCGGTGTAAGTGCTGCTTGCTGGCTCTTTTGCCACAAGGCATACAAAGGCAAGTAGCACAATCCAAGATAACTTTTTCATAATTGCCTACCCTAGCTAGCACGAAGATTTTTTAGCACAAAGCTCCCCTGTGGCTGCTGTAAGAACCTAGCCACCACCGCGCACTTGATTTTAAACAACAAAAACACTCGAGAATCTACGCGATCTTCTAAACACTCAAAATTCCCCATACCCTTTGCCAAAACCACATCTGCCCTATCGTATAACTCTCTAGCCTGCGATGAAGCATACTCATACAAAAACCCGGGCGATCGCACACCAGAATCCACCACTTCACACACCTCTAAAATAGGAGAATTATTATCGTGCAAATCTTGCAAAGTAATGTCATTGATGATAGGTGCGCCGCGTGTGAAATAATATACCTTAAGCTTAGGGTAAAGGGCTAGCAGTATGTTGATAAACGCACTATCAAACACATCTTCTCCAGCATTATCACCAATATAGACAAGCTCTTGCGCGCTAGCAAGCTTCTGCCCTAAATGCTCTATATCATAAATAGCAAACTCCATAGAATCCATATCAAACAAACACGACTCTACATCAAACCCACTCGCACTCCCATAGTCGATAATATTACCAAGAGCAGCGAGCCTTATGCCAAACTCTAAAGAATGTGGCGCGGTAATGCTAGCTTGAATCTGTTGTAAAACTTGGCGCGCTTTTTGTATGCTTCTAGTCTTTTGCTCTTTGTATAAATCGCTCTTACCCACAAAAGCACTAATGCTCTCATAAACAGGCACAGCAAGCTTTGGGGGCGGACATAGCGGCAGAGAATCCAAAATCGGTAAAGCAAAAGAAGCTTGCGTAGCTGTATGGTAGGACAAAGTGCGCTTAGCTTGAGTGCGCAAACACTCAAGACACTCTAGCGTGGTGCGCACTATTTGTTACCACTAAGGTCAGAAACTTTTCCCCACATAAGCCGATACTTACGCTTCATAAACTCCAGCTCTTCCCTAGCGGACTTTAACTCTTCGCGCATTACATCGATGGTCTTTTTGTCATCATCATAGACTTCTTGCATAGAAATCAATGCTTCTTTTAAAAAACTATTTTCACTCTTAAATGCACTTATTGTCTCATCTTTTGCGCCAATTACCTTCTCGTGTAGCCCCATAATTGTGTGGATTGTGCGCTCTACAAACACTGGGTCATACGCCACACCATTAGCTTCTGCTGAAGTCAATCCCGTTTGGACGCGATTGATAAGTGCATTTGTGCTGCTTTGTGCTTCAATAAGCAGCTGCCCGTTTTCTTCCTTACTTGCAATAGTGCCGCCCTCTATCATCTCTCTTACTTTTTGCTCTTCAAGACCAGAAAGCTTGATAAACTCGCTCAACTCCAACCACGCGGTATTTTTCGCTTCCATATTTAACCCCTACTTGGTAGTCTTACTTCAATGCTTTTAGAATCTTTTTCTATCTGCTCTATCTTCACTGCCCTATCCGCAAGTAGCCTTTCTGCTAGATCTGTGTTGGCTAATGCCAGAATCTGCATTGCTAAATATGCCGCATTTACCGCACCAGCTTTGCCTACCGCCATACAAGCCACAGGCATACCACCGGGCATTTGCGCAGTAGAGAGCAAGGCATCAAGCCCATCAAGCACCCCACCAGATAATGGCACCCCTATGACAGGCTTTGTCGTTTGCGCACATACCGCTCCAGCAAGATGAGCTGCCATACCAGCAGCACAGATAAACACTTGCGCGCCTTTAGATTCTGCTTCTTTGACATAGAGCTTCGTCCTATCAGGACTCCTGTGTGCAGAGCTAATTACTACCTCATAAGAGACAGAGAAAGATTCTAACACTGCCAAGCACTGGCGCATAATCTCATAATCACTTTTGCTCCCCATAATCACACTAACAAAGCCCATAGTTTCTCCTTGCTATTGACAATTCACGCACTCTATACTTCTATCCAGCACTTCTTCTGCCTCTGGACTCTGGGAGCGAAGATAGTAGGTGGATTTTAGCCCAAGTTTCCAAGCAAGCGTGTAGATTTCGTGGAGCATCTTACCGCTTACATTCACTTGATTGAGCTTAATGAAAATATTTGTGCTTTGTCCTTGATCGATCCATTTTTGTCGCACCGCAGCAGCCTTGATAATATCGCGCTGATCAATATCATAAGCACTCTTGTAATACTCCCAAGTATCCAGCGTGAGCTTAGGGGCAACCACCGGGATAAGCCCGCTTAGATTCTCTTCCGACCATTTTTTACGATAAATCGGCTCGATAGTTTGTGTTGTCCCCACAAGGATACTAATGGAGCTAGTAGGGGCGATCGCCATAAGATAGCCATTGCGCATACCATTTTCACGCACAATTTTGCGCAAATTCTGCCAATCACAACTCAAGCTAAAAAGCCCCCCTCTATCAACAAGTCTTAGAGCCTCCTTGTTTGCCAAATCAATAGGGAAAATCCCTTTACTCCAATTTGATCCTTCAAACTGCGGATAGCTGCCGCGCTCTTTAGCAAGATTAGAGCTAGCTAGGATAGCGTTGTAGCTTATCATCTCCATAAGCTCATCAATCTTGCATAAATGTTCTGGCGAGCCCCAGTGGATCTTTTCTGTAGCGAGCAGCTCTGCTTCGCCCATTACACCAAGCCCTATGGCTCGGTTGAGAAGATTTGTAGCCTTTACCTTACGATTAGGGTAGAAGTTAAGATCAATCACATTATCAAGCATTCTAATAGCCACAGGCACTACTCGCTCAATGTCCTCTTTAGTATGGATTCTACTAAGGTTAATACTTGCAAGATTGCAAACTGCTGTAAGTCCGCCTTCTTGGATTCTTTGTGTGATGAAAATCTTCTTCCCGCCAACAGAATCTAAACTTGTCAGCTTGTTGGCTTTTTTGCTAAGTCCAACATCAGTAGTTACTATATCCCCTTCTTCAAAGATCTCCTTACTACCATCTTCATATTCTATCTCCACCTTATAGTGACTTGGCGCGGTATTTTGGAAGATTTCTGTGCAGAGGTTTGAGCTGCGGATAATGCCGGCGTGCCCGTTAGGGTTAGCCCTATTGGCATTGTCTTTAAAGCACAAAAACGGCAGTCCTGTCTCAAAGTAATTTGTAAGAATCTTTTTCCATAAGTCTTTGGCTCGAATTTCTTCTTTGATGATGTTTGAGTCATTTTCTAGCTCGATATAGCGTTTTTCAAACTCCTCTCCATACAGCTCTGTAAGCTCTGGGCACTGATAAGGGTCAAAAAGAGTCCAAAGCCTATCTTCTGCCACACGCTTCATAAACAAATCTGGAATCCATAATGCCGGGAATAAATCGTGCGTGCGCCTACGCTCTTCACCAGAATTTTTACGCAAATCAATAAAATCAGTTACATCAAAATGCCACACCTCCAAATATGTGGCGATAGCCCCCTTGCGTGTGCCCAGCTGATCTACAGCAATGGCTACATCATTGGTGATCTTCAAAAATGGCACGACCCCTCCAGCAGCGCGCTTATGCCCATCAATAAAGCTTCCAAGCCCCCTTACCTTGGAGTAGTCCCAGCCGATACCACCACCATATTTACTAAGCAGTGCCATCTCCTTGTATGCGTCAAAAATACCTTCGATATTATCAGGAGTGCTTCCTATAAAACACGAGCTTAACTGGTGTCTTGGAGTGCGCGCATTTGCCAAAGTTGGAGTCGCGCATACAACTTCAAACTTTGAGATTAGATCATAGAATTTGACTGCCCATTCATTGGGATTTTGCTCATTTTGTGCCAAAAACATTGCAATAGCCATAAACATATGCTGAGGTAGTTCTATAGGCTCTCCATTTGCATCTTTGATCAAATACCGATCATATAGAGTTTTAATCCCCAAATAGTTAAACTGCAAATCTCTTTCAGGCTTAATATGGGAATTTAATAAGTCTAGGTCAAATTTTTCTCTCAAGCCCAAGACAATTCTACCAGCTTGCTCGGCTTTATCAAAATACTCTTGCAATGTCTTATAGCCTGTAAATCTACTCACTCGATGATACAAATCATAGAGAAACAAGCGGGCTGCGACAAAAGTCCAATTAGGCGCATCAATGTCGATCTTATCAACAGCTGCCTTAATGAGTGCTTGCTGAATTTCTTTGGTTGTAATACCATCTTTAAAATGTAGCTTCGCATCTAATTCTAAATCACTTTGACTCACGCCACTTAGTCCAGCTATGGCACTTGCAGTGTATTTTTGTATCTTGCGTATATCAAGCGTTTCGATACGCCCACTTCTTTTTACTACTTTTATTCCTATCATTGCCATTGTCTGCCCTTTCCTTTAAATATATTGCACAAAATCATTCATATCAATACGAGGCGAAGCCCGCTTAGGCTCTTCTAGACGATAGCCAAAAGTCATAATCAAAGCCACTTGATATGCAAAGGTATCCAAGCCCAAAAACCGCTCAACACCATCTTTCTCAAACCCCTCAATCGCACAAGAATCTACACCTAAATACGCTGCGCAGTCCATCATCGAGCTTGCCACAATATACGCTTGGCGCGCACTCCATTGAAAAATGCTTTGGCTATCCACATAGCCATTAGCCTGCAAGAACCCTTTATATCGCTCATCTTTATACGCCTTAATACGATCTGCATTGATACCCTTGCGCATAAAACTCCACATCGCATAGTTAGTATCACTTCGCATATCAGCAATTTTGGAGAGATATACCACAAGCTCACTAGCTTGGGTGATTTGATCCTGATTCCAGCAAAGTGCTTTTAGCTGCTCTTTTTTCTCTTTATCTCGCACTACAAGCAACCTTGTAGGCTCCATACCAAAGGAGCTTGGCGAGAGTCTGCCAGACTCTAAGATTGACTCAAATACTTCAGGTGGTATTGATCTTGTTGTATCAAACTTCTTGCAAGCGTAGCGGAATCGCATCGCTTGAATAAAGCCATTATCCATTCTCACTCCTTTGCAATGGTGTCAATAATGCGCGCTATTTCTTGCTGGCAGCTCGCTTACGCAAATTTGGCTCAAGGATCTTTTTCCTAATGCGTATATTACTTGGGGTAACCTCTAAAATCTCATCTTCTTCTATCCACTCTAGCGCGCGCTCCAAGGTAAGATCTCTTGGAGGCACAAGCTTAATGGCATCATCACTCCCACTTGCACGCATATTTGTGAGATGCTTAGCCTTAATAGGATTGACATCTAAGTCATTATCTCGGCTATGCTCTCCAATGATCATACCCACATACACCTTGGTTTGCGGCGCGATAAAGAGCACACCGCGTTCTTGGATATTAAAGAGCGAAAATCCTGTCGCCTCGCCATTTTCCATAGAAATCAAAGCACCATTTTTGCGAGATTCTACATTGCCACTAAATGGGCGAAACTCCAAAAAGCTATGATTCATAATCCCCTCACCCTTTGTATCTGTCAAAAACTCACTTCGATAGCCAATAAGCCCACGCGCTGGAATCTCAAACTCCAATCTTGTGTAGCCATCACCCATAGGATTCATCGCCTTCATTTCAGCCTTGCGCTTACCAAGTCGCTCAATAATCGCACCACTAAAATCCTGTGGCGTATCGATGACTAAATGCTCAAACGGCTCACATTTAGCCCCATCGATCTCTTTAATAATCACTTCTGGACGAGAAATACTAAACTCAAAGCCCTCGCGCCGCAGATTCTCTGCCAAAATTGTGATTTGCAGCTCACCCCTACCACTTACGCGAAACTTCCCTTCACCCATTTCTTCACAGCGCATAGCGATATTGGTTTGCATTTCTTTAAGCAGTCTATCTTTTAGCTTATTTGCTGTTACATGCTTGCCTTCTAGCCCAGCTAGAGGACTATCATTTACTGCGAAATATACACTCATTGTGGGCTCTTCTAAATGCATAGGATCTAAAGGCATAGGGTTATTTGGATCGACAATAGAATCACCAACATCAATGGCATTAAACCCAGCGATCGCCACAATATCGCCTGCTTCAGCAGAATCTATCTCCGTGCGCGCCAAGCCCATAAAACCAATAAGCTTTGTAATACGCCCTGTTTCTTTCTCGCCATCGCTCTTAGCAAGCATTACGCTCTCATTCTTTTTCACACGCCCATTAAAAACGCGTGCGATCCCAATTTTGCCCACATAGTTATCGTAATCGAGTGTGAAGATTTGCATTTGTAAGGCATTATCCACGCTACCGCTAGGAGCTGGGACAAAATCTAAAATCGTTTCAAATAAGGGCTCCAAATTCTCCTTAGGATCGTTTAGATCTTTGATCGCATAGCCATCGCGCGCTGCAGCATACACGACTGGAAAGTCTAGCTGCTCATCACTAGCACCCATAGCGACAAACAGATCAAATACTTCATCAACCACCCTATCTGGCTCAGCAGCTGGCTTGTCGATTTTATTAACCACGACAATGGGGCGGATCCCAAAGCTTAAAGCTTTTTTGACGACAAATTTAGTTTGAGGCATAACGCCCTCTTGCGCATCTACAAGCAGCAGCACGCCATCTACCATCTTTAGCACCCGCTCTACCTCTCCGCCAAAGTCCGCGTGCCCGGGAGTATCTATAATATTGATCTTGGTATCTCTGTAGGTAATTGCCGTATTTTTGGAGAGTATAGTGATCCCGCGCTCTTTTTCTAAATCATTAGAATCCATCACGCGCTCATCTACCTTCTCGCGCTCTCCAAATGTGCCAGACTGGCTCAATAGTCCATCAACCAAAGTTGTTTTGCCATGATCGACATGGGCAATTACTGCGATATTTCGTATATTCTGCATTGAAAAACTTTCTCATTAGGAATTTGGGATTCGGAAGCGGGATTGTAACACATTATCCTTAAGCTTTTACCATAACAATATAGTGCAAGATATGGTAAGAATCCGCTATAATACCCAAATGCAAGTTAATCCAACACATTTCACGCACTAGACAAAGGATATAAATGCACCTATGGAAGCCTTCTTGTGTAAAGCAGTTATATCTTAGTAACCTAGCATTATTGTGTATTGCTATCGGCTTTTTTTCAGGCTGTGCCACTGATGTAGCTACGCTTGAGCACTTTAGTAGAATCTACTACAACCACTCCATAGACAAAGCCCATAAATTTGCAAGCAAAAAGGCAAAAAGCGGCGATCTACTATGGCTTATACAAGCTGGGATTAGCGGCTTTCATACACAGAGCGCAAGCACCCTGCCCCTACTTGATCAAAGTGAAGACAAGCTACAAAAATTTGAGCAAGAAGGATTGCTTACTTCTGCACTCACACAAGTGGGAGCAACACTCGTCAATGACAATGTTAGAGACTATCGTGGCAATATCTATGAAAGCATATTTGTCAATTACTACAAAGCCCTAGCCTATCTCGCTAATAACGATCTAGCAAGTGCCCAAGTAGAGCTTAATCGCGCCAATGATCGCCAAAGAAGAGCCAAAGACTACTATGCTAAGCAAATCGCCAAAGCTTTAGAGCAAGAGCAAGATAGATACAACAAAAGCAACGCAAATAGCATTATAGATCAAGCGCGATCCACCGGAGAGATCGATGATATTCTCTCCAAGCACTATGGAAATCTTAAGCATTTCAGCGCATTTGAAAACTTCATCAATCCAAGCGTATCATACATAGCTGGCTTGGTATTCTCACTCTATGGAGATTCCAAAGGCTTGGACTATCTTAAAGAAGCCTATGGTATCACGCGCTTACCGACTATCGCAAGCGATATGAAGCACTTCCTCTCTCATAGCAAGCAGGCTTATACTTGGATTATCCTTGAAGAAGGCAGGCAAGCTAGAAAAACAGAGCTGCACATATCGCTGCCATTTTATACGACACAAGGGCTCTATCATTTTGGTCTGGCACTACCACAGCTAGAATCCATACCAAGCCCTAGGCAGAGCTACACGCTAGATTCTCTAGCAAAATTTGAAGTGCTAGCAGAAATAGACCCCATCATTGCCACCGAGTTTGAAAAGCAGCTCAAAGCCATTAGCACACGCGCATTAGTATCAAGCAGCATTAAGCTCGCTATGCAAGTAGGCGTATCTAGCACATTAGATCAAGTCGATCCAATGCTGGGGCTACTTGGATCTATGCTAGGCTCTATCTACTCTATGGCAACAACAAGCGCAGACCTACGCATAACAAGCGTGCTCCCTAAAAGGATTCTACTAGCTAGAATCCCCCATACACAGCAGCAAACTATCCATATCCTAGCAGATCAGCATAGCGCACCTATTGCAGCAGTGCAATTACAGCAGTGCAGTGCACGCCCCCAAGAGCAGCCAAAGCCTAGCCCAAAAACACGCCACCCCATCACCCAAATATGCTTAGAGCATAGCACTATCATCTATGTGCGCGACACCCCAGCTAAAGCATATATGCAAACAATCTATGGGTAAGTGCCTTAAAGCGCACTAGCTATTCGATTTTGTTTTCTAAGACAGATAGGTCATTAAAGCTCTTGGCTGTGCTAGGATCACCATAGTAAGGATCCCCTTGGAATCCACACCCTTGCAAAAACACTGCAAGCAAATATGCTACAATCAACATATGAAAACCATTCATCAAGTCTTTACCTCTCTGCTTATAAATAGTGAGTTTAGCACGCTAACTAGTCGTCTGCGCTCACGCCAGAATCTAGAAACACTCAAATACATTCTGCCAGCTGATATGCAAAATGGGCTTTTGTCTATTTCTTATCGTGCGCCTACGCTGCTATTTTG
Source organism: Helicobacter canis (assembly GCF_008693005.1). GTDB lineage: Bacteria > Campylobacterota > Campylobacteria > Campylobacterales > Helicobacteraceae > Helicobacter_B > Helicobacter_B canis. Next base: position 249,841 of record NZ_VXKE01000021.1, on the reverse strand, counting down.
CTTCAATCACCCAAGCCACGCTTACAACTTCAATCATTATAAAAAAAAGGACATTATGTATTGTTTAAAAACCTACCCCAAGAAATTTGACGCCTTTTTAGCAAGCATTGGAGCACAATCAATGCAAGCCTTTATCCAAAGTGTCCAAATATCCGGCTATGTGCCCAAACATATTCTACAGCCCCCCACTCTAAAAAAGCCTATAACAATTCACTTTGATGAGCCAGCAAGTGGCACTTTTATCAACCACGCCACAGATCCATATTTACACGAGCGATTTGAAGCAATTAGGACACTAATCCAAAAGCGCAACAAAAAGCCCACAAACAACTGCCAATGATAGATTTTGCCAAAGCATACGAAGAGAGAAGCAAGGGCTTTGTCATCTTCCCACGCTCAAATTCTCCCAAGCATAGCAGGCTGCTTCTCTATGGTGCGCCCAAATGCGGCAAGAGCGCGCTAGCCCTTGACTTGACGCGTGATTACAAGCAGCAGATTCTAGTAGATTGCGCGGATTTGCGGCTACATAAAGCAAGTATGCAAACCTCCTTGCTAAAGCTATTTTTAGAGAAAAAGTTTGATGTGCTAATTATTGATAACTATCTCCCAGAAATCACTATCCCAAGCCACCCAAACCTTATCCTAATCACTACAAAAATCACACATTTGCCAGAATCTATCCGCACAAGCTTCCACGCCCATTGCGTGCGAGCTTTGAGCTTTGAAGAATATGTATCCTTTAGCAAAAGCAACCGCCTAGAATCCATATTTGCCAGCTTCCTCAAAGAGGGCAATCTCCCAGAAATCGCCCTAATGCCAGAGCATAAGCGTATCCAAAGAATGCAAGAAATCATTTTGCTCTATGCCAAACAGGATACAAGCATTCTGGCATTTTTGCTCCACTATCAAGCAAAGCCATTCAATACCCATAACGCATTTTGCCTACTCAAACAGCAGCAAAAGATCTCTAAAGACAAAATGTATGCTTTCATACAATCCTTGAGAGATGAGCAGGTGATTTTCACACTCACACACAAAAATGGCAAAGAATCCAAGCTCTACTTTTATAACTTCGCCCTGCCCTATGCTATCTCACCCACGCCAAATTTCCAAGCGATTTTTGAAAATATGATTGCTTGTGAGCTATTGCATAGATCGCTAGTGGTAGATTATGATGATATGTGTGATTTCATCGTGCAAGATATAGCGATCTTTGCCGCGCCATTCCCCAGCCAAGCTCTAATAGAATCTAAAATATCCAAAAGCACAAAAGCATATAGAGAATACATATTTGTCAGTGTTGATACCACTATCCCAAAGACAAATTCACATCTAGGCACTTACCGCGCTATGAGCTTTATTGACTTTGCGCTAGATTATCTCCACGCTCACAAAATATAGCTACACAATTTACTTCTTTGTTGTATTGTAAGCTCCTTTAATAAAGGAGCAAAGATGAAAACAACGACAAAGCAAGACTTCTCAAGCCTTATACAATCTGGACTATGTGTTGTGGAGATGAGTGCGCCGTGGTGCCCAGACTGCCGCAAAATTGAGCCTATGATGCAAGCACTAGAATCCAAATACCCGCAAGTGCGCTTTATCTTGCTTGATTTTGACACAAATGAAGCCTTAAAAGATGAGCTTGCCATACGCAGAATCCCAACGCTAATCTTCTACAAAGATGGGCAAGAAGTCTTAGAGCGGCTTGTTGAGCCAGATTCTATGCCTACCATAGAGCAGATGATACAAGCACTGCTTGACACATAAGTGGTGCTTAATGTTTGGGTAATTTCAAGTAATGTCATAGGTTTTTGGGCTTTTTTTAGGTAAAATGCCGCCACAATCACTTCATATTGGCTACCGGTATTGTCTCATCTGTGCCTATGCTTTGGCTTAGTGTGGCTGCTTGGTGCTATATTTTAAGGTCTATATATGAGTAGAAACTTTTTTTTAGGCATAGGGATCGCGCTTTTAGGTGCGCTCCTTGCTTTTGGGAGTCTTACTGCACTCACGCCAAATAGCCAACCAGCACAACAAACAGACGCAAAAAAGCAGCGCGCTAAAGCCTATGATAGACTCGCTCAAGCAATAGCTACCATAGAATCTTACTATGTCGATGATGTGCCTATCGATAGCCTAATCAACAAAGCCATCGAGGGGCTTATCGCTAACCTTGACGCCCATAGCGAATATCTTAGTGAGAAAAAATACAAAGAGTTAAAAACCCAAACAGAGGGAGAATTTGGCGGGCTTGGGATAACAGTTGGGCTAAAAGATGGCGCGCTTACAATCATCGCTCCATTAGAGGGGACTCCGGCACAAAAGGCTGGGCTAAAGAGCGGTGATGTGATCTTAAAAATCGAAGATCAAAGCACTATTGGTATGGGGATTGATGATGCTGTGAATCTTATGCGAGGCAAGCCCAAAACTCCAATCACCATCACTATCGTGCGCAAAGGCGAGGGCAAACCGCTTGTATTTACGCTAACGCGCGACATCATCAAAGTCAAATCTGTCTATGCCAAAACGATCGATGACACGCCCTATCTCTATGTGCGAGTTAATTCCTTTGATAAAAATGTCGCCCAAAGTGTTAAACAAGCCCTAAAAGAACATAGTGGCATTAAAGGCATTGTGCTTGACTTGCGCAACAACCCCGGAGGACTGCTAGACCAAGCAGTCGATCTCTCTAATCTCTTTATCAAAAGCGGTGTTATCGTCTCTCAAAAGGGCAAGATAAAAGAAGAGAACATTATTTACAACGCAAATGGCAAAGCTCCTTATAGCAAACTCCCCATCGCAGTGCTTGTCAATGGCGGGACAGCAAGTGCAAGCGAAATTGTATCTGGCGCATTGCAAGACCACCGCCGCGCCATCATCATAGGAGAAGAGACTTTTGGCAAAGGGAGCGTGCAAGTCGTGATCCCAATCAACGCCACAGAAGCTATCAAGCTCACTACGGCTAAATACTATCTCCCAAGTGGGCGCACCATACAGGCTGTGGGGGTTAAGCCTGATATTGTTGTCTATCCGGGTAGTGTGCCACAAAATGAAGGCGGATTTGAAATTAAAGAAGCAGACTTGCGCAACCACCTGCAAAATGAGCTACAAAAGCTTGATAAAACCGAGTCAAAGGCTGATGAGAAGCAACCATCTCCTGAAGAGCAAAAGCGCATTACACAAGCAGATATTACCAATGATATTCAGCTAAAGTCCGCCATTGACTCACTCAAGGCTTGGGGGATTTTAGATTCTGCAAAGGCGCAAGATAAGCCCAAGCAATAGCCACACAACTAACATCATCTAAGGAGAATCTATGCCAACACAACAAACACTGCTTTATGAAGGCAAGGGCAAAAAGCTCTTTGCCACGCAGAATCCAAATGAAGTCATCGCCGAGTTTAAAGATGACCTTACCGCATTCAACGCGCAAAAACGCAGTAGCGAAGATGGCAAAGGCGCGCTTAACTGCCTAATCAGCAGCCTACTCTTTGAGCTACTTGCACAACAAGGCATAAAAAGCCACTTCATCAAATCTCTTAGCTCCACAACAATGCTTTGCCAAAAGGTGCAGATAATCCCCATTGAAGTTGTCGTGCGCAACATCGCCACAGGCTCGCTAAGCAAGCGACTTGGAATAGAAGATGGGCTAGTGCTACCCTTTACGCTTGTGGAGTTTTACTACAAAGATGATGCGCTCAATGATCCCATTATCAACGATGAGCATTGTAAGATTCTAGGTATTATTGATGATGAGCGAGATTTGGATTTCCTGCGTGATCAAGCGCGCAAAATCAATGCCATTTTACGCGATTTCTTTGATCAAAAGGGGCTCAAGCTTGTGGATTTCAAGCTTGAGTTTGGCAAAAATGCGCAAGGTGAGATTATCCTAGCTGATGAGATTTCGCCAGATAGTTGTAGATTGTGGGACAAGCAGACAAACCAAAAGCTCGATAAAGATCGGTTTAGACAAGATCTAGGGGATTTAAAAAGCGCGTATGAAGAAGTCTTAAGACGCATACAAACTCACTAAAAGGAAAACAATGCAAGCAGAAGTTACCATAAGCCTAAAAGATGGTGTCCTAGACCCACAGGCAAAAGCTATCCATCACGCCATAGAATCACTTGGATTCCCGCAAGTGGCGCAAGTGGTGGTAAAAAAGCAAATCGTCTTAGAGTTTGCTAAAGGGGAGCTAGAATCTTGTGAAGCCATAGCTGAGCAAATCGCACACGACTTACTTGCCAATCCGGTAATAGAGAACTACGAAGTGCAAATAAAGGCAGAATAATGGTCAGCGTTGTGCGTTTTGCTGGGACAAATTGTGAATTTGATATGCAATATGTCTATCAAAAGCTCTTGCAAATCCCCACTGCCATCATCTGGCATAAGGAAAAGTCCTTACCAAGAGAAACAAAGCTTGTCGTGCTAGCTGGGGGCTTTAGCTATGGAGACTACTTGCGCAGCGGGGCGATCGCGCGCTTTGCGCCGATTATGAAAGCTATCAAAGCTTTTGGTGATAGTGGTGGGCGGATTCTAGGCATTTGCAATGGCTTTCAAATCTTAACCGAAGCTAGACTTCTGCCCGGCGCACTTATGCGCAACCACAATCTCCACTTCATCTCTAAAGCTACTCCATTACGCGTAGCTTGCAGGGATAATGTATTCCTACGCCCACACACACAAGATGAGATTATCTCTCTGCCCATAGCCCACGCCGATGGGCGATACCATATCGATGAGAAGAGCCTAGAAGCGATGCAAGAGTCTGGGCAGATTCTGCTACGCTATATAGATAATATCAATGGCTCCATAGATTCTATCGCTGGCATTTGCAATAAAGACAAAAATATCTTCGGGCTTATGCCTCACCCCGAGAGAGCCTGCGAGCCTATCTTGCATAAACGCGCTAGGTATGCAGCTATCCACCACACCTATGCGACACAGGCTGCCACAAAACCAGCAGCAAGCACACAAGGTCTAGCAATGCTAGAATCCATCTACAAGGCATAAAATGCGCATTTTTGTTTTGCCACCTTTTACACTCTCTTTGCTTATAGTGCTTGTTTTGGGCGCATTTACCGCTTCTCTTGCAGAGCCCACCCAGAATCCACAATCCAATGCGCCAAACCCCACTGATCTACTTGAGTCATTTAGCGAGCCTAGTGGGGAAGCCTTTATCCGCCCAGATCAAAGCGCAGAGCAGATTCTCCACCTACAAAACACCACACCAGAATCCACTCTTACATCTACCATTTATGTGGGGCAAAGAGTCCCTATCACTTATCGTGTGATGTTTTTTAACAATGCCTCACTTAACCAAAGCTCTTTTAAAGAAAAAACAACAACCAACGCCATCACACTAGAAAACCCAAACCAAGCGTGGCAGGAAGTAGAGCTAGAATCTAGCGCAGCACAAAAGCCCCAAAAGGTTTATGAGATCACCTATTTGTTTAAAATCAAAGCCCAAAGTGTCAAAATACCAGCTTTTGAAGTCTCTGCAATCGCAAGTGATGGCTCATTTATCGATGTCGTTACAAGCGATCCAATCACACTCAATGCCACCGATTTATACCAAAACAAAAGCTATGCGGGCGTTGTCGGGGAAGATGTGCAGCTTGGAATCTACAAAGCCAAGCCTTATGATGAGCAGAGCAATCTCATCGCCTTTGAGTTAATCGCAAAGAAAGCAAATTTAGAGGATTTCAAGCTCCCTGATATTGAGAAGCAAGGCATTGAGCGATCAAGCTTTAGCCCCCTAGAATCTAAAGCGATCTTCTATGCAGTTGTGCCAAAAAATATGCAAAATCTCTTGTTTGAATACTTCTCCACACAGACAAATCGCTTCGAGCAAATCCGCGTCCCCATCGTGCCAGTGGTTGATGGTGTAACAACACAGGAGAATCTAAAGCCTAAAAATACTTATCTAATGTATTGGGCATTATTTATTGGCGGGGTTGCCATTAGCTGCTTTGTTTTGGCATTTTTCTCCAAGTCTTTGCGCAAGGTGTTTTTTGTCCTTGGTGTTGCTATGGTGCTCTATTTGCTCTACTATCTTTTCTACACCAAAACAGCCACAATCAGCGCACAAACGCAAATTTGGATTCTCCCTACGCAAAACTCCACACTGCTTGAGACCACTAGTGACTCTATGAAAATCAAAATCATAGGCGAGCACGGACAATACTACAAAATCATCACACCCAAAGAAGCCATAGGCTGGATAAGGAAAGAAGATGCGAGCTAAACTAAAAGGTATCTATGAAGTTATTTTAGTTGGGATTGGGCTTGCGATTATTATTTGCTTTATCTATTTCTATCGCAATAAAAACAATGCCCGATCCACGCGAATGGCTTGCTATCGGTTTTTCACTTATGGGGGCATTACTCTTGAAAAGCTTGGCGACTTTGATGAAGAAGCAGATTTGATCATTATGAACCATCAAAGTGTCGCTGATATTTTATGCCTTGAAGCCTACCACCCGCGCAATATCTGCTGGATTGCCAAAAAGCAATTAGGCGAGATCCCATTCTATGGCTATGCTCTCACAGGACCAGAAATGATCCTTATAGATAGAGATGATAAACGCGGGCTTGCTTCACTACTTAAAGCCACTAAGCAAAAGCTCTCCCAAAATCGCCCCATTGTAATCTTCCCAGAAGGCACGCGTAGCAAGGGCAAAGAGCGGTTTCTACCCTTTAAGCCCGGAGCAAAAATCATCGCTGAAAAATTTCGACTAAAAATCCAGCCCATCGTGCTTATCAACACGCGTAGGATCTACAACTCTTCTCCCATTGAAGCCACAAGCAATGTCGCTAGAATGGTGCTGCTTAAGCCATTTTATGTCGATGAGCACCCAAGCGCACAGGTATTCTACCGCGATGAAAGCTCTCTTACCAAAGCTAAAGCTGGTGCAAAAAAGATCAAAGGCTTGCAGCCAATCTATGACCCAAGCTCTAGCTACTTTATCGCTCCCACAGAATCCACACAGAGCGCAAACTCCGCAGAGCCACTAGAATCGTGGTATGAAGAATTGCAGCAGTGTATGCAAGAAGTCTATACCCATCACTACCGCATACTAGAGCAAGCATAGGGCGCACTATGGAAAATGATCAAAAAAATCTCGTGCGCTTTGAAGATAGAGAAGAAGCTTTCGTCAAGCTCTATGATGAGCTTGTCAATCATCATCTAACAAACGACAATAGTATCGTGCTATCCACAAGTTTTGCAGGATTATTTCTAGCTGATAGGCTGGCAGCCAAGCTAGATTCTAGCTTAGATATGCTCTTTTGCGCGCCGATTATCGCTCCTGCCAATAGTGAATGCGAGATCGCAACTGTGAGCGAAAATATGGAGCTAATCATCAATGAGCCCTTGATTGACTCATTTGATATTTCACTTGATTATGTCTATGGAGAAGCCAAAAGAGTCTATGAAGAAACCATACTGCCTAGAATCTACAAATACCGCAAGGGTGCTACTCTTAGCCTACTAGAATCTAAAAGTGTCTTTTTAATCGACCAAGGAGTAGAAACGGGCATCACTATGGATCTTGCCATTAAAACCTGTATCCAAAAAAAGGCAAGAAGCATCTATGTCCTAAGCCCTATCATCTCCTATGACATTGCTAAGATTCTAGCAAAATCTAGCGACGCCTTAGTAGCAGTCTATAAGCCTAAATACTTCGTATCTACCAAGCATTATTATAAAACTCTGCCGCCTGTGAGTGAAGAAGAGATCTTAAACATTATGGGCAAATATATCACCAAGCCAAATCTCATACAAAAAGGATCATAATGCACCAAATTAGCCTAACACTAACCAACCTTACAGAGCAATATAAGCTTGATTATGTCGCTAGGCAAGCGTGCGGAAGTGTGTGGTATCGCTCTGGTGATAATGTCTTGCTCGCTAGTGTCGCAGTAGATGAGAATCCAACAGATGATGACTTTCTGCCGCTTGTTGTGCAGTATATCCACAAGTCCTATGCTGTGCGCAAGATTCCGGGTGGATTTATCAAAAGAGAGGGCAAGCCTAGCGAGTTTGAGACCCTAACTTCACGCATTATCGACCGCACCTTGCGCCCACTTTTTCCAGCAGGCTATCGCTACCCCACACAGATCACCATTCTTGTGCTAAGCTATGATGGCATAAGTGATTTACAACTATGTGCCTTGCACGCCGCAGCAAATGCCCTACTCCTTAGCTCGCTAGATTTTATCCCACCTGTCAGCAGCGCGCGCATAGGGAGAATCCAAGGAAGCTTTGTCATCAACCCAAGCAAGCAAGCAATGCTAGAATCTAGCCTTGATCTCTATGTATCTGGCAGCAGGGGAGATATTTTGATGATAGAGATGAAGGGAAGCGATGAGAGCCTGACAGAAGATGAGCTAATGGCTGCCATATCGCTTGCAAAGCAGACAATCCAAGCAGACTGCGCGCAATATGAAGCAAAGCTTATCCCCCATAAAGCACCTATAAAGCCTCTGCCCTTAGCCCAGACAAACTCCCACCCACATATCTATGAGCATATTGCCACACACTATAAAGACGATGTGCTTCAAGCCATTACACAAATGAGCAAAAGCGAGCGCAATAGCGAGCTACAAGCCCTTGGTATGCTAATCCACTCACGCAACCCAGCTTGGGAGCTAGAATCTATTTGCGATATGCTAGGGCTGTATAAAAAGCACCAAGTGCGCGCGATGATTTTACAAGAGCACAAGCGCGCTGATGGCAGGGGGCTAGAAGATGTGCGCCCAATTAGTATAGAGACAAATATCCTGCCTTGCGCACACGCTAGCGCGCTTTTTACCAGAGGGCAGACGCAAGCCCTTGTGGTTTGCACGCTGGGGAGCGAGAGCGATGCGCAAGTGCAAGAAGACTTTAGCGGCGGAAGCAAAGATCGCTTTATGTTTCACTATAATTTCCCCGGTTTTAGTGTGGGAGAAGCAAGTATGATAGGGGGCGTTGGGCGCAGAGAGCTAGGGCACGGCAACCTTGCCAAAAAAGCACTAGAATCTAGCATCCCACCCACTAAGCACACAATCCGCCTAGTCTCTGAAATCCTAGAATCTAATGGCTCAAGCTCTATGGCAAGCGTGTGTGGTGGCTCACTTGCCCTGCGTGCGTGCGGCTTAGAAGCCCCCCTTGTAGCAGGCGTGGCAATGGGGCTTGTGATCAATGGCGACCAATACGCCGTGCTTACAGATATTATGGGGCTAGAAGATCACGATGGCGATATGGACTTTAAAATCGCAGGCACAAGAGAAGCCATCACTGCAATGCAGATGGATATTAAGCTAGGGGGCATTAGCCAAGCGATACTCTGTGAAGCACTCCACCAAGCAAAGCGCGCTAGAATCCACATTTTAGAGCAAATGGAGCAAGCCGCAATGTCCATTGTGCTCCACACGCATCTACTCCCAAAGGGAGAGTATCTCCCTGTCCCTAGCCATAAAATCCCAGATATTATCGGGCAAGGCGGCAGGGTGATCAAAGACATCATCGAGCGATTTAAAGTAAGCATTGATGTTGAGCGAGAAAAGGAGAGAATCTATATCCACGCAGATTCTGCACAAAATCTCCACAATGCTAAAGAGTTTATTTTACAGCTCATCGCTCCTAGCGCGCAATATGAGCTAGGTGAAGAAGTAGATGGTGTTGTCAAACGAATTATGGATTTTGGTGTGTTTATCTCCTTACCTAAAGGAAATGATGGGTTGCTGCACATTAGTAAAATCCCGCAAACTATGCAGCCTTTGGTGCAGTTTTTCCACGAGGGGCAAAAGGTATCCTGCGCCATTTCTGGGAATCCAAAGGGCAAGATTGAGCTCGTGCTACGCTAGTTTTTAGCTTTTTTTTAGCTAGTTTTTGCCATAATCGGCTCCTATTTGACCGCGCGAGTAGGGGACAGATCCGAAAGGTGGCAAATCTAAATCGTTCTAAGGAGAAACAATGAAAGCATTACTTGTTTTATGTTTTGGTTTTGTGGCGTTTGCATTCGCTGGTGAAAGCGTATTTAGCGGTAGTGATCTATCACTTCTACTTGCACTTTCTGTGGCTGGCGGTGTTATCGGTCTTGGTATTGCTGCGCTTGGTGGAGCTATTGGTATGGGAAATGCTGCTGCTGCCACAATCGCTGGGACAGCGAGAAACCCGGGTATCGGTGGAAAACTTCTTGGAACGATGTTTATCGCTCTAGCACTTATTGAAGCACAAGTTATCTATACGCTTGTTTTCGCAATCATCGCAATCTATGGGAATCCATTCCTACCAGAATCTAAAATGATTGTTGAAGCATTTCAGGCTCTTTTGGGCTAATTATTCCCGCATTTAGCGGGGATGCGCTGGTGGTGGAATTGGTAGACACACCATCTTGAGGGGGTGGCGGGGCGACCCGTGCGAGTTCAAGTCTCGCTCAGCGCACCATTATGCCGAAGTGGTGAAACTGGCAGACGCGCTAGACTCAAAATCTAGTAAGGGCGACCTTGTGTCGGTTCGAGTCCGACCTTCGGCACCATTTTAGACCTATCTTAGACTATGATACTTCTCAATGATTTTTCTCACTTCTTTACAAGATTGTAACAGCCCTTATGCAGCCTTTATGTAGCCCGATATTACACGCGACATTACACAATGGTAAGTTTCTGCTTGGATTTTCTGGTGGAGCAGATTCTGTCGCGCTATTTTTCTACTTACTTGAGAAAGAGATCGCCTTTGATATTGCTATTGTAGATTATGGAGTGCGAGCGCAAAGTGTAGAAGAAGTAGCCTATGCCAAATCACTCGCCCAAATCCACAGCAAACAATGCTTCCATACCAAAGCCCCCATTTTCTCAAGCAATTTTGAAGCTAGGGCTAGGGAGTTTCGCTATGAGTTTTTTAGCACACTAATTGCCACACACAATTACTGCGGACTCCTACTAGCGCATAATTTCAACGATCGTATTGAGTGGCTACTGCTGCGACTTGGCAAAGGTAGTGGGATCGCCGGGCTACTTGGGTTTGATGAGATTTCTTGGCACTACCCACAGTCCACGCAAGCCCTGCCAAATCCTATGCCCTACCCCATTATCCGCCCATTGCTTTGGTGCTATAAGCAAGAGATTATAGACTACTGCGCAAGCAAGGGGGTGAAGTATTTCACAGATAGCACAAATATCAATCCAGCCTATGAGCGCAATTTTATCCGCACACATTTTGCCACCGAGCTAGTCCAGCACTATGGCAAAGGCTTGCGACAGAGCCTAAAGATTCTCAACAAAGAAAAAAATATGCTCTATCAAGGCGGCATAGCACTTCCCACACATCACAACACGACCCTTATGTGTATCTATGCATTTTCTCCATATCAGGCTATCCACCATATCGCTACCGCGCTAAAAATGCAAGGCTATGTGCTCTCACGCAAACAGCGAGAAGAAATTATACGCACAAACTTTTCTTGCGAGATTTATGGTGCAAAGGCGCGCTTTTGCATAGAGCATTTTCCTAGCACAAGCCACCCCATCACCCTTATAGTCGCTAGACACGCTGCAATCACCCTGCCAAAGCCTATAAAAGACCAGCTTCGCAAGCTCCATATCCCTAAAAGAGTGCGCACAAGCTTTTACGCCTATAGCCTGCAAGAATCCCTGTCGATAGAGCAGTGCAAAGAGCGCGTTACCAATGCCTTTATGAGCCCTGCAACCTAGCGATTTCACAAGCAATTTGCTCTTTAAATATCTCTGCATAAGGTGCGCTAGATTCTAGCTTACTAGCAAAGTCTTCTAGCACCACACCATAGTCCCCTACCCCGAGCTCCCCCTTTAACACCGCATACTTCAAATACAGCCAATAAGTATTTAGCACATCACTTTGGCAGTAGCTATTGATGACATCAATGGCATTTTGCCCATAAAATAGCTCATACACATCACCCCCGCTGACATCATACTTCCCTACAATCCCAAGCATTTTACACACACCATCAAGGGTAAGTGCGCGCGTAGAGCCAAAACTCCCCAAAGAATCCAGCAAATCTGTATGCCAATACTCGCTATATCTGGCGCGATAGTTTTCCCATTTGCTTTTGGTGCGAGTGTGATTATGCGCTTCAAAGAATCTAAACGCGCTGCAGTTATAGCGCATAGCCCTTAGCAAAAGCACGGGCATATCAAATCCCCTGCCATTGAAGCTTACAAGTCTAGGCTCTTTAGTGTTTAAGAATTGCAAAAACTCTTCTATCAAGCATTGCTCAAGCTTATCAATGCTATCTTCATCGTATTTAAGAGCCTCTATCGCGCTTTTACCAAAGCTCCCAACCTTAGCAAACTTCCCATAATCATCACACACCACACTTGAAATCGCAATCACCCTATGCCAATAAAGTGGCAAAAATGTGCTACCACTCTTCTCTAGCTGTGCGTTAAATGCGTATTGACAGATCTCTAAAGGGCTTTTGTCTTCTATGTCATACGCCTTAGCAATTTGCCTTATATCAGGGATTGTTTCTATATCAAACACGCAAAGCATTATCACACTCCTTTAAACTGCAAGCCTACTCCTTTGCCCCATAGGAAAAAATCGGCACAGAGATTTTATACCAAATCGCTAGAATCCTAACGATAAACCCGCTAATAACCGCCACAATGCTAGCCACTTGCAAGTCCCACTCAAGCACACTTAATCCATAGTAGATAAGCGAGGTAAGGATCGCCACTCCCGCATAGAGCTCCTTGCGAAACACAAGTGGCACAATCCCGCAAAATATATCGCGCAACACCCCGCCAAATACTGCAGTAATCACCCCAGAGCTTACCACAAGCACGACTCCTAATCCTTGCGCGCGTGCGATCTCTGCGCCAATGACCGCAAATGCCACAAGCCCCAAAGCATCAAGCACTAAAAATAGCTTCTCTAGCCGAGCAATTACACTTGGGATTAGTGTTGTAAGCAATGCTGCAGTGCAGACAATGATGATGTATTCTGGGTGAGCCACCCAAGTAAGCGGATAGTGATTAAAGAGTATATCACGGATCGATCCCCCGCCAATAGCAGCGGCTAGGGCGATAAATAGCACACCAATTAAGTCCATTTTATGCCGCCCAGCGATCAATGCGCCACTCATACCCTCTGCAGTAATCCCTATGATATATAGCACAAGCAAAAACATTTACACACTCCTTGAGAGCGCAAAATATAGCAAAAATTTGCTAAAATCCGCGCCAAACAACCAAACCCACACTTAAGGAGAGTCAATGGAGAAGCGAGCTGTTGTTACGCGTTTTGCCCCATCGCCAACGGGATATTTGCATATTGGAGGCTTGCGCACAGCATTATTCAACTATCTCTATGCGCGCAAACACGGGGGTAAATTTCTCATACGCATAGAAGACACTGACCTAGCTAGAAACTCCAAAGACGCCGCACAAGCGATCATTGAGTCTTTCAAATGGGTGGGGCTAGAATGTGATGGGGAGATTATCTACCAAAGTGAGCGATTCCCCCTCTATGCCAGCTATGCCAAAAAGCTTGTAGAAGAGGGCAAGGCGTATTACTGCTATATGAGCAAAGATGAGCTAGAAGCCCTGCGAGAATCCCAACGCGCACAAGGCATAACACCGCGCTATGATAATCGCTACCGCGACTTTAGCGGCACGCCCCCAAGCGATGTAGAGCCTGTAATCCGCATAAAAGCCCCACTTGAAGGCGAAATCGCCTTTGATGATGGCGTCAAAGGCAGAATCTGCGTGCAAGCAAAGGAGCTTGATGACTTTATCATTTTGCGATCTAATGGCAGCCCGACTTATAACTTTGTCGTAGCCATTGATGATGCGCTAATGGGCGTAACAGATGTAATCCGCGGCGATGACCACACAAGCAACACGCCAAAGCAGATTCTCATCTACCAAGCACTAGGCTTTGCAATCCCTAAGTTTTATCATATCCCTATGATTTTAAACCCAGAGGGCAAGAAGCTTAGTAAGCGCGATGGCGCGATGGGCGTTATGGACTATAAGCTTATGGGCTATTTGCCAGAAGCACTGCTAAATTTCCTTGTGCGACTTGGCTGGAGCTATGAAGATAAGGAGATTTTCTCTCTCCAAGAAATGCGCGAACTCTTTGAAGCAAAAAACATCAACTCTTCTGCCAGCCGCTACAATCAAGAAAAATTCCTATGGCTTAATCAGCACTATATCAAAGCCTGCGATGATACTAGGCTAGAAGCCTTGCTAGGCGAGTTTGGCGCGAAGCTTGAAGCCTACCAAGCACCGATAAAATCTCTACTTTTTAACGCGCTAAAAGATAGGAGCAAAACACTCCTAGAGTTTGCTGCCCAGCTTAAAGAGATCCAAACCCTCCCGCAAACTTATGATGAAAAAATGCTACAAAAGCTAGATTCTGGCGCGCTTCAAGCACTAGCAGAGCTAGCAGAAGAAGCCACGGAAACAGCGAAGTTCAAGCAGCACTTCACAAGCCCAGAATCCCTAGAATCCTATCTCCACAACTTTGCAGAATCTAAATCCATAAAAATAGGCAAGCTTATGCCAGCCCTGCGCCTAGCTCTACTTGGCAAGGGGGGTGGCATAGGCGTGTGTGAAAGCTTGCTGATTCTAGGAGAAGAGCAAAGCATAGAGCGCATACAAGCACTGCTCAAACGCATTGGCTAGCTAGATTCTAGCTGCTTTCTTGCTAGGATATAGATGGGCTCATAAGTGATCTTCCCGCCAAATCGCTTCTCATAAGCTAGCAGGGCAGATTTGCTTAGCACTCTCTTAGGCGTGTGCAGTGCCACACCGCTTGCACGAAAATGCCTAAACACCCCAAGCGCACTCCCGCACTCAAGCTCAATCATCTCGCTACTACTATGCAAAATCTCTAGCCCAAGACTCTCACACAGCCCACATAGCTCTGCTAGCTTGATATACTCTAGCCCTATGCCAAATAGCTCTCTAATCTCATAGCAATTTTGCCCTCCAAAGCTCCCTAGCAAAAGCACCCCATCATCTGCTAGCATACTTGCCACATCTGCAAGCACTTCCCTTGCCCTAAGCCACTGCAAGCACGCATTTGAAGCGATCAAATCAAATCGCTGGGCAAAAATAGGCTGATTTTTTATATCGTGCATATCAAAGGTCATCACCTGTGTGTGCGCACTTAAGCGCGCTTGCAATATGCTTGCGTGGTTGTTTATGTCATTGCAGACAAACTGCGTGTAGTCTAAATTTGCTTGCAAGAGTGCGCTAAAGTCCCCCACCCCAGCACCAAACTCAAACACCCTAGCAAACGCCTTACCCCCCGTATGCGTGAGCAGCAGCTCCACAAGCTTGCGCCGCATAGCAGCTTGGATAGGCGCATTCTTAGTATAGCTTCGCCTTGCTTCCCAGAATCTAAACCCGCTCCTAGAATCTACCTGAAGCGCACATACTCTAAGCAGCTCTAGCCAGCTAGTAAAATGCCCAAACGCATAATGAGGTGCATCGATATGGTGGCATTTTGTGTTTGTTTGCACAAAGCTAGATTCTACAACCATAGGGGAAAATATACAATCTTTACTACTTATAATGGCGTGCGTGAAGTGTATTGCCTGCTTAGGTAGCTGCACACTCAAGCAAAACTGCTGCAACGCCAGCAGCTCATCTTTACACTCTAGCACACTGCCAAACAAAGTGCTACAATCATCGCTAAACCCACGCGCCTTTAGTGCTTCTCCAATCTCTGCCCTATCATCTATGCCAAAAAATGCGCGCGCAAACTCCTGCACATCAAAATACTCCAAAGTGCGCGCATAGATTCTAGGGTGTATCCCATACTTTGCGCTAATCCCTAAAGGCGTGCCATTGATAGCGACACAAAGTCCAAAAGCCCCCAAGCGATCAATGCTTGCAAGTAGCCTAGAAGCCACGCTCACCCCTAAGGAAAATGCCACCAAAATACAATGCCTATGGCTATCGATCAATTCTTGCAGCTCTTGTAGCGTAGATGAGAGCGTGCTTGGGACTTGCGTGTTTGAGACTTGCTTGCTAGATTCTACCTGTGAAGATATGGCAGAAGCTAATGTCAAATCCATCTTAGGCAAATCCCTATAATCATAGCAAATAGCGACATTGCACGCTGGTATATCGCACGCCAAATGCGCCAAAAGTCTAGGCTTAGTCGCAAAGCCGCTAAAGCACAGCAGCAAAGTCGTCGCACTCTTGTCAAATGGCTTAGAAAATGCGATTTGCATAATACTCCAATGCTTCATATAGTGGCTCTAGTGTGCTGTGGCTAGCATTTAGGCTAAAGCGGATTCTAGCTGTGCCACTAGGGATTGTGGGAGACTTGATTGCCCTAGCAAATATACCGCGAGACTCTAGGAAGTCTTGGCACTCTAATGCCTTGCTATTTGTCCGCAAAATGAGCGAGATAATGTGCAAATCTCCCAAAACATAAGGGCTAGAATCTAGCCTTTTAGACTCTAGGGGTGCGATGATAGATTCTAGCTTGCTCCTTGCTTGCTTGCTTATGCTATGTAAGCGCGCTCTTTGCGCACCTAGATTCCCAAGCTCACAAAAGGCAAAAAAGCTAAACGCCACATTAAGCGGCGGCAAAGCCGTAGAGTAGATAAGCCCGCGCGCAGTGTTAGTAAATAGCTCCTTTAGCTCCTTAGCACAAAGCATACAAGCCCCTACACTCCCCAAAGCCTTACCAAAAGTAAAGACCAAAAACTCCACCTCATCACTAAGCCCAAGACTCTTGGCAAGCCCTAGCCCATCATCACCTACGACACCAATACTATGCGCCTCATCAAGATATAGCAGAGCGTTGTAGCGATTTTTTAGCGCGATAATGCCAGATAAATCGCACAAATCCCCATCCATACTAAACACCCCCTCGCTAACAATGATAATATGCCTAAAACGCGCGGAGTTAGATTCTAGCAACTCTTGTAAATGTGCCATATCATTATGCTTAAATCGCTTCCACCATAAGCTTTTGTTCATAGCTTTTGCTTGCAAAATTCCATCAAACATACTTGCGTGCGCATACTCATCAATCAAAATCCCAACCCCCTCAAGCCGCCCAAGCGCACAAAGACAAGAGATATTGCAATGATAGCCGCTATTAAAAAGTAGCGCGTGCTTTGGGGCAAAGCATTGCTGCAAGGCTGCCTCAAAGCGCTCCCACACAAGATAGCCCCCACTAAGCGAGCGCGAAGAGCCAGAGCCAAGCGAGAAGTCTCCTATATCTATGGCGTGCGCTTTGGCAAACTCCCAGAATCTAGCCGCAAGATCCTTGGCTTCTTGCTCGTGTGTGGGCGCATAAGTGGGCATATCGAGTTTATCGCTAGGCAAATGTGGCGAAGTGATAGCGTGTGAGAGCCCTGCTAGCCCCAAATAATCATTGCTCGCTAGATTGAGCAAAGGCACGCCATTTTTAATGAGAGAATCCCCTAAATGCGCATAGTCTGCAAGGGATCGCAGATTATCATCTCTAGCAAGTGTTTGGGTAATGTGTCCTGCTTGGGTGATAAGCGCGCGCAGGGCAGGATTCTCGGTTGGGTTTTTGGTAAGATTTCTAGGCATAATATCTCCGCATTAAAAGCGTGGATTATAGCCTAGAAACGCAACTTCACCATAAGGATTCTAATGCCCAAGCTATCAAACGACAATCTCTTTGCACGCGACCTTGCTCATATTTGGCACCCTTGCACGCAGATGAAAGACCACGAAGACTTCCCTATAATCCCCATAAAATCCGCCAAGGGAGTGTATTTATACGACTTTGATGATAATGCCTACATCGACTGCATTAGCAGCTGGTGGGTCAATCTCTTTGGACATTGTAACGCAGCTATAAATGCCGCTATCACAAGTCAGCTCAATGAGCTAGAGCATATTTTGCTAGCTGGCTTTAGTCATAAGCCTATCATCGATCTATCACAGCGGCTTTGCGCCCTGCTTCCAAGCACACTTAGCAAATGCTTTTATGCAGATAATGGCTCCTCTGCCATTGAAGTCGCTCTAAAAATGAGCTTCCACTATCATCGCAACATCTCAAGCGCAAAACCACCGCGCAGCAAATTCCTAGCCCTTAGCAACGCCTACCACGGCGAGACCATTGGCGCGCTAAGCGTGGGGGATTTGGGGCTGTATAAGCAAATCTATGAGCCGATTTTGCTCTCCTGCCTTAGCACGCCTGTGCCAAATGTCTTTGACAAAGCAAAGGGTGCTAGCTTGCACGCACCAGCAGAGCTAGAAGATGAGAGCTACTATGAGCAAGAGCTGCGCGCGCTAGAATCTATCTTAGCACGCTATGGAGAAGAGATTTGCGCCTTTATCATTGAGCCAATAATCCAATGCGCAGGCACTATGCACATCTATCCAAAAGCCTTCATCAAAAAGGCGTGCGAGCTATGCAGGAGCTTTGGCGTGCTTATAATCTTTGATGAAATTGCCGTGGGCTTTGGGCGTAGCGGGAGTATGTTTGCCCTAGAGCAGTGTGGTGTTACGCCAGATTTCTTATGTTTATCAAAGGGCATTAGCGGGGGGTATCTGCCTTTAAGTGTTGTTATTACAAGTGATGAGATTTATCAGGCATTTTATGCACCTTATGAAAGCAACAAGGCGTTTTTGCACTCTCATAGCTACACGGGTAACGCCCTAGCGTGCGCGGCTGCAAATGCTGTGCTAGATATATTTGCCACACAAAATATCATTGAGAAAAACCGCGCCCTATCGCTGGCTATTTTTGCCAAATGGCAGGAGCTTGAAGAGCTAGCAATAGTCAAAAACCTGCGACATTGCGGAATGGTCTTTGCCTTTGATTTAGATTCTAGTAGGGCGCGCGCTGGGCTGACAGTGTTTAAGCAAGCACTGCAAAGGGGCTTATTACTCCGCCCGCTTGGAAATACGATCTACTTTATGCCCCCATATATCATCACCATAGAGCAAGCGCACTTCGTAGTTCAAATGCTTAAGGAGATCCTACACGACCCCAATAAGCTTGCGTGAGATTGTGCTATAATCTCGCCTTATTTCTTACACATCACATCACCAATAAGGAGAACCTATGCAAGTAATCCGCCTAGAGGATTCCACAGAGCTTCAAGCCGCTAAAAACGCGATGTTTCGCTCGCTTGTTACTATGCTTATTTGCTATTTTCTTAGTGTCGTGCCTTTTGTCGGGATTATCGCTTCGGTGGTAATGCTAGGGGCTATGGTATGGTATCTTGTAGGGGTGTATAAATTCTCAAAGCTTACTAACTCCTCTATATTTCAAAGTCATATGTTTATGATTTTGATCGCTCTTGGGCTTGGGCTTATGCTGGTAGTGGCGCTTATAGTTGCAGCACAAGGTAGAGATTTTGGACTTTTCCTAAGTGTCGCTGGCGTGGTGTATCTCATCGATATTCCACTAATGCTATGGCTATTTTGGAGGATCTGCACAGAGTTTAGCGCACGGACTAATCTCAAGCAGTTTATCCTAGCCTTTAAATTCTATGTCGGCTCACTTGCGCTTGTTATCATTGCCTGTATTGTGGTGTTTCTAGCGATTGACTTTAGTCTTTGGGTGGGAATATTGCAAGCGAGCTTAGGGCAAAGCTCATTTGATACTCTAAATATCAATGAGCTCTCAATCAACACTTCTCTTATCTATGCGGCTATGCTGATTTTAGCCCTAGCACTTATCGCCACGATACTAAGCTTTATCTTTTATCTCCTAGGTGTTGCCAAAATCACAGAAGTAAGCGTGCGGGAGAAGCCAGCAGCTAGCCAAGCTAGCTAGCCCAAGCCCCATTATGCCAGAATCCACCTTTGTGCAAGTGGCTTCTCCCACAATTTCTCCCACGCTTGCCCACACTCTTAGCACCCTACCTGATAAACCCGGAATCTATCAATACTACGATTCTAGCGGCAGGATTTTATACATAGGCAAGGCAAAAAACCTAAAAAACCGCATAAAAAGCTACTTCGCCCTAACGCCAACCAAGCAGCAAAACACCCCGATCCCAAGCCCCAACTGCAGCCCACGCATAGCACTTATGGTGCGCCAAATCGCGCGTATAGAAACTATCGTCGTAGAGAGTGAGAGCGATGCGCTGATTTTAGAAAACTCCTTCATCAAGCAGCTAAAGCCCAAATACAATATCCTCCTGCGCGATGATAAAACCTACCCATACATCGCCTTTGATATGGGGCTGGATTTCCCTGTGCCATTTATCACGCGCCAAGTCAAAGGGAGCAAAACCACGCGCTACTTTGGTCCCTACCCTAGCGGCTGCCGCGAGATCTTGCACTCTTTGCTAGAGCTTTTTGCACTCGTGCAGAGGTCTCCTAGCTGTGTGGCTAAAAAGCGTGCGTGCTTGTTTTATCAAATCAATCGCTGCCTAGCCCCTTGTGAAGATAAAGTCTCTAAAGAAGCTTATAGAGATATAGTGGATTCTACCTTGCAGGTGCTAAAGTCTCCGCATAAGCTCATCAAGCTCCTTGAAGCAAAAATGCTCTCCCTCTCCCACAATCTCCAATTTGAAGAAGCCGCCACCTACCGCGATAGGCTTAAAAAGCTTGCATATTTGCGAGAGCTTTGCGTGCTGGATTTAGCAAAAGATATAGATTTAGATATAGCCTACTTCTACGCGCCTTTTTTGGATAACGAGCCTGCTAGCTCTGCCATATTTCTCTGGCTTTTTGTGCGTGGAGGGAGGGTCGTGTCTTTCTCCCACGAAATCGTGCGTGTTAGCAAAGATTATGACCCAAGTGAGATCTACACCCAAGCCCTTATCAATCGCTACGCTGGCAAGCTCCCCCTCCCCCCAGAGTCCATAATCCTGCCAGCGTGCTTTTCTAAAGAGCAGCAAGCTGCCTTGCAAGAAGTCCTAGCACGCACACAAGGTAGAAAAATCCCCTTGCACGCGCTTGATAAGGGCAAATACGCCAAGTTTATCCCCATCGTGCAAGAAAATGCCGCCTTACTCCTAGCCCAGCATACTGACGCACACGCCAGCGAGCTAGCACTCCTGCGCGATCTACAAAGCCTGCTTGATTTAGAGCAGCCGCCTAGCACAATCGAAGTCTTTGACACAAGCCACCATAGCGGGCGAGACTGCGTGGGCGGAATGGTCGTGTATAAAAATGGCGTGTATAGCAAGGAAAATTACCGCCGATACAAGCTAGAAAGCCGCGATGAATACGCCCAAATGCGCGAGATGCTAACCCGCCGCGCCCTACGCTTTGACAAAGCTGCTCCACCAGATCTGTGGCTGCTTGATGGGGGCAAGGCGCAAATTGCCATCGCCAAAGAAATCCTAGAATCCAGCGGTGCGCGTGTCGATGTCATCGCCATCGCCAAAGAAAAGCGCGACGCCAAGGCTTACCGCGCCAAAGGTGGAGCGCGAGATACTATCTACACTGACACAAAGGCTCTCAAACTAGACTCTAGCGATAAGCGGCTGCAGTTTCTCCAAAAGCTGCGCGATAGCGTGCATAAATATGCCATAGGCTATCACCGCCATAGCAAACGCTTGTCCCTAACCCAAAGCAACGCCCTAAAGGCAAAGGGACTAACTCAAGCGCAAATTACCCGCGCGCTAGCCTTTAGCGGCAGCTTTGCAGCCATCAAAGACAAAAGCAAGCAAGAAATCTTAGCCCTAATCAAATCCCATAGAATCTAGCTCTATTCTAGCCGAGCACATCTACACCCATACAACCCGCACACCAGCCTAGCAAGATAGCTAGCGCACTTCTTAAGGAAGCTGGGTTTAAGCAACTTTCTCCTACAATGCGCCACCAATCTAGTATCGCTTAAAGAGTATCTATGCCCCTACCACTGCCAAAAGTCCGCGCCTTTATCACACTAATGCGCCCACATCAATATAGTAAAAATCTCTTCATTTTTGCACCTGCATTCTTTGGCTTTGGGCAGTATGACTTAGGCGCAGTCGCGCTTGATTTGCTTGTGGCATTTTGTGGATTTTGTCTTATCGCTAGTGGGATTTATGCCATAAACGACTGCCTTGATGCCAAGCTTGACGCCCTGCACCCCAGCAAGGCAAGCCGCCCTGTGGCAAGCGGTGCAATCTCGCCTTTACTAGCCTATATTTTTGGTATAGCTCTTATACTCTTAGGGGGGGGGCATATATGATTATGGGCAAAGACTTGGAGGCAAGTGCGCTACTTAGTCTCTATGCACCCATAATTATTTACATTGTCTTAAATCTTGCCTATTGTCTTTATCTTAAGCATATTGCTATTGTTGATGTATTTTGTATAGCTAGTGGCTTTGTGCTAAGGCTTTGGGTAGGGGCTTTGGTGATCGCCATTGGGCTCTCACATTGGATTGTGATTACGACCTTTTTGCTAGCAGTGTTTCTAGCTCTTGCTAAAAGGCGCGATGATATACTTCTGCTAGAATCTGGCATTAAAGCGCGTAATAATATCGATGGCTACAATCGTGTGTTTTTAGACATTGCTATGGGGATTTCTGCCTCACTTGTGATGGTGGCATATATCTTTTATAGTATTGATGAGTCGGTCAATGAGCGACTCCACACGCATAATCTCTACTTAACCGCCGTCTTCGTCCTGCTAGGCATTTTCCGCTATATGCAAATCACCTTTGTTTTACAAAAATCTTCTAGCCCCTCTAAGATTCTCCTACACGATCGCTTCTTACAGCTTGTGATCCTAGCGTGGCTAGCAAGCTTTATCATCATTGGATTTTGGAGGTAGTATGAGAAAAATCACCAAAAATCTAGCACTTTATGCCCTTATGGCAGTGTGCTTTGGCGTGTTTTGTTATATGGGGTGGCGGTATGTCGATGTAGAGTTTCTAGCTCTTACTAATGGCGATGCTATGCCCCAATTTTTGCAACTGCAAAAGATGTATCAAGGGCTTACCACGCTTAATATCAAGCAGTTTTTCGCCTTTGAGTTTTATAACTATGGCTTTTTCTACTATATGCTAAATCTCCTTGCTGCCCTACCCTTTATCATCACAGAGAGCTACTCCTTGCAAATCTACGCCCCACGCGTGCTAAACGCACTTTTTAGCATAGCAAATATCTGGCTACTTTATCGTATAGCTAGAATCTATCTTAGCGCGCTAGATTCTATGCTTATTGCAGGGATATTTGTGGCTATGGGTGGATTCTGGCATTTAGGCTATGTGTTTAAGCCTGATGTGTTTCAAGCATTTTTCGTGCTTGCTTGTGCGTATTATCTCTTGCGCGATAATTTTAGCTTTGGCAAGCACTACACGCTTGCGTGGATAGCTCTTGGGCTAGGTATTGGACTAGCTAAATTCCAAGCGATCCTCTTTATCCCTATGATGTATGCCTATATCTGCCTGCCTGCTCTCTCTATGCAAGCAGGGCAAATACTCCTAGCACTAAAGCGATGTGCGCTAGGCACGCTAGGGATTATCGCGCTATGGATTCTAAGCAATCCTTATCTCTTGCATAAAAGCGGCTTTAATGCGTGGCTTAGTATGTTTGAAGGTAATATGCGCTCAAATGCTACCAACCACGGCGCATATACACAAGTGCCCTTAAGTGAGAAGCTCTCCCAAGTCATCGAGCTTTATTATTTTGAGATAGTTGTCTTTATCGTGCTGCTTGCTGCTGGGCTTTATTGCTGTATCATCGCACTTCAATGGCTCATTTGGCAAAGCCCACGCGCGCTAGATTCTAGCAAGCAAGACTCTATGCAACAGCCCTACACACAAGCAGAATCTATATGTATCGCATTTGCGCCACTTGCAGTGGGGTTTTTCATCTCGCTTGTGTATTTGCTATTGTTTGTCAATAAAGCGTGGGAAGCCTACTACTTTAGCACGATGGCACTTGGCTGCGTGCTATTTATCCCGCTTGCTCTGCTTGTCGCTAAAACTTCTAAGGGGGGGGGGGCAGCACACAAAGAGAAAGAAGCTCTATCAAACCACTGCCCTATCGCTCTTGCTTGCACTACAGATTCTAGGAGGGCTTATGTCTAGCACTTACAAACAAGTCTTTACCAAATATCCCATTTCCCTAGATTCTGCGCACGCTCTGGCACAGGAGCTTACTGATCTCGCGCGCCCTTTTATCACCGATCCAAATACCACCATTTTTAGTGATAATGTGAATTTCTACTACCTATCACTTGGACTAAAGCCCACCCAAATCTATCAAATCTTTGGTCTGCCAAATGCTGAAGGCTTTGTCTATGAGCAGTGGAGCAAGAAGCCCCACTCCCTGCCATTTATCCCTAAAGACTTCATCATCTTAAGCCAAAATTGGTGGCTATCAAGCTATGAGAAGCGCTCCCATACAGATGAGCAGACAAAAGAAGTGCTAGAGAAGCTCTTTAGCGGGCAATACCCTTACAAGCAAGTCGCCAAAAGCGAGCATTTCATCATCTTTGCTAATACTGATGAGCAGCATAGCAATATCACTAAGCCAAAGGAGTAGTTATGAACCCGCAGAAATTTAGTCTTAGAGAATCTATTGTGCTCTATAGTATTCTGCTTGGCTGCTTTGCAGTCTTTTGCTATATGGATTGGCGGTATGTAGATGTGCAGTTTCTAGGGCTCGCTAAAGGCGATGAAATGGAGCATTTTTTAGAGCTACAAAGTATTTATAATGGCTTTATCACGCTTAATATCAAAAAGATTTTCACCATTGGTGCATACAACTACGGCTTCCCCTACTATATGCTAAATCTCCTTGCTGCCCTGCCCTTTATCATCACAGAGAACTACCCCTTGCAAATCTACGCCCCGCGCGTGCTAAACGCGCTTTTTAGCATAGCAAATCTCTATCTCATCTACAAAATAGCTAGAATGTATCTCTCTGCTAGGCTTTGCGTGGTTGTCATTGGTATTTTTATCGCGATGAGTGGATTCTGGCACCAAGGCTATATTTACAAGCCTGATGTATTTCAAGCATTTTTCGTGCTTGCTTGTGCCTACTATCTCTTGCGCGATAACTTTAGCTTTGGCAAGCATTATACGCTTGCGTGGATAGCTCTTGGGCTAGGTATGGGCGTGGCGAAGTTTCAGGCGATTCTCTTTATCCCTATGGTGTATGCCTATATCTTTATGTGTATGCGCACTCAAGGCATAATCCCTAGCATAAAGCGCGCGATCGTAGCGACATTTGGAATCTTTGCTATTTGGATTGCTACTAATCCCTACCTCCTGCACCCAAGGGGCTTTAATGCGTGGTATGCAATGTTTGCTGGCAATATGAACTCTAATGCCACCAATCACGGCGCATATACACAGGTATCATTAAGCGATAAGCTTGCTATGATTGATTACTACTATTTTGAGATAGTTGTCTTTATCGCACTGCTTGCTGTTGTGGCGTATTATTGCTTCATCGCTGGCAAGCAGGCATTTTTAGCGACTTCCACCAACTTCTCTATGCTATCACACGCACAAGGCACTGCCCTGCGCTTCGCGCCCATTGCCGCTGGGCTTGGCGTCTCCTTTGTTTATCTACTCTTTTTTGTCAATAAAGCGTGGGAAGCCTACTACTTTAGCTCCATAGCTCTTACTATCCTTGTGCTAAGCACTCTTGGCACACTCCGTGCGCGGAAGCTTCTAGGGGGGGGGGCAGTATTGCTTGCGGTGCTGTTTGTCCAAATTATCGGGGCTAGTATGAGCGGCTCGTATAAACAAGTTTTCACTAAATACTATGCACAAGCGGATTCTATGGACTCTATGTATGCCTTAAGCGATGAGCTTGTAGAGACTCTGCGCCCGCTGATCCACGATACACGCGCGACAATTTTAAGTGAAAATACCAACTTCGCTTACTTATCACTTGGGCTAAAGCCCACGCAAATCTACCCAATTTATGGGCTTTCTTATCCAGCTGGGTTTGTCTATGAAGAGTGGGCAAAAGAATCTAGGGCAAATAGCTTTATACCAAAGGATTTTATCGTCCTTTATGTAGATAAAAATCGCTACGATACACCCAAAAACACCTACGAGCAAGAAGCAAAAGACATCTACCACAAGCTTATAAATGGCTCCTACCCTTATAGAAAAGTCGCCCAAAGTGCGCATTTCATCATCTTTGCCAACACTGATGAGCAGCATAGCAATATCCTAACCCAAGCACCAAAGGAGCAATAATGTCTAAGCATCTAGCAAATTTTCTAAGCACAATCAACACCCTTATCAAGCGATACCCTAAGACTAGCTTTGTGCTTTTTGCACTCATTATCGCGCGCTATGCGTATATTGTTTTTCCATTAGCCCTATTTGGCGAGTGGGCATCACTAGATATGCAGTGGTATCCTACAAAGCAGCTCTTTGGCTTAGGGGAGTTTGAGCAAGCCTTAAACCCATACATTGCCTATCTTAATGGCGATGTATTCCTAGCAAATGGTCCAAACTATATGCCCTTGATGTATTATGTGATGTTTCCCTTTGGCTTGCTGGAGTGGGAGGGGGCGAAGATCGCCTTTGCCCTGTGGAATATCGCGCTATTTTGTGGGACGATTGTTCTTTTTATACGCTATGGGACAAATCGCGGCTTTTTGTATGCAGCAAGTATCCTTGTCGTGCTTGGCTACTGCTTTGGCACCGTCATTGGCAATGCGCAAAGTGCGATTATGATAGGCTTTTTCATCGCTCTTGCCTACTGCTTTAGGCATAAGAGCATTATCCTAAGTATCGCCCTAGCTTTTGTGTGCATTAAGCATTCTTTCGGGCTGCCGCTTATGCTTGGATTTTTCCTAGCAGGATATAGGAGAGAAGTCATCGCAGCTGGCGTGCTAGTGGCTCTAGTTATATGTGCCTTTAGCTTACAGACCCACACAAGCCCCATAGACACCCTGCGCCTACTAAGCCAAGTCAATGCCGCCCATTATGCCAGCGGCAGCGCATTAGGCGGTCCAAGCGATCTTTTCTCCCTCTCACAAAAGCTCTTCCACAATCCCATAAGCCCCATAAGTCTTATAATCCTAGTCATTTACGCAAGCTTTGTGTGGATTGTCTATGCGTATAAACCAAGTGAAAGCGCGATCATTAGCGCGAGCATTGTGCTTTCACTCTTCACCCTGCCCCACCTAGGCTATGATGGCTATATGCTCTTTCTCGCCCTACTTATCGCAAAAGACTCTTACAAAGCGTTCAGCCTGCCTATGCTAGCCCTTTTAGCTATCACACTATTCATCTACCGGGGGCAAAAGCTTAAGCCCTATATCGACTCCCTAAGTCAAGCAATTATGCAATTATTGAATGGGGGGGGGCAGCACACAATACAAGAAACCCACTGGGCTATGAATATGGGCGTGCCATTTTGTATCGCTATGTGTGTGGGCTTTGCGCTTGTGTTTTACCTACTCTTGCTTGGCACGCGCAAAGATAGCAGCGCACAAAGCTAGAATCTAACAGGAGATCCCAATGCTACTGCACCGCACCATATCACTACTGCAAGCCCTAGAATCTAGCTTTGCTAGATTCTATTGTGCTAGGCTTACTTTCACCATAGCTTGCGTATTTCTGGGATTTTTATGCGCACTCTTTATGCTAGCAAGTCTTGGATTTTTGCTCCATATCCCTATCACGCCACTGCATTTGCCCCTTGCCTTTGCCATAAGTCTTATCCCACTATTTTTGGCAAAAAGTAGGGAAATTCTTCTAGGGGGGGGGGCAGCTGTGCTAGGTGGCTTTAGTCTCTCTCTCACACTTAGTGCCCTGCTCTATGACTACTCTTGGGACGGGAGAGCCTACCACCAAATAGGGATTTTATACCTTGCAAATGGCTGGAATCCAGTATGGCAGAAAATGGCAGACATAGAGCCCTTGCTCCCCTACCTAAGCCACGAAATCTGGGTAGAGCACTATCTCAAGTTTAGCGAGGTAGTCGCTAGCTCTATTGTGAGCGCGCTTGCTCCTATCGCTCCTAGTAGCCTTGATACTATCGAGCTAGGCAAGGCACTAAACTTTATCGCCGCATTTGGGGCGTTTTTATATAGTCTCTCTGTGCTAGCCAAATTTATCAGCCCGCTGAGTGCTGCTATCATTAGCCTGTTTGCAAGCTTTTCGCCTGTGGTGGGCGCGCAAATCGCCACTTACTATGTCGATGGGCTGCTTTCTTGCGCGCTTTTGGTGGCATTTTGCGCCATTATTGATAGAGAGTTTTACCGCAGGAAGCTAGTGGATTCTAGCCCTAACGAGATAAAAGCCATATCCCAAGCCCTCTTTGCTCGCTCTTCTATCCTAGCAGGCGCACTGCTAGCAATGGCTAGCATTAAGCTCACAGGCGTAGCGTATGCGGGCTTTATCGGGCTAGGCTATCTTGTCTATCTACTCTGGTTTTATCCCTTCAAAGACTCTAAGCCCATTATCGTGCTAGGACTTATCACAGGCTCTCTTATCATCGCTTGCAATGCCAATCCACTCCTTACCAATCTAGCTAATGGCAAGCATTTTGGCTACCCACTCTTAGGCAAAGAAAAAATCAACATCATCATAGGGCAGCAGCCAAAAATGTTTGATGAGCTAAACTCTGGCACTAAACTTCTCTACTCACTCTTCTCACGCACGCAAAACTGCACCGCGCAATGCACCCCACAGCTTAAAGCTCCCTTTTCACACTTGCACGATGAAGCCCCAAATGTCGATACGCGTATCGCTGGGTTTGGCGCGTATTTTAGCGGGGTGGTGCTGCTTAGTGCGCTTATGCTTGTGCTCTTCCGCCAAGGCTTTAGGCGCAAGGAGATTCTAGGGCTTTTGTTGTTAGTTGCAGGGAGCTTTCTTATCAATCCAGAATCGTGGTGGGCGCGCTATGTGCCACAGATGTATTTCCTCCCACTCCTTGTGCTAGGCGTTAGCTACTATCTATGCAAGAAGCCCCTAGGCAGCTTACTGCGCATAGCTCTGCTAGTAACAATTACGATAAATTTCACCACCTATGCAAAGCAGTTTTACAAGCACGGCTCACACTATAAGCAAGCCACCCTAGCACGCCTAGATTCTGCTAAGACCTACACGCAAGAGCAGACTCTCTATATCTACTCAAATGGCTGGGAGCACTCATTCCTACACAAGCTAGAATCTGCAAAAATCCCTTTCACTAGGCTTGATAGCAAAGAGAACCCCCCTGCGCCACTTTTTGTCATGCCTTATAGTTTGGGCGAGATTTATTGGAGTATAGAGAGTCTATGAGAGCCACCCAAGCCCTACTAAGCCTGCTTGCAAAATATGCGACATTTCTGCGCTATTGCGTAGTGGGGGTGATGGCTAGCGGAGTTTTCTATGGCGTGGCAAATCTCTCGGCACTGCTTTCAAAAGTAGATTCTAGGAGTGAAGCACAAAACCTAGAATCCACTTTTGAAAATGCTCAAAATGCAGGCAAGCTAGCACAGGATTCTAGCAAGCAGCACCAAACTCTAAACCAGCTAGCACAGGATTCTAATGCTTCTACTCAAAATGCCCAAAATTTAGAAACACCACAGGCGGCAGGATTTTGCGATGATTTTGTGGGTTGTCAAGGCGGGGGCGAAGGGATTTACCTAAGCGGTAATGAGCAAGCCCTCGCCGCAGACTCCCGCAAAAGCGCGCAAAAGCCAACGCCAGAGCTTAGCTTAGCCACTCTGCTAGGCTCTCTTGCCAGCTTCATCTTCGGCTACTTCGCGCAAATGCGCCTAGCATTCCGCGCCTACCCCAACCACAGCACAATGCTGCCGCGCTACCTTGCCCTGCTAGCTCTCATTGCCATCTACGCCCAAGCCATCACCTATCTTGGCGCGTTTTTCACGCTCTCCTACTATCTCATCAGCGCATTTATCGCGCTAAGCGTGCCGCTATTCTCTTATCCGTTACAGAAGTTATGGGTGTTTGCTAAAACTTCTAAGGGGGGGGGGCGACACATAGTGTAGATTTCGCATATTTTCTAGCCTATGATACTTCTGTTTTAGATTCTACCTCTACTTTAGATTTTGCTCTTTCTTTTCTCTATTTTCTTTATCGTTTTCTTTTTTACTCTTTATTCCACACACGAAAATCTAGCCTAGAATCCACTTTTTCATACAACGCCCCAACTCCGTCATTACGAGCTTTGCCTAGCAAAGCGTGGCAATCCATACAGCACCACGCCAAATCCCTAGAATCCATTTTTCAAAACGCCGCAACTCTAAGCAAGCCACAAGCGGCAGGATTTTTGATGAAAAATTGGGGTTTTCAAGGTAGTGGCAAGGGAGTTACCTTAGCGGTAATGACCGCAGCCGCTACCGCAGAATCCACGATTTTTCGCAAAAAGCCAACGCCTAACTTAATTTAAGGAGTGTTTATGATCACCTTTATTCCGCTAATTTTGTTTTCCGTCCTGCTCAATGCCACCGCCCAGCTGCTGCTAAAGCGCGGTATGAGCGAGCTTGGCGAGCTAACTCTAAGCCTTAGCTTTATCCTAAAGGGCGTGCTAAACCCCTTTATCCTAGGGGGCTTGGCGATTTATGCCATTAGCATTGTGAGCTGGCTTATCGTGCTAGCACGCGTGAATGTCTCTATCGCCTACCCTTTCCTTAGCATAGGCTTTATTTTTTCCGCTGTGGTGGCGTATTTCGCCTTTGGCGAGCCGCTGAGCTTGCAAAAGATTGTAGGCATTGCGCTCATTTGCGCTGGACTTGTGTTTTTGACTTTTAGCAGGGGGTAGGATATGCGCTATATTGTCATTGGTGGGAGCGGGTTTGTCGGCTCCTACACGATTGCCGCCCTTGTAGAATCTATGGCTAACAACCGCATAGAAAAGGCAGAAATTTTCTGCCTAGATCGCGTGCCAAACCCTGCGCTAGAGTCTCTAAGCACCTTTGTGCATTGCGATTTGCTGCAAGGCTTTGACTTTGCGCTAGATTCTAGCGACATCATTATCCACCTAGCTGCTAGAGCTTATGCGCCAAAGCCACCTTTAAAGCCCTTTGGCTTACAAGCCTTAGAGCAGTATTTCTATGAAGTCAATGTCGCTGGCACGCAAGCCCTGCTTACATCAATGCTAGAATCTAACGCGCACAAGCTTATCTACTTTAGCACTGATATGGTCTATGGCAAGCCTGATTACTTGCCTATAGATTCTAGGCACAAACGCACGCCCTTTGGCTACTATGGCGCAAGCAAGGTGCAAGCAGAAGATCTAATCGCCAAAGCAAGGCAGCAGGGCATAAATGCAAGCATTTTCCGCCCTAGGATTATCGTAGGGGCTGGGCGGTATGGGATACTGACTAAGCTTTTTACACTTATTGCCCACTCTTTGCCTGTGCCACTTATCGGCGATGGGAGCAACTGCTACCAAATGATTAGCGTGCAAGACTGCGCCCAAGCCATCATCTGCGCCATAGAAAAAAGCTTCCCCAACAACGCCTACAACCTAGGCTCGCACAATCCCCCCACGATCAAAGCCCTTTTAAGCGATCTCATCGCACAAGCAGGATCAAAGAGCATTCTTATCCCCACGCATGCAAAAAGTGTAAAACTCGCCCTAAGTGTGCTAGAGACTCTTGGAGTGCCGCTTATGTATAAGGAGCAATACGCCATAGCGGACTGCCAATATATCGTCGATATTAGCAGCACGCAAGCAGAGCTAGGCTGGAATCCGCTTTATAGCGATAGCGATATGCTACTAGCGGCGTATAGGCAGTATTTACACACTAAAGAGCTACACAAGTCCAATGCGCTATAATGCGCTCTATTTTATCTTTGGAGATGATTATGGAGACACAAACTTCTAGCAATGCCGCTAATACTTCTGCTAGCAGCGCACTTTGCCCCCCCCCCCGTTTTAGCCAAAGCTCTTACCA
Organism: Helicobacter canis; assembly: GCF_008693005.1. Taxonomy (GTDB): domain Bacteria; phylum Campylobacterota; class Campylobacteria; order Campylobacterales; family Helicobacteraceae; genus Helicobacter_B; species Helicobacter_B canis. Next base: position 218,085 of record NZ_VXKE01000021.1, on the reverse strand, counting down.
AGTAGCCCTAGCCTTTGGTATTTTTCTCTTTCTCTACGCGCTAAACGCGCTCTTTCCGCCCCAGAGTGATGACCTAGGCAGGGGCTTAGGACTGCTGCAAGGCGCACTTAGTGTGTATATGAATTGGCTAGGGCGTTTGGGCGAGCTGCTAGCGGCAGGCTTTGGCAGCCACTTTGCTACCACGCCCTACTTCGCCCCGCTAAACGCGCTTGTTGGCACTTATGTGATCTATGCCTTTTTCTTTATCGTCTTTGGGAGAAAGCCCAGCGATACCCTGCAAGATCTAGGCACAATCGCGCTTATACTCTTTATCCTTATGGTTGATGGCTCTTCATCATTTGGTGGGATTTTTATTGTCGTATTTGGTGCATTTAATTACCTCTGGGCATATATGCTTATCTTTAGCTTCCTTATCCCTTATAGAATCTTGCTTAGCTACATTCTAGGCAGGCGATCTACCCCACCAAAGCTCTCATTTATCTGCGGGGCGGGGCTCTTTGTGCTAGGGATTCTAGCTGGCTGGAGTAGTGAGTTTATCATCGTGGCTATTGCGTTTTTGCTAGGGCTATTAGTGTATATGCTCTATCAAAAGCAGCGAGTCCCACTTTGGTATATCGCTGGGATCGCTGGGCTTGTGGTGGGGTTTCTCATCGTTTTCCTAGCCCCGGGTGCGCTAAAGCGTATCGCAGTGTTTAGGGAGCTTGGCATTCCCTTTCATAGCTTTAGCGAGCTGCTATCTATGAATCTAGGCGAGCTAAAGGCGTGGCTGAAATTTGTCTATGGCAAGGCAAATATTTTTCTCACACTAAGCATTATCCTAGCAAGCACACTCTATCTCCTAGAATCTAGTAAAGCGCAAAAGCTCCTTTTCATCGCGCTTGTAGCTATTGCCGCGCTCATCTTGCGCCAGCACACAAGCGGAGCATTTTTCCTGCTAGCTCTTGCGTGGGCGTGGTATTTGAGCTTCCTAGCCCATAGGCAAAGCAAGCTTCCTTTGCGCAATATGCTTTTGTGCATTGGCTTTTGCTTTTTTGCTGTATTTATGTATAAAAGTGCCAATATCCAAATGGGCTGGCTACCTAAGCGCACTTCGCTGCCTTTCACACTTTTGCATATAGCTATGGTGCTAGCGTTTTTACACTATCTTACTTCACGCTATCCGCATTGGCGTAAGCCCATTGCGACACTAGGGATTGCAAGCTGCATAGCCTATGGGAGCTTCGTGCTTATCGCGTATGTGGATATGCGGATTAAGTGGCATACAATGCTTTCATCAATCGCCACGCAAAAAGCCCTAGGGCAAGTGGATATAGTCGTGGATTCTGCAACCTTCGCTTCCTACTACAAGGGCTATGGCGACTTTGGCAATCCGGGCGAAGACCCAAAAGTGTGGCCCAACAACACCTATGCTAACTATTTTGGAGTAGAAAGCTTCACTGCCAAACCTATGCGCCCATAATACGCTATAATCGCTCCTTTTAATCCAACACAAGGAGCATTTATGGGCTTTAGCAATAGCTATGTAGAACGCCTGCGCAAAAAGGCGCGAGGCGTGATCCTCCCTACCCAAGAGATTTGCGCTATTTTAGAATCTAGCTTTGATCTTAGTGCGCCGCGCACTATCGCAGACTTTGGCGCAGGGACGCTGTATTTTAGTGAGTATTTTGCGGAGAAGATGACTGATAATGATATTTCTATGGGGGGGGGGGGCAGCAACTAGAGCGCGTTAGCTTTTTGGCTAAAAATGGCGATTACTGCGGCGAGTCTGCAGTTACGCACGCCCAAGTGCGCGCCTTTGACTCGCCTTGCAAAGCCCCATTTTTAGCGCAAAAATCTTTCCGCGAGCAAACTTCCCTAGAATCCACTTTTCAAAAAGTGGATTCTAGCACCGCCACAAATATAAGCGAGCCGCAGCAAAAGGATTCTAGGATTTGTGAAAATACTCCAACTCTAACCACGCCACAGGCGGCGGGATTTTGCGATGATTTTGTGGGTTGTCAAGGCGGGGGCGCAGGGAGTTACCTAAGCGGTAATGACCAAGCCCACGCCGCAGACTCCCGCAAAAGCGCGCAAAAGCCAACGCTAGAAGGCAAAGTTGTAGCCATTGACTCTATCTACACCACCCTAACCCCCACCACCACCTACCCCAACATCACCCTAGAATCTAGCCTAGATTCTGCCCTTGCACACTACGCATTTGACCTATTTTTCGCAAGCGATGTGCTGCACCACTTATCCCCAAACTTCACGCAAAAGCTCCTAGAGTCCATAGCCCATATCCCCATAATCATCATCAAAGATATAGATTCTAGGCATATCTTTGGGCATTATGCAAATGCCCTGCACGATCTAGTGTTTAATCAAGAAAAAGTTTGCAAAGTCTATCCAAACAAGCTAGAATCCACCCTACAAGCTCTAGGCTATACCACGCGCTACCACTACCTACCAAAGCTCTGGTATCCGCACTTTTTACTCCTAGCCTACAAAGCCACCAAATAACCCCAACCACCACAAAGGATACAAATGAGAGATGATGCCCTAGATATATTGCGCGGACTATGCGCGCTTGGCGTGGTATTTATCCACACGACATTTTGGAGTGGCGGAAGCTATGTGCCACAAGCGGTGCAGAGTCTCTCGCTGCTTATTGATGTGCCCGCCTTTTTCTTTATCGCTGGAATGGCTCTAGCATATAGCAAAGCTCCAAACCCCCTGCCCGCTTTATGGAAGCTTATTTTCTACTTTGGTGTGTGCATTGCTATTTATGATCTATGCGTAAGTATTGACACTAAGCACATAAGCTTTATGAATACCGCAGCGGCGATCACACTGCACGGCTTTAGCACAAATGCGCTACCTGTGCTTGGGGGGTCGTATTGGTTTGTGCCTGTGTTTTGCGTGGCAATGATAGCAGGCGCGCTTATTATAAGCTTTGTGCGCGTGCCGCTGGCTTTGCTAGCGAGCTTTGCGCTAGGGCTTTATATCGCGGCGTTTTTTGGGATCTTTAGCTGGCAGGGTTCTTTCCTTGGCGTGGGGCTGCAGTATCTGGTGTTTTATACTGCTTTGATTGTGCTGGGCTACTACTTTATCCGCTCTCAAAGGCAAAGGCTCATCATCATAGCTTGTGCGAGCGTGGGGGCAGGAGGCTTTGCTATGCTTATAATCTTGCACTCTAGCGGCTCTCTTGCGCACTTGCCTAGTATCTTTGATCTCCAAGCGCATAAATTCCCCGTATCTCTGCCCTATGTGCTTGCTTCTTGTGCGAGCTTGGCGGGGCTTTTGGTGGTGTATGTAGCCCTTGCAAAACGGGGGGGGGGGGGAAGCTAGAGCGCGTTAGCTTTGGGGCTAAAAATGGCGATTGCTGCGGCGAGTCGGCGGTCATTACCACTCAAGGTAACTCCCTTGACTCACCTTGCAAAGCACCATTTTTATCACCCAAATCCCACCGCGAGCAAGCTTCTTTAGAATCCAATTTTACGCAAAGCCCCGATTTCTCATCTACAATCCTAGAATCCAAAAGCAGTAGTGAAAGCCACAAATCTTTCCGCGAGGAAGCTGAATCAAACGCGCAAAACCCCGAATTCTCATCTACAATCCTAGAATCCTGCGCCAATAGTAAAAATCATAAATCCCTCCGCAAGCAAATAGCCCCAGATAACAACCTAGATTCTAGGCAAATGCAATCGGCGCGAGCTTATGCTTGCGGCTTAAAAATAGCTTGCCGCGATTGTGCATTAGGATTCTTGCGCTTTGCTGGGGTCAATGCGATTTACTTCTACATCGCGCAGGGTATCTCATCAAGCCTGCTCTTCCCCATACTGCGCCACTTTCCGCCGCTTGCGTGGTGGGTGAAGCTACCGCTGGCATTTTGCATTAACCTTGGCTTATGCGTGGTGTTTGTGTGGATTTTGATCGCTCTTTTTTGGGCGATTAGCCATCTAGCGCGCAGACTCTCACGCCAGATAGGCGCAAGCTCTAAACACCTTTAAGCCACAACCTGCTATACTTGCGCTAAAGCCATCTTAGATTAAGGATTGCTATGCGATTTGGCAAGATCCAATACCTAAACCTTATGCCCTTTGATGTGTTTTTGAAGTCCTACCCTATCCCCACGCGCTACAAAAGTGCGGCATTTGCTAATCGCTCCTATCCCTCAAAGCTCAATCAGTCCTTTTTGTTTCACCGCATTGATGCAGGCTTCATCTCTACAATAGCTGGCTGCACCGCTCACCGCAAGCAGCGCGGCACACAAGCTGGCATTGTCGCTAAAGGCGCGGTGTGGAGTGTGCTAAGCCTAGAATCAAACGGGGATTCGGCTTTGGGTGAGCAATGCGGCAGTGTTGCAAACTTTGTGAAAGGCACGACCGCCAAGGTCGCTAACCTTCCCCAAAGTTTGCAAAGCTCCCACAGCCCCACCGCAACTCCTAGAATCCTAGAAGAAAATAATCAGGCTGAAAGTGAAAAATCCAAACATCCCCTAGAATCCCTGTTTTCTAAAGTGGATTCTAGTGTGGATTCTAAAGAAACATCGGCTAACGCCGAGCGGTATCCCTTGTTTTCTAAAGAAGCTATGCTTTGCCACGGAGATTTTCAATCCGCTCGCAATGACAAAAAAAGCGAGATTAGTGAAAAAACACCGCAAGCGGTAGGATTTGTGATGAGAAAACAAGGCGCAAGCACGCAAGTAAGTGGCTTTAGTAAAGCGCAATCCACCAATGAGAAACCAACGCCAGAGACAAGCCACAACGATTCTAAGATTTGCGGTGGGGCTGTGGTTGCTTTGCACACATTTGGGGGTAGGAGTTACCTTGGCGGTAATGACTATCCCCCAAATGTGTGCAATCAATCGCATTGCTCACCCAAAGCTGAATCGCCGCGCAAGGACTATCAGTCTGATACCTCAAATGCCCTTAGCACTATCCTAGGCTTGCAAGGGCGTGTGCTTATAGGCGATAGGGCACTGCAGTATCGATTTAGTGGTGGCAAGGCTATTGATATGGGGCAGGTGTGGTGGGAGAAGCACCGCTTGCCCTTTGTCTTTGGCAGGCTCTGCTACAACAAGCACGCACACTTCTACTCCAACATCGCGCGCGCCTTTGTCAAAAAGCGCGCAAAAATCCCACACTACATCTTACAAGCACGCGCCAAAGCCTGCGGTATCCCAAGTGCATATATCCGCGAGTATTTAACCCATATCCACTACCATATCCAAGCTAAGGAGCGCGCAGGCTTGGAGCGATTCTACCGAGCTTTGCGCTTGCAGGCGATCAAGCCCCCAAGTAGAATCTACCCGCGCAATGTGGATTCTAGTAAGTGCGCACCAAATGCACCCTACAAAGGCAGCTCTAATGTATAAAAAGGAGTTTGATAGCCTTTTGCGCACGCACACACCGCGCGCGTGCTTGCTCTATGGCGAGAGTGAATATCTCATAGAATCTAGCATTAAAAGGCTCTTGCAGGCAAATGCCCTAGAGCCAAAAGTGTTCAACTATGGGGAATACTCCCTAGCCCCTACGCTAGAGATTTTGTCCCAAAGCAGTCTCTTTGGTGATGCGCAGTGCGTGGTGCTAAAGCTTGAGAAAAAACCTAGCGACAAGGAGATTAAAGCTCTTTTAAACGCTCTAGCGCACAATCCTGACCACAGCTTAATCGTGGCATTTCTGCGTGCTGATGGCAAGACCCAAGCCCAATATGCGCGCGATTTCAAAAGCCTTAGCACACACTTTAAGCACAAAAACATCTATGCTAGAAAAGCAAGCGATAAAAGCATTGATGAGAAGAAAAATGGCGTGGTAGAAGTGCGGTTTTTCAAGCCAAACCCAGCTGAAGCAAAGGAGCTTCTAACCCAAGAAGCAAGGGCTTTAGAGCTTAGCATTGCTGGCAATCTGCTAGAATCCTTGCTGATTATGCAAGGATATGACATCGCCCTAGCACGCAGCGAGCTCTCAAAGCTTACTTTGCTAGATCGTGCTATCACCCAGCAAGATATAGCGCAGCTTTGCTATGGGCTAGGGAGTGTGGAGATTGGCGAGCTTTTGCAAGCACTCTTTAGCAAGGCTGATATAGCGAGAGTGTTTGAGTGTATGCTAGATGGCGGGCTAAGCAATGAGCTCTCACTTGTAAGCGAGCTTGAGCAGTATTTCTATAAGCTTTTTTTGTTTGCTGTGTATATCCGCTTACACGGCAAGCCAGATAGCAAGGAGATCTTAGGCTATGCCTTGCCTTTCCAAGAGGCAAACACCCTTGCCCAACGCGCGATGAAGATTAAAGAGCGGGCATTTTTGGAGATTTTTAACCTGCTGGGACTCTGGCGAAATGGCATTATGCAAGGGCAAAAGTCCATATCCCTGCGTAGCTTAATCAAATTGCAAGCTTTAGTAAGTTAGAATCGCCCCTTTATTTCTTGCTCTTGCCTATCTTGCGGCCTAGAATCTTAGCTTAGATTCTAGGTGCATTCCTAGATGCATTTTTGGGCAAGGGCTATTACCACAAGGAGTATGTATGAAGCGTTATGAGACGATGTTTATCATCAAGCCCACACTTGTTGAAGAAGAGATCAAGCAAAAGATCGACTTCTACAAAGATGTCATTACCAAAAATGGCGGCAGCATTGAGACTTGCCTAGATATGGGTATGCGAAATCTCGCCTATGAGATCAAAAAGCACAAGCGTGGCTACTACTTTGTCATCTACTTTACCACCAAGCCAGAATCTATCCTAGAGCTTGAGCGACTCTATCGCATTAACGAAGACATTTTGCGCTTTATTGTGATTAAGTATGAGAGCAAAAAAGAGCAAAAGCAGTGGCAAACTCTTGTCGATAGGGCAAACAAAAAGCCAGAGCCAAAGGCTAAAAAGCTAGAATCTAGCCCAGAAGCAAAAGAGCCAAGCGCAGAGTCTAGCGCAGAGCAAGCGCAGTAGCACAAGCCTAATAAAGGACACAAAATGTTTAACAAAGTCATCATCGTAGGGAATCTCACCCGCGATGTAGAGAAGCGTTACCTGCCATCAGGCACAGCGATGTCGCTCTTTGGTCTTGCGAGCACACATCGCTTCAATAAGCAAGATGGCAGCAAGGCTGATGAGACTTGTTTTGTCGATGTGAAGATATTTGGACGATCTGCAGAAGTCGCTGAGCAATATCTCCACAAAGGCAGTCGTGTGCTGATTGAAGGGCGGCTTGTGTATGAGAGCTGGACAGATCAAAGCGGCGCGAAGCGGTCTAAGCACTCTATCTTGTGTGAGAGTATGAAAATGCTTGATAGGAAGGGAGACTCTCAAGGAGCTCAAGGCGGGGGCGAGTATGGAGAGCAAAATCAAGGCTACTACAACCAAGCTCCAAGCCAAGGCTACGCTAATCAGCCCTACTCTAATCAATCCTACTCGCAGCCACAAGCTAGCAAGGCTTACCAGCAAGCACCACAGGGACAAAGCGGCGGAAATGGATATGAGCAAAATATCCCAAGCATTGACATCAACGATGATGATATACCATTCTAGGAGCAAACAATGGAAAGAAAAAAATACTCAAAACGATACTGCAAATACACAGAGGCAAAGATCGAGTTTATCGATTACAAAGACATCGATATGCTAAAGCACTCTCTCTCTGAGCGATATAAGATTATGCCACGCCGTCTCACAGGCAATACAAAAAAGTGGCAAGAGCGCGTAGAAGTAGCGATTAAGCGTGCTAGACATATGGCTCTAATCCCCTATGTCATCGACCACAAAAAAGTCGTGGAAAATCCCTTTAAACTCTAAGACTTTAGCCACCACCTAGAATCTAGCTAGATTCTAGGGCTACTCTCTCGCTTTATCAATCACCAGACCCCCAAGCCTACTAAAATCTATCTGCGCTTACCTGCGATATAGGGAGCAAGCACATAAGATTCTAGCTCCAGCGGATTGCCCTGCCCTGCGTATGTATAAAAATCAGCCCCATACAAGAAGCAGTCATAGTTAAGCGACAAGCTCCCAATATCAAAAGCCCTAAACCCCAAGCCATCAAGCCAGAATCCAAGCACCTTAGCACTATGCCCAAGTGCTAAGATAGCGCAAGTGTGGGCAGGGTCAAAGCCACTTAGCGCTTCTTGCACATAGCTTTTAAGCTCATCTAAATGCTCATAAGCATTGTGATGGGGCAGGTGATTTATCCTAAGCACACTGCGCGCATTGGAGAAAAGATCATTATATACACCGCTTGAAGAGTATCGCCCCTCAATCACAATGCAGTCTTTTTTCTCCCAAAGCTTAGCTATTTTATGGATAAATAGCTCCTTATAGAGCTGCAATAGCCATCTACCATAATCATCATCGATAAACAATCGCGGAAATGCTTTAAGCCTAGATTCTAGGCTCTCATACTCACAGGTATCAATTTTGCCAGCTAGCAGCGCGACTTCAATCGGCGTGGTATAAAACATATTTGCATCAAAATACACCCTATCGCTAGGGAAATACGCCGCCACATAAAACGCACTAATATTTTCACACGCATAAAGCAAGCGCGGCGAGATTTGGGTAGTTGCTTCACTCTGGGTTTGGCTTATGGATTGCCACGCCACTGCTAGTGCAGTGTCTCGCAATGACGGAGAGCTAGAATCTAACTTTTTAGATTCTAGCTCTGTCTGCCCTGTATCCCCTAGGATTCTAGGAGTTGCGGTGGGGCTGTGGGAGCTTTGCAAAAATTGGGGAAGGTTAGCGACCTTGGCGGTCGTGCCTTTCACAATTTTTGCAACACTGCCGCATTGCTCACCCAAAGCCGAATCCTTATAGATTCCCCCCCCCCCCCCCGATTTGCGTGGTATGGATAGATCAACACAGGATTCAACCCTATGGGGAGATTCTCCCTACAAGCTTGCGCAATACAGGCAAGCAAATCAGCCTTTAGCGCGGGAGAGAAGCGATGAAAGCCGCCAGCCTTATTAGCAAGTGTCATCATCTCACCATCGCCAATGCGTAAAAAGCTCTTAGACTCGCGCACAAGAAAGTCGATAGACTCCAAAGGATTAAGGATCTTATAAGAAGCAAAAAGCCTCTCCCTAGCAAATAGCTCTAGGAGCAGCGCGCTCTCATTCCTAGGGGCAGTGGCTCTAATCTCATCTAAAATGGGCTTATAGAGCACGCGCGCTATGGGAGCAAAGATCGCTGCATACACTGCTTTAAGCCAAGAGCGTAAGAGATTTTTAAGCTGTCTAATCTGTCGTCCTATTTTCATAGTTTTCCTTTAAGATTCTAGTTGAAGTAAATGCGCAAACACCACGCCATCAATGCCTTGCAAGGCACACTCTTCTATCTGGCTTGAGCCACTAATAACGCAAAGCACCTTAGAGTCTAGCAAATACTCATCTGCTAAGGTTTGATACACCTTAGGACTAGAATCCACTAGCAAATACTTCGGCAAGAAATACGCCCCACTAAGGAACTCCACCACATCGCGCACTCTAATAGCAAAGTCAATACCATTAGCCTTAGCATAAGAGCATAGCACTAGCTCGCCATCATCGTGGAAGTCAAACCACGCTATTTGCTCAAGCAAGCTGCCCTTTGGATTTATTTGGGGACTTGCTTGGGAGCTTGCTTGCAAAGCACGCAAAGATTCTACATCTTTGGTGTGGATAAAATGCGTGGGGTAGATTAAATCGTGCAAGCCTATGATAATCATCACTACTCCTTTACTCTGGCAAGCAAGCTTTAGAGCAGTAGTATTGCCCGCGGAATTTCACCGCCTCACTCATAGGTAAAAACACCCTGCAGTGCGCACAGGATACGAGATCTTGACTTATATCATCTGGTATATGGTCTGGCTCTTTGGTCTCTGCTTGGCTCGGTGCTTTTGTGGCACTAGTGATAAAGTGCCCCACCCTCCTAGCGACAGATAGCACAAGCCATAGCAACGCTAAGCCAAGCAGCAGTAACGCGATCACTCGAAGCATCATAATTCCTTATAGACATAGATTCTAGCATTATAGCGATATAGGGTTACTTTGGGATCGCTGGCATTCAAGGCGATATGGTAGCTTTGCTCACCTTTATAGAGCAAATATGCCCCGTCATCTGCTATAAGCGGCTTTGTAGTGGCAAATATCTGGGCATTGGACAAGCTTGCACGCGAGGTGATGAGACTAGCAGGCTGAGATAGGCTAAGCTCCTGCACGCGCGCATTTTCTACACAAATATTCCTAAGCCCTAGCCTATGCACCACAAAGCGCAAAAACGCCGCCCTCTTTTTCCTAGGCTCACATAAAATAAAGCGTGATTGCTCACATAAAATACCTAGCACAAGCGCAGGCAGCCCAGCCCCAGAGCCTATATCAAGGCATTGATCAAAGGGCTTTATCACGCGCAATGGCAAGGCAGAATCCACAATCTGCCTAAGCATATCCGCCATCGTGCGTGCGCCGCTAAGATTATGAGAAGCATTCCACTCTAGTAAGATTTTGGCATACATTTCTAGCTGCGTAGCTGCTTGCAAGGGATTAGCAGTAGCAAAAGTGGATTCTAGCCAGCGTGCTAAGGCTCGCACATCAAAGCTGCTAGAATCTAGCGCGTAAGGCGTAAGGTCAATGGTATTTTCTAGCATATCGCGCCTAAAGGATTAGCATAGCATCGCCATAGGAGTAGAATCGATACCCTTTAGCGATGGCTTGCTCATAAATCTTCCGCCACTGCTCATAGCCCACCATAGAAGCTACAAGCATTGTAAGTGTGGATTTGGGTAGATGAAAATTAGTCAAAAGATAATCCACATACCGCGGCTTATTGCCTAAGTGCAAGAAAATATCGCATTGCGCGTGCAAGTCGGCATAAGGCTTAGGGTGCGATTCATAGAGCCTTGCGGCAAACTCCACGCTTCTAAGCGCACTTGTCCCCACACATAAGCGTGATTTGGCGCACAAGAGCTTCTCAAGGGCTTGGGCTGTGATATGCAAGGATTCTGTGTGCATTGTATGCTCTCTAATATCAGGGATATCAACACTAGCAAATGTCCCAGCACCAATGTGGAGAGTCAAGTAGGCGATTTGCTCTTTTAGGGCTTCTAGCATTGTGGCGGAGAGATGTAATGAGGCAGTGGGGGCGGCGATCGCTCCTGCTTGCGTGGCAAAGAGAGTTTGATAGTCTTTTATGTCATTGTCATTAGAAGCTCTTTTGATATATGGAGGCAGTGGGATATGCCCTATTTCTTCTAGCATTGCTAGCACGGCTTCTTGACTTAGGGGGGTGAGAGTGGCAATGCTTTCACGCTCAGCCCCTTTTGCTTCTTCTAGGATTCTAGGATTTCTAAAGAAACCTGCTTCGGCTTTGCCTTGCACCGCTATCGCTTGTTTTGCAGTGGGGCTGTGGGAGCTTTGCGCGCCCAAAGCATAATCTCTACTGCCATTTTGGGATTCTAGGGTTTGCGATGAGAAATCGGGGCTTTGCAAGGGCGCGCAAGGGCGCATACTTGGCGTATGTAACCGCAGTGCGCGCGCCGCAATCGCCGATTTATCGCGCAAAGCCGAATCCTTTAGGGAAAAAAAGCGTATAGCTCGGTAGCCATTATCCAGCAGTGCCACCACTTGCGCATAGAATCTAGCGCACACAAATATATCACCAAGCTTAACCCTGCCGCGGATCTGGCAGAGTGCTAGCGCACTAGAATCTAGCGAACTTGCACAAGTGGATTCTAGGGTATTTGCACTTGAAGCTAGCACAGAGAAATCATCTCTAGTGGCAAAGCGGTGGAAAAATATCTCACGCGAAGTTTGTGTGCCAAGCTTTTTGCCATAGATTCTAGCTTTTAGCACGCGCGTGTTGTTTAGCGCGATAATGCAATCCTTAGGGATAAACTCCAGCAAATGCGCGAAAGTAGTATGCGTAATGTGCTCTTTGGCGCGGTCATAAACAAGGAGCTTGGCGGCTTCCCTAGGATAGATTGGAGCAGTGGCGATAAGGTGCTTTGGCAGGGGGTAGTCGTAGCTTGATAGAGCAAACATTACTAAGAATCTAAATCGCTAGAAGTAGGCTCGCTGCTAGATTCTAGGGGCTTCTTGGCTGGATTGATAGACTTAGCAATAAGGATTGAAAGCCCATAGAGTAAAACAAGCGGGATAGCCATAAGCAGCTGCGAGAAAGGATCTGGGGGCGTGATAATGGCTGCGACCACAAAGATAATCACCACTGCATACTTAAAAAACTTCTTCAAGCTCTCATCAGTAATCATTCCAACCCTAGCCAAAAAATACGCTAGCACAGGCAGCTCAAACGCTATGCCAAAGCCCAGCACCACGCGGATAAAAAACCCCACATAGCTCTCCACAGAAATATTGGCTTCAAACATATCGTTCCCAAAAAGCAAAATATATTCAATCATAAATGGAAAGATGATGAAGTAGGCAAAAAGCGCGCCAAGGATAAACATCGCCGTGCCAAAGCCCACAAATGGCAAAATGATCTTTTTCTCATTTTTATACAGCCCCGGCGCGACAAAGAGCCAAAGCTGCCAGAAAATAATTGGCGTAGAAATTGTAAAAGCCGCAAGAAAAGACAAGCTCATCGCAGAAAATATCCCCTCTAGCGGGGTGAGCTGCATTAGCGTGCCTTGCACTCTATCGGCAAATGCGCTTTCAATAGGGATCTTCACAATGGCAAAAATCTGCTTCCAAAATGCAAAGCACACAATAAATGCGGCAATCACACTAACAAGCGCGATAATAAGCCTCTTGCGCAAATCTTGTATATGGGGCTTGAGCTCTTCAAACATTGGCTAGACCTTATTTGTAGCGGGCTTAGTGGATTTGGTGCGCTTAGGCGCAGGGGTGGTAGAATCTAGCTTGCGCGGTGTTCTACTCGCTTGCTTGGTGGGCTTTTTGGGTTTTTTACCAAGCGCGCTAGGTTCTTTGATGGCTTTTGTTTGACTTTTGGACTTTTTGCTAGGAATGCTGGCTTTAGAAGCCTTGGGTGATTCTTGTGCTAAGCTAGAATCTATCGCGCTAGATTCTAGGCTGTCTTTCTTGCTATCGCTAACTTTTGCTGGTGGAAGTGCCTTATACTCACTAAATATCTCATCAATCTCTTGGAGCTGCATATCTTTAGTGATAGTATCAACTTGGGAAGTGAAGTGCTGGTGGTAGCTTATAGCTTCTTGCTGCAAGGCAGAGAGATTTAGCTCGCTATCGATTGTCTGCTTGGCATCGTGGATAGTCTTCTTCACCACCTTGAAAAACTTCGCCACATCGACAATGGCTTGTGGAAGCTTATCAGGACCTAGAAAGATTATCGCCACAATGACAATAACCACTATTTCAAAAAACCCCATACCAAACATACAAAACCTTAGAAAGAATCTATACAGACTTTCTCAATAAAACACTCAAAGACTTCGCTACAAGACTAAAAAATACAAACACACAGCACACTAACGCCCCAGCCAGCGCACTCAAAAACAATAACCCCGTCAAAAAATATGTAACATAAAATGCAAGCACCGCCCCTCCAATCCCAACGCCGACAAAAAGCCCGCTAAAAAAATCAAGGATTGTAGGAAGGTGCTTGTGCAATTTAGTGCCCTTCTTCTTCCACTAGCACCGCACCAGCGAGATAAACATAAGTAAGGATCATAAAGACAAACGCCTGAAGCAGTGCCATAAATGCCAGAATCGCAAAAGGCACAACAGGCACAAGCCAAGGCACAAGCATAAGCATAACAAGCAAGAACATATCATCGCCCTTAATATTTCCAAAAAGACGGAAAGAAAGCGAGATAATGCGAGAGAGATGAGAAATGATCTCAATGGGGAACATAAGCGGAGCTAGCCACTTCACAGGACCCATAAAATGTGCGAAATAATGGATCACCCCTTGTGTGCGGATACCCTCAAAATGGTAGTAGAAAAACACCACAAGAGCTAGCACAAGAGTAAAATCCCACGCTGCCGTAGGTGCTTCAAAGCCCGGAATCATACCGATAATGTTACAAAAAAACACATAAAACCCTATCGTCCCAGCAAGCGGGAAGTATTTGCGCGCCTTTTCTTCACCAATGACATCTTTTGCCATATAGAGCATACCGCTAATGGTTGCTTCATAGAGATTTTGCAAGCCACTGGGGATAACGCGCATATTACGAGTAGCAAGCTTTGCCATAAACACACACACAACCGCGCATAAAATCGTATAAAACGCCGTGATGAAGTGGTGATCAGAATTGATCATTCCAGCAAATGTAAAAAGCCTATCTTCCATAGCAAGTCCTTGTCTTTTAAAGAGATTTGCTAGATTGTGCCGAAATTTTTCTCAATAATTTATTAAACTCACATTTTCTAAGATTCTAGGAGCACCATAAGCCCACATCAAGGCGATAGCACAAAAGCTAGAATCTAAACTTCATAAACCTACCGCTCGCGCCCACCCAAAACCAACACAGATTCTATCAATTTATCAATATCACCATCTAGCACGCCTTCTGTATCGCTTGTAGCGTAATTGCTCCGCAAGTCCTTTACCTGCTGGTAGGGGGCTAGGACATAGCTACGGATTTGATGTCCCCAGCCTATCTCGCTTTTTTCGGCATTTGCCACGCCCTCACTTTGTTTCAACCGCTCTAGCTCATAGAGTTTGCTCTGCAGCATTTTCATAGCTGTTGCCTTATTTTTATGCTGACTGCGATCATTTTGACACTGCACGACTATGCCTGTTGGAAAGTGCGTTATGCGGATAGCAGATTCTGTCTTATTCACGTGCTGTCCGCCCGCACCACTGGCACGATAGGTATCAATGCGAATGTCCTTATCCAAAATCTCAATGTCTATATCTTCACTCAACTCCGGGCTTACCTGCACGCTAGCAAAGCTTGTGTGTCGCTTGGCATTAGCATCAAATGGGGAAATTCTAACAAGCCTATGCACGCCATTTTCACTTTTGGCATACCCATAGGCATTCTCACCTTTGATGATAAACGCCGCCCCCTTAATGCCCGCCTCTTCACCATCTTGATAGTCTAGCAGCTCCACTTTAAATCCCCGCCGCTCACTCCAACGCAAATACATACGATACAGCATACTTGCCCAGTCTTGGGACTCCGTCCCACCGGCTCCGGGCTGAATGGTAATAATGGCATTTGATGAGTCAAACTCCCCACTTAGCATAACCTCAATTTCTACCTTTTGTATGTGGCTCTGCAAGGATTCTACATTTTCAAACAACAGCTCCAAAGTGCTAGAATCCCCTTCACTCTCTGCTATCTCAAATAGCTCTTTTGCGTCGTCTAGCTCGGCTTTCATCTCCGTATAAGTGTGTAAAATCCGCTCACATTTTCGCTTTTCCTTTGTGATTTCCCCTGCCTTTTTTGCGTCATTCCAAAACTCTTGGTGCGATTCTAATGCGTTAATCTCATCTAGCCGCTTTTGCAGAGAATCTGGGTTTAGAATCTTTGCTATATTTTGTGCTTTATTTTGCAGCGTTTTTAACAACTCGCCATATTCATAAGAATCCATTGTATGCCTTTAGTGTGCAAATATCCGCGCATTGTAGCACGGATTGGCTTAATCGCTAATCGCACTAGAATCCACCAGCTTCCCACAAAATGCGTTTAAAATCCAAACACATTAAAGCACATAGATTCTATAAGGCTTTGTAGAATCTATTGCGCCATTTAGCAAAACTCCCTAGAATCTTTGATTTATATTACTTCAAGGATATATTGATTATGGATTCTATGCAGGGATTCTTAGCAATCCTACACAAGAGTAAAAAGGACTTTTTTTCTCTCCCTATGATCATTTTAAACATCGCGCCAATTGCACTTGGATTAGCATTATGGGGCGGGATACTCTATGCCTTTTCTGATATTTTGATCACTTATACTAAAGGACTTTTGCCAGAATCTTGGCAAGCATATATCCAAGCTACCGGCGGTATCCTAGCGCAAGGGGTTACTATCTCTGTGTATGTCCTGCTTGGCTTTTGTGTGATTTTGTTGGCACTTGTGGGCAATGTCTTTGTTAGTATCTTTTACACACCGCTTGTAGTTGGCTATATTCGCAAGCACCACTACCCACAAATATCAAAACCCACAAGCCTACCAATGACTGCCGCCTTGCAGCAATTTTTAAAGGCTTTTGTCCTGCTATGCGCACTATGCGTGGTTTGCCTGCCAATGCTCTTTATCCCAATCATTGGTGGAGCGATAATGCTTGTGCCTTTTTTTATATTTTTCTATCAAACAATGCTGTTTGACATAGGGCACGAAGTGCTGGGAGTAGAGCAATACACCAAGCTACAAGCAGCCAAACACAAATACACTACCACCTTGCTCACATATCTACTAGGACTCATACCAATTCTAAATTTTTTCACACCACTACTACAAGTGATTATCCTAAGTCATTACTGCTTTCATATCGCTATACAGAGCAGCGCAGCACACGCATCTCCAGCGCGCTAATACCGCTCCATAGCAATCACGCCACTACGCACAATTTCTTTAGGCTTGAAGCGCGACATAGCCTTAATAAGACTAGTAATCCTATGAGGCTTCTCTGTGGCTACAATGATGATATATTTTTCATTGGCATTAGCTATTTTACCATTATAAGCGTGCGCTAAGGCTTCTATACTTGCTAGATCTTCTTCTATGCCAATTTTAATCAGCACACTTTCTTTTTCTAAGAAGTCGCTATCATCACTCACCTTTAACACCGGGATAAGCTTATGCAGCTGCTTAATAATCTGCTCAAGCACGCGCGCTTCACCCTCTGTAGCAATGGTAATCCTGGAGAGATCGCTATCTGGTATAGGGGCTACGGTGAGTGATTCTATATTATACCCCCTGCCAGCAAAAAGCCCTGATATACGCGCCAACACACTATGCTCATTTACCACAACCACACTGATGATCTTTCTTGCCATTTTTGTCCCTATTTGAGAATCATCTTATCCAATGGAGCACCACCGGGCACCATTGGCAGCACGCTTTCATACCGATCCACCACCACATCAATCAAACACACCTGCTTACTATCGAGTGCTTTTTGCATTGTTGGAATAAAGTCTTCTTTGCGCTCAATGCGGAATCCCAACCCGCCAAAGCTCTCCGCTAATGCGACAAAATTTGGCTGCAATGACAAATCTGTATGAGAGAATCTATTTTCATAGAAAAATGTCTGCCATTGACGCACCATACCCAAATAGTTATTATTAAGGATAACATTAACGACAGGGATTTTACTCTCCACACAAGTGATCAGCTCTTGGATATTCATCAAAATACTACCATCACCTGTAATGTTGATAATATGCTTATCCATATTGGCAAAATACGCACCCATAGCCGCTGGGAATCCAAAACCCATAGTTCCAAGCCCCCCACTAGTGAGAAACTCTCTAGGCTCGCTAAAGGGATAAAATTGAGCTGCCCACATTTGATGCTGCCCAACATCTGTAGAGATGATCGCGCTGCCATCTAAAAGCTCTCCCAAACGCTCAATAACCCACTGAGGCTTGATAGAATCTATGCTATCTTGATAACTCAATGGGTGCAGATTTTGATAGCCATTCAAATGCTCGCGCCACTGGCAAAACTCGCTAGAATCTATCTGCGTAGCCATATCGAGTAGCTCTTCGCAAACAGCACTCATATCCCCAACAATAGGATAATCTACTTCAATAATTTTGCCAATAGAGCTTGGATCAATGTCAATATGGGCAATCTTGGCATTTTTGGCAAACTCGCTAACCTTACCTGTAACGCGATCATCAAAGCGCGCACCAAAGCACAATAGCAAATCACATTCACACATTGCCATATTTGCCGCATAGGTGCCGTGCATTCCAACCATACCAAGGTTGTAAGTATCGCCAGCAGCAAGCACACCTCGCGCCATCAATGTCTCTACACTTGGAAGTCCAATCTTATGGACAAAATCGCGCACCAGCCTGCTTGCATTGCTTGCTACTGCACCACCACCTATATAACCCAAAGGCTTTTTTGATGACTTGATAGCTTCAATAAGTTTTTTGATTTGACGCTGATTGGGCTTATAGGTCGGTTTATAGGTGCGCAGATTTACCTCGCTTGGGTAGATAAACTCACCCATATTTGCCGAAATATCTTTAGGAATATCTATTAACACTGGACCACTTCGCCCACTTCTAGCAATATAAAATGCCTCTTTAATGATCCGCGGTAAATCTTTAATATCTTTTACAAGGAAATTGTGCTTTGTGCAAGGGCGGGAGATACCAACCGCATCAATCTCTTGAAATGCATCGGTGCCAATTTGAGCCACAGGCACTTGCCCACTAATCACCACAAGCGGAATAGAATCCATATAGGCTGTGGCTATGCCTGTTACAGCATTAGTAAAACCGGGTCCAGAAGTAATAAGTGCCACCCCCACTTTCCCACTTGCGCGAGCATATCCATCTGCAGCGTGAATGGCTGCCTGCTCGTGCCGTGTAAGAATATGCCGAAAATACGACTGCTTATACAGCTCATCATAAATATTTAAAACAGCACCACCGGGATACCCAAAGATAATCTCCACGCCCTCTAAATGTAGAGCCTCGATAAGCATTTGGGAGCCATTTAGCACACCACCCATAGTATCCCCCTACTCCATAGCACCTAAAAGGTGCTTAATCGTTGCATTACTTCTTATTTAGACTGCGCTTCAAAAATAGCCTTAACTCCGCCATTCTCACCATCTTTTTCAAACACAAGCTTGCCCTCTTGAAGCACAAAATGCACAGAATTATCAGAAAATAGCTTAATAAGCGACTCTTCAATCTCCATAGATTTTGGCTCACACAACATTCTAGTCATACCAGAATTGGCACTTTGAAATTGATCACCATTTGTCTTATAAGACCCAAAAAATGAGTTGCAACCAGAATAGCCGTTAAACTTATCCTTATCAATAGTAATCGACACGCGCCTATCGCTATGACTTGTATCAATAGGATTTCCACCATCACTTAAAGACACAAGATTCCAAGTATTATACAGCTTCGCAGAGTCATCTCCACAAGCTACAAACGCCAAAGCCAAAGCACATACACCCAAAGTTTTTTTCATACAATTCTCCTTGCTTTTAATACTAATTTTCTGCAGGTTTTTTAGGATAGCAGAACCGATACCCTCTTCTGCGCACTGTCTCTATCGTGGCAATATTAAGCGGCTTATCCATCTTCTGTCTAATTTGATTGATCGCCACTTCAATGACATTTGGAGTTACCAGCTCTGGCTCCTCCCAAATAGCATCAAGCAGCTGCTCTTTTGACACAATTTGATCGCGGTGGCGAGCCAAGTGGGTCAGCACTTCAAATGGTTTGCCCTTAACCTCAATCTCCTTGCCCTTGTAGGTAATCTTTTCTTCATCTGGGTTAATCACAAGATCATCAATCTCAATCGTGCTAGATCCCCAGAATCTCAAGCGAGCTTCAATCCTAGCAAGCAATACCGGAAATTCAAAAGGCTTTGCGACAAAATCATCAGCACCACTTTTAAACGCCAAAACCTCTTGATCCGTTTTTGGCTTGTGGGCTAGCACAATAACAGGCACCCTAGGAGATTTCGCCTTCACCTCTGCAATCAAATCCAAACCATTTCCATCGGGCAGTTTGATACCAGCAAGCACTAAATCGTAGTTGCGAATATTGACATAATACGACCCATCTTTCATACTTTCTGCTATGTCTGTTTGATATCCGCTCGCATTAAGCTCATCGCTGATTTTCTTGCTTAAAGTCGCATCATCTTCAACCACTAAAATACGCATATTTCCTTCCTTAAAAGCTTGTCTTTGGAATCTTGAGTATGTTGCTTGTGGCATACCAAGAAATGCTAAGGCTGGATTATAGCACAAAATACCGCTGATATTCAGCTATTTCTTATAATTTTTTTATTGTAGTTAAAGCATTATATAACTACACACAAAGCTAGAGACTTAAGTAGGCGTGTAGAAAATCACTCCAATCCACAAGGCTGCCCGCAAGCCACCTACTTGCACATTGATAAAATGCCGCTACCCTTTATTTTTGTATCGCGTATTGTCTATGCTTCTACAAACTTTTATAAAAATTATGTAAATATTTACTTTTGTGTTTCATAATTCCAACCAGCCGGACAGCCAATGTCCGGCTAAACGCATTTTGAGAGTGTCTTTTACATTATCTTAGTTTTATGCGTTGCTCTCCTTTTTGTTTATTTAACTCCTTATCACCTTGCGCTCCCCCTGGCGACAAGGTGGTTCCTATCTACAACATTAACTATTTAGATGTAATGCCTAGATTCTATAAATAATTCACAAGCGACATTTGGTTGATTCTGCTTGTAGAATTCATCACGGCACTTAGGTTTGTTGTGATATTGGAAAATTTATTATAAGTGTCGGCAATATCTGTGCCGATATTTTGCCCCTTAAGCCCCTCGATCTGTGTCTTTAAAATCTCGTGGCGGCGTATGACATTTTCAAAAGTTTTGCCGTGTGAGCCATTGAGCGCGATGATTTTTTCTATATGATCGCTTAGGTGGTCAAAGGCTGTTATGCCATTTTGCACGCCTTTATTACGCATACTCTCCCCATAAGTATCCTTTGCTCCGGCACGATATATGCCCTTTCGCACAGCTTCGATAATCTCATCTACTTCTTTGAAAAAGTTGATTTCTGGCGTATCAATGACTAGGGCGTTATTGGCATTTAGGCGCAGAGAGTTGGTGTTGCGTTTTAGTCTATCTTGTGAAAAGTCATTGCTACTTGCATCATAGAGCATTACATTCATTCTTGTTACAGAGCGCATTTTGTCTTGGATTTGGATTCTACCATCTGGAGTCATTTGCACATCAAACATTCCTTTAGCATCGGTGAGTAGCTGGACATACGCATCTTTAGTCGCCTGCACGACACCACCCTTTGGTGGCTCAACTGCCCTGTAAGCGTCATTGTCTTGATTACTATAATTAAGCGCGATACTCATAGCATCCATAAGTTGGCGGTATGTTACATCATCAGGCTTTGTAATGCTTACTCCTGGTGGCTCATCGATAGGATTAAACAATGGGATAGTATAATCCTGTCCATCTCCAAGATTTGGTAGCAGCATATATGCCCCATTCTCATCAAACACAATACGCGCCTCCACTTGCACACCATTCATATCATTGACTTTTAGCAAATAGCTCTGCCCCACTATGCTAGCCCCCACCACATCACTTAGTCTTGTCTCGCCATTGGCATAGCCTCCGCCATTTGCCAGCACTTGCGAGAGACTAGAAGTGATTTTAGAGCCTTCGACCTGAAAAAATGTGCGATCATACTCATTGGCGTAATCTGTAGGTATGCCATCAGTCTGTGCGCCAAACTCATCAAGTGTCGTTAGCGCAATGGAGAATCCGTGCTCACCATTAAAGGGCGGATCTTGGAAGTCGTGAGCCTGATTGGCGACATTATTATCAATAACAATCAAACGCCCCTTAGTGATTGTTACATCAATATTGCCGCCAAAATGCTCTTTAATCGCTTGGGCGAGATCCCTAGCAGTAGCTCCTTTAATATCAAAGCGCAAGAAGTCTAGTGGCTCCTTCCCCTCTCCTGTATCAATCCTGCCATCTGGCGTATTTGGGCGCGTGCCGCTGATGACAAGTGTAGAGACATTAGGGGGGAAAAGCTCTTCAAGCTTGGTAGTCATCTCCGCGGCTTTATTATCTCTGGTGATGAAAGCAGTAGGTAGCTCTACCTTGCGGAAGTCGCTTTTATCCGTTACCCCTGTGATACTAGATACTGCCCTATCTGTCAAAAACGCGCTTTGATTATAGGCTGTAACGCGCGCACCATTGGTGATGAGATCATCGATATTATCGACATTCATATCACTTGAGATGAGATGAAAATCTATCCCTGATTTACCCGGCTCTAAATCTTTTATCTCTATTTGCCCCCACTGATTAAGCGTAACTTCTACGACCTTATTTAACGCAGTATTGCCAAACTCCTTGCCAATGCGATCGAGCAAGTCTTGCACCTTTGTCGCACGCGCATCATTGGAAAATCCTTTATCCAAAGAGAACTTAGACTTAAACACCGAGCCATCAGATCGCACGCCACGCAAGTAAAAATACTCCGGCTTATCATTACTAGGGTCGCTATCATCATCGCCGATTAAATCGCGCAGAGTATCGCTGGCTTTGATATAGACTTCTTGGGAGAGATTGCTGCGATTGGAGCTATCCATAATGCCCGGATGCAGTTTAGATTGATTAAGCATTTTTAGGTTTGTAGTGATGATACGCTGTTTATCACTATCCCTGCCAAAGAATAGCTCCTGCCCTGTTACATTATATGGCACGAGATTATGCGAGCTTACTAGGACATTGAGCTTTTCATCATTGCCATAATAATTGCCATCTTCATCAAATGGCGGGTGATCGACCCTGCTTCCGCCAAAGATGAAATTCCCACCAATAGATGTGTTTGCTAGGCTTAGAAAATGCTTTTTTAAAGCCTCCATATCATTGGCGATAGCTTCTCTTGAAGCTGGAGAGTGTATATCGTTTGCCGCGTGGATTAGCTTTGTTTTAAACTGCACCATTGTTTCTGATAGATCTGACAAAGTTTTATCAGTATTAAGCGTAGCAGTTTGAGCGTGCTCGGAGACATCAATCCCTTGGGCTAGATTATTGATCTCATTTTCAAAGCGGAGATTTTGGTTATAGACACTTGCATCTTGGTAGCCGTATTGGATTTTTAGCCCAGAAGCAATCTGCGTGTTTTTATCATTAAGCTTGTTTTGCAAGGTGTTTTGATAGTGATTCATTTGGTTATACTTCGTCCCAAATGTGATACGCATACGCTTCTTTCCTTGTTGTAGAATCTAAATCTAGCTTACCGCCCTAAATCCCTGTATTATAGCAAATGTAAGCAAAAAAAGTGCCACTTTAGATTCTACCCCTCACTATTTCCACGCCTGCGTAAGAATCTTTGTGTAATCTTTATAAACTTGCTTGGCATTGGGCAGGATTTTATCATTTACTTTGCGCAATGGATAGATTCTAAAGTTTTTCCCATTTTCGTGGTGTGTGTAGATCAATTCCGCACGCACATCGCTTAAGGACACCCTAGGCACAAATTCCCCCGCCTTTTGCCTAGCAAGGAGAGCTTCGCGCTTTTTTGTATCAAATAAATGTATCCGCACAGAAGTGAGCATACCCACGCGCTTGTTTGTGCCCTTTTGCGCGGAGATAAGATTCCCGTGGGAGTAGATCACAAGCGTATTGCCGATTTTTTCAATAGGCTGGATTACATGGGGGTGATTGCCTATGACAATATCCACACCAAGGCTTGCTAAAAATGCTGCCAGCTCTCGTTGCTCCTTGCTTGGAGTGAAGTCATACTCTATCCCCCAGTGCATCGATACAAGTAGTAAATCCACCTTATCTCGCAGTGCTTTTATATCCTGTGCAAGCATTTCTTTGGTATAGACATTGACAAGATACTCCTTGCCCTTTGGGATAGGGATACCATTAGTCCCATAAGTATAAGCAAGGAGCGCGTAGCTAATGCCATTTTTCTCATAGATTCTAGGCTTTGCCCTATCTTCTTGGCTTACATAGCTTCCTGCAATAGCAATCGCTCGCTCTTTTTCCTGCCTATGCCAATACTCAAGCATAGCGCGCACACCCTTTTCACCTTTGTCTAGCGTGTGGTTGTTCGCTAGGGAGATTAGATTAAAACCTAGCTTTAGCATACAATCTCCAAACTCCTGCGGAGAATTAAAAGATGGATAGCTACTAAGCCCAAGCTCCACACCACCTAAAATCGTCTCTTGATTGTAAAAGGCTAAGTCATAGCGCGCAACAAGTGGTGCGATAGGAGCAAACATCGGGGCAAAGTCATAAACAACTTTACTAGATTCTAGCTTTTGGGCATCGTTATAAACAGGTGCGTGCAAAAGCGCATCGCCTGCCATCACAAGCGACAAAGAATGCGCTCGAGTAAAAAGCCGCTTTGCTTTTGGCAGCTTGGCTTCGTGGCTAGCTGCGCTAGATTCTAGCGGGAAGCCACAAAGCAAGCCAAATACAACAGCACATAGCCAAAAAGCGCGTAGATTCTGCCGCATTTACTACTACTCCCAGCCTAACCCAAACTAGAATCTATAACCCCATTTTACCCGGGTTTAAGATATTGTTTGGATCAAATGCCCGCTTAATCGCCTTAAATAAATTCATCTCTTCTTGCGTAAAGGCTAGATGCATAAATGGAGCCTTTGAAAGCCCTATGCCGTGCTCACCACTAAGCGTGCCCTCTAGCTCCACAGCAATAGCAAAAATCTCTTCAATACACGCATAGCCGCGAGCTAGCTCATCTTTGTCCTCTGGGTTTGGCACCATTACATTTGTATGCACATTGCCATCGCCCGTATGCCCAAAGCAAGGAATCTTAAAGCCATATTTCTCGCTCATTTCTTGGATTCTAGCGAGTAGCTCTGGCAAGCGAGAGCGCGGCACTGTGATGTCTTCATTAAGCTTTTTTTTGCCATAGACTGTAATGCTCTGGCTTACATTTCTTCTAGCAAACCATAGGTCTTCTTCTTCTTTAGAGTCTTTAGCCACGACAAATTTCGTGCAGCCATTTTCCATAAAGCGCGCTTGAAGCAAGCTCAAATCAGATTCTAACACTTCTGGCAAATCCCCATCTACTTGTGTGATCAAAATCGCACCCGCATCTTTTGGCAGCCCCTTATGGAATCGCTCTTCTACTGCTTGGATTGAGAGCTGGTCTAAGAACTCCATAGCCACAGGCGTAATGCCGCTTGCCATACTCCTATACACCGCATTCATCGCATCTTCAATGCTTGCAAACACGCCCATAGCTGAGCGTTTGTGTTTGGGCTTAGGGATAAGCTTTAGTGTAAGCTCTGTGATAACTGCTAGCGTGCCCTCGCTGGCGATTAAGATTCCAGCGATGTTGTAGCCTGCGACATCTTTAATCGTCTTTTTCCCCGCGCGGATAATATCGCCATTAGGCAGCACTGCACGCAAGGCAAGCACATAATCTTTAGTGATACCATATTTTGCCGCGCGCATTCCCCCAGCATTCTCACTCACATTGCCCCCTAGCGTGCTGTAATCTTGGCTAGCAGGATCTGGCGGGTAGAAAAGCCCTCTTTTTTCTACTTCGTTTTGAAAGATTTTATTCACCACGCCCGGCTGCACTCTGGCGATGAGATTTTTCTCATCAATTTCTAATATCGCATTAAAGTGCTTTTCTAAGCTCAATACAACACCGCCACTACTTGGAAGAGCTCCACCCGTGAAGCCACTCCCAGCACCTCTGGGGACAATGGTGATTTTATGGGTGTTGCAGTAGCGTAAAATCGCGCTTACTTCCGCTTCATCACGCGGATAGACAATCGCATCTGGCTCGTATCTCTCCCTTGTCGCATCATAGCAGTAGGCAAGCAAATGCGCTTTGTCTGTGTGGCAATTATCCTTACCGACAATCTGTGTCAAAGCCTGTATATGTGTGGATTCTAGCATGGCACACCCCTTAGTGTAGTTATGGTGATTGTAGAAACGCCTTGCCCTGTGCAACTAGCGCGTCATAGTAGCGGAAATACTGTTTGGAGTGCTTTTTGAGCAGTGCTGCATCAAGCGATCCACTAGAAGCATACTGCACCCTAGAAAAAAATGGCGCGATCGTGCTGCCACTCTCAAGCTCGCTCGTGGAGAATGCGTGCTTCTCTAGCACCACTAAGCTTTGACAATCAAGCACATTAAGCGATTGCGTAGCGATCACAAATAGCAACCCTACATTATAGATTCTACATACTTTATTCAAAAACGCAGGCTTAGGATCAAAACTCCCTATATCAAACAAATACGCCACCATCAAATCAGAATTTAAAAACTCAATGCTTGGATACGCATTGCGCACTTGCTCGTAAGATTCTAGTGTAGGTGCGATGATAAAAGCACGATTATTTAGCGTGCGGAAATAAACTTCATCGCCAACATCTGGGGCATTTGTAGGAGATGGGAGATACCTTTGCTCCAGCACCCCATCTTCTTGCAATGCCGCAAATGCCACACCAGAATCTACCTTAACAACTACGACTTCTGCAATCACACTTGCATAATTACTATCAAACCTATGCCAAACAAGCCCGCTCTCACCCACTTTCAAATCCATAGCAGGGAGCTGCACAAGCTTTGCTTGCTTATCAATAGATTGGATACTAAGTTTTAGTGGATTTTGCAGCGAATGCCCATAAACCCACAAACAGCCAACAATCATTACGCAAAAAACATATCTCACGCTAATCCTTAAGAATCTAATCTTCACACCCCGCCAAAGTCCCACTACGACTGATACTGATCAAAAAAGTAGTTAATAGCAAAGCCTAGTGCTGGAGTTTTATGATAGCTCTCATCTCTAATAAAAGCTAGCGCGCAATCACGCTTTAAGTAAAGCACTTCGATCTTCTCATCATCAATCCCGCCTCCAAGCGCACGCTTATCATCTTTAGACACCTTGGCAAAAAATATCGTCTGTCTAGCACCACTAATCCCAACCGCTGTATAAAAAGTCGTAATTTTCTCCAAGCGATCAGCACTAATCTCATAACCACACTCTTCAAACACTTCTTCTGCTGCAATTTCTTCTAAAGTTTTTTTAGACTTATCCACAAGTCCAGCACAAAGCTCATAAATATAGCCATCATTATTGCGCATAAACACCGCAGGGCGAAACTGCTTAACAATCACAAATGCATCAAGATCAACTTCATAGAGCATAATCGAAACGCTATCGTGCGAGTGGATAATGTCCCAGCTCTTCTCTATGCCATCTTGCTTATAAAACAAACGCACAGGCTTAATGAAGCGAGAATCCTTGCAAGAATCTTGCCGCAAATCTGTAATCTTAGGTGTAGGAAGCGGGGAAGAGAGAAAATACTTTTTCATAGCTACTCCTTAGCAAAAAGATAAAATGACTGCGCACTAAAATCACTCGCCTGCAAGGCAGAATCTATAGCTTGCTGATAGCCCTGCGCTACGGATAAAAACTCTTTCTTTTCTTTACCACTAAGCTCGCTTTTGGCTGTGCGGATTCTACCCAGAGGGTTGATTGGCTGGTTGAATTTATAAACACCAAAATGCAAATGCGGTCCTGTGCTCATACCTGTGCTGCCTACCCTGCCTATGATAGTGCCAGATTTTACATAAGCACCTAGGCGCGTATGAATGGTCTGCATATGTGCATATAAGGTTTTTAACCCACCTTCGTGAGCGATCTCCACCACCTTGCCATAGCCGCCCCTAACCCCAGCAAACACAACCTTCCCAGATGCCGCAGCGCGGATAGGTGTCCCAGCTTTAGCGACATAATCTACACCATAATGAGGGCGCACAACCTTCAAAATAGGGTGCTTTCTGCCGTGCGAGAATCTAGAAGAAATACGCGTGTATTGCACGGGCACTTCTAGCGTGAAGCCAGCCATTTCCTTTGCATTATTGTCGTAGTAGTGTCCATTTGTGTGCAGGAATACGAAATTTTGCTTTTTAGCCGTCTCAATCATACCTGCTTGAATGTTTGGAATCCCAAAAGGCTTGCCCAAACGATAATCTCGCTCAAACACAATAGCCAATCTATCACCAATGTGCATAGTGCGAGATGCAACACTCTTGCTATAAATATTAGAAAACTCCGAAGCAAGCAAAATATCTGCGGTTGCATTCATAATATCCTGATATGGAGAGTTTTGCACAGATACAACAAGAGTTTGACTTTTGGCAAATGCGATAATGGGGATAAAATCTAACTTATAAGTATCCTTTGTCTTATAGATATGCATTTGCACACTATCACTAATAGGGATAAGTGCGTGGAGCAGGTCGCCAGAATCATTGCGCAAGGTATAGTAAGTCGCATTGGCTTTCACTTCTGCGGTTAGCTCTTTATCTTGTGGTGAAAGATTGTAATACAGCTTCAAAGGTATGAGATTTTGCTCAAAAAATCCCAGCAAAGTCAAGCCGCTCCCCCAGCTTAACCGCTCACCAACTGCCCCATACCCAAACTGAACACCACACGCACACAGCAAGCACAACGCCACAAACTTTCTAGCACAAGCCTTTTGAAAAGCCACCACACATCTTTTTATATCCATAAGACAAATCATCAAAATCCTTAACAACACAAGCCACACTCTTTGCTATATACGCTCACTATACAAATGAACCAACTTTTAAATAGCTATGACTGATACTCGACTAAAAAGCCACAATTATAATGAATTTTTGTGAAATCTTGAAATATTTTGGCGGTGTTTATTATATAATGCCCCCTTGCGCAAGCAATCTTAAACATCAAACACAAGTGCTGTCGTGTTTTTAAAGGTGTTAGTATGGATATGAGAACTTGGATATTTCCCACTATCTGCTTTATATTTTTTTGCTATGCGATGGTGTTTGTCGGTGTTTTTACCTACCACATTAACCCAAATGTTTCTTTGTTCCAAAATGGTCAAAGCCATAAAAAAGATGCCACAAGTGTCGAAAGTTTCCAAAAAGAGCTGAATAAAGCTATAAAATAAGTGGAGAAAATGCTAAAATTCCCACACAAAAGGTCGATATTGACCTATAAGAATCTATAACAAGGAGCGAAAGATGATTAGTTCGATTAACTCAAGTATCGCAGCAGCCAGCTCTAGTACGCAAGTACATAGAGATGAAGAAAGCAGGATTCTAGCTCGCAAGAGCAAAGATATTGAAGAAGTTACAGAGCAAAACAGAGTCGCACAAATCAAGGAGGCCATCGAAAATAAAGATTACCAAATCGATCTACGCAAAACTTCTGAAAAAATGGCACTAGATTTGCTTAATGTCTAAAAACCCGCCTTGCTTCTCCTTTGCCACGTGGCTTAGGCTTGGCGCGGGTAGCGAAGGATTAAGCAATGCTGATTCAATACTTACACGGTGCCATACAAGACCTAAACACTCTCATATCCTATACTAAACTCGACATAGAAGCCATTAAGCGCGCTGATCACGATGAAATATTTGCGCGAAATGTCAAAAAAGACGCGCTCATTAAGGAATTTGAGGTCAAAAAAGCCCTACTAGACCAAGAAGTGCGCGCCTGTATGGAAAAAGAACCGCAAAAAAATATGGCGGAAGTTATCGGGCAAGAAGCGGTGGATTTGTTTGGAGTAATGCGAGAGTCCCTCAATGAGCTCAAAAAAGTAAATAGCGACTACGCGCGTATGGTGTTTGCCGTGTCGGAGTTTTTCACTTCGCTTATGGACAAGCTCATACCAAAAGACCTGCCAGCGTATGGCGAAAACAAGCGCATAACTACTCCTAAGCACACAAGCTTTCTACAAATCCAAGCATAAAGAGCAAGATATGGGCGGTATTCTCACCTCACTAAACACTTCTTACACAGGCTTGCAAGCCCACCAAGTTATGGTGGATACCACAAGCAACAATATCTCTAATGCAAGCGATGAATTTTATAGCCGAAAGCGTGTCATCGCGCAGCCTGAAAAGCCGCTTGTTATGCATCAAGGGCTTATTATGGGCAGGGGTGTTGATGTCCAAGCCATACGCAGAATCCACGATGACTTTGTGTTTGATCGCTATACAAAAGCCGGATCAGAAACGGCATTTTTTCAAAATAGCTTTGACACTTTACGGGAGATTTCAGCCCATTTTCCAGATGTTGATGGGGTGGGGATTTTCAATGACTTAAGCACATATTTTAATGCGTGGAAAGATCTCTCTAAAAATCCAAAAGACGCAGCACAAAAGCAAGTGCTCGCCGAAGCTACGCAAGTTTTAACAAGAAATATTAGAGATACGAGACTAAAACTTACTGCCATACAAAGACAAGCAAGCGAGAATCTAGAAACACTTGTAAAAGAAGCGAATCGACTAGGGTTTGAAATCGCCCACCTTAATCAAAAAATAGGTGAAATGGAAGATGCCAAACAATACAAGCAAGCAAACGAGCTGCGCGATAGACGCGATGAGTATGAATATCATATGATTGAAATTATCGGGGGCAAGGTATTTAAGGGGCACTTGAGAACAGACTCTCTAACTTCACCTAGAAATGCTGATTTTGATGAAAACTATGTAATGAATGTCGCGCAAGGGTTTAATATCGTAGATGGCTACACATTCCACCCGCTGACCTTAGAGAAAGAAAACAATGCCGAGCACCTAAACCGAGTCTATTACCGCACTTATGACTTTAAAGATGTGGATATTACAGACAAAATGAATGAAGGCAAAGCAGGCTCACTAATCAATCTCTATAATACAGGCTACAATGGGACAAAAGTCGGGCATATCCAGCGTTATATCGACTTGCTTGATACTTTTGCGCAAGGATTTATGGAGGCTACAAACGCCATCTATGCGCAGTCAGCTGCCCACTCGCTCATCGGATCAGAAGTAACTTTTGAGCGCAATCAGGCTCTCAAGGATTCTGGCTACAACTTTAAAAATGGCTCTTTTGACCTTATAGCCTACAATACCAATGGACAAGTGATCACCAGCAGAAGAATCTATATCGATAATGTAACAACTATGCACGATATTGTGCGGCAAATCAATGCAAATAGCGATGATAATAACGACAATAACGACACAAACGACTTTGATGATTTTTTCCGTGCGCATTTTGATCCAGTGGTCAAAAAGTTTGTCGTAGAAGCCAAGCGACCAGCAGATGGATTCTATGTGGGCATTAAGGATAATGGCACAAATTTCACAGGGGCAATGGGGATTAACAAATTTCTCCAAGGAGATAGTGCTAAAGACATTCACCTAAACAGAGAGTATGAAAAAGACCCCACCTATATACGCCCGTGGCTCACGCCAATTAATGGGAATTTCGATGTGGCAAATATGATGCAGCAGCTTCAATACGATAAGGTGGATTTCTACAATAAGCGCACTAAGATCAACTCCACAATGAAAATTAGCGAGTTTTATCAGTATGCCGCTGGGCGCGTGGCTACCGATACAGAAGAAACACAGCGCACCCTAGATACCAAGAAGTCTGTCTATGAAGCCACAAAGAAAGAGCATTTATCAATTACACAAGTAAGCATTGATGAAGAAATGGTGGATCTCATTAAGTTTCAAGGTGGTTATGCAGCAAATGCTAAGGTCATTACAACAATCGATAGAATGATAGAAACACTTCTTGGAATTAAGCAGTAGCAGGACTCTCGCCACCAAGGCAAGTAGAATCTAGCCACTGCGATCAAGCGCAATGGCTAGGAGATTTATGAGAGCTGGGCATTCACCATCCAAATAGCCTTTTCAAGCTCTGCTAGTTTGTCATCGCAATATGAAGCCGTAACCCTATCGTCATCTTTGTCGGCAAGCTTAGCCAAGCTCTCAAAATCTTCGTGCAAGTGGTTGTAGATCTTAAGGACTTCCTTTAGAATCTCTTTTGAAGTGAAGTTTGTTTTCGTCTCTTCTTTGACTTTAGAGATTTTAACTGCCTCAGCAAGTGTTACCACAGGTGTGCCATCAAGCTGGATAATGCGCTCTGCTAGATCATCAAACATATCGGCAAACTTTTCATAAATCTCTTCTAATGCCTTATGCGCCTGCGGGAAATCACTGCCCCTAACATTCCAGTGAAAATTATGCACTTTCATATAAAGCACAATGCTATCAGCCTGCAATTTTCGTAGATTTTCAACAACCTTATCTGCCTTTTTCTTCTCTTTCATTACTTACTCCTTAAAGTGTGAGATGGCTTTATTCTACTCTCAAAAAGTAATATTTTTATAAAATTTATTATTTATTTAATCACTACGCCACCTGATCGCGCATATTCTTATAGATTCTACTATAATACAATTTTTACTAAGGGTATATTTATGGGCGATACACTCCACCACTTATACATTGAGCATCAAGCCATCTTGCATAGTATAGGAGTGCTTATAGCCGTATTTGCAAGCACTTTTCTCACAAGATTTATGCCTTTTATCGTATTTCGCAAAAGAGCTATACCAAAGTCCCTTATCACCTTAGGCGAAGTGCTACCACCTGCGCTGATAGGTATGCTGCTTGTCTATTGCTTCGCTTCTGTGGATATTGTGCATACGCCTTTTGGGCTTAATGAATTGTGCGGTTTTATCCTAACAGCTTCTATCTATCTTCTCACCAAAGTCGGCGTGCTAGCCGTCATAGGCGGGACAATCGGCTATGCCGCAATTGTGCAAACACAAATACTCCACACTCTCCTAGCCGTTATTTAAAGCCTTGGACAAGCGACCCTATTAGCAAGTTAAATCCATCAACTAGCACAAATACTAGAATCTTAAAAGGCAGCGAAATCATCACCGGCGGCACCATCATCATACCCATCGCCATAAGGATTGAGCTTACCACCATATCAATCACCAAAAACGGCAAATAAAGCAAAAACCCTATCATAAACGCCGTCTTTAGCTCGCTAATCATAAATGCAGGTATCGCAATGGTAATGGGCACATCAGCTGTTGTTTGTGGATTGGGCAAACCCCGAATACGATAGAACAATGCCAAATCTTTCTCGCGCGTGTTTTTTAGCATAAACTTCTTAAAGGGCTCGATAGATCGCTCATAAGCTTCTTCATAGCCAATTTGCTCTTCTACATAGGGCTTGACCCCTGCTTGCCACGCTTCTTTCCCAATCGGCTCCATAATAAAAAATGTCAAAACTAACGCCAAAGACACTAGAATCTGTGTGGGTGGGGACTGCTGCGTGCCAAGTGCTGTGCGCAAAAATGAAAACACAATAATAAGCCGCATAAAGCTTGTCATCACAAGCACAAGAGAAGGTGCCAGAATTAGCAGTGTCAAAACCACCACAACATTAAGGGAAGTTACAAGCTGCTGTGGAGTATCTGGCGCGCTTAAAGAGAGATTAACCGTAGGGATAGTAGGGGCAGCACCCGCGCTAACAACGCTCAAAATCGCTATAAAACAAACAGCCCACAAACGCCGATAGATTCTAGCCCTAGAATCTATCATTTCTCGCTCACAATGCGCATAGTGCTGTTTTCATACACGACATAGAGAATCTTCTGCGCACTAGAAGTGTAGCTTGGCTTGCCATTTTTATAGGCGCGATAGTCCTGCGCAAAGCTAATGCGAAACATCTGCCTATGCTCTTCATTAGGATATGGGACGACACTAATATTGCTAAATTTTATGACCTTATCTTCCTTTTTGGCAAACACTTGACGCTTATAGTTGGTAAAGGCATTAAACTTCATACCATCTGGGCGTGAAAAATCCTTAGAGTAAAAGGACAAATACTTATCCAAATCATTGGCGATCCACGCTGCACGCCACGCATAGAGCTGGGCTAGCAGCAGGGCTATCTCATCTTTAGTGGGCTTGTGGATATTCTGCTCATAAGAAATTAGCAAAGCCTCTTTATAATTCACCATTTTGCCAAAATCGCTTAAGACATTGTTTTCAATAGCGATACAGCCCTTTGTGTTAAGCTCTTCTCTGTTGCCATCAAGCGGTAGCCCGTGGATCCAGATTCCGTGTCCTGTTTTTTTAAGCGATTTGTCGTAATTATTTGGATAGTCAGTCGCATACGCCAAAGGTCCATAATACGGCGGCAGCCTTGTAAGCTTATCTGTGAAGTCATACACCCCAAGTGGCGTAGTCAAATCCCCAGACAAACGCTTATCGCCCTTGCCTTTACCCACAAGTGCTGGAAGCTCCTTAACCAAAGTAAGCTGCCCCTTTGGCGATATAGTATAAAGGGCTAGATTTGGGACACTTTTATCCGAAACAAAGAGATATTTATACCCCTCAAAATACCCAAAATCTGTATGTCTATCTTGCAAAACACTAAGCCAAAAGTCCTTTTTCTGTAAATAGCTCTCTAAAATCTGCGTAACTTTCTCTGTATCGCCACTGCGATAGGTTTGGACAATCCTAGCCGTATCAGCATCAAAGCCCTGCAACACGCTAAAGCCAAAAAGCACCATCACAAAGTGCTTAATCTTCATATACTTCCTTCTCATCTCGCTCACATTGCCTTATTTGCTTTGTTGTAGCTGCAAATTATACCCAAAAGTCTTAAGATTATTTGCGTTTTTTGCCCACTCTCTATCCACGACCACCTGCAAATCCAAAAACACCTGCTCGCCTAAAATCCGCTCGATACTTACTCTAGCAGCCGCACCTATACGCTTGATCGTGCTGCCATTTTGCCCGATGATAATTTTTCTTTGTGAGGGCTTTAGGACATAGATTTTCGCGCTAATGTATGTAATCTCCCCACCACTACGCTTAGGCTTGCGTGTGAATTGCGTTACAAGCACATCGCTCTCATAAGGGATCTCATCGCTTAGATTTTCAAAAATACTTTGGCGCACCATTTCCTTAGCGATTTCACGCATTGTGTGGGTTGTTATATCTTCTTCATCAAAAAGCGCAGGAGAGTGTGGCAGCAGCTTGGCTATGGACTCTAGTAGCTCGTTGATATTATGTGATTTTTTCACACTAATGGGAATGAGTGCGCTAAATTTATCGCTAAACCTTGCATATTTTTCAAGCACTTCTAGTAGCTTTGCAGGTGGGAGCATATCAGTTTTGTTGATAGCGAGAATATGCTTGCGGTGCAAGTCTTGCTCATAGAATAGCTCTAAAAACTCTTCATACTGCTTTGTATCATCAAAGGCTGATACCATAAACACGCATACATCGCAATCTCGCATAGTCTTTAGCGCAGCTTCTAGCATAAATTGATTTAAAAGCTTTTCGCGTTTATGGAGTCCGGGCGTATCGACAAAAACAAGCTGGCAAGCAGTATTATCCCTTGTCGTGTAGGGGATAATAAAGCGCATAGTATTGCGCGTGGCATTTGCCTTGTGTGAGATCAGGGCTAAATGCTCGCCTGCTAGCAAATTGAGCAAGCTAGATTTCCCAGCATTAGGTCGCCCCACCACGCCGACAAACCCAGCTCGCGTAACCCTAGATTCTAGCTCCTGTGTAGCTCCTACACTAGAATCCACTTTTTGGATTCTAGCTTGTGAAGAATCTTTCATAGAATATAGCGCGACATATCGGCATTGCTCACTACATCGCCTAGCTTTTGCTCTACAAGCTCTTTGGTAATCGTGGCTTTGCCCCCAGCATACTCCTGCGCGCTAAAGCTTATGTCTTCTAGCACGCGCTCTATAATCGTATGCAGCCGCCTAGCACCAATGTCTTCTGTCTTTTGATTTGCCACATAAGCAAAATGCGCTAACGCACGCAAGGCTTCTTCCTCAAACACCAGCTCCACGCCATCTACACTAAGCAAATGCTGGTATTGCGTGATGAGAGAATTGCGCGTTTGCGTAAGGATCGCATACATCGCCTCTTCGCTTAAATTATCTAGCTCCACGCGGATAGGGAATCGCCCTTGGAGTTCAGGGATAAGATCACTTGGCTTGCTTAGGTGAAACGCCCCTGCTGCGACAAAGAGTATATAATCAGTGCGGATTGTGCCGTATTTTGTGCTAATTGTGCTACCCTCGATAATTGGCAGCAAATCGCGCTGCACGCCCTCTTTGCTAGGATCTAGGCGAGAGTCTTTGGTGCTTGTGGCGATTTTATCAATCTCATCGATAAACACCACCCCACTCTCTTCTGCCCTGCGCACTCCCTCTGCTTGGATCGCCTCCATATCAAGCACACTCTCACGCGCTTCTTGGAGTAGGGCTAGCTTGGCTTCCTTGACACTTAGGGACTTTTTGACCTTTTCTTCGCGCTGCAAGACTTTGATGATAGACTCCTGCACCCTAGCAATATCTGGGGGCATACCATTATCTAGCGATTCTGCTCTTTTTTCTATCTCTACATCGATTTGCAAATGATCTACTTCGCCATTTTGCACCCTTTGGCGCATTTTCTCTAGGCTTTGCTCATAGTCTCTCTTTTTCTCATCGCTCACGCCCTTTGGCAGTGGGGGCAGAAGTAGGCGCGAGATTTTATCTGTGATATATGTTTCTATGGCTGCTTGGCTTTTTTGCTGGGATTCTTGCTGCGTAAGCGCGATAGAGGCATTGACAAGATCGCGTATCATCGACTCCACATCGCGCCCTACAAAGCCTACTTCTGTATATTTGCTCGCTTCGACTTTGATAAAGGGCAGCCCCATAATTCTCGCCATTCGGCGTGCGATTTCTGTTTTGCCCACGCCTGTGGAGCCTATCATTAAGATATTTTTGGGTGTGATTTCTTCTTGCACTTCTTTGGGCAGCTGCATTCTGCGGTAGCGATTGCGCAAGGCTAGTGCTATGGCACGCTTGGCATCATCTTGCCCGATGATATAGTCATTAAGAAACTCCACAATCTCCGCTGGACTCATACTTGCTCTACTTTGCTGCTTATCCATTATCAAGCTCCAAGATTGAGATATTGGTATTGGTATAGATACATAGCTCCCCAGCGATTTGTAATGAGTGCTCCACAAGCTCCCTTGGTGCTATGCTAGAATGCCTATCCAACGCCCTAGCCGCGCTTAGAGCGTAGCTCCCCCCACTGCCAATGGCGGCGATCTTGCCATCTTCTGGCTCTAGCACATCGCCTGTCCCACTTAGGATAAAAATATGCTCTGTATTTAGCACGATCATCATCGCTTCAAGCTTGCGCAAATACTTATCACTACGCCACTGCTTGGCAAACTCCAGCACTGATCGCATTAAATCCCCCTTCCTCCCCTCTAAAATCCGCTCAAACGACTCAAACAAGCTAAAGGCATCTGCGGTGCTTCCTGCAAACCCACTTAGAATCTGCCCATTATAGAGCGTGCGGATTTTTTTGGCATTGCCCTTCATCACGCAGTTGCCAAAGCTCACCTGCCCATCTCCGCCGATAACCGCCACGCTCTTACCTTGATATACGCCCTTGTATGCAAGTATGGTTGTCGCTTCAAACATTCCCTAATCCTTGAGCTAATTCTTTTAGATTCACCTAAGCCAGCAAGCCAGAGTTAAGCTAGTAGGCTAGAATCTAGCCCCTTAAGCAAAGCCCGAGATTGTAGCATAAAAAGCCCATAGATTCTAGCGCGCCACTGCTAGCACCAAAAGCCTAGAATCTAAAAATATAGACAAACACATATTGTGTTTATAAAAGTAACATTCCCTACGCAAAGCTATAAAATATTTAAACACATATTGTGTTTTATAGAAAATTTATTTATAGTGCTAGGCATATCATCTATTTAAGGAGTCCATAATGCTAGAATCCACCTACCACCCAAGCACGCTAGCTTTGCACGCAGGCTATGCGTATGATTCCCAGCGCACGCTAAGTGTGCCAATCTACCAAAGCAGTGCGTTTAACTTCGAGTCAAGCGATCAGGCGGGCAAACGCTTTGCCCTAGAAGAGCTAGGCAATATCTACTCACGCCTAAGCAACCCCACCACCGATGTCCTAGCCAATCGCCTAGCCCAAGTCGATGGCGGGGGATTTGGCGTGGTTACTGCTAGTGGGGCTAGCGCGCTATTTTATGCCTTTGTCAATCTCGCCCAAGCAGGCGATAATATCATCTATGCTAATAAAATCTATGGCGGCACGCAGACGCTCATCGTCCATACGCTTAAACGCTTTGGGATAGAGGCGCGCTGCTTTGATGTCGATGATTTAAGCACGCTAGAGCCACTCATTGATGAGAACACTAGGGCGATTTTCTTTGAGTCTTTATCTAATCCGCAAATCTCTATCCCAGATATTTGCGCTATCACCGAGCTTGCCAAGCGGCATAGACTTGCTACAATCTGTGATAACACCATAGCACCGATGATTTTCCGCCCCTTTGACTTTGGGATAGACATTGCCGTATATAGCTGCACCAAGTATATCAACGGACACGGCAGCGGGCTTGGCGGAGCGATCATCGAGCGCAAAGGCTTTAATGAAGTGCTTGTGGATAATCCACGATACAGCGTCTTTAACACCCCAGACCCAAGCTACCACGGCTTAGTGTATGCAAGCCTGCCTTATCCTATCTATGGCATTCGCCTTATCACAGAGTGGCTGCGCAACATCGGGGCTAGCCTATCTCCGCATAATGCGTGGATACACCTGCAAGGCTTGGAGACCTTGGAGCTTAGGATACAAAAGCACAGCCAAAACGCCTTAAAAATCGCTACATTCCTAGAATCTCACGCCAAGATCAAGCAAGTAGAATACCCAGCCCTAGAATCTAGCCCCTATTACGCGAGATTTAAGCAGTATTTCACAAGTGGCTACGCAAGCGGGCTGCTAAGCTTTGAGCTAGAGAGCTATGACAAGGCTAAGGCATTGTGCGATAGGCTAAAGCTCTTTTCTATTACAGCAAATATTGGCGACTCTAAATCACTTGTGATCCACCCAGCTTCTACCACACACTCCCAGCTCTCCCAAAGCGAGCTACTATCAGCAGGGATCTCGCCCGCTAGCATTCGCCTATCAGTAGGGCTAGAATCTAGCGCGGACTTAATCAATGACCTAGCGCAGGCATTGGAGTAAGCAAGCAAAGCACAAAGGAGATTCTATGCCAATCATTATCCCCAAAACTATCCCCGCATTTAGCACCTTGCAGGAGCGGATTTTTGTGATGGATACAGAGCGCGCCACTACGCAAGATATACGCCCGCTAGAAATTCTCCTGTGCAATCTTATGCCTACAAAGATTGAGACAGAAAACCAAATCCTATCCCTCCTAGCAAACTCGCCCTTGCAAGTGCGCATCACACTGCTAGCCACACAAAGCTACATTGGGAAAAACACCCCCCAATCTCACCTAGATAGATTCTACAAATACTTTAGCGAGATTGCGCACAAGCGGTTTGATGGCGCGATCATCACAGGCGCACCCATAGAGCATTTGGAGTTTGAAGAAGTGCAGTATTGGAGCGAGCTTAGGGAGATTATGGACTTTTTGCGCGCTAATGTAACAAGCAC
Source organism: Helicobacter canis (assembly GCF_008693005.1). Classification (GTDB taxonomy): domain Bacteria; phylum Campylobacterota; class Campylobacteria; order Campylobacterales; family Helicobacteraceae; genus Helicobacter_B; species Helicobacter_B canis. Next base: position 179,141 of record NZ_VXKE01000021.1, on the reverse strand, counting down.
GATGTATCTATGCTGGGGGGCGATGGCTGGGCTCTATCACTTCCACAATATCCAAAAGCGCGCACTACCTAGCAAGTGCTTTGGTGTGTTTGCGCATAAAAAGTGTAGCGACTCTTCCCTACTCGCTGGGCTTGATGATGAAGTGCTTATGCCCCACTCACGCCATAGTGGCATTGATGAGGGCGCACTATGGCGCGCAAAAGATCTAGCCCTGCTTCTAGCAGGAGAGCAAAGCGGAGCGACAATGCTACAAGATAGCAAAGATGTCTTTATCCTAGGACACCCAGAATATGCCAAAGACACACTAGATAAAGAATACAAGCGCGATCAAGCAAGCGGACTTAGCACGCCTAAGCCCACAGGGTATTACGCGCCAAATGGGGAGATTATGTTTCAATGGCGATCAAGTGCGAGTGTGATTTTTAGCAATTGGCTAAATCTTGTCTATCAAGATACGCCATTTTTGCTTTAGTCTGCTACAATGCGCGCTTCACGCACGATTTCACCACTTAGTTAAAGGCACATCAATGAAAGATTCTTGCTTTTGCATAGTCTTTGGACTAGATGATAACTACGCTAAATACGCAAGTGTCAGTATGACTAGCATTATCTACTCTATCGCTCCTTCGCACTGCGCAAAACTCTTAGGGGGGGGGGGCAGCTAGACTCTATGGAAAACTCTCTCCCACTTATCCACCGCTTCACACATCTTGTCTCTATCACGCCATTTTTACACGCGAGCCTAGAATCTAATGTAAAAAAAGAAGCGAGCAAGCCATTATCACCACAAGCTAAACCCACTAGCCAAAGCCAAGCACCAGAGATTCTCCCTATCCACTTTCATCTCCTAGCCGACTCTCTCTCAAAGGCGACCTTATCGCGCCTGCGCACACTAGAATCTAGCCTTAATGCTATCTATCCCACCCAAATCCATATCCACGCACTCAAGCAAGCTGAGTTTGAAGCCCTAAATCCTTGGGGCGAGGCAGGAGCAAATTGGTGCGCATATTTCCGCTTAAAGCTTGGCGATGTGCTACCAAAGCAGATTAAGCGAGCACTCTACCTTGATGTCGATACACTCATCTTGCAAGATGTTCGAGAGCTTTTCTACTATGATTTAGGGCAGTGTGCCATAGGTGCGGTGCGCAGTGGGATAAGTGGAGATAGTATCAAAATCGTCCGCGAGCGCAAAATAAAGCCGCAAGACTACTTCAACTCTGGTGTCTTGCTTATCGATCTCCCCAAGTGGCGCACTAAAAATCTATCCCTTATACACACTGCGGAATATGCGGAATATGCGGACCAAGATTTCTTAAACCTTATTTTTAAAGATTCTGTTTGCTTTCTGCCATATCGCTTCAATCTCCAATGGCTAGCAGAATCTAGGATACACTTTGATAGCGCACCACCACGCAAAGATAGCAATGGTATCACTTCTTATCCTAGTGCGATAGATTTTAGAGAGTTTGCTAGCGCACTTGTATCTCCTGCTATCGTGCATTTACTAGGAGGATATAAACCTTGGGAGAAGCAAAACTTCCAAGCAGACCCAAGTAAGCCACCAATATTCGCGCAAAACCCTTACCACAAGCTCTGGTGGGCTCTAGCTAGGCAAAGCCCATTTGCTATGCAGCTTACCCTAGCCTACTATAAACGCGCCGCCATAACCACTGCGCGGGCCTACTTGCTTGCGTATGCGCCTTGCGCTTACGCACTTATGCGACCATTTGTGCGCGCACTAAAAAGCCTAAAACATACCCTACACTAAGGAGAAACAATGCACACTATTACCCCCCCCCCCCCGCAGAGAGCCTAAGCCTAGCGCAAATCCCGCCACAAAGCCTAAAGGCACGCCTTAAGCTCCTAAGCTACCCTACTTTCCGTCTGCGCTATATCTATCGCAATATCGATAAATCACGCCAAGCCTTTCTAGGCATCAACCACAAAGCCACTATAAGAAAGCAGCCTTTATGTGCGATCTATCTCCTGCCCTTGCTCATACTTCGCAAAGCCTTATATACGCTAGAGTGTTTCAGCCAGCCACTTATACAAAGCAAGATTCTAGCCCACTCTCTCCCTAAGCCGCCAAAGCTAGCAGGGCTTATCTGCCTACCTGCTTTACTACTGCAAAAGCTAGCACGCATAGGGCTGATGCCTCTTAGCTCATTTATGCACGCTAGAATCTTCGCGCGATTTTTGCTAGGCAGAGTGGATATGCCCTACTTTGAGCTAGTGCTCACTACGCGATGCACCTTGCGATGTGAGAGCTGCAATAACCTTATGCAATACTTCGATAGCTCCAGCTCCTACACCTGCACACTTGAAGGCATAGCTAAGACACTTGAGACACTGCTTGCAAAGATAGATTCTATCTATAATGTCCGCATTATCGGCGGTGAGCCACTGCTTTTCAAAGACATTGATGCAGTGGTGAAAATCCTAGATTCTAGCAAGAAAGTAAAGAGCTTTGATATTGTAACAAACGCCACCATACTCCCAAAGCCAGCACTTTTGAAAGCTCTGCAAGCAAGCGCGAAATGCTTTATAAGCATAAGCGACTACACCAAGTCGCCAAACCTAGACATAAAGCTTCATATACACAAGCTCCAAGAAATTCTACAAGCATATAAAATCCCGCACCATATTTTGTGGCAAGAAGCAAAAGCCGCGTGGTTTTCCCCGGGTAAAATCTACAAAAGAGGGCGAGATAGACAAGGCATAGTAGATAATTTTCTGCATTGTCAAATGCCTTGCGTATCTATAATGAGCCACGAAATGATAGGGCGCAGCTTGCTAGATAAGCTAGAATCTAGCCCGACATCATCAATAGTAGCCCCTCCAAGCAAAGCCCAAGCAGTCGCTTTTAGCAAAGCTAGCGCACAAAGTAGCGTGGGGGAGATCTTTATCTGCCCTATTGCTAGCTCTCTCTCCCGCCTAAAGGGTTTAGAAGAGTTCTCTGGAGATTTTATCTCCTTAGATTCTACTTGTGATAAATATGAGATCTTAAACTTCTATGCCAAAGAGTTTTTCAAAGCGTGTGATTACTGCCACGATATGGCAGCCCCTAAAGAATCAATCCCCATAGCTGTGCAAACTAGCACCACACTAAAGCTCACGCCCTAGAATCTAGCCCGCATTGCCATTGCAAGCAAAAGGGGGAGCGATCTGCGAGCAAACCTAGAATCTAGCGCAAACACCTAGCGCAAAAAGCCTTCTACAAGATCTTTGATCTTTGGCGCAGCCGTGCCAGCTGGCTCGATGAAGCGCACATCAAAGTAGCGATCAAGGTGGCTAGATTCTAGGTTGTTTAGTATGCTTTGCTTAGCGTAGAGAGTAAATTGCGCGGCATTTAGCACTTCACCACTTGTGCCGATACAGACAAACAAGCTCTTCTCCGCTGCTTTTAGTCGTTCTAGCTCGCTATCTAGCAGGGCGTAGTTTGGCGCATACTCGCTAAACATCACAATATTATGGCGCAGGCTTTGCGCTCCGCACACCCCACACATAGAGCTTGGCATAGCCACATAGCCGATATTGGTGGTCTCTCCGCACGCCTCGCAGCGCACTTCAGGCAAGAATCCGTGCAAATGCAGCACATCTTCACACGAAGCGCGCTCTAGCAAGTCATCGACATTTTGCGTGATGACTACTACTTCTTGCGGATACTTCTCTTTAAGCTTTGTTATCATCTTATGCGCGGCATTTGGGGCGACTTGCCCTAATTGTATCCGCCTTTGATCATAGAAGTCTAGCACCTTTTGCCTATCCTTAGCAAAGCCCCTAGCACTACACACTTCCATAATGTCAAACTCTTCCCACAAGCCATCATTATCACGGAATGTCCTTAGCCCACTCTCTGCACTAAGTCCTGCGCCGCTAAAGATCATCACTCGTTTAGAATCTTTCAATTTTTGCTCCTTTATGTGTTTGACACAATAGGCTAGTAGGTCATCAAAAGCATATTCCCGACACTCCCATCTCCACCACCCCCACAACTCATCGCTAAACAAATCAATGATCTCTATAAGCTTCTCATCATCGATAATGATCCCTTTAGATTCTAGCTGCTCTTTAATAACATCAATAAAGTAGGTGTTATCTTCCCACTCTTTAGATCGAAAATTGTAGCTATGTGTGGTCTTGCCCATATCCCACACTTCTGTGTTCCATATATCCTCCCACAGCTCTTGCTCTTTGGATTCTAGGTAGCCTTGATTGGCTTGCAGGATTTGCGCTTGGGTCTGCTCGCTTGACTCTTCAAATGCCACTTTACACTTCTTTTCTTTCTCTTTAATCGCTTCTTCAAGCACTGCTTTAAAGCTAAAGCCATCTGGCAGGGCTTGTAGAATCTCACTTAGCTTGTGCTTATCCATAGCCACTCCCCCTAGAATCCCACGCGCTTGCTGCTGCCAGCACTTAAGCCCTTAAGCCGCGCTTCTTCTTGTAGCTTTTCTAGTAGCTCCTGCGCACTCTCTAGCGGCGCAAAGGCTGCCCCCCTAGCGATAAGCGCGAAATCTCCAAAGCAGATATTCTCTAGCTTCTCCAAAGCTCTTTTAGCAGAAGTGGATTCTAGGAACACCGCATAATCGCTAATCCCCAAATGCTTGGCATAGAGGCTAAAGGCTTGCTTGAGCCTAGCGCAATCTAGCGGCTTAAACTCTACTTTCATATCAAATCGCCTGATACTTGCTCTATCTAAAGTATCCATAAAGTTTGTCGTGGCGATAAAAATGCCTTCAAAGCTCTCCATTTGTGTCAGCATTTCATTCACTTGGCTAACTTCCCAGCTGCGCTGCGCTCCACTTCTATCTTGCAAAAAGCTATCCACTTCATCAAGCACTAAAATCGCTCCCTTTTTCTCTGCTTCGCTAAAAGCTTGTGCGATATTTTGCTCACTCCCTCCTACCCACATAGAGAGTAAATCGCTCGCTCTTTTTAGTATTATGGGTTTGTTGAGCTCTTTGGCTAGGGCTTTGGCAAACTCACTTTTACCACTTCCCGCCATACCATAAGCTAAGATTCTAACGCCTTGTGTAGAGTCGCTAGAATCTAGCGCGTTAGATTCTAGCTTGTTAGGATCTTTTGCCCCGCATACATTTTTAATCCTTTCGCACAAAGCTTTCATATCCACACTTGCGTTAATTAGACTCATATCATAGGGCAGAGCTTGGGGGGCTTTGGTGGCGATTGTGGGCTGCCCTTGTAGTTTTAAATGCTCATTTAGCACTTGGATAAGGCTTTCTCTAATGCTTTTTTGCCGCTCTTTTGCACTTTGCTTGGAGGTTTTAGCTAGAGTTTTGGCCACTTTGCACGCTTGCAAAAGCACGCCTTGAGAGAGGCTAGACTCACTAATTTGGCTAATAATCATAGAATCTAGCTGTATCTTTTGAGACTTTAGAGCTTTTTCTATCATTGCTTGCTTTTTCTCTTTTGGCGGGGCGTGGATTTCTAGCACGATGTCAAATCTCCGCAAAAACGCTGGGTCAATATCCGCGCTATTGCTTAGGAAAATGCTGGGGATTTTCACAGATTCTAGCATTTTATTGAGCGTGTTTTTGCTGGGTTTATTTTCAAAAAACAGCGCATACAAAGTAGGAAATATATCTTCACACTCATCAAGCAAGATTATCGCCCTATCTTTATCTAGCATAGCTTGTGCGCGCACAAACTGCTCATATCGCTTATCTTCTACCTTGCCATTTTTGAGATTATGGATCTCCCATAGCTCTCTGCCTAGCTCTTTTGCAAGCAGGGCAGCGATTTCATTTTTACCCACGCCGGGCTTGCCATAGAGGAAAATGCTAGGATTTTTCGCATTTTTACAATAATCTAGCAGCATATCTAAGTCCTTTTGCATATAGCTAAAGTCGTGGCACTCTAGCGTGCTTGCTGGCATAGCCCTAGCCACACTGCCTACAAACTCACTCCTACTTAGTGGCTCTTGCATTAGGCTTTGGGCGAAGCTCTCAAGCTCTAATCTGCCATCTGCATACCCTGTATCAAGCAAGCCAAGCTGCCTAAGTGGCATATCTGCCATAAGGAGTTTTGCTACTTTTGTGTGCGACACTTGCAAGACTTCGCCTATAAGCGAGCAAATTTCGTAGTAGTCAAGCTTATCATCACTAAGGCAGTTGCAATAGCTACTTACCTTGCTATAAATATAAAACGCGTAGATAATCTGCACTTCTAGCTCACTTAGCCCAAAATACTCTTGCAAAAGGGCTAGATTTTTACGCACAAAGGGCTTGGGTCTTAGCGCGTGAAAATGCTCTAAAAGATAGGGCGTGATAAACTCTGCGACCATAGCCTCATCATCAAAGTCAGTTAAACTTACACTAAAATGCTTCCTAAAAAGCCTAAAGCAGCTATCAAGATCCATAAGATGTGGGAAAAGCTCCATAAGATATGCGACAAAAAACTTTTTCTCATAGTCTTTGTCGTTGGCTATGGGCTTAAAGGGCAAGAGCTTTTGCAAGGCTTCTTTGCTAGGATCTATAAGTGCGCCTTCTATCTTCTTCAACGCCCTTTGTTTTCTTGCTTTATATTTGCTTAGGACTTTATTGTCTCTTTTTGCTTGTGCTACCATAATCACTCCTTGTGTGTATTGCAAAGTGAAGTATCGCTTTGATGAGTGAAGTTATAGCGCACGGCTTTGACAGCGTTGTGTCAAAGTGAGTGAAAAAGATGAAAAAATGTGGAGAGATTGAGAAAAAATAGCGGCGGTTTTTCTGTCTTGCCAGAGACTTGAGCGTTGCTAGAATCCACTTTTTCACTTGTGGAGTGTTGTGCTATCATTGCGAGACTTGCTATAGCACCGCGTGGCAATCTATTTGTATAAAAGAACTATCGCTAGGATTCTAGTCGTTAAGCAAAACTCGCAGAGTTTTGAATCTGGCTTTGCTAAATTATAATGATTATTTGCTGTATCACACTTGCGGCGTTTGTTTCTGTGTCTTCTGTGCTTTTAGAATCTCTATATACTCATCAATTTCTTCATACACATACTCCCAGCTTGTGAAAGGAGAATATAATGAGCTTTCAATCTCCGCTATGAGTGTATCATCGCATTGTATATCAGCTTTTTTCAAGCATTCAATCGCCTTACTTTTGTAGAACTCTGTGCTTTTTATCCACTGCTTTGTAGCCATATCAAAATGATGCGTTTCTTGGCTAAGATATTCATTATATTTACTGATAAAATCTTTGTGCTTGAGATGAAAATCTTTCGCCTTATTTTTATCTGCCATTTTTTCCTTTATGTTTGCAAGTCAAGGTATAGCAAAAGCTTTTAATAGTGTTATGACAAAAATTGAGAGCTGCTTTTATCCACAAACATAAGCCCCCTTTCTTCAAAGATATATTCAAGCATAAAGGGCGATAAAGTTTTGTTTTCTATACTCTCTGTAATCATAGAATCCGATCGCAGATATGCCTCTGCATCTAAGCGTGGATTTTGCTTGTCAAAGCGTGGGAGGGCGTAATACAAATGAGAAATATTATAAGATCGCGCGAGGCTTCCGCGCGCCTGCCGCCGCAATGAGCTATTTTGCATAGTTTGATAAAAGTGGATTCCACTAAGCTCTGTGCCATCTGTCTCTAAAAACCACCGATGAAACATATTGATCACCCTTTGCGGGCTTATACGCCCCTTGCCGATGTAGGGCTTAAGCCTTATGCCGCGTTTATGCGGGGCGAAGCCGTGCATTACTCCGCCGCTTGAGAGATAATAGGCATTGCCACACGCCCTGCCAAGCTTGCCAATCTCAATGCCATCGCTTGCGTTTTCACTCCACACAAGATAGAAATACCACTCATATTTTGAGCCTGTGCGTGGGCTGCTGCTAGGGCTTGGGCTAGAATCCACTTCCGCACTCCCTGCTTGATTTTCACCCCTAGAATCCACTTTTGACCCTGCCCCAGAATCCACCCCAGAATCCACTTTTTGCCCAGCCCCAGAATCCACCCTAGAATCCACCCCAGCCCTAGAATCCACTTTTTGCCCTTGCGCTGAAGTGCTGCTTAAATCTTGCTTGCGTGATAGCGCGCAAAAGCTCGCGCAATCAATGTCCCTTTCATTGAGCATTAGCCCCAAAAATTTATGCCGATAGTAGTTCTCCTGCTCGCTTAGGGGCTGTGTTTTTCCATTGATGATTTTATGCTCTCTATATGCAGAGATAATCCCCATAAACTCAGCCTTTTGCGCGGTGGCAAAGATGGATTCTAAAGCGTCTTTTGTGTAATGTGTGCTTAAAGTCATAGCTCCCCTTTGTGTGTGATGATGTGTGAAAATAAGGCAAGTGAAGTTATAGCAAAGGGCTTTGACAGCGTTGTGTCAAGGCTAAATCCAAGATATAAAAGACTTAAGTAAATCTAGCTAATGCTAGGGTGAGAGTGCCGAGTATGCAGACTATCTGTGTGGCTATCATATACCCAATGTGTATCAAAAGATGTATGCGTGCCATAAGTGCCATCTATGTCTAATAGATAGAATCTATTGCCATTGTGCCTTTGCTCTTGTGCTTGCTTCTCTAAGTCGCTTGAAATCGCCCCAAACCAACCATCTGTAATGACAATCAAATCTGATTGCACAAAATCATCTTCTTGCATTTTTTTAAGCCCTTCTGTTAATGCTGGCTCTACATCAGTGCCACCATTACAGCTCATCGTCAAAAAGCCTAGAAGCTTCGCCCTGCCATCTTTGCCACTTAGCTCAATAGTCTCTATGGTGCTAGAAAAGTTGATAAGATAGCAAGCGCGGCTTTGCATATCTGCCTTTGTAGCAAGATAGAGTGTCAAAGCCTTTGCTATATACTCTGGAGTGCCTTGCATACTAGAGCTGGTATCCACGCAGATTATCATAGCACCTTTAGTTTTCTCTTGCTGTTGCTCTTTGGGCGTATCAAAGCCCTGCTTCTCAAAGCAGAAAAGGCGGTTTTGAATATATTTGAGATCAAAGAGTAGCTCTAAGTCTGGGTCATTTAGCATTGCTAGCTCTTGGGGCAAGAGATTTGCCAAATCACGCCCTAAAGTTACCCCACACATTTCTTCTTTATATTTACTCGATGGCTTTACACTAGAATCCCCCATAGTGCTTGCGCCCAGCACACCTCCATCTTGCCTGCCCCTGCCTAGTAGATCTGCGATTGTGCGCAAGTGCTTACTGCTTTGTAAAGTTTTCAAATACTGCTTAATTTTTGCAATGTCAATATAGCCTTTTTGCCCTAGCCCACTGCCATATAAGCCCTGCCGACTATCCCGCTCTTGCTCTTCTCCTGTCCCATCTTCCGTCTCATCGCCCACGCCGCGCACATTTATACTTATATCAAACTTCATTCCCTCCAACATCTCTTGCATTAAAATAGATGACTCTAGCTCCAAATCCCCTAGCGTCTCTTGTAGCTCAAGTATAGATTCTAAAGCTCCTATAAGACCTTGGATATACTCTCTTTCTGCTTGTTTTCTCCTAGGCTCTAGCCACATTGATTTTTTAGATTCTAGGACTTTTTCCCAATACTGCAAAATATGCTCCCTGTTAGAATCTAGGCTTGCTTGATGATTAGAGACAAGGGAGTCTAGCTCGCTTTGATGATCTGGGTTATAGCTCAAAAAGCTTTGCCTATCATCTTGTAAGGTTTGGTGATTGATAGTGGGCGTGAGTGCTCGCCTATAGTGCGCTAACTCTTCTTGCCAAAAGGGGTGGCTAGAAGCTAGCTTATCTTGGAGCGCTAGATAGCTAGCGTGGATTTTGTCCAAATACGCTCGCACCACTTCATTTTGTAGCAATGCTGTGTAGCGTGGGTTGTGTTCTATGTCTTGTGGTGTGCTCTGCATAGCCTACTCCATCAAAGCTTGATCATTAGCCCATTTAGGTCGGCGCGCCATTTTATGTGCGCCCCAAAACATATAGTGCATACTAGTTACATTACAGACATTCCAATTATCAAGCACTTGGTAAAACTTCACCGCATTAGCAAACATATAGCTCATATCTGTTACGCTCTCTACATTCCACGCGCCTATTGGCTGATTAAAATGCTTTGCATTTTCAAACATACTTCTCATAGTAGTTACTTTGCTAACATTCCAACATTCTATCCCACTAAAATCCACGCGCTTTGAGTCTTTAAACAACTCGCGCATATCTTTAATGGCACTTGTGTCAATATCACCTAGATAAACACTCTCATCTTCTACAAGTTTTTTTAGCATTTTTTTGCTTTTTGGCTTATATTTTGGCTTTATTTTTGTGTATCTTAGTGGAATTGGTGTAGGCTGGGTTTGTATAATGGTTTTTAGCTGCTCTAGAGCGATTTCAAGCTGCTTTAACTCATCTTGTATCTGCATAATATTGCGCAATATAGGCTGATAATCCCTAGTGGTTAAAAATGGGTTTGCCATTTTGCTTTGCGCGGTATCAAGATCTTCTTGAATTGCGCTTTGCTTTGCAGCAATTTTTTGGGCGATATTATCGCACTCTTTAGTATAAAGATCTTTTATCTTTTCATCTATTTGCTTTGGTTGATAATTGTCATAAAGCTCTGCTATGCTTTTATCATAATGGTTTTGATATAATTTTTGCAAGACTGGTATGTCATATTGCGGATCATCGTGCAAGATAGCTTGCATCGATTTTTCTAGAAGATTTTGTATCACTTGAGTTTGTGTCTCATCACTCCATAAACAATGCTTTAAAAGCATAATATCTACAAGTAGCACTTCATCTCTATCGCTTAAAACTGCCGCTGTCCTTAGAAGCATTGCCATAGCCACCCACCGCCTGTCAGAGATGTAAATTGGCTCGCTGGGCTCACTATTTTGATCTATGTCTGTTTGCAAGGATTTATTGTGGGATTTTATAGAAGCTTTTAGGGTGTGGAGTGCTCGTAGGGCTTGCTGAGAAAATGTGGCATTTTTAGCCTTTTGCGCTATGTCTTGCAGCTCTTTTAGTGTGATAGGATTTGTGATAGTAAGCTGTGCTTCATCTGTGCCTTTCAGTAGGGCTTCAAAACTAGCTTTTTTCTCAACGGGCAAGACCTTTAATCGCACAATAAGCCTATCATATAAGGCTTCTAGCCCTTGATTTGGTGCGGGGAACTCATTGCTCGCACACACTAGTCCTTTTAATGGGACTTTTATATCCATATTGCCATCGCGGTAAATTTTTTCGTTGATGATGGTTAAAAGTGTGTTTAGGATAGCTGGAGAGCTTTTCCAAATCTCATCTAAAAACGCAAAATGTGCGGTAGGGAGATAGCCCTGTATGCTTCGTGTAAGGCGATTTTGTTTCAGCTCTGCTATGTCGATTGGACCAAAGATTTCTTCTGGTGTGCTGAAGCGGTTCATTAAGTAGGCAAAGAAAGTGTTAGAATCTACTTTTTTACTATCACTCATATCAAATGCTAACGCCACACGCCTTGCGACAAGGCTTTTTGCCGTGCCCGGAGGTCCATACAAAAAGGCGGATTTACCGCTTATAAATGAGAGTAGCACAAGCTTTAATGCCTCATCTTTTTCATACACGCCTTGACTTAAACTTTTTACTATAGATTCTATGCGATGTTTATAGCTCATTGTCGCTCCTTAATCTTTACTATGTAGGAGATTCTAGCAAGCAGCTTTGACAGCGTTATGTCAAGGGGATTAAAATGTATGTAGAATTGCAAGAGAATTTTTGCGTAAGTTTGCAGGGGTTTTGTAGGAGTTAATGCACCACATTTGGCAAAAGCAAAATATGAAAGAGCAGATTCTAAGCTTTTAGAATCTTTGCCATCTATCTTTATCTAATCCCCAAAACATATTTTCCGCTCTCTAATAGTCAAATTCCAAGAATCTAGCGACTGATCGAAGCTCTCCGCACCATTCAACATATAAGCAATGTAGAATACATTGCTTATATCCCACGATTCTAACGGCTGGTTGAAGCTTGTTGCGTCACAAAACATTCCTGCCATATTAGTTACCTTGCTTGTATCCCAAGAATCTAGTGGTTGATTAAAACTCTTTGCCTCCGCAAACATATAAAGCATACTAGTTACTTGACTGACATCCCAAGAATTTAAAGGTTGATTAAAACTCTCTGCATTCTTAAACATATAATCCATATAAGTTACCTTGCTAACATTCCATTTGCTGATGTCAGCGTTAAAAAATTTTGCTCCATAAAACATCATAGACATACCAGTTACATTACTCACATCCCACGATTCTATCCCGCTAAAATCCTTGCGTGTAGAATCGAAAAACAAAAAAGACATACTATCAATAGCACTTGTATCAATATCACCCAAATGGATACTCTCATTATTGACAAAATGTTTTAGCTCTCTTCTAGTTTGTGGTTTGTAGATTTTCTTACTCATAGTGTTCCTTTCATTGTAAAATTAGAATGATAGCATACCATTACATAAAGCCCAAATCAAAAGAGATAAAACCTCTTTGCTTTAAAGCCCTTAGCCCACTAACTTTTCCAACGCCTTTATAATCTCCACCATAGCAAGTGTATCAAGTTTGCAATATGCTAAAAGGGCTTTGCGATATTCTTCTTGTGTCTCTTTTGGCATAGATTCTAGCGCGGCAAAGCACTCCATTGCTTCTCCGCCATTATGCACGAGATTTAGCTCTTTATAAGCAGATTCCATTTGTGGCACAAGGGCTGGCAAAACGACTTTGATAGAGTGGCTACCATTTTGTTTATAGTGATAATAATGCCTAGAGCCAAATGGTGTCATTAAATCTTCAATCTGTGAAGCGATATGTAAAAGCTCTTTTTCATACTGCGGAAAACTTGTAGCAAGTCTTGTAATCACACCTTTTTCAAAGCTCGCATTATACGCTAGGATAAAGGCATTTTGCGGGATAGAATCTAGCAGGGTTTTGATGAGTTCAACTCTAGGGTCAATGCCACTTTTTGCTAAAAACTCTTTATGCTCTAGCTTGCCGTATTTATGTTGAATATGGAGTGAAAATTGAAAGGGGATTTGCTCATACGCACAAGTGCCTACAAATCTAGGCACAGCGAGCTGAAATGTCTCAAAGTCTAAGTGATAAATGGGGTAGGATAAACTCCCTAAAAACTCCTTGATTTTATCCTTTTGTATATGCACAGATTGTTGTTGAAAGCATTCTACTTGTAGAATCTGCTTGTAGCTTAAGCTATCCATATCTTTTATATCATTAAAGCGTAATACCCCTTGCCTGTATAGCTCTAGCTTTTTATCGCTCTTAAGCCAAGCAAGATTGAAAATAGAATCTTCCCCCTTTATGCCCCTTTGAGCCTCCCAGCAATATGGCTTTGCTTCGCAGGAGTAGGGATCATCACAATGCAGCCCTATATCAATGCTAGGCTCATTTGTCTGCTCTAAAGTGCTAGCAAACTCTTGCAAAATTGCTGGAATCTTTGGCACAAACTCTTGCACAGATTCTAAGCAAGGCACGATAGAAAATAGCTCTGTTAGCTCAAGCGATTCACCCCTTTTATAGTCTGTATTTAAATGGATAAGATTCGCCCCCTTTATACTATATCCACAATGTGTAATGACATAGTGCTGCACGCTTAAATCATAGATATATACTTCCTTTACACTTGTAGAGCTTTTCACTTCATTGATGATAAGCCCTTGTGGTGTGTTTTGCAAAATATCTACCATCACAACAATGCCTTCATATATAAAAGTCGCTTCATATATCACACTAACACCAGAATCTAGCAGCTCCTTTGTGCGTTTAGCGTTATGGCTTATGCCATCACAAAAGTGGATTCTAGCTCCATTGGGGAATAGCTCACAGGCAAGCTCCCCGACTTCATTGCCTATGCTAAAAATCTGCTCCTGCTCCTTGCTTGGCGGGCTTATGGCGTCCTTTTTATGAGCTAGAAGCCATAGCAGCTTTTGACACTGCATACCTTTGATAAAGCGAGATTTTGAGAGATTCATAGCTGTCCTTTTATAGGGAGTTACATCACATAAGCGTAGCATAAATCTTTGACAGCGTTATGACAAAGGAGTGTAATTTATAGAAAGTTGTGTAAATTTATGGAGATATTTTGAGCAGAATCTGCGCGGATATATAAGCAGCAAAGGCTCTCTTAAACCGCCTTAAGAGAGCCTAGCATTTAGCATAAAAAATCTTTGAAAAACTCTCTAGCCCATTGCGTGAATTTTTCATTCTCTTCTATTATGTGTTTTTTGCCAAAAGATTCAAGTGTATTTGCAAACTTTCTGTTGTAATCTATTTTAGAATCTTTATAAGCTTCTTTTTTAATTTGCGCCCCGCCATCTCGTATTTTTCTATTAAGCTTACTCTCTAAAACAAGCAAATTCCCAAAACTATCTTTTATGCCACCAAAGTCATCAGCAGTGTCAAAGCCATATTGGCGTAACGAGCCATTCTCAATCGCATTAAGTGGGACAATATGCTCTATATCGTATGGCTGCATTGTTTTGTTGCTATCCCCATTATCATCTTCTTCAAGCAGGTCATTAAAAGCCCTAGCGTCCATATCATCACAGCGATAAGTGAAAAATAAATAGCGAAAATATTTCCCCCAGCTATAACCATCTCTTGCTATATCTCTAAGCACATCACTGATACTAGAATCACTCTTATAACAATCTTTGCAATCTTGTATCACTCTGTTTTTAAAGCTATCTTTATCGCTAGTAGCTTCACAAAGCTTATATGCCGTTGAATCATTACTTGAACCACAGCCATAGAAAAACACTTCCGCCTGTGCTAAAAGCCTTAAGCACTCATCATCTAAAGCCCCATTCATCTCTAGTCTCACTAATGATGAGTAAAACAAAGGATTGATTCTTAAAACATAGAGAAGCTTAAAGGCTTCTGCGCTTGTCTCTGTCCTTTGCATAACGCGATAAAATGCTTCAAAAAACTCAAGCAAATCACTAGAGTATGTATCAATATACTCTAATAACTCTTGTGGATTTTCTGTTTTGGATTTTAATACTACTTTGATTGCGTCAAACGACTTATCTGCACCATATCTATAATGCCCAACTCTCTGTCCCAAAGCATGGTAGTTAAAAACACGCGTTTCTACTTCCTTGGCAAACTCCCTATCGCCAAGCGATGAGCTAAGCTTATGCTTCCGTATTTTCGTAGCGATTTTAAAAATCTCTCCAAATCGTTCATTGATTTTATTATCAAGTGTGCCATTATCATTGCTATATTTGTTTGAATACAAAATAAGCAAGGCTTTTAACTTATCTAGCAAAAGAAGTGGCACGCCCCTATCATTGACACTTTGAAATGTGCGTATAGCACGCCCAGAGTCTGCCTCCTCTAGCCACATAAGCACCATTTTATCTAGCACAGAGAGATACTCTTTAGCTTGAGTGGATTCTAGCTCACGCACGCGATCCCAAATCGCTTCAAAGACTTCATACAATCGCTTTTGCCCATCTGTCTCAATCCTATCTTTCAGGCTTGTATCGCGCTTATTGTTATCTGCTTGTGCAAGCAGTTCTTTGAAAAACTCCTGATTAGTAGGGATAACTTGCAATCTAAGCTCTCTATTTTCATCACGAAAAATATTCATATTCCAAGCAGGATCTTTTGTTTTAGCGTTAAGCGCATAGCGGAGCATAAAGATTGTCGTGCTTCTTTGCTGCCCATCAATGATATGATAGACATCACTATTTGGCTCTTTTGCTACAACGATAGTGCCTAGAAAATGTCCCATACTATCACTGCTTGCATTTTTTGCTTCTTCTAAATCCCCCCACAATTCATCTAAGTTTTTCTTCTTCCACGCATAGTCTCTTTGATATTTAGGGATAGAAAAACGCTTATTGTTGCTAAAAACTTTTTCCACGGATTCTTGTGCCATTTCTCGCTCCTTTTAGATTTAATTTGCGCAGGGATTCTAATGAAAAAAAAAAAAAAAACGCAAGGACAATGCAGCCCAAGCCCCCTACACCAGACCACTGCAAAGCTAGATTCTAGGGCGAAGTTATAGCACGCAGCTTTGACAGCGTTATGTCAAAGATTTAGAAATTTGCCCTACAATGCCCCCTTTATAAATCCTAGAATCCATTGCAAAAGTTTAGATTCTAAAAGGAGCATTATGCCTAGGCACGACTATACCCAGCGACTCGCGCGACTTACTAAAATCCTAACCCTACTCTACCACCCCAAAAGCGATGGTTCACTCTGTGCCAAGAGCTTAGCGCAAGAGTTTGGCGTAAGCCTTAGGACTTTGCGCAGAGATGTGGAGATGATGGGCGCGGATTTTAGCTATGAGCGAGACACTATCTACTTCCTAGGCAGTAAGCTCCCAAAGAGCATAAGCCAAGCAGACTCATTTATCGCTCTAGCCCTGCTAAGAAGCTTTGCATATAGTATGAATGGCGAGATAAAATCCCAAATGCTCTCCCTCCTAAACTCCCTAGAATCCACCAGCGCGCACAATGCAGAGCCGTTTTTCACCCGCTCAAATTTAGAGGAGATAGCCCTAGAGCCAGAGTCTATCGCGCGCTTGCAAAAGGCTATTAAAGAGCATAAAGTCATTAGCTTTGAGTTTTTAAAAGAGCCAAATATCCTAAGCAAAAGCCCCCATAGCAGAGCGCGCAACACACAGCGCGAAGTTTTGCCACTAAAGATTCTAAACTTTAGTGGTGAGTGGTATTTGCTAGGGCTAGAATCTAGCGTGATAAAGAAGTTTTATCTCAATAGCATTACAAATATCTGTGAGATAAGACAGGGAGAAAAAGTAAGCCAAGAGCTCTTAGGGCGGCTAGATAATGCGCTGAATGCGTGGTTTTCCCCAGGGGCAAAGCCCTTTATGGTGCGACTATGGATAGATCCTAAAATCGCAAAGTATTTTAAACGCAAGAAAATCTCCCCCAATCAGCACCTAGATGAAAACACTGATGGCAGCCTAGATATTACACTCCACATCACAAGTGCTATGGAGATCGCACCTCTAGTGCTTATGTGGATACCAAATGTGGTGGTGCTAGAGCCTAAGGACTTAAGAGAGTTTATCCAAGCACAGACCCAAAGCTATGTGCAAAGAGTGCAAGAAATCTCCTAGATTCTAGTTAGATTCTACCTTAAGCCTTGATACTCTATAATCGCACTTTACATTTGTGCTAAAGGATAGATATGGGAAGAGCGTTTGAATACCGCCGAGCCGCCAAAGAGAAGCGATGGGACAAGATGAGCAAGGTCTTCCCCAAGCTGGCGAAAGCCATCACTGCTGCTGCCAAAGAGGGCGGCGCAGATCCAGCGATGAACGCCAAGCTTCGCACAGCAATCGCCACTGCTAAAGCCCAAAATATGCCAAAGGACAATATCGATGCCGCCATTAAACGCGCTAGCGGGAAAGATGGCGCATTTAGCGAGCTAAGCTATGAGGGCAAAGCAGCAAATGGCGTGCTAATCTTCATTGAATGCACCACCGATAACCCCACCCGCACCATAGCCAACCTAAAAAGCTACTTCAACAAAAGCCCCGGTGCTTCTATCGTGCCAAATGGCAGCTTGGAGTTTATGTTTGCTAGAAAAAGTGTGTTTGAATTTAGCAAGCCAGAATCTATGCCCCTAGATGAGCTAGAGCTAGCACTCATCGACTATGGGCTAGAAGAGCTAGAGTCTTTGGAAGATGGCAGCTTAATCGCCTATGGGAGCTATACAGACTTTGGAGCTTTAAGTGAAGGGCTAGAATCCTTGCAGATCACGCCCACAAGTGCCAAGCTCGCCAGAATCCCCACAAGCCCCATAACCCTAGCTGAAGAGCAGATAGAAGAGCTAGAGAAGCTGCTTGATAGGATTGAAGAAGACGATGATGTGCAAGCTGTTTATACAAACCTAGCCTAGATTCTAGCGAGCCACTC
The DNA here is from genome assembly GCF_008693005.1 of Helicobacter canis. GTDB lineage: Bacteria > Campylobacterota > Campylobacteria > Campylobacterales > Helicobacteraceae > Helicobacter_B > Helicobacter_B canis. The sequence goes on along the minus strand of NZ_VXKE01000021.1, from coordinate 161,289 downwards.
AAGGAGACCTATGCCACGCCCTGATACAATGCCTGATGAAGCCTTAATAGCGCGCTTACGGAAACAGATTGATAGCATTGATGAGCAGCTGCTAGCCCTGCTAGATTCTAGGCTAGAGATTGTCGCCCAAATTGGCGCAGCAAAGCTGAAAAGCAATGCCAGCATTTATCGCCCAGAGCGTGAGCTAGCGATCATCGCTCGCCTAAGCTCTCTGCCTGCAAAGCACCTAAGCAAAGACGCCATAGAAGCAATCTATCAAGAGATCTTTGCCATATCGCGCAACCTTGAGCTACCAGAGAAAGTCGCCTATCTAGGTCCCATAGGTAGCTACACTCACCAAGCCGCAGAATCGCGCTTTGGCGCGATGAGTGAGTATCTACCCATCAACACCATTAGCGCGATCTTTAGCGCGCTAGAATCCAAGCAAGCGCGCTATGGTGTAGTCCCCATTGAGAACAACACCAATGGCATAGTAGGCGAGTGTATCGACAATCTTGCTAGCTCTAGCGTGAAAATCATCGCAGAAATCATTGTGCCAATCCACCTAAGCTTCGCTTCCCAGTGCGAGCATTTATCCCAGATTGAGCGCATTTATAGCAAGGATATAGCCTTTGGGCAGTGCGCGCAATTCTTACAAGCGCACAATCTCCTAAACACCCAGCAAATCCCGGTAGAATCCACCGCCAAAGCCGCCCAGCTAGCCACGCAGGACCCAAAGAGCGCGGCGATTTGCTCACACATTGCCGCCAAGCTCTACCACCTACCGCTAATGTTTTCCCATATCCAAGACTCTCAAGGCAACAAAACGCGCTTTGTCATCTTAAGCGATTTTCACAACCCCCCAAGCGGCAATGATAAAACCTCCATTTTCGCAAGGCTTCAGGGCTTTGAGAAAGCCGGCACACTGCTGCGCTTTTTGGAGAGCTTCTCACGCGCTAATATCAACCTAACCAAGATCGACTCCCGCCCTATCCGCAGCAAAAACAGCTTTGACTCTGGGTTTTATGTGGATTTTGTAGGACATAGGGAAGATAAGCATATCGCCCAAATCTTTGATGAATGGGGCGAGCAGATCAAATGGCTAGGCAGCTACCCCAAAATCGACTAGCCACCTAGAATCTACTTTTATGTAAGGACACATTATGCCTTTATCTTTCAAGCCCATAGCCCTAGAATCTAGGAGTGAGATTCTAGGATTTTTGCAAAATGATCACTTTTCTATCGCGGATATTAGCTTTGGCAATCTCTACATTTGGAAGCACGCTAGGGAGATTAGCTATGCCATTTGTGGCGGCTCGCTACTTATCCAAACGCGCCAAACGCACAAAGAAGGGCAGACTCCCTACTTTTTTTTCCCCATTGCTGGCGATGAGTCCTCCAAGCTAGAAGCCCTAAGCGCGCTAGAATCTTATGCGCAAGCAAATGGCTACCCCCTGCACTTTGAGCGCGTAGAGGCGCGCAATCTCCCCTTGCTTAAGCTTGCTTTCCCCACTATCTCTATAGAGCCCACTCCTGATCACTTCGACTATGTTTATAGTGTAGAAGAGCTCTTGCACCTAAGCGGGCGCAAGTTCCATAAGAAAAAAAACCACCTAAACAACTTCTTACAACGCTACGAATGGGAGCTTGAGCCTATCACGCAAGCAAATGCCAAAGAGCTAGCCAAAGTAGCTAGAATCTGGCTTGATAGCAACCCTGCTAAAAGCGATGATTTAGAGCTAGAATATCTTGGCATTTGCGCGGCATTAGAGAGCTTTGGTGAGCTAGGGCTGCAGGGTATAGCAGTGCGCGCAAGGGAGAAAATAACGCTAGGCTCTAACAACATAGACCCCGCACTACTAGATTCTAGCTCGCTGCCTATCATCGCCTTTAGCTTTGGAGAAGCGATCAATGATGAAATGGCAGTGATCCACATCGAAAAAGCCGCGCCAAATATCATCGGCGCATATCAAATCATAAACCAGCAGCTTTTGGCTCGCTGCTTCTCGTCGCTACGCTATGCCAATCGTGAAGAAGATCTAGGCATAGCGGGGCTTAGGCAGGCGAAGAGGGGGTATAATCCTGTCTTTATGGTAGAAAAATTCCGCGCTATTTTGTAGGGATTCGGCTTTGGGTAGGCATTCCGCAGATTTTGGGGATTTTGGGACAACCGCAGACCTCAAGTCTAGCTCTGCCCCAAAATCCCCAAAAAACTACGAAAGCCCCACTGCAATTCCTAGAATCCTAGAAGAAGAAAGCCAAGCTTCCAAGTCATTGCGAGGCGATACAATCGCCGAAGCAATCCACACAAACACACAAAAGCTAGATTCTAGTATAGACTCTAAAGAAACATCGGCACAGCCTAAGCGGTGTCCCTTGTTTTCTAAAGAAGCTACGCTTTGCCACGCCACTGCTGGCGCAGTGTCTCGCAATAACAGAAACAACACCCAAGCGCAAAAAGTGGATTCTAGGATAAACGCCACAAATCTAAGCAAGCCAGCAAAGGATTCTAGGATTTCTAAAGAAACTGCGTTTTGCGATGACTATGCCCTAAACGATTCTAAGAATTGCGGTGGGGCTTTGCGGGCTTTGGGTCAATTTGGGGGTGGGAGTTACCTAAGCGGTAATGACTACCCACAAATTGACCCAATCGCGTCAAATTGCTCACCCAAAGCTGAATCGCCTCAAACACAAATCCCGCTTATTGATCTCCACACCCAATACCACACCCTAAAACCCGAGCTACACTCTGCAATCGCCAGCGTTTTACACTCCCAGCACTTCATCTTAGGCGAGCACTCTCAAGCACTAGAGAGTGAGCTAGCTAGCTTTGTAGGGCGGCGATTTTGTATCACTTGCTCTAGTGGGACAAGCGCGCTGCTGCTAGCTCTTTTAGCCCTTGGCATAGGCGCGGGCGATGAAGTCATCACGCCTAGCTTTAGCTTTATCGCCGCAGCAGAAATGGTGGCATTCCTTGGGGCGAAGCCCGTGTTTGTCGATATTTGCCCTAGCACCTACACGCTAGATCCCGCCCAAGTGAGCGCAAAGATCACGCCCCGCACAAAGGCGATTATCCCGGTGTGCTTGTTTGGACAGCCCTATGATGTAAGCGCGCTTAATCAAGTAGCAGGCGCAATCCCTATCATCGAAGATGGGGCGCAGAGCTTTGGCAGCAAGATTCTAGGAGAGAGAGAAGCACGCTCTGGGAGCTTTGGGACGCTTAGCGTTACAAGCTTTTTCCCCAGCAAGCCACTTGGTGGCTACGGCGATGGGGGCGCGGTGTTCTGCGATGATGAGAAACTAGCGCAGAGTCTTGCACGCTTGCGCAACCACGGGCAAGCCTCCAAATACCACCACCAGAGCCTAGGGCTAAACGCTAGGCTCGATGAGCTACAATGCGCCATTTTGCGTGTGAAGCTAAGGCATTTTACCCGCGAGCTAAACTTGCGCGAGCAAGTAGCAGCACGCTACTACGCGCTACTAAAGCCACTGCAAAGTAGCCTAGCCCTCCCATATACCGCGCCAGATCGCACCAGCGTGTTTGCGCAGTTTTGCCTGCGCGCGCTAGATTCTAGCTCCAAGCACCTAGAATCTAAAAGCCCCCACCTAGATTCTAGCCTAGATTCTAGCGTGGCAAAAGCGCGCGATCACATCACTTCTGTCCTAAATGCCCAAGGCATAGCCACTGCGATCCACTACCCTACGCCCTTGCATTTACAAGAGTGCTTTGCCTACCTTGGCTACAAGCAAGGAGACTTCCCTGTAAGCGAGCGTGTGAGCCAAGAAATTTTCTCTATCCCCTTTAGCCCCTATCTTACCAAAGCCGCCCAAAAGCATATTGCTAAAGCTCTTTACGCCATTATCGCTTAAGAATTTTTATCACTTAATAACGCTCACAAGCCCCGCATTTATGGGGGTTTGTGAGCGTTTTTTTTGTTTTTTTTTTTTTTTTTCTGGTAGCATTGCAGCTCATTTTGTCTAATTGCAAGGAGTATGTATGGGGAAGCGTAGTATCTCGCAGAAAATCGCCTTTATCATCATTAGTTTGCTTATTGCTATTTTTATAGCGTTCCAAATCATCGGCTATATCCTAGCAAAAAATGCGATTTTAGAGAGCGTGAGCCACGGCAAGCAAGAGAGCGTGAAAAACGCGCTAAATTTCATTGATACCTATTTTGATGCGCGGCTGGATTTTATGCAAAGAGTGGTGCAAGATCTCCAAGATAGCGGCGATCTCTCCCACCAAAATGTCGCAAACTGGCTCAAAGAAGCCTACGGATTTACTTCAATGGACGCACTCTATCTAGGCTATGCACACGATGGGCTTTTGATAAAAACTGATGTCCAATCTGGCAACAAGCCCTATATTTTGGATAAATCTAAAGGCTTTGACTCGCGCACAAGAGAGTGGTTTAAAGACGCGCTTGCCACGGGCAAAGGTGGCTTCACGCGACCTTTCCGCGATATTACGACCAATGAGCTTACTATCTCTGTATATGTGCCAGTGATACAAGGCGGCAAGATAGTCGCAGTTATTGGTGCAAATATATTCCTAAGAGATTTGCAAAAGGCATTTATGAGCCTAAAGACCACGCCTAGTAGCTCGGTGTTTTTAGTAGGAGTTGATGATCGAGGCACTTATAATATTCTCCATACTGATGAGAAAGTGCTTTTTTCTGAAGATAATCAAAAATACGAGATTTATGACACCCTCTATGCCAAAACACCAAAAGAGACCCACACACTCTCGCCGCTCTTGCATTATGAGTTTGATGGATTAGCCAAAGTGGCAGTGTGTAATGTCAATAAAAATCAATGGCTACTTTGCTCCTCAAACTCCCAAGCAGACTTTGAAGAAGAGCTACACACCTATCTCATCTCGCAAATCAGCTTCTCTGTGGTGGCGATTTTGCTCACCGCTGCCTTGCTGTATTGGATCATCGTCTATCAACTCCGCCATATCACGCCTATCACAAATGGGCTTATCAAGTTTTTTGACTTTATCAATCACAAAGCAAGCGATGCGCCACTGCTGCATATCAAAACCCACGATGAGTTTGGCAAAATGGCTAAAGCGATCAATGAAAATATCGAGCATACTAAACAAAATCTAGCCCAAGATAAGCACGCTGTGGAATGCACACTGCAAGTGGTTAAAGCCATAGAATCTGGCAATATGATTGCCCGTATTGATGCCACTTCTAATAATCCACAAATTAAAGAACTTATCACAATGCTCAATAAAATGCTCAAAGTCCTAGAGTGCAAAATCGGCACGGATATGAATGTCATTGGCGCGGTGTTTGCCTCCTACAATCAGCTTGATTTCACCAAGCAAATCCCCGAAGCTAAGGGCGATGTAGAGATCACTGCCAATAAGCTTGGTAATGAGATTGTTAAAATGCTCAAAACTTCTCAAGGCTTTGCCAATGAGCTTGCAAGCCAGAGCCAAACACTAGAGAGCTCTATGGGCAAGCTGCTTGATGGCACGCAGTCTCAAGCAAGCGCGCTAGAGCAGAGCGTAACAGCTGTGGGGCAGATCAATGCTTCTATGCACAATGTCAGCGCGCAAACCAATGAAGCCACCACCCAAGCCCAAGACATCAAAAACATCGTAAGCGTGATCCAAGACATTGCCGAGCAGACAAATCTCCTAGCCCTAAATGCTGCCATTGAAGCCGCAAGAGCTGGAGAGCACGGGCGGGGCTTTGCGGTAGTGGCTGATGAAGTGCGCAAGCTTGCGGAGAAAACGAGCAAATCGCTAAGTGAGATTGAAGCCAATATCTCTATCCTTGTGCAAAGTGTCAATGATATTGCAGAAGCTGTCAATGAGCAAACCGCAGGGCTTACACATATCAACGAAGCCATCAATCAAATCCAGTCAATCACGCAAGAAAATGTCGGCATAGCCAACAATACAAACGCTATCACCCAGCGCGTGCATACGATCGCTTCAATGATCCAAGATGATGTGCAAAAGAAGAAATTCTAAGCCTTGCAAAGTAACCCACAATATTGAAACCGCCTGCTAGAATCTAATAGATTCTAGCCTATTGCGCGGACTTGCCCCACACAATGACAATACTAGATCTAGCTCCACTGCCACAAGCGGGCTACTAATGCCTAGGTTTTACAATGCGTTTGATGGATTCTAGTAAGTGGAGTTTAATGAGAATCCACTTGGCTATAAGCTTTAGCCCCGTGGATAAAGGCTTGTGCAAATGCGCATTAAGCACAGATTCTAGCCACTTGTTTTTCTCCTCCCAGATTATTGGGTGTGGTAGGTAGGCTGGGACTGATACAGGGCTAAGAGTGGGGAAGAGCTGCGCTTGCCTATCTTTATGCACAAATACTAAGAGATTTTGCCGATACCACCATAGCACTGACTCATCACCCCAAATGCTAGGGCGCAAGAAGTCTAAGCACACATAGCCCTGCTTGGCAAAGAGCTCCGCCCAATAGGCTGGGGGCTGCTCGTTGATATGGCACACCCCGCCTTGGTAGGGGATCGCCGCAGAAAATAGCACCACATCTGCAAGAGAAGTAAGGAGCTGGACAAAATTAGCAGCAAAAATATGGTCTAAATGCTCTGCGACCTCAAGACTTTGAGCTAGCTCAAAAGGCTTAGAAAGCATAGCTAGATCGTTTGGGCTAGAGTCGTGGCTTTGCAGGCTTTCTGGTGCGACCTGCTCGCGGTGGGACTTGGGTGATAAAAATGGGGCTTTGCAAGGCGAGTCAAAGGCGCGCACTTGGGCGTGCGTAACTGCAGACTCGCCGCAGTAATCGCCATTTTTAGCCCCAAAGCCTACGCGCTTAAGTTGTCCCCCCCCCCCCCGTTTTAGCGCGCTAGCACGACTAAGTATCTCTCTATAATCCTTTGTCAAATCCACTTGCGCATACGCACTTGCAGGGATAAATCGCTCACTCTCTCCCACTTCATTGCCATCAAGCCCAGCCACAAGCACGCTAGAATCTAGCTCCTGCCACACCTTAAGCCAAGTCCCAAGCCCGCAGCCCACATCGATCACACTGCTAGGCTTATAGAGTGCGTGCATAATCCCTAGCACCTGCTTTGCCGAGTTGTATGCGGCTTGCTGATCGCCGTAAAATGCTCTATCGTAAGTTTTGATCAAGTCTATGGCTTCTCTAGGGTTGCCAAAATCTGTAGAATGACTACCCAAAGCTAAATTTTCTTTCTCCATACTTCACTCCTTTGTAGTTAAATGGACAAAGATTCTAGTATAAAGCGGATTAAGGCTTATTGAAGTTAGGAGTCTTTGGACTTTTCATAGTTGTATTTGGGGTCGTGGGCTAGGGCTTCTAGGTCCTTTTTCGTGCGCTTGTAGGCTTTATAAATATTTAGCACCGCAGCTCCCACACCCCAAAATATCCCAACTCCTAGCCCCCACACGCTGCCACTAAGCTTTTGCAGCAAGATACCAACCCCAAGCCCTAGCAGCACCGCCACTACAATGGATATGCCTAGGCTTAAGTCATACGCGCTATCGATGAGCTTTTGCGCTTTGGGCTGGGCTGGACTTGGCTTTTCATCGCTATTGTTAGTGCTTGCGGTGGATTCTCCACTAGAATCTAAGCTAGATTCTAGTGGAGCGGATTGCGGAGTGGTAGAATCTAGCTTAGATTCTAGTGGAGAATCCAATGCGCTGAAGTTAGATTCTAGCTCTTTAGGCTCTTTAGACGCTGGCATTAGGCGCGCTCACTTGCGATAAACGCGAAGCTCTCACTCGCTGCTTGGATTGCTTCATCAATAATGGCTTCACTCATTGGCGCACAGATGAAGCCTGTCTCAAACTGCGAGCAAGCTAGATAGACACCGCGCTGCAACATCTCTTGATGAAAGCGGGCATACATCGCTGTATCTGCACATTTTGCATCATCAAAATTCTTCACAGGCTTAGAGGCAAAAAAGAAGCCAAACATACTGCCGCGCACTTGCGTTTGCAGCGGGATATTATGCGCTTTGGCACTAGATTCTAGCCCGGAGACAAATCGCCTAGCCAGACTCTCAAGCCGCTCATACAAGCCCTTATCTTTAGCAAGCTTTTTTAGCATAGCAAGCCCGGCAGCTGTGGCGATGGGATTCCCACTTAGTGTGCCTGCTTGATAGACTGCGCCTTGTGGGGATAGCATATCCATAATCTCTGCCCTACCGCCAAACACCGCCAAAGGCATACCCCCGCCTACCACCTTGCCAAAGCACACAAGATCAGGCTCTATTGGCACGAAGTGCTGCACGCCGTTAAATGCCGCGCGGAATCCACTCATCACTTCATCAATAATAAGCACAATACCCCGCTCGCTACAAAGCTTGCGCAAAGAGAGCAGAAAATCCGCCTCTGCAGGGACTAGCCCCATATTCCCAGCGATTGGCTCAATGATGATCGCCCCTACTTGCCCACTTGCTTCAATGCACTTTTGCACAGAATCTATGTCGTTATAGCGCGCTACTAGCGTGTGCTTACTCAAATCGCTTGGCACACCCGGCGAGCTAGGACTGCCAAAAGTCGCACACCCACTTCCAGCACTCACTAGCAGGCTATCACTATGCCCGTGGTAGCAGCCATCAAACTTGATAATATCATCACGCCCGCTAAAAGCTCTTGCTAGGCGAATCGCACTCATTGTAGCCTCTGTCCCAGAGCTTACAAAGCGCACCTTATCCACACCATCATAGCTAGCAATAATCGCCTTTGCTAGCTGTGTCTCCGCTCTTGTTGGCGCGCCAAAGCTTAAGCCATTTTGCAAGGACTCTTGCACCGCTTGCAAAATCTCACTATCGCTATGCCCAAATAGCAGCGGTCCCCAGCTTTGCACAAAGTCTATATAGGCATTGCCATCATTATCAATGAGATAGCAGCCCTGCCCCTTTTGGATAAAGATTGGCGTCCCGCCCACGCTTTTAAACGCCCGAACCGGGGAATTCACCCCCCCGGCGATGACTTGCTTGGCTTCATTGAAGTCGTTAATACTTGTGTGTATGCGATCTTCTTTATCGATTTGGGCTTGGTTTAGGCGTGATTTTGGAAAATGCTCCATACTATCTCCTTAATGTATTGATTAAATATAGTCGATTTCTTGGGGCTTTTTAGACTTCATAATGAGCCTGCGCACATCACTTATCCCCCTAGATGTGCCTATCATTAGCAGCTTACACTCACTAGAGATCACCATATCTTCATCTGGCATAGCGAAGTATTTGCCATCTTTTTGCGTAATGCCTACGATAAACACCTTTGCAAAGTCGCGGAAATGCCCTTCTTTGAGCTTTTTAAGCACAAGCCAAGAATACTTAGGCACAAGCACTTCTTCTAAATCTAAGCCGCTGTTGTTTTTGTAGGCAAATCGCTCTAGGAGATTTTGCATATCTGGGCGCAGAGCCATCGCACTAATGCGCTGTGCCATAAGCTTAGGCGCGGAAATCACCGTGTCAGAGCCTAGCTTTTGGAGCTTTTGGACTTGCTCTTCAGAATCTGCACTTGAGATGATATACAAGGGCTTGCGGTTAAGCTCTTGGGCAAAGAGCCTAGCAGAGACGATTAGCGCGATATTGTCGGAAAGATTTTTAGAAAATGTTACAACCCCGCGCGCAGCGGAGAGACGGGCTTTAAGCATAGCGGTGTTTGTGTGGGGGTCGCCGATGATATAGTAGGGATATTTATATGTCAAAGCCTGCTTCTCTAAATCAGGGCTAGAATCCACCACGACAAAGGGGATCTGCGCTTCTCTAAACTGCTTGGTTAGCTCGATGGTGTATTCATTGTGGTAGCAGATCACATAGTGATTGCGCAAGCGCGCGATATTGCTTATCATCTTTTTCTCCTTTAAGAGTCCTGTTAGAACACCCGTATTAACAATGCTAACGATAAATGCCACGCTAAAGGCGATGATCGCCGCGCCACTTAGCATCAAAAACGCTGTAAAAAGAACCGCCAGCGCGCCGAACTCTTTCTCATTAAGCGCGCCAAAGCCGGTGTTTGTAAAAGTATAAGAAGATTGGAAAAAGGCTTGGACGATACTATAGTCTTCTAAGAGAAAATACCCAAGCGTGCCGATTAAGATAAAGACTTGGATAAGAACAAGCGGAAATCTAAATGCCTTAAACTGCTCATAAAGCTGGGGAGATAAATCAATATCCGGCTTTGATGAATTCCCCCAATGCAGGAGCCTTTTAAGTTTGCTAAGCAATGGATCGCCTTACACGCTAGGCGTGCTTTTTCATCGTCCTTAGCGTAGATGCGGCGACTTTCACGCGCATAGATGTGCCATCGCTTAGCTTGATGCGAATGCTGCGAAGATTAGGGAGAGATCGCTTTTTAGTTTTGTTGTTTGCGTGGCTTACATTATAGCCGACCATTGGACCCTTGCCTGTAAAAAAACATTTCCTTGCCATAAATGCTCCTTAAATCTCTTGTATTTTTAAGCAAAATAAGCGGGGATTGTAGCATAATCTTTATGCTTATAGACTTAAATTTGCCAAAATATGCTGCCCATAGCGTGGCAGATCTAGACATAGCACGAGTGGCAGTGGGCTACTTTTGCTCTACAAAAAATCGCGCAAGGCACAAAGCCAGCAGCGCACCAGCAAGCTTACCTAGCATAATTGGCACAATGAGACTTGGCTGAAAATTCGCGCTAAAGGACAAATGATCGCCAATCAAAAACCCACCGCAAACGCTAAAAGCGACAATTTGGATTCTAGTTTTGGGCGAGAGATTAGCTAGCATAGGGTATGCGGCTAGGACATTGCTCGCACAAGCAAGTATCCCACCAAATAGCAAAGCATTAGGCTTATGCGATAGCTTTAGTGCGGTGTTTAGCAGCGCACATAAAACAAATGTCCCAGATAGCACAAGTCCGGTATATCCAGCAATCTCTAAGGCTCTCATTGTATCGCTCTCATCGGCAAACACCGGATCAAAAGGAAAGCCCCCAAACACATAGCTAACCCCACCGCTAAAATGCTCTATAAGCAGCAGCGCGAGAAATACTTTGCCCCACATATCTACCACAAACCCAAACACATAAAACCCCACAAGCATTACTCTTCTCGCATAATATAGCCCCAAAGAAACCACTAAGCAAAAGGCGGCAAGGGGAATAAGATTCCACAAGATAAACGGCAAGCTAAAATCTAGCAAATAAGTAGGCTTTCCTTGTGTGGCGATATGATCTCGTATAAGCACAGGATCTAGCATAACAAACAAGCAAGACACAAGCACCCCAAATGGAATCCCTAAAAACCCAACCATAATCCCAAGTGCGAAGTCCTTATGCGCTGCTTTGGGGATTATCCGCAAGCCCACAGGTATGCTAAAGACTATCGTAGCCCCAGCCATAAACCCAACAAACATCGCCATAGTCGCGCCCTCTAAGCTCTCTGCGCTTTGCATAGCGACTTGATAGCCGCCCATATCTATGGCAAGTATGCTTGTGATCGCTAGGCTTGGATCGATATGGGCTAGGCTATATAGCGGGGATACGATAGATTCTACCAACGATACGATATAAGGGATACTTGCAAAGATCCCAGCAATAGCTACAAAAATATGTCCTATGGCATATAGTCCATTCATATACGCTTGGGCTAGTGCGGATTCTCTAGCGATGATTGAAGCCACACAGCCGATCACCCCACAAGCAAGCACCACATAAAGCGCGATATTTCCAATCCACTCCATACAGCACCACACCCTAGAATCTAGGATCGTGCATATCCAAAAACTGCTCCAAGCAAAAGAGCTGCCACTTTTGATCCCCACTTAGTCCAATATGCGCCCCATCGACAAACTCATCTCTGCTAGGCACATAGTCCCTAAGCCAAAACTCCACCTCTCTTGGCATAGGGATTTTATCTGGGATTGCTAGGTCCTTATACCGCCGCGCAAAAAGCTCGCGCACCATATACTTTGGGCTGCCATTTCTTATCTTTTGTAGATCAAGGGGCTGCGCTACTTTCACCTTTTGGCAAGGGTCAAGATAGCGCATAGAGTTTTTCTCAAACATACGCCAATACGAAGTGCTAGACTCTATGGCAAAAATCTCATCAATAAAGCGCAAAAAGTCGATTTTCTCCCCTTGCCTATATGGCTCAAAGACTTCTTTAGTATCGACATATTCTTTTAAAACTCTTTTAGGGTCTAAAAATGTATATCGCTCCACAAACTCATCAAAGCCCCAATCCTTTGCTAAAAGCTTATCCATACCGCCAAAGACTAGATCGAAGCTCTCGCCTAGGCACATTGTCCTAACCCCCATAGACTTTGCTGCGCTTAAGCAAATATCAATGAGCGGCTCTATACTATGGCAGGGCACGCCATCAAAGCTAAAGATACTATCCAAGCGCACAAGCACATCTTCCCAGCGGATTGGCACGATGATATGTTCAAGCCCATAGCTCTTGGCATAGAGTGCGGCTTGCTTTGTCTCATCAATACTTGTAGGTGAAGCGATGCAGCGCATCGTAAAAGCCTTAGCACCTTTAGGTAGATAGGAAGCCACCACAGCAGAATCTATCCCCCCACTAAGCATAACACCAGTGGTGCTAGGATCTAGCCCTTGCATTTGCTTTGCGATATAGGAGTCTAGCTCATCGACACTAGCGATGAGATCGTGCGTGAAGTTTGGGGTGAAATTACGATGAGAGAGCTGGGGGAAGAAGTTTTTACTCTCATCGGCAATGTAGCGAAAAGCTAGATAATGGCTCATGCAATAGATCTTATCCATTTTTACTCCTTAGTAGTGGTTTTGACGATTCAGCTTTGGGCGAGCAATGCGGCAGTGTTGCGCCTTTTGTGAAAGGCACGATCACCAAGATCGCTAACCTTCCCAAAAAGGCGCAAAGCTACCACAGCCCCACCGCAAATCTTAGAATCGTTTTGCACTAGAATCCTTGTTTGTGTTTTGCTGCTTTTTGCTGCCGCCTGCGATGCACTTAAGCTTTGGGTGTTGTTTTTGTCATTGCGAGCAAGCGCGTAGGCGGTTGCGTGGCAATCCATTTGCGTTTTGTCAAAAGTGGATTCTAGGTTTGTGGGGGATTTTAGGGGGGCTTGGGATTCTAGGAATGTGTGCAAAGAGTAGGTGCTAGTGTGTAGTTTGTGGCGTTTAGATTCTAGGGTGCGGGGGCTTGGTTTTCTGTCATTGCGAGACTTGCTTGGCAAGTCGCGGCAATCCATAGAGTCCGCTTTTTTAAAGCTAGATTCTACTTTTTGAGCGGTATGGCTAGATTCTAGCGATGTTTGGGATAAAGTCCTTTCAAGGTTGCACGCTTTGCGTGCGCCATTGATTTGATTGGATTCTGCTTGCGCAGAATTGGATTGCCACGACACTACTGGCGCAGTGTCTCGCAATGACACTTGTTTTTCTTCTTCTAGGATTCTAGGAATCGCGGTATTGCTTGTGCTGTTTTTCACAAATTTGGGGAGAGAGCTAGACTTGAGGTCTGCGGTTCTCCCAAAATTTGTGAAATCAGTGCAATGACTACCCGAAGCCGAATCCACCAGCCAAGCTGAATCCCTTAAATATTTACCCCCCCCCCCGTTTGTCTGCGATACCCCCCAAACACCTCCACAAACGCATTGAGATTATAGATCATAAACTTTTCCCACGCGCTGCAGCAGCTCAAATCATCACTCTTAAATACACTAGAATCTAGCTCTATATCAAAGGCTTTTTGTTTATCCCACAGGGCAAAAGGCACAGGGAAGCCCTTTTTCTCCCTAGTGATGATAGAGCTAGGCAGATAAGACTTGGCGATTTTCTTTAGCAAAAACTTGCTTTCACAATGCATATCGCTAAAGTTTTTATAATCTTTAAGCGGTATTTGCACAGGGGCTTTTGTATGCACCTTATAAGAAAAGGGCAGGGAATTGACAAAATCAATCAAGCTAGAATCTAAAAACACAAACCCATCATTAAAGCCACAAAAGCGCAGGGCATTAGCCCCTCTTTCTATCAGTCCCCTTGTGTGCAGGACTTGGATAAAGTAGAGCATTATATCGCGCATATCTTTTGGCACATTGCTGCCAAAAACTTTGGCGATCATTTGCGTGTCATCGACTAGATATTTCTCGTGGATTAGAGCGCGAGATTTCGCTAGAGAAAAGTAGCGATAATGCTCTAAAATATAGGCATAAAACTCCTGCGCCTTGCCCATATAGCTTGCATAGAGCATAAGATTATGCGAATACCCGCCAAAGACATCATCAGCCCCCTCACCGCATAGCACCACATCACAGCAATCCTTACGCGCTTGGGCAAGTGCATAAGCTAGGGGCAGCTCATTGGGGTGCAAGGGCGCAGCCTTTTGCTTGATGAGTGCCTTTAGCCACGCATTATCGCTAAAAAACTCCCCATACCCTAGCGTCTTCTCATAATGCTTGTTTGCAAACTTCCTTGCCACTCTTCTTGCGTATTTAAACTCATCATCACCATAAAACCCTATACTATATGTGTAAATCTCCCTATGTGGATACAACGCCCTACACATCGCCACAATCAGCGAGCTATCCAGCCCACCGCTTAAACATATACCTATCCTCCTAGCATTTGCCACTCTTCTCTCAATAGATTCTAGCAGAAGATACTCTGCAATATGCGTAGCCTTTTGCAAGCTAGGAGTCTTGTAGCTAAAATGCAGGCTAGATTCTGGGGGAGATTCTAGCTTGGAATCTCTCTTTACCCCAAAGTCTGCAAACATCGTGTGATCTAAAATGGGATAGCGAAAGCTTAGAAAGCTTGTAATGCCCCAAGGGCTAAAATCATCAAACAAAAGCCCACGCACCGCGCTTGAGAGATCGCTAAAGCTAGAATCTAGCCCCACTTTGTAAAACTCATTCTCCAAGCCAAAAAGTCTTCTATGCTCTAAGCGCATTTGCATTGCTCCATTTGGGGTGTTGCTTGATTGCTTCTAGCTGCTCTTTGCTCATTTGCACTCCGGGAGTAACCTGCACCCCCTCGCTCCCATAGCAGTAATAGCACGCTGTAATAGGCTGGTGATCTGTGATAAATCTTTGCAAGCTTTTGTAGGTAAAAATCGGCAAAGATTCCCCCCCCCCCCCCCGTTTGCTTGCAAATTTAGAGCTAGAATCTAGCTCTTTAGATTCTAGCTCTAATCCACCCACAAGCGTTTCAAACGCTCTAGCCGCACTAGGTCGCACCACTACCCCATCACCCCTACCAAGCCTAAAGCCTTGCATAAGATGCGCAATCGTCCCCCTAGAGCAGCGTGTGATAAAGCCATTTTCCATAGTTAGGCACTCCTTAGCAAAGGTGCAAGAGTCAAAGACTTTTTGCATAGCTTTTTGGGGGAGTTGCTTTGTGTCTTTGTCGCCACACTTACTCCACAGCCCAGCCCCACGATAAGTATTGCGCAAAATCACCGCTATACCCCTTGCTTGTAAGATAGATTCTAGCTTAGTGGCTGGCTTTGCATTCACTGCGCCATAGTTAGAAATACGCACGATTACTTTGGGGTTTGCAAGAAGATCTAGCATAGAGTCTTTGGGGATTATGGTTGCATTTGTAGCGATACAAATAGAGTGGATTCTAGGGCTTGCAAGCGCGAAAGATAAAATCTCTTGCGCCTCTGGGTGGTAGAAAAACTCTCCACCTTGAAACTGCAAATACGCAATCTGCGCTTCTTCAATAAGCTCTTGCATATCAGCGATAATCTCTTGCGCTGGGTAAAAGGGCAGAATCTTTGAGAGATATGGCGAGAAGTTTGCGCAGTCTTTGCATTTTAGCGTGCAGTTTTGCCCAACGATTACGACAATATTACTAATCACATTGACATATCGCTTCATCAAGCTATCTTTATAGGTAGAATCTGGCAGTAGCGTGATCGCCACTCTTCTTAGCTTATTGCCTAGCCGCTTTGCTAAAGATTTTTTCATCACTGCTCCTTTGGGTGGTGTTCATCGCGTAGCTGCACTAAGACGCTATTAAGCAGCGTAGAGCTTGTGCCCTGCGTATAGGGGAAATACACAATCCTAACGCCCCTTTTAGCAAACTCTGCTTCTATGCTCTGCCACTTTGGCGTGGAGAACCAATCATCACCCACAAACATCACATCAAACTTCAAGCGATCGTGCATAGCAAGCTTATCCATACTATCTTGCGGAATCACCGCATCGACAAAGCGGACAGAGCGCACGATCTCCATTCTCTCGCTAAAGGGGATCACAGAACGCTTGTTTTTATAGCTCACAAGCTCATCTGTGGTAACGCCTACAATAAGCTTATCGCACATTGATTTGGCATTGCGCAAGAGATTTAAATGCCCTATGTGAAACAAATCATATACCCCTGTGGTATAGCCGATAGTCATTGCCGCTCCTTAAGGTTAGGTTCTGTCATATCCTGCAGTAATGCTTGTGTGATGGCACTAGATGCACCCTGCTTGGGGAAGTGGAAGTTCTGCTGCAAAATATAAGATCTTAGGGCGGCTTTAGGTGCGAAAGCTTGGAGCAAATGCGAGCACAAATCATCTAAAACCTGCAATAGCTCGCCCTCAGTCGTAGTGATAAACACGCCCTGCACCACGCGCAAAGCCCACGCGCTAATCTCAGCAGTGCTATCCCCCTGCGTGTAGATCGTAGGCTTACCACTCAAAAACGCATAAATAAGCATAGAGCTTGTATCGCTAATGATCACATCACAATCGCTAAAGGACTCTATGATACTTGGGCGCATATCCCACTTCCCATAGCGATCGATACTCTCTTTAATATCCTGCCAGCGTTGCTTAGATAGGATCTTAGACTCTATCACTAAATGATCATACATATTTGGATGCGGACGGAAATGCAGTAAAAATCGCCCCTCTCTTGCTTGCTCAAGCAGCACATCAACATAGCGCAAAAATGTAGAATGCATATCGCAAGCAGCCCACCTAGGAGTCCAAAGCACGCGCAGGGGCTTGTTTGCGCACGCTTGCGGGCTTCTTAAGTTGGCTGCTAAAATCGCCTCAAAGTATGCGCTCCCTGCGGTGATAATATGCAGCAAGCTAGGCACACTCTGCCTAGAAGAGCTAAGCCAAGTATGGAAACCAGTGGGGGAAAACAAATAATCATAATAGCGCAAAAGCACAGGGTCATACGCGCTAATATCTTGCTCACAAGCAGAGAACATATACACCCCATACTCCACATAGCAAAGCTTAGAGACTTGTGCTATTGAGTAGTTGCTAAAGGGCTCTGGGCGCAGGGAGTCATACGGGCGCGTAGTGAAGCAATAATGCGCAGCCAAATCTTGCGGCGTGATAGGGACATTTAGCGCAGAATCAAAGCCTATGAGACAAAGGGGCTTAGGGCTTGTGGCAAGGGTGGATTCTAGGCATTGCGTAAGAGCGTGCAAAGACTTAGCACGCGCCAAGCTAGAATCTAAACCACTAGAATCTAGTATATCTTGCACCAAGATGGCTTGAGTGCGCACTTTTTGCGCAAAGCTCTGTGTGGATATGCTTGCATTGAGATCATAAAACGCGCTAGATTCTACCCTTGAAGGCATAGCAAGCACAATCACTTCAAATAAAGGATTCGCGCTCAAGGCTAATGCCAATGGCTCTAAAGCCTCCCAGCTATTGCCCCAATCATTGTAGAAAAGCACGCGGATTTTTCGCGCTTTTGTCTCTTTTGCAGCAGTATTTGGGGGATCTTTGTGGCTTAGGAATGCAAGCGGCGGAGCAGATTTGCGCGCAAGATAGAGTCTGCTAAACTCCCTATCTCTGCGCTTTTTATACAGATATGCGGATAGAGATTTTCTTATAGGGGGGGGGGCAGCAGAACTTAATGCTAGATTTTATCGCTTGCTTAATTTGTGTGTAGATAGATTGCATAGCACTCACCATTCAAATATTGTTTTAGCGCGCTTGATTGCAGCATAGGGGATAAAGCCACTAGAATCTAAAGCTTCACTTGCTGCTTCTTTTGCTAGCCAAACACCCTGCTCATCGGCTTTCATCAGCGTGCCTACAATCTCTTGCTTATCAAGCAGTCTAATTTGCACCATCTCTCCACAAGAGAGCATAAAATGTCGCGGATTTTTCAGCACGCGCTCAACACCCGGCGAGCTTACTTCTAGCGTGTAAGCGTCTTTTACTATATCTTTGACATCAAGAAATGGTGAGATACTTTGGGACACAAGCTCACAATCATCAAGACTCACGCCCCCATCTTTAATGATACTTATGCGCAAAATCTGCGCTTCATTTTCTCTAAGTAGGCTTACATCATAGAGCTTGCAGCCACAAGATTCTACAATCGCTTCTAGCTCTGGCATTATAGAATCCACCCACATTATCGCGCCCCCTTCTCTTGGGCTATGCTTTGGAATATCCGCTCAAGGCTCTGCGCCCTAGCCATACTCTCATCAATCACAAACTCAAGCTTAGGGCATTTATACCACCCGCTATTACTTAGCACATACTCGCGCAAAATCCCACTCGCCTTGCGCAATGCCTTTAACACCATAGCCCCATCATCGCTATCTGTATGGATAAAGACTTGGGCATTATACTTGCCCTTAGAGCAGAGCACATCAGTAATACTCACGCCATTGATCCTGCTATCTTCTAAGCTGCTTAGTGCCTCGATTAAAAGCTCTTTTAGCAGGCTTTGCGTGCGCTCTAAATGCACTGACATCACACTCTCCTAGAATCCACTTTTTATATTTTCATCGCTTGATCATTTGGGTTTGATTGGGGGCTAGATCTTTTGTGCCTTTTGCACTTCGATAAACGACTCAAACACATCACCCACTCTAACATCATTGTAATTTTCTAGCATAATCCCACACTCATAGCCTTTGGCAACTTCTTTAGCGTCATCTTTAAACCGCTTGAGACTCGCCACACTGCCTGTGTGTATCACCACACCATCGCGGATTAGGCGGATTTTCACCCCGCGCAAAATCTTGCCTTCAGTTACCATACATCCAGCGATTGTGCCAACTTTGGCGATGGTAAATATATCGCGCACTTCTGCTTGCCCTGTGTCTTCTTCTTGGATAAGTGGGGACATAAGACCAGAAACCAACGCCTTCACATCATCAATCACATCATAAATCACAGAATAAGTCTTAATCTCTACGCCAGATTCTTTTGCTTTAGTTTTAACAATCCCTGTAGGGCGCAGCCCAAAGCCTAAGATCATACTATTTGTGCTAGCAGCAGCCAAAGCCACATCACTCTCGCTAATCCCGCCAACCCCAGAATCTATAATACTAACTCTCACTTCATTATTGCTAAGTTTTTGCAGGCTTTGGGTGATCGCTTCAAGGCTACCCTGTGTATCGGCTTTGACAATAAGAGGGATATTTTTGAGCTGCCCTTGTGCGACCATTTCACTTAACTCATCAAAGGACACTTTAGTCGATTTGCTTAGCTCCTTTTGCCTTAGATAGGCTGCTAGCTTTTGGGCTTTCTCTCTTGCTTGCGTATCGCTCTCTACCACATAGAGCATACTCCCAGCACTTGGCACCTCACATAGCCCAGCGATAGAAGCCACGCTTGAAGGTGTCAGCTCTCTTATTTCTTTGCCCATATCATCAACCATCGAGCGCACGCGCCCATACGCCGTGCCAGCATAGATTGGATCACCTATCTTAAGCGTGCCTTGCTTCACAATAATAGTCGCCACAGGTCCCCTACCCTTTTGCATACTGCCCTCTAACACCACGCCTTGCACGCTTGCTTTAGGAGAAGCTTTTAGCTCCAGCACTTCAGCGTGGAGCAAAATCGTCTCAAGTAGCACACCAATGCCTTCCCCACTCTTAGCAGAAATGGGGATAAACTCATACTCCCCACCCCAATCATTTGGGACAAATCCAAGCTCTGCGCACTCGGATTTTAGCTTATCAGGATTGGCACTCTCTTTGTCCATTTTATTCATAGCGATGATGATTTGCACATTTGCTGCTTTGGCGTGATTTAGGGCTTCGATTGTCTGCTGCTTCACGCCATCATCTGCAGCAATAACGATAATGGCAATGTCTGTAACCTGCGCCCCACGACTACGCATCTCACTAAAGGCTTCGTGCCCGGGCGTATCGATAAAGCTAATAAACTTGCCATTTTTCTCCACCATATACGCACCGATATGCTGCGTGATCCCCCCTGCCTCACCACTAGCTACGCGAGATTCCCTAATCCTATCAAGCAAGGAGGTCTTGCCGTGATCAACGTGCCCCATAATGGTTACTACCGGTGGGCGGGCGATAAGATCTCTCTCATCAAAGGTGATTTCTTGCTCTTCTTGCTCTTGGGCTTGGATAGAGATGGCAATTTGAAACTCTTCTGCTAGAATCTCTATAGCATCTTTATCTAGGAAGTCGTTTTTAGTTACCATAAGCCCTAGCCCAAAAAGCACCTTAATCACTTCTGTAAGCGGTCTGCCCGCACTCTCTGCAAACTCATACACGCGGATTTCTTCTGGGATTATGATTGAGCTTTGAGCCACTTTGCTTGTGTCTGCCTGCTGTCTTTGTGGCTTCTTGCGGCGGCTGCGGCTAATGGATCGATGCTCATTTAGCCAAGGGTTTTTGCGCTGGATTTTTACGCGATCTGTGATAGCTTGTCGCTCTTGGTTTTCCTTATCTTCATCGACAATCTCACGCTCGCTAAAATCAAAGAGCATAATTTCATCTTGCTCTTCATCATAATCGCTTCTATGCGTGCTAAAATCCCTATCAAGCAGCTCGATTTTCTGCTCATTGCCCCTATGTGCTACCGCGGCTTTTTTAGGAGACTTCTTAGACTTTCTAGCTCTAATTGGCTCATCTATGTCCTGATCTTGCCCCATAAGCTCTTGGATAGATGGGGCATAGGTTTGGGGCTTCTTGCTTGATGTATCTTGGCTGGCGACTGGGCTGGCGGTCTTTTTTACAATACGGATACCAATGTTACGCTGGGCAAGGGTGGAATCCTTTTTAAACTCCACTTCCTGCTTAGATTCTAGTGGTATATCCTGCTCTTTGAGGACTTGGGCTGACTTTGGCTTTTTAGCTGGCTTGGACTCTTTCGCGCTGGGCTCTTTGGTGTCCTTTTTAGCTGGCTTATCGCTGCTTGGCTTATCTGCTGTCTTGGTGGATTTAGCAGGAGACTTTGTAGATTTTGCAGATTTTGTATCTTTTGTATTTTGGGCTTTTGTGCTAGATTTTGTGGTCTTTGCCTTAGGGGCTGGCATACGATTTACGCCTGTTGTAACATAATCGGCAAGGATCTGCGCTATTTCCGCGCTAACAGAGCTGGTTGTATTTTTTACATCAAGCCCTAGCTCTTTAGCTTTCTCAAGCACTTCCTTGGCATTTCTTGCTATATCTGCTGCTATTTCTACAATTTTTACCTTATCACTCATATTTTGCCATCTCCCGGATTATTTGTAAGCTCTTGGATTTGTCCTTAATTGCGCTAAATCGACTCAATGCTTTTGTGATTTTCTTCTCACACGCTGCGCACTCACTGCATAGATAGAAGCTTCTCCCGCTGCTCGCACACCCAAGCGAGCCCACAACCAAGCCATCTTTAATATACAAACGCAGTAAAGTTCTTTGCATCTTGCGAGAGCGACAAGCTACGCACATACGAGTAGGCTCATAGCAAGATATGCCAAACATACAACCTCGATTCGCATTTAGTGTGGCGCATTCTAGCTAATTTTTCTTAAAAATCCCATAGATGACCCAACACGCACCACGCTAGAATCCACATAGCACCACTTACTTTAAGGCAGTTTCAACTCAACATTTACAACTGCTAGCTCAAGGTGCTAGCGACCCTTGCGCAGCTCTTTTGCCGATGGATAGACAAAGAATGTCTTACGCTCCACTTGGATACCCTCATCATCAATAGCATACGCTCGTATCCTAATATCTTGTAGCAAGTCCTTATCTTCTAGTGCAGAATCCAGCGGAGTTCTATCACTAATTGTTACCACAAGCTTGCGTTTATTGCCCTCTTTTACCGCCACAGGCTCGCGCGGAGAGATGATCTCTAAACTCTCATTATCTAAAATCTCAAAATAAAAGCTATGCGCCTTGGAGTCAGTGTTTTCCACCAAAAATGTGTAGTCATTATTGACCGCGCCGCTTTTGCGTATGGAGTAGGCTTGAGTGTTTCTATCAATATTAAGCAGCATACTCTCTTTACCGCTCCCAACAATTAGCAAAATTGCAAAAATAATCGCCAGCACCGCCACATAGCCGATCGTTTTGACTCGCACATAGCGCACCTTTGATTGCGTGCTTACTGCATTTGGCGAGCTCCACTGCACAAGTGAAGGGCGATTGTAATGCGCCATTACAGAAGTGCAGGCATCGACACACTCAAGGCAGTTGATACACTCTAGCTGCATACCTTTTCTAATATCAATATGTGTCGGGCAGACTTTCACGCAAGCTACGCAGTTTGTGCATTCATTGGCTTCATTTTGCTTCTTGGGTGCTAAGGGATTCTTGCTACCATCTGGCGCATACACAGCCCCACCACGCTTGGGATCATAGATCGCCATAATAGTGTCATTATCATAGAGCACACTCTGCACGCGCGCATAAGGACACACATAAACACAAAAATTCTCCGCCAAAAGCGTTACATCAAAGAGCAGGAACAATGCTATCCCCAGCCAGAATCCTAGTAGAATCTTATGATTTAGCGGATCACTAATATAGGCGAAAAAATCACTTGGCGGCACGAAAAACCACAAGAAATTCGCCGCAGCAAGCAGGGCAATCACAGAGAAAATCATCATTGCCAAAAGCTTCTTAAGCTTTGTGCTAAAAAGTGTGAAATCTGGCTTTTTTTGCTTATTGTCAATACGCTTGCGCAAGCCCAAAAGCTTTGTCTCAATCCCATCGCGATAAATCACGCGAAACATCGTCTGCGGGCAGCCCCAGCCGCACCATACGCGCCCACCCAATGTCGTCATAAAAAATATCCCCACAAAGAGCATTATCAGCAAAAATGGCATTAAATACAGCTCTTGGACGCTAAAGACTATCCCCAATAAATGCAGCTCTTTATGATCAAATGAGAGCAAAAAGATTTGATTGCCATTGATTTTGATAAAAGGCAGTGATAGAGCGATAATCGCCACACAGACATAAATCGCATACCGCCTAAAGCGATAAGGCAAGCCGATCTTTTGTGTAGAATTAGTAGTTTGCATTGTTTCTCCTTAATATCTTCCTATCCCTAAAATCGCGCCCCAAAGCAGATAACATAAGCATTCAACCACCCTGAGATTCCCAAAAATTATAATATTTTAATAAAAAAAGTCAATGCCAAGCACCAAGCCATTTAAGCCAAACTAGCAGCCACACTTTAGGTGGATTCTCTATGGATATGCTACAATAACGCCCTATTCTTCTTAAATGTATCACTCAAAGGACATCTCAATGCTACAAACAATCAATCTTTCAATGCGTTATGCGACAAAAAAGCTCTTTGAAAATGTCAATATCAAGCTAGATTCTGGCAAACGCTATGGGCTTATCGGGGCAAATGGTGCGGGGAAATCCACATTTCTAAAAATCCTAAGTGGGCAGTATGAAGCAAGCAGCGGCGAAGTGGTGATAGAGAAGGGCTTAAAAATGGGCGTTTTAGGGCAGGATCAATATGCTTACGAAGAGCTTAGTCTAAAAGATGCGGTGCTGCTAGGCAATAAGCGATTATATGACGCCATAAAACACAAAGAATATCTCTATGAAAATGGTGATTTAAGCGATGATACAATCAATGCCGAGCTAGGTGAGCTAGAGATGATTTGTGCTGAAGAAGACCCAATGTATGAATGCGAAGTAGTGATTGAAAAGATTTTAGAAGATCTAGGCTTTGATTCTAGCACGCATAATGAGCTAATGAAAACCCTAACCGGTGGCGATAAGTTTAAGATTTTGCTAGCCCAAGTGCTATTCCCCAAGCCTGATATTTTGCTCCTAGATGAGCCTACAAACAACCTTGATTTACACTCTATATCGTGGCTTGAAGACAATCTTAAACGCCACGAAGGCACACTTGTCGTCATCAGCCACGATAGGCATTTTTTAAACAGCGTTTGCACACATATTTTAGATATGGATTTTGGCTCTGTGCGGGAGTTTAGCGGGAATTATGATGATTGGTATATCGCCTCCACACTCATTGCTAAACAGCAGGAAATGGAGCGAAACAAAAAGCTTAAAGAAAAAGAGGAGCTAGAATCCTTTATCGCGCGATTTTCAGCTAATGCGAGCAAAGCCCGCCAAGCCACAAGCCGCCAAAAGCAGCTAGAAAAGCTTAATATTGAATCTCTTGTGGTTAGCTCTAGGCGAGACCCTAGCATAGTCTTTAAGCCCAAC
This sequence comes from Helicobacter canis, assembly GCF_008693005.1. Lineage (GTDB taxonomy): Bacteria > Campylobacterota > Campylobacteria > Campylobacterales > Helicobacteraceae > Helicobacter_B > Helicobacter_B canis. The sequence goes on along the minus strand of NZ_VXKE01000021.1, from coordinate 136,959 downwards.
CGCACCATTGGCAACGAAGCCCTAGAATGTGAGAATATCTCAAAAAGCTATGGGGATTTATGCGTGCTAAAAAATGTGAATCTAAAGATTCTACCCGGGGATAAAATCGCTATCATCGGTGCAAATGGCGTGGGTAAAAGCACTTTGTGTAAGATTTTGGTAGAAGAGTTGGCTGCAGATTCTGGGCTAGTCAAGTGGGGAGCGACCACGCAAAGGGGCTACTTCCCACAAAATGTAAGCGAAGAGATAAGCGGAGAAGAGAGCCTGTATGAGTGGCTAAGGGGCTTTGATAAGAAAAAAGAGAGTGGTGAGATACGCAATGCGCTTGGGCGAATGCTCTTTAGCGGCGAAGAGCAAGAAAAGCCCATAAACGCTCTAAGCGGTGGGGAAAAGCACAGAATGGTGCTAAGTAAGCTTATGCTAGAAGGGGGGAATTTTTTAGTGCTTGATGAGCCTACAAACCACCTTGATTTAGAATCTATTATCGCGCTTGGCGAGGCGTTGTATAAATTTAGCGGAAATGTGATTTGTGTCAGCCACGATAGGGAGCTAATTGATGCGTATGCCAATAGAATTATTGAGCTAAAAGTGGATTCTAGTGGCAATGGTGCGGAAATTATAGACTTCCGCGGGAGTTATGAGGAGTATTTGGAGTCTCAAGGGGAGTGATAGATGAGTAGGCATAACGAAGCGATGAGAAAGCTTTATGACAGGATTTTGGGAATATACAATAGTAATAAATATGAAAACTACCGAGAGCAAGAAAAGGTGGTTGAAAATATTTTTAGTGAAAATGGAGTTTTTGCTAAATTGGGGCGAGAAAACTTACAGCAAATTGTGCTACTAAAGGTTTCTGTGTTAGATAGCTTTTATAGCACAAATCTTGCGAAATTTGGAATCTATGAAGTCGCAAAACACATTACCAAGCTAGAGCAAAAAGATCAAATCCACCAAAAAATACGCAACGCCAACCCACAAAATTACACTGAATTAAAGGATATTGTTAAACAAATTGCAGAATGTAAAAGAAAAGATGATAAGAAAAAAGTCTTTTACTCCTTTGCGACAAAATACTGCTTCCACCACAATCAAAACGCCTTTAGAATCTATGATAGCTTTGTGCGTGAAGTGTTGGTGTTTTTTAACAATGACAAAAGTGATACAAGCAATAAGTTTGCGGATATGCCTAGTGAGCTAGTAGGCACAAATTTTTTTGAAAAAAAGCTTATTGATACAAAGCTTAGAAAACTTGAAAACTACGATACTTTTCTCAAAGCTATTGATAGATTTGCCGAGTTCTATGGGCTTGAAAATGAAAATGCACAAGATCGCAGAAAATTAGATCATTTTTTATGGATTCTAGGGAAAGAAAATAGATAAAGAGATAAACAACAGGGTGAAAATGATTAGCAGAAAATAGCTTTTATAAAAGTGGATTCTACCCTTAAAGCCTTTTGAGCTTTAAGGGTAGTAGATCAAGGTAGGCAGATTCCTAGAATCTACTTTTTGTTTTGCTGATTTGGGTTAAGCTGCTTACCCCTGTTGCCTTGATTTTGGTCGTATTGGTGGTTTGTGCCGCTTATGCCTTTGTTAGGACTTTGCGTAAATTCATAAAAATCGCTACAAAATTCTCTAGCTAAATCTCACCTAGCAAAAACCACTAGAATCTCACTGCCCCTATCACTGCTCTGCAAATCAGCATTACTGCGCAAAAATATATGCGCATTGTGATATATGGCTATATGCTTGACAATGGAGAGTCCAAGCCCAGTGCCACCGAGCTTTTTGCTGCGACTCTTATCGACACGATAAAATCGCTCAAACACGCGCTTTTGCTCACTCTCTGGGATACCTATGCCGCTATCTTTTATCGTTATAGTAGCAGCATCCTGCCCAATGGGGAGTGCTAGACTTGGCGTGATATGGGTGAAGTCTTTAATGGCTCTTGGATCAAACTCCCCTGTGCTAATGCAAATCTCCAAAGATCCTTGCTGATTGTTGTATTTAATAGCATTTTCACAAAGATTATAGAGCATATCTTCTAGCAAGCGTGCCACGGCACTAATCGTGCAAGAAGCTTGATCATCGCAGATAATTTGCACGCGCAGCTCCTTTTCTGCAGCAAGTGGCGCAAGCGAGCATACTACCCGCTGCGCTACTTCATAGACATTAACCACGCTAGATTCTAGCTTCTCACCCCCCTCATCAAAAAACGAGAGCTTTAAAATATCATTGATAATCTCTAGCAATCGCTTGCATTCATCATAGATTTTGTCAAAAAAGAGCATAAAGTCTTTTTGTGGGATTAGCCCTTGCTTCATCATCTCGCTACTTGCCATAATCACACTTAGTGGGGTTTTTAGCTCGTGGGTAACATTGGCACTAAACTCCCTACGCATCGCGTGGATTTGGTTTTTTTCACTGCGATCAAGCAGTAGTACGACAAATGCCTTAGGCTTTAGCTTGCCCCAAATAGGAAGCGCGATACACTCGATGTGGTTGTCTTGTATTTGCAGCTCACTAGTTTGGATCTGTGGGGAAAACAAATCAATGAAAGCAAAAATATCTTGCACTAAATCGGTGCTTGGAGCTCCTTGCACGCTTGAAGAGCTAGATTCTAGGGTGGGGAGCAGCTCCTTTGCCTTGGTGTTGTAGCTTAGTATGTGCTTTTTGGTGTCAATTAGCACTAAGCCTTCATTGATATTTTGGCTAATTGCCTGAAACTGCTGCTGCTGGCGGCGGATAATTTTTAGCTGCTTTTTTAGCTGCTTTCTTTGCGTAATGATCTTGTAGAAAAACGGCACAAGCTCGCGATAGGGTGCGCGAAACTTCTTAGCATCTAGGGCGGAGAGATTATTAAGGGGAGCGATGATGGATCGCGTGAGATAGCTTGTGATAATTGTGCTTAAAAGCAGCGTAATAATAAGCAAAATCGCCATATAGCCTAAAATAGGCAGCAAAAACGCATAAATATCCCTTTGATTCATAGAGACACGCAAGATGAGTCGATACTCAGGCAAATAGCTCGCATAATACAACGCCTTATACAGCGTATTTGTAGATTTGCGCTCGATATAGCCCTTACCAATAGCAAGTGCCATCTGCACTTCTTCTCTATCTTTGTGGTTATCTAAATCCACCGCGCTAATGGTGTTGTCATAAATCACAACGCCATCTTCTGTGATAAGAGAAATGCGGTAGGGGTATTGCGCCCAAAATGCGAGATAATCAGTATTGTGCATTTGTGTTATGAGCTTTTTAGATTCTAGCTCCAAATGCTCATAAGCCCACTTCTGCCCTATCATTTCTGCTGCCAAAAAAAACAGCCCAAATATAGCGATCTCCACCCCCGCCACAAGCCCAAATATCGAGTAAAAAATCTTTGCTTGCAGGGACCTTGGCGGCTTGCTTGGTGTGGTGCTTGGGCTACTTGGCATTGGTGGTTTTTGTGATTGTGGCATTGGGGGTGAAGCCTTTTTCAAAGTATCGCGCCTTTTCTAGCGCAAGGCGCGCTCGATTCTAGCGGATTGTATGGCTGACAAATTTTGCATAGTTGTCTAAAATCAAGCCGCCCTTGCGGAAGCCCAGCCCGCAAGACTCATAGGCAAAAAACACATTTGGCTGGTAGTAAAACTCGCCATTTTTGTTTAGCTCGTGGTAGGCTTGATAGACTTTTTTGTAGTTTTGATAGTCTTGGGTGTTGCCAGCTAGGAGCGTGCGCGTGCTATCAAACACTTCCACGCCTATCCCCTCTCTACCAAAGCTAGCCTTTGCCACTTGTGCTTTGCCTTGCAGCGGCTCAAAACTGGATTCTAGTAGCAAGGGGTGATTGGGGAAGAGATCCCACAAAATTTTTAGCATTCTTTTACTTTGGAAAAGCAGCGTATAGGCTGGGTTTAGGAAAATCCCAGCCTTGCTCTCCATAATAGAGCGCATAAGCATAGCTAGCTCTGGCTCATCAATGGCAATACTCTCCCACGGCAAAAGCTTAAATAAAAATTCATAATTGCACTCATTAAAAAACACGCCCTCATCTTGGGAGAACTGCACCTCATCGATATAGGCAAACTCCGTCTCAAAGCCAGCACTCCTAGCGATTTCTTGCAGGAATCTAGTCGTGCGCTCCTCTTCATCATTACCACTCACACAGCTAAAGAGTATCTTCCAGCCCTCATAAATCTCGCTAAAGCGGCTCGTATCTGCGCCAAGTGTGATAATGCGCTTAAAATTATCTTGCAGTGCTTCATAGATATTGTTAAACTGCGCGTTTTCATCAAGCCCATTGGCTTTAAGCATAGCCCACTGGATAACCGCGCTTTCATAGAGCATTGTAGGGGTGTCGGCATTAAACTCAAGCAGCTTTAATGGCAGCCCATCAAGCCCCCCAGCAAAGTCAAACCGCCCATACAAATGCCAATGCACCTCCTGCTCCCAGCTCTGCTTAATCATAGGGATAAGCGACACAGGTATATCTAGCTCGAAAAACAAGTTATTATCAATGACATACTGCCCTGCTTCGCAAAACATATCATAAAGCTCATTGCCTGCATCATAGAATCTATCTGCTTCTTCTTGGGAGATTTCTACCATTTCATTTTCTATATACGATGTAGAATCCACATCAGTATGCCAGCTAAGCCCGATAGATTCTAGTGTGTCTTTGGTTAGGGGATTAAGCGGTGTAATATGCATACAATAGTCCTTATAATTGAGATCGCTGCATTATAGAGTTTTGTTATTGCATTGTGGCTTAAGCGATGATAAAAGAAAAGTGCATTATAATGTGCGCTTACAAATCTCTAGGGATTTGTAGCGGAGTATGGCGCAGCCTGATTAGCGCGCACCCTTGGGGTGGGTGAGGTCGTGGGTTTGAATCCCGCTACTCCGACCACTTGTCTCCTTACTAATAGATAGCTTTCGCTTCCCTACTCTTTATAAGTGAAAACATTTCCATCAAAATCCTGCAGTCTTGCACTGATGTTTTCAAGGTAGAAAATGGCAAAATCTGGGTGGTTTGGGTTATTATCAAACGCTTTTGCTATGCGTTCATACTTTGCTATAAGGGCTTCTTTGACATCAATATGGTTTGCCACTCTTGCTTCTCCACGCACACGCAGAGCTAAAATATCTGGGCTGCTCGTGCAGATTTCAACGCCGCTATATTGTGTGATATGTTTGTAGAGATTCTTATGTATTGTTGTGCCAAAGTAAAGTTTGCCATTATGCACGATGTTAGAACGCATAGGACGCACTCGTGGATTCCCACAAGTGCCTTTTGTGCCAAGGTAAAACACTCCTAAATCCAAAATCTTGCCAATCTCTATTAATGTGAGATGCTCCATCACGCCCTACTTGATACTAGCTAGTGCTTTTTGATAATCTGGCTCGTTTGTGATTTCTTCGCATACTTCTACATAAGAAACTTTGCCTTCAGGATTTACCACAATCACCGCACGAGTAAGTAATCCTGCAAGTGGAGAAGATTCTAAAATAAGCCCATAAGCCTTACCAAAATCTTTTGCGTTAAAATCACTAAGCGTTGTGAGATTATCAATCCCTTCAGTGCTGCAGAATCTGCCTTGTGCAAAAGGCAAGTCTAAGGATACAACATATACTTTTGCGTTGGCTAGTTTTGCTGCTTCTTCATTAAACTTACGCGTTTGTGTCGCACACACGCCGGTATCAAGGCTTGGCACGACATTGATGATTTGATAGCTCCCACTTGCGCCACCTACTTCTACTTGCGATAAGTCTTTGGCTGTGAGCTTTACCTTTGGGGCATTGTCGCCTGACTTTATTGTATTTGCACTTAGTTTTGCTGGAGTGCCTTTAAATCTTACTTCCATTATCGTATCCTTTGTAGTTAATGATCCCCAAATGCTTCCTAATACATAGAAATCTCTGGCGGATTAAGTGCAATTATAATCTAAAGAATATTAAGAGATAATGAGAGTGCCTAGCTAGAATCTAGCCCGATGGATTCTAGCTAGGCACTCAAGGAGCTTAAAGCGCGTAGTAGATAGCGTTATAAAAGTTGAGATTCTGGGAGAATTAGGGCACAATTACTGCATTTACTTTTAGGACTTTTTATGGCTATCGCTCTAGATTCTAGCTCTCTCCATATCCCAGAGATCCTATCTCCTGCGGTCTTTATCGCTGATGCACACTATATCCCAGAGCCAAGCTATACATTCACACTAGATTCTAGCAAGCCAGAATCTAGCCAAAACACAAGCCCAAAAGCTCCACTAGAATCTAAATGGGAATTTTTAGATTCTAGCTCACCATATCCGCGCTATATCGGCGAAAATGGACTCACGGGGCTGCTGCAATCTCTTCTGCTTAAGCCACCAGCGCAGCTATTTTTAATGGGAGATATTGCGCATTTGTTTATCCCGCATATCACGCATAATGCCACGATCCATCGGGAGCTCATCGCACTGCTTAACGCCCTATCGCATTGTATGGAGGTCTTTTACTTTGAGGGCAACCACGACTTCGGGCTAGATTCTAGGCTTTTGCCACGCGTGAAAATCTACCCGCGTAAGCTCCAGCCAGCTATTTTCACCTACCAAAATCAGCCATTTCTACTATCGCACGGGGATTGCTTTATCACCAAGGGATATGAATGCTACATAACTGCCCTAAGCGCGCCCTTTACCCTAAGTGTGCTAAAGCTTATTGACACCCTAAGCCTAGGCTATATCCATAGCTATGCACAATCTCTAGTCAATGCCAAGCATATCAAATCCCTAGCTTTCAATGACGATGACTTTAGAGTTTTTGCAAGCAAGAGAATCGCGGCATACAAGCACTATGCCCACTCTAATACACACGATTTGCTATCCCCCCAAAACCAAGCACATAAGCCCTATGGGCAAACGCTAGAAAAGTGCGAGCTTGGGGTGATTGAAGGGCACTTCCACATTGGTAAAAGATGGCAAAGCTTTTTCGCACTGCCATCTTTTTATTGTGAAAAAAGGATTCTTATTTTATAATCTCTGCCGATATTCTTGTGGCAAACTAGTTTTGCAGATGACTTTTCCTTGGCAGTTTATTGATATGAATTTTAGATTTTGGAGAATACTATGGCAGGTAGCATTTTAGACGCTCAAATTGAAGGCTATAACGAGATAGCATTGATCGACTTCCGCATTTTCGAGCTGCGAGATGATGAAGTGTATGAGGGGATTTATGGGGTCAATGTCGCCAAGGTGCAGAGCATTATCGAGCAGCCAGATGAGCTCTTTGATATACCAGCTAGCCCTGATTATGTGCTAGGGCTCTTTGACCTACGCGGGACAATTATCCCGCTTGTCGATCTCTCCAAATGGCTCAATATCAAAGCAGACGACACACCCCGAAAGCACAAAATCATCGTCTCGGAGTTCAACAATGTCCAAATAGGCTTTGTAGTCGATGAAGTCAAGCGCATACGGCGCGTGAATTGGAAGCAAGTAGAATCTGCGCAATTTAGCTCATCAAGCACTATAGAGCGCGGGAAGATCACCGGCACGACACGCATTGAAGATGGGCGGACTCTGCTGATTTTGGACCTAGAGAGCATTATTGATGAGCTAAACTTCTACGAGAAGAAAGCTGATGAAATTATCACCATTGTTGAAGAGCACGAGCGTTTCAAAGGATTGGCACTTGTGCTAGAAGATAGTTCCATAGCACGCAAGCGTGTGGTGAAAAATCTCGTGGCTATGGGATTTGAAGTCGTAGAAGCAATCGATGGCGAAGAGGGCAAGGAAAAGATAGAATCTCTCTTCCAACAATACGGAGATAAGCTATCAGATCATCTCAAAATCATCGTATCTGATGTGGAAATGCCAAAGATCGATGGCTTCCATTTTGCCAATGAAGTCAAAAACGACCCAAGATTCTCCAAGATACCGCTTGTATTCAACTCCTCAATTTGCGACCCAAATAGTATGGAGAAAGGAAGAAAAGCTGGGGGCGATGGATATATAGTCAAATTTGATCCTAATATTTTCTACCAAGAAGTCAAAAAACTTCTAACTTCTGTGTGATTTTGGCAATTTTTTGGTAGAATAGCCGCTAAATTAATGAGAAGAGGTATGTGGTATGGATGATATGCAAGAAATAATGGAAGACTTTTTGATCGAAGCGTTTGAGATGGTCGATCAGCTCGATCAAGATCTAGTCGAGCTAGAGAGTAACCCAGAGGATCTCGAGCTACTCAATCGTATTTTTAGGGTTGCGCATACAATCAAGGGCTCTAGCTCTTTCTTAAATTTTGATATTCTTACTAGCTTGACCCATAATATGGAAGATGTCTTAAACAAAGCAAGGCGCGATGAGCTAAAAATCACCCCTGATGTAATGGATGTTGTCCTACTTTCTATTGATTTGATGAAAGCACTTTTACAAGCGATTAGGGATTCTGGCACAGATGCTAATAGTGGGATTGATATTAGCGATGCTGTTACCAAGCTTCAGGCTATCTCTCAGGGTAGTGCTGGGGGAGAAAGCTCGGAGGCTGCTGCCCCAGCAGCTCCAAAAGAAGAAGCTAAGCCAGCGGCTCAAAGCGACTCTAGCAACCCTCTTGCAGATGAGCCAGATAAAGACTATGCCAATATGAGCTCTGCTGAAGTAGAAGCAGAGATAGAACGCCTACTCCAAAAGCGTCAGGAAGCAGACAAGCAAATGCGCGCGCAAAAGAAAGCAAGTGGTCAAGCAAGCGATATACAAGCCCCAAAAGCACCAGCAGAAGCACCAACACCAGCACCAGCTAAAGCCAGCCCCAAAGCAGAAGCTAAGCCAGCAGCAGGAAAAGATGAAGGCAAGGTAGCCACAAGTGTGGAGCAAACGGTCCGCGTTGATGTTAGGCGACTAGACAATCTTATGAATCTCATCGGTGAGCTTGTGCTAGGCAAAAATAGATTGATTAAGATCTACGGCGATGTAGAAGAGCGATACGATGGGGAGAAATTCCTAGAGGAGCTCAATCAAGTTGTATCATCCATCTCTAGTGTAACGACAGACCTGCAGCTTGCGGTGATGAAGACGAGAATGCAGCCCGTAGGGAAGGTGTTCAACAAATTCCCAAGAATGGTGCGAGACTTGTCTAGAGAGCTTAAAAAGAGCATTGATCTTGTCATTACAGGTGAAGAAACAGAGCTTGATAAGTCTATCGTAGAAGAAATAGGCGATCCACTAATCCACATTATTAGAAATTCTTGCGACCACGGCGTGGAATCTCCCGAAGATAGAAAAGCTCTAGGTAAGCCAGAAATAGGAAGAGTAGATCTCAAAGCATACAATGAAGGCAATCACATTGTAATTGAAATCACCGATGATGGTAAAGGGCTTGATGCAGAAATGCTTAAGCTAAAAGCCATTGAAAAAGGCTTAATATCTGAAAAAGAAGCAGATTCTATGACAGATAAAGAAGCTTTTGGGATCATTTTTAAACCCGGGTTTTCCACAGCAAAAACAATATCCAATGTCTCTGGAAGGGGTGTTGGTATGGATGTTGTGAAGACAAATGTCGAAAAGCTTAATGGTATCATCGAAATAGATTCTGAAAAGGGTGTAGGCACGACTTTCAAGCTAAAAATCCCACTCACACTTGCCATTATCCAAGCATTGCTAGTAGGGGCACAGGAGGAATACTACGCTATCCCACTTTCATCTGTCATTGAGACAGTCCGTATTGGTCAAGATGAGATATATAGCGTTGATGGTAAGTCTGTTTTGCGCTTGCGAGATGAAGTGCTCTCTCTTGTGCGTTTAGCTGATATTTTTGGTGTGGATTCTGTGCTAGAGACAGCAAGCGAAGTATATGTTGTCATCATCGCACTTGCCGAGCAAAAAATCGGCGTGATTGTGGATTATCTCATTGGACAAGAAGAAGTTGTTATCAAATCGCTTGGCTACTACCTTAAGAGCACGAGGGGTATCGCAGGGGCAACCGTGCGTGGTGATGGTAAAATCACCCTGATTGTCGATGTTGCCGCTATGATGGATATGGCAAAAGAAGTAAAAGTAAGTATCAATGCCGCTATGGAAGAAGCTCAAAGCTCCAAAGCTAAGTCTGCACCATCAGACTATATTGTCCTAGCAATTGATGATAGCAATACAGATAGAGCCATTATGAAAAAATGTTTAAAGACATTGGGGGTTACGGTCCTAGAAGCAAGCAATGGGCTTGAAGGCTTAGAAATTGTCAAAAATAGTGATAAGCCACTTGATGCGGTGCTGGTAGATATAGAAATGCCAAAAATGGACGGATATACTTTTGCAGCAGAAGTTAGAAAGTATAATAAGTTTAAAAATCTACCACTCATTGCCGTTACAAGTCGCACGAGCAAAACAGATAGAATGCGTGGGGTAGAATCTGGTATGACAGAGTATATCACCAAGCCCTACACGCCAGAATATCTTGTAAATGTTGTAAAACGCAACATCAATCTAATAACTGGAGAATAATATGGCTGATAAAATTAGAGATATTTTCGAACAGCAAAAAATGAATACCAGTGGTTTGAACAGGGGCATTGGCGAGACACAAGATGAGCCTGAAGATATTCTACAAGTGATTGGCTTTGTCGTAGGGAATGAAGAATTTGCTGTCCCAATCCTTAATGTCAAAGAGATCGTAAAACCCACGGAATTTACAAGAGTCCCGGGCACACCTCCTTATGTATTGGGTGTGTTTAATATGCGCGGTAATGTATATCCGCTCATCAATTTGCGCTTGAAGTTTGGTCTCCCAGCGATTAAGCAGGATAAAGACACTCGCTATCTCATCGTGCATCAAAATGATGAAATAGCTGGATTTGTCATCGATAAGCTTACAGCAGCTATCACGCTACCTAGCTCTAGCATAGACCCTGTGCCAGAGACATTAGCTAGCAACCAAGCAGGTATGATTGATGGAGTTGGCAAGAGAGAAGACCACTTGATCACGATTTTGAAAATCGATGTCCTGCTTAAGCGAGATTTCTAAAGAAACATCGGCTAACGCCGAGCGGTATCCCTTGTTTTCTAAAGAAACCTACTGCGGCTTCGCCTTGCACCGCTGTCGCTGGTTTTCTAAAGCAATATCGCAAGCCCAAGTATTTGACCCGCTTTTTTAAGCTTTCTAGCAAGGGGCAGCACATATAAACTGACATACTTATTGTTTATAGCTTTGCCTTGTGTGGGCATTGTCATAGTGGTAGCTTGAAGCCTGCTGCTACGCGCTACAAATTACCAAAAGCTAATTAGGAGAGATATGCCAAAGTCGTTTGCTACAATTTGCCTACTCTTATGCACTAGCTATACTTGTGCGTTTGGCTATTTGGACCCGGGCACGGGCTCCTTGCTTTTGTCGTCTTTTATCGCGCTTATCGCTTCATTTATCTTTCTCTCCAAAAGTATTTTTTATAAGGCTGCTCAAATATTGATGGGGGGGGGGGGCAGAATCTCTCTTACGCAAGCGTGATTACCATACACTTGTCTTTTATAGCGAAGGTAAGCAATACCACAATGTCTTCGCCCCAATCCTTGCGTATTTAGATAGATTCCACTACCCATATACCTATCTCACATCATCACAAGAAGACTGCGATCTCTACCAGCAAAGCCAGAATCCAAATGCCACATTTACCTACATAGGTGCTAGCAACAGCGGCTCTGCCATAGCGCGACTAAATAGCCTAAGAGCCGATCTAGTGGTGATGACCACACCCCAGCTAGATGTGCTGCAAATTAAGCGTAGCAAAAGTGTCAAGCACTACTGCCACATTATCCACTCACTCCCACATATCGATATTTATGAGATTTTCGCGCTAGATTACTTTGATAGTGTTTTGACAAACTCCCCAATCCACACACCCTTTATCCGTCAAGTAGAATCTAAACGCCACCTTAAGACAAAGCAAGTAATCATCACAGGCTGCACCTACCTAGATGTCCTAGCCACAAAGCTTCAAGACTATCGACAAACACAGGAGAAATTCGCCTTTTTCCCACAGCACAAAGCCACTCAAAGCCCTAGTCAAAAAGTGGATTCTAGCCAAAGTCCCCTAGAATCCACCGCCCAAAACTCTAGCCTAGATTCTACCCAAGCCAAGCAGATCAAAACCATCTTAATCGCTCCTTCCTGGGGGCGTGAAGCCCTACTTAGCAAATACGGCTTTGCTATCATAGAGCCTTTTATCAACTCAACATTCCAGCTCATTATCCGCCCCCACCCTCAAAGCTACCTAAGTGAGTCTGCGCTTTTGCAAGAGCTGCAAGAGCGCACCAAGCATTGCAGCAACATCGTGTGGGATACGCACACCGATAATATTTATGCCCTAGATTCTGCTGATGTGATGATTGGAGATTTTTCTGGGGTGCTCTTTGACTTTGTATGCTTGTTTGAAAAGCCTGTGCTAACACCAGAGTTTAGATTCTGCACCATAGGCTATGATTTAGAAGACATCTATGATACGCCGTGGGTGCAAGGCGCACTAAAGCGCATAGGCAAGCAGTTTCACCCAGAGCAGATCCCAAATCTCCCCGCACTCCTAGAATCTATGCTTAGTGAGCAAAGCACAATGCAAGCAAGCCTGCAAGCAGTAAAGCAGGAGCTTTGGCACTTTCAAGGAAGCGGCGGTGAGCAAAGTGCGCGCGCTTTGCTTGAGATAGAGAGCCAAATCCTAGAATCTAGCCTTGATAAATCTCTCCCCCTGCACAAAAGAATCCTAGCAACACAAAAGATCCTAGCTACGCCAGCCCTAGAATCTAGCACACAATTAAGCCTAGATTCTACCCCCCCCCGCACGCCAAGCCAGAGAATCCAAAGCGCATAAGCTCAATAAGCAAGGAGCATAGATGATAGGCGAGTATTTGTATTATCTCTTCATTTATCCTTTGCAGCAGGTGCTTAGCTTTGGGCTAGATCAGCTCTATGCTCTTACGGATAACTATGGGCTAAGCATTATTGCCCTAAGCCTGCTTGTCAATCTCTTTTTGCTCAAAGTCTTTCTCTACACCGACCAAAAGGCAAAAGAAGAAAGCGAGCTAAAAGATCTGCTAGATACCAGGATCAAAGCGTGGAAGCGCGTGTATAGCAGAGCCAAGCTCTACGCCTTTACGCACACCCTTTATCGCCAGCATAGCTACCACCCCATCTACGCGCTAAGGGGGCTTTTGGGCTTGGGGCTGCAGCTGCCATTTTTCTGGGCGATGTATGAGGTCATCAAGTCTGCTAGCTATTTAGATGGGGTCTCTTTCTTGTGGATTGGTGATTTGAAAGCACCAGATAGTGTGGAGATCTTTGGACTTAGTGTGCATATTTTGCCACTGCTAATGACCCTCCTAACGCTTATCAACGCCCTATATAGCGCGAAAAGCCTAAGCACGAAGATTCAGGGCATAAGTATAGCCCTGCTCTTTTTGCTCCTGCTTTATGATATGCCTAGCTCACTTGTGTTGTATTGGACTTGTAATATGGCGTTCTCACTACTTAAAGAAGTCTATAAATCGTGGGTGCAAGCAAAATCTCTAAAATCTAGTGTAGATTCTAGCCTAACGCCCTCTAGCCCCAAAGACTCTAGCACACCCAAGCCAAGCCACGCGCAGCGCACAAGTATCGCGCTTATCCTTAGCAATCTCTGCTTGCTCGCGTGTGTTTTCACACCATTTGGGCTTTATACAAGCGATTTAGGCAGCTTCAAACTAGCAGACATCGCCCCCACACTCCTTAGCCTGTGTGGATTCTGCTTGCTAGCTAGCTTTGTGCTAATTTATGTGTGCAACCACATCTTCCCTCTCCCAAAGCTTGCTACAAAGATTCTAGCCACACTTTTACTAGCGGTGCTTTTGCTAGCCCTTAGCTATACCTTTATCTTTGTAGGGGATTATGGGGCGATGAGCTTTTTTATCTTCGATCGCCCAGTGATCGCCACAGACACGCAAAAGCTTATCGACTATATCGCCATACCCACAGCCATTATCCTAGCACTCTTTGCCATACGCTATCAGCGCGCCATCATCTCTGCCAATAAAATCCTAAGTATAGTGCTAGTAGTTAGCGCGCTTTTTTATGCGAGCAAGGCAGTGCTTTATGTGCAGAAAAATGCCGCCTTTGCTAATCTCGCCACAAAGACTAGTGATAAGATTTTGGACTTTGCCAAAGAGCATAGCAATATCTTAGTGCTAATACTCGATCGCGCCGATGGCTACACAATGCACCAAATATTAAGCGATGAGCAAAGGGCGCATTTTAGTGGGTTTGTTGATTTTAGCAATGCCATTAGCAGTGGAGAAGATACCCTACCCACCCTTGCAAGCGTGATCGCAGGGGAGTATTATGTAGCATATCATATCAACGCCCGTCAAGAGCCTTTAGCCATAGCCATAGCCATAGCCCAAGGCTATGCAAACACGCTTAATAGCTTCCATAAAGCAGGCTTTGACACACGCGCCCTGCTTGATTTCCCCACCGATCCAGCCCATCTCTATCCCATCCTTGATAGCACGCGAAATATTCTCTTTGATAGTCCTTATCGTGGGCTATATATCAGCCAAGATACTCAAGCTCTCCCGCTTAATCAGCTTATTTCCTTTGGTATCTTCCGCTTATCGACTTTCAAGCTACGGCGCGATGTATATCGGCGTGGGGCGTGGCTCTTTATCCCAGCGCATTTGCACACTAATCGCTCCCAGCCCTACTACGCGCTTCGCCCCATTAGCGAGATGAAAGCCCTAGCAGAGCGCACCACTGCCAATGCCACAGCCCCTACCTTTACCTTTATCCACAACTCTATCACGCATAATCCCTACGCTCTCAATGACCAATGCAGCTTTGATGCCACAGATTTTGGTTCGCCAAATGATGCAGTTTATGGGCTACCAGAAGGGCACTATAATAGCGAGAAATGCGCGCTTGCTTGGATCACACAAATGCTAGATCGCTTAAAAGAGCTAGGTGTATATGACAACACGCAGATTTTCATCACAGCTGATCACGGTGCGCAAAAAACATTTCTCCCCACTAAAAGCAAGCACCATATTCCGCTTTTTTATAAGCCCTTGAATGCCAAGGGAGCTATGGTGCAGGACTCTAGGCTTATAGCTAATTATGATATTCCTACGATTTTTTGCGCCAATCTTGAAAAAGGCTGCCCCAATGTCGCGCCAAATATCCTAAAGCATTACCCAAATAATAGAGAGATTATCACATTTAGCACGCAAGGCTGGCGATTTGAGGACCACAAGAGCAATGCCTTTATTCTCAATAATTTCCACAAAATCTCTGGCAATATCTATGAGCCAAAAAATTGGCAGAAAGTGGATTCTAGCCAAGCCCTAGAATCCACTTTTGAAACCAAGCCGCAAAAGAGCGAGCGATGAGAGCCATTATCCTAGCTGCTGGCTTTGGCACAAGACTCAAGCCCCTTACTCTCACCAAGCCCAAGCCCCTGCTAGAGATACGAGGAGTGAGCCTGCTAGAAAATATGATTACACACCTAAGACATAGCGGAGTAGAAGAGATCATTCTAGTAAGCGGCTACAAGCACGAGCTTTTTGCCCCCATAGTCAAAGCACAGGGCTTGACACAGCTAGTCTTCCCAGACTATGGGCTATGCAACAGCTCGCAATCACTACTCTTTGCCAAAGACTATTTATGCAAGGGGAGCATTATCCTAAATGGCGATCTCTATATCACGCAAGGATTTTGCCACTTGTTTAAGAAAAACGCTTCACAATTCTTAGCGCAAAAAATTCCGCCAAACACCACCGCGTGGGGCTACATAGTCGATGCAAACTACAAAATCCTAGACATCGATACAAATGCGCAAGAAGGCTATGGCGATGGGATCGCGTATTTTGATAATGAGCGCGATCTAGGGCACTTCATCAACGCCTTGCAGCAATGCCACAAAGATGAGTATTGGGAGCAAGCAGTGCTAGATACACTGCAAGAGATTAACTACTACGCATTTTTCCACGATAATCTCTACACAGAGATCGATAGCTTTAGCGATGCGCTCTACCACGCCTTGCTAACCCCAGAGGAGATCGCCCAGCAATGCGCTGATGATGGCAAAGCCACGCGCCTTGCTGGCATTACTAATACCAACTATCTTATACACTTCAACAACACCCCCCAAGTGATACGAATCCCGGGGCTACACACCGAGCAAGTCATCGATAGGGATAAAGAAGCAAAGATTTTAGACATTATCGCGCCCTTAGGCATCGCACCAGAATCTAGATTCTACGGCAGTGGGATAAAGATGAGCGATTATCTAAGCGACTATAAACCCCTAGATTTTGCGCAAATTAGCGATGAGATTTTAGGGCAAATCGCAAGCAAGCTCCTAGCACTCCATAGTATCAAGCACACTAGCTACCCACACTTTGAGCCTATTTTGCTCTGTGATGAGATCGCTAAATACGAAGCCCTAGCCCAAATCAAGCTAGCCACCCCACAAGAGCATAAAAGACTTACTTCCATAGCCAAAAAGCTTGATACACGCGAGCTAGTGCTATGCCATAGGGATTTGCAGCTGCCAAATATTCTCTACAACGGCAAGCACATTATGCTTATAGACTTTGAATACGCGGGCTTTGCCTGCATAGAGTGGGAGCTTGGGAATCTAGCTGCCGAGCTAGAGCTTAGTCCAAGCCAGATTCTAACGCTTCTGCACGCCTACAACACTTCTCCTAGACTCATCACTTATGAAGATGTGCTTTGTGGCGCGCTACTTGCAAACTATATTTGGGCGTTATGGGGCTGGGTGTATCACAGGATTGATTTAGGGCGAATGTATCTGGCTAGATTCTCGCGCAATCTTGCCGAGCTTGAAGAGCTAGAATCTAGCTCTAAAGATCAAGCCTAAACCAATCACCACAAAGGAGCGGCGATGATAAAAGGACATATTTTTGCACTAAGTAGTGTGTTTTTCTGGTCGGCATTGTATGTGTGTGTAAAAGTGCTGCTTGAGTCTTTCTCGCCCTTTGAGCTGCTGATTTTGCAGTTTGCCCTAGGGTATGTTATGCTCTTGCTCTATCGCCCAAAATATTTGCGCTTGCCACTTCAAGATGAGCTTCAAATCGCGTGTGCTGGGCTATGTGGGATTAGCATATATAATTTGTTTTTAAACCTTGCGATGGAGCAAACAACCGCATCAAATGTGAGCATTATCATCGCTACTGCGCCGCTATTTACGGGGATTTTTAGCTTCATTTTGCAGATTGAAAAGCCTTATGCTAACTTTTTCTTAGGCTTTGTGCTATGTATCGCTGGGGTAGCACTGCTTAGTGAGGGCTTTAGCATTAACCCTGTGGGTGATGTGCTAGCACTTATCTCTGCGGTGGGCTGGGGGGCATACTCTGTGCTGATTGTTAGGATTTTGGCTAGGCGTTATGACTTGGTGCTAGTTACAAGGCGTATGATTTTTTATGGGGTAGTGTTTTTGCTTCCGGGGTTTTTGGTCTTTGACTTTTCTCCAAATCTAGCAGCCCTAGGCGATCCAAAAGTCTCGCTAAATCTTACCCTAGTCGCACTCTTTGCTTCAGGGCTTTGCTTTGTCCTGTGGAATCGCGCCACCACACTCATTGGCGCGATAAAGACAAATATCTATGTCTATCTAACCCCCATTATCACCATCTTTGTGGCGATGATTTTACTAGGTGAGCGCATAGGATTCTCCGGGGTGGTTGGAGTCGTGCTTACCTTGCTTGGTGTGGCACTTAGCGAGTGGCGCAAAGGGTAAGCCTAAAAATACTCATCAACACTTCTCTTTGACGCGCTCCAAGGCTTATAGACCATATCCTTTGTCTACAATAGCGGCAAAATGGTATCGGGCGCGCTAGGAAGTCTAAAATCTTCTCATAAGTCATCTTGCTGTCATAAATATCGATATAGTCTTTTGGCGAGCTTTGCAAATCTTGCCCAAAGGCTTGGTTGAAAGCCTTTGCATTTGCTGCCACAGCACAAGGGTAGATTTTACCATTGTGGATTTGGGTGCAGGCATTTGCCCTGTGGCAATGCACAAAGCTTACAAAGGGATCGCTGCGCCCATCTTTATCAAGCTGGGTTTTGAAGCTTAGCTTCTCTTCTTTCTCATCATTGTAGAAAACAAACTGCACTTGCTCTTTGGCGCACTTCTCTTTCACCTGCTCCCAGTCAATTTCTATGGGGTATTTTGTAGCTTGCAGCACGACTTGATTCTCCCTAGCACTCTGCCAGAATCTATCGCTTTGCTTAAGTAGCAGCGTGCCATTGGTGATGACATAGATTGTGCTCTTGGGGAAAATTTGATGCAGTATGGCAAAGTAGCTAGCGCACTGCTTATTGAGCAAAGGCTCGCCACCAAAGAGCGTGAAACTTGTAATCACGCCAGATGATAGCTCATAAAGTCGCTTGCAATCTCTCTCAAACTGCTCCAAATCATAATATCCGCTTTTACTAAGCTGGGAGAAGTGATCGCGGCTATAACAATGCAAATTGCAGTGGCTAGCTAGTTCAAATCCTATGCTATCAAGGTAGGGCTTAGGCGTGATACGGCGCGCTTGCTCTAAGCTTAGGAAAGAAAAATAGCGGTTTTTAATGCGCTTTTTTAGGGATCGTATGGGCATTGTGGCTCCTTGTCTAAAACTAAAACACGAGCCTACAAAAAAAAAAAAAAACGAATTCTAAACAAAGCGCGAGCGTTTT
Source organism: Helicobacter canis (assembly GCF_008693005.1). Lineage (GTDB taxonomy): Bacteria > Campylobacterota > Campylobacteria > Campylobacterales > Helicobacteraceae > Helicobacter_B > Helicobacter_B canis. The sequence continues at coordinate 118,292 of NZ_VXKE01000021.1, read as the reverse complement.
GCAATCTGTAAGCGTGAAGTGAAATAAATAGAGTAAAGTGGAGGGGCAAGCTTGGAGCGCACAAAAGTTAGATTCTAGCTAGAATCTAACTAGAATCTATCACAAAAACCACCGCCAATACGCAAAGGCAAAGATACTCACAGCCACAATCCCCACAACACTCAGCAAGAATCCAAATCGCACCATATCCCACACCTTGATACCGCCTTTTTCAAAGACTATGGCATTAGGCGGTGTGGAGATAGGAATCATAAAAGAAAAGCTCGCACAAATAGTAATGGCAAGCATTGTGATTGTCGGCTCATCTGCTACTAAAAACGACTGCGTGGCGGTATAAATGATAGGCAGTAAAATAGCAATAAGTGCTGTTGTGCTTAAAAAGCCTGTGGCGATAATCGCACATACACAAGCAAGAAGCAAAAATACAAAAAATGGCAAATGTGAAAAACGCATAAAATATCCTTCAAACACCCCGCCAAGCTCGGATTGAGAAAAGGCAGTAGCGATACAAAACCCCGCACCAAACAAAAATATCAACTCATAAGGAATGGATTTAGAATCGTCCCAATCCAAAAACCCAATCTTTGGCACAAACATCAGTAGCCCAAAGGCAAGTAGGATAATATTTTCATTTAATCCTAGCCCATTATACAAGGGCTTAATGGGAGAGTTTAAAAACAACACAACAAGCAAAAGAGCGATAAAAAATAATAACCGCTTGTGTTCAGCGCGAACTTGTATATTTTCAAATGCCTTAAATTCCACGCTATAACCCTGCGTGCCAAAAGATAGGACATAAATCATCGTATAAAGCATAAGGCAAGTAAGCGGAGCCATCATAAAAATCCAAGTGGTAAAGCTTATGCCATCAAAGCCAAGCTTTTCTAAGAATCCTAGGAAAATAAGATTCGGCGGCGAACCAATAGGCGTTGTAATCCCACTGATACTCGCCCCAAATGCCACAGCGAGTAAAAAACGCATTTTAAGAAAATAATCCTGCGTGATTGATAGGGCAATGGGTAGAAGTAAAATAGCGGTTGTGGAGTTTGATAAAGCTGTGCCAAGCACACAAGAAGCAAGTCCAAGTGCGGAGATAACGCCCTTTGGATTCTGCGGAAAAAAGGAGAAAAACTTTTTGGCAATGATTTTATGAAGCCCGATTTTTTCTGTGGCGGTAGCTAACATAAAGCCGCCCAAAAAGAGATAGATAATGGGATTGGCGTAGTTTTCTGTGGCACTTTTGGTATCAAGTATGCCAAAACTTGGAAAAAGAATAATAGGCAAAAGTGAGACAACACCTAGTGGCAGGGCTTTATTCGTCCAGAGCGTAACAAGCAGGGCAATAATGCCAAGTAAGGCTGACACCTTAAAAGAAGCCCCAAGATACACCCTTGCCAAAATTGCTGCAATAATGCCAAATACAAGGGCTAAGCCCACGCCTAGAATGATTTTGATTGTGCGTTCTTCTTTTTGTTTTTCTTGCGGAGTGGATTCTGTGGAGTTGAGATTAGATTCTAGCGTGGAGTCTTTAGCAGAATCTAATGGGGTAGAATCTAGTAAAGTGGATTCTAGCTTAGGCGTTAGCCTAGAGTCCTGCGCGCTAGAATCTAGGCTAGATGAAGCTTGTGTAAGATCTTTTCCCTGTGTGGTAGGCTGTGGTGGTGTAGGTTCTCGCATAGATTCTCCCCTGCTCAAGCTTGCGCAATTTTAGCACATATTGGCGCGCTTGTTTTGGCTGCTTGGCTCTAGGGCTAGAATCTAGCCTAGTATTCACACCGCCCGCTTATGCACTGATTTAGCAGCTCTGGCAGGGGCAAAAGCCCATTGCCCCTCCTATCGCTCCCATCACCACTGCAATCACTCAAAGACACAATGCCTTCAAAGCCATTTCTATACGATCTATCCACAGAAAACACCCCAAGCCCCACGACATTGATATGCCTCCCTGCAAATCGCCCTAGCCGCTCCCTAAGCTCAGCCACGCTATTTGCAGGTGTGAGTCTAGCCCTATACTCCTCCATACTAACAAGCGAATTTGCCGGGATTGTTACCACACCACTTTGCAAGCGTAAAACAGGCACCGCGTGCGCAGTTAATGTGCGTAAATCCGGATCAAAGCGCGCCATAGTAAAAAGAAACACACTCCCAGCAGGGGAGTTGATCACACGCTGCATAAGGCTATCTACTTCAGCTTGTGTTACCCCTTGCCCAAGCATTGTCCAATCATACTGCGGCAGCATAGAAATACTGCTGGCATACGCTCTCTCCACATTGCGCAAAAACGAATCCCTACGCCCTGTTACAGGATAGTTATAGTAGCTCATAATATCTTCTAGCGTTTGGTGCAAGATAGAATTTCTAGCTTGAAAAGAGGGGAAAGGATTCCTCCCAGCAGCTGTGTCAAAAAAATATCCGCCACTTGTAAGGGGGGTTTGAAAATGCAGTAGCTCGGCTATCATTTGATAGGCTTGTAACAAACACACGCCACAAATTCCGCTTGCAGGCGTTGTCATATCTGTGCTGTAATCAATGGCAAATAATCGCTGTATCCACTGCTCACTTAGGCTAAAGCTTGGCGGCAAGGGCGGGACATTTTTCTGTGCTTTAGAATGTGTGCCTAGCCAATGCCCCGGAGCTGGGCAATTATGCAAATTTCTTCCAGCATTAGCATAGATAAAGCGCAGCCACACTTCCATATAAGGATCAACAACAAAGGCAGAAGTAGGGCTTTTACCCGTGTCTTTGGCGATATATCGCTTATTGACCGTATAAGGCACACCCCAATAATATCCATAGCGCGTTACCCGCAAGATATTGCCATCTTTATCCTCAAAGGAGTAGAGATTCTGCCCCACAGGGACAGGCTTAAAATATGCGCGATTGACTTTAGGCGGCTTTGTATCATCGCACAATGCCCACCACACCCAGTCCCAATTCTGCTTGCGTGTATCAGAATACATACAATACAATCGCCCTGTTGGCTCATAGTATTCTGCGATATGCCCACTCATTAAGTTGTAGTATAAAATCATCGTGTTTTTATCAGAATAATTACTGCGCAAAAAGTAGCGTTGCTGCCCATAGCGATCGATCAAATCCCAGCCAATCCACATAAAAATACTTAGATTTCCGGGCATAGCGATTGTCTTTGACCACTCTGTCATACTTGGCGAGAGCTTATGAAAAAAGAGCTTTTTATCCCTTGGCTTTGCGGCATAGAGATAGCTGCCATCATCTTTAATGCTATAAAATGCCTCGCGTGAGACAAACCGCCCATTTTGGACTTTCCACTGCTGGGCTTTGAGATTGATCACGCAAGGGGAGAGAAAGAGATAATCAAATGTCTTCTCTCTCGCCCACACAGAATCTGGCGCAGTCAAGCAGAGCCAAGTTTTGTTGATATTAAAGCCAATGCGCCCAAAGGCATCAAACCTAGCAGGGATAGCTCTCCTTGATGAGCAATCCACAAGCCCAATGTAGGAGTAATGCGCCGCGTAGCTTGAAAATGTAGGCGCGTAGCAAAGCTTGTAGCCTTTAGATGTAACAACTTGCAATGTCCTATCCTTAGGCGGCTGGACTTTATGCTGCACCACAGGAGCAGGCTTAGACTCTAGCACTTGTGCTACTAGGGGGTATGCAATGCTTTGTAGCAAGAAAACAACACTAAGTAAAAATTTCATAGTTACTCCTTTGTTATGAGATATATCAACTATACTGCTCTGTATTCTAATGGTTAGTTAATGTGGATTTTGGTGTGTGCTTTTGCTGCGTTTGACTCGAGTTTGCATAGAAAGTTATGCTGATATTTGCATAAATTAGGAGTGTGGGGATACAAGGTAAGCAGTGTTACTTTATGAAATGTGAGATATGGTGGAGTGTAGGGGGGTCGAACCCCTGACCTCGACGCTGCCAGCGTCGCGCTCTCCCAGCTGAGCTAACACCCCTTGAAGTATCCAAGCTAGAATCTAAAGCTATTTGAAAGGCTAAATGGTGATCACGATTGGACTTGAACCAACGACCCCTACCATGTCAAGGTAGTGCTCTACCACTGAGCTACGCGATCTCAACTGCTTTTATTTGTGGCGATCAAAGCTTGGATTCTAGCGTGTTAATACTTAAGCTCTTCTAAGAGTAGAATCTAAAGCATTTATCCCTTGCTGCTTGGGCTAGCGACTTTGCAGTAAAAGCGATGGATATACTTTAGAGAGTGCAAAGGGTGCAAAATGGTGTTAAGGTAATTTGCTACAATATATCTAAATCAATCTTACTAAGGATTTATAATGCAAAGCAGCTTTGATACGACACTAATCCACGGGGGGCTTACCACAGACCCACGCACAGGTGCGGTAAATACGCCTATTTACCAAACCTCCACTTACGCTCAAGATGAGTTAGGCAAGCACAAAGGCTATGAATACTCCCGCACCAAAAACCCCACAAGAGATGGGATTGAAAGCCTTATAGCCGAATGTGAGGGCGGGAAATATGGCTTTGCCTTTGCTAGTGGTATGGCAGCCCTTGGCACGATTTTGAGCCTATTTAAAAGCGGAGATTCTATCATCATCTCACAAAATGTCTATGGCGGGACTTTTAGAATCCTAGATAAAGTCTTTAAAAACTTTAATATTAACTATAAGATTGTGGATACAAGGGATTTAAACGCACTCGATTCTGCGCTCACACCTGAAGTCAAAGCCGTGCTGATTGAAACCCCTGCAAACCCTCTTCTAAGCGTTACGCCTTTGGTAAAAGTCGCTGAAATTTGCAAGAAAAAAGGTGTGCTAAGTATCGTGGATAATACCTTTATGACGCCCTATTTGCAGCAACCTTTAAAGCTAGGCATTGACATTGTGGTGCATTCTGCGACAAAGTATCTTGGCGGACATAGCGACCTTGTAGCCGGGCTTGTTGTGGTAGATGATGAGAATCTAGCTGAACGCATAGGATTCTTGCAAAATAGCATAGGCGGTGTATTGGCTCCATTTGATAGCTTTCTGCTTATCCGCGGTATGAAAACACTAGGCTTACGAATGCAGCGACATTGTGAAAATGCCCTGTTTCTAGCAGAATCTTTAAGCGAACATAAAGCGGTGGAAAAAGTGTATTACCCGGGGCTAAAAAGCGATAGCGAATATGAGGCACAAAAATCCCAAGCGCGTGGTGGTGGTGGAATGCTAAGTTTCACACTAAAGCCAGAATATGATTATAGAATCTTTTTTAAATCCACGCGTATCATCGCGTTGGCTGAGAGTTTAGGGGGCGTGGAGAGCTTGCTCTGCCACCCTGCGAGTATGACCCACGCCTCTATCCCCAAAGACTTGCGTGAATCTATGGGGATAACTGAAAATCTTATCCGCCTATCCGTTGGCATTGAATATGCTAAAGACTTGCTTGATGATATAAATCAAGCGATTGAAAAAAGTCGTGTGTAAGTGGCTTTTTTAGTAAATAAGGGAAAGAAATGGAATCAAGCGAAGTTCAAGCTGCGTTTAAAAACATACAAACAACATATAAAAGTAACGAAAACGCAATTGTTTTGCTAGGTGATAGCTTAAAAATTTTAAATGATATAAAATCTCAAAGTATTGATTTAATCTTTGCTGACCCGCCTTATGGTATTGGAAAAGATTTTGGAATCTCAAAAGACATTTTTGCAAATGCAAACGAATATTTAGAGTGGTGTAGAATATGGATTGATTCTTGTATGCGAATCTTAAAGCCCAATGGCACAATGTATTTTATGAGTTCCACTCAATTTATGCCAATTTTGGATTGCTATGTGAGTGAAAAATATTTTGTGATTAACCGCATTGTTTGGACTTATGATTCTGCTGGGGTGCAACCAAAAAATAAATTTAGCTCAAATTATGAGCCAATCTTAATGATAACGCATAATAAAAATTCACCTTATATTTTTAATAAAAGCGATATTTTAGTGGAAGCAAAAACAGGGGCAAAAAGAAAATTGATAGATTATCGTAAAACACCACCAAAACCTTATAATAGCCTTAAGATTCCAAGTAATGTATGGCATTTTAATCGTGTGCGATACAAAATGATAGAATATGAAAACCACCCAACACAAAAACCAGAATCTTTATTAAAACGCATTATTTTAACCTCAAGCAATAAAGATGATATTGTGCTAGACCCATTTGCAGGAAGTTTTACCACTTGTAAGGTAGCCCTTGATTTAGGGAGAAAAACCATAGGCATAGACAACAATGAAGATTTTTTTAAAATAGGGCTTAGAAGATGTGGTATTACACGAGATTATAATAATGAAAATTTAGAAAAGATAAAGATGAGAAAAACAAACAATAAAAGTAAAAAAGACCATGAATTGACTTTATTTAAAGGGGCATAATTGAGAGATTTCATACAAGAGATTTTAGTTAAAAATAATGCCACTCCTTTATTTGCAAAAAGTCCCTTATTGCAATATTTAAACCTTAAGACAAGTGCTGTTTATAGTAACAATAAGGCAAGAAGAAGCCTTGCAAATATTTATGCAGTATATGCGATTTTATATTTTTATATACAAGATTTTTATGAAAATAAAAAAGCTTATAGGGAATTTGAAGGTTATGAATATACAAAACTTTTTAAATTTTATCGCTCACTATATGGAGGTGAAAAATTACAAAACCACGCATTAAATTCAAGGGTAAATGGAGAATTTAAAAATAAAATTGTAAGAGAAAATGCTAATGACTTGATTATCATTAACAATGGAAAATACCTTTTACATATTGAGTATTTATATGTGGGAAATAAAGATATTGCAAAAATTGCAGCAGAAATTATAGAAAAATATATAGAGTTACTTAAAAACAAAGATTTATCTTTAATTTCTTTGCTTGAAAGTCTTGTAAAAAGTAATGATAATAAGGCTAAAAAGGAGTGCATTTTACAACTTTTACAAGAAGATTGTGAAGCAAGAATCTTTGAAATTATTGCCTATGCAATTCTTAAAAATTATTACAAGAATGAAAAAATTTATATTGGAAAAACACTAGATTCCATACAAGAACAATATTTAGAGCTATATAAAACAGGGCGAACAAACGCAAATGATGGCGGGATTGATTTTGTTATGCGTCCATTGGGAAGGTTTTTTCAAGTAAGTGAAGTGAATGATTATGATAAATATCTTTTGGATATTGATAAGGTTTTGCATTTTCCCATCACTTTTGTCATTAAAACAAAGCAAAACAAAGAAAGTGTTTTAAAAGATTTGCAAAACTATATTGAGAAAAAATCGTGTGGAATGAAGATTATCAAAAAGAGATATTGCAAAGCTATTGAAGAAATTATTACAATTAATGAATTAATCCAATGGCTTGAGAATTTAGATGAGGACTCCGTAAATTCACTTATTTTTGATGTAAATTTATACTATAAGCTAGAGTTAAACTTACTATGAAAATAAATAATACCAAACCATACAAAGTTAATAAAAGGATATAAATGCTTTATCACTCAAGTCTTGAACTTATCGGTAATACGCCACTTGTAGAGCTTTCACACATACAGATTCCAAATAACAATCGCATTTTTGCAAAACTTGAATCCTACAACCCCGCTGGTGGCGTGAAAGATCGCGTAGCCCTGTATATTTTGCAAAAGGCAAAAAAGCAGGGCAGATTACATAAAGATTCTGTGGTGATAGAAGCCACTGCTGGGAATACTGGGCTAGGCATAGCCTTTGTGTGTTTGCATTTTAATGTCAAGGCGATTTTAGTCGTGCCAGATAAATTTTCCATTGAAAAGCAGATTCTAATGCGAGCTTTAGGGGCGGAAGTGATTAACACGCCAAAAGAGCTAGGCATACAAGGCGCGATTGATAAAGCTAAAGAACTGCTAGATTCTACCCCACATTCTTTTAGCTTGTGCCAGTTTGAAAATCCGCTTAATCCTGAAGCACATTACCTTACTACCGCAAAAGAGATTTATGCGGATATGCAGGGAGTGCGGGATTCTAATATACGAGATTTTTTTGGGGATTTATCCACAACACACGCAACAAGCAATGGCAAGAAAAGTAGCCAAGCTAATTTGGCAGATGAATTTTGTGATGATTTTAAGGGTTATCAAGCGAAAAGCGAAGGGAGTTTATTAAACATAAATGACCGAGCTTTGAGCGTAGATTTCCTTAAAAGCACGCAAAAGTCGCTGCCAAATTTAGATTATTTTGTATGCGGTGCTGGCAGCGGCGGCTCTTTTAGCGGTGTGGCAAAATACCTAAAAGAGCAGGATTCTAGGATACAAGCTGTGCTATGCGACCCTATCGGCTCTGTGATTGGCGGGGGGCAAGAGGGCTGTGCGAATATTGAGGGTATTGGCAATAACTTTATCCCAAAAACTATGGATACAAGCCTTATAGATATAGTGCAAAAGATTAGCGATGAAGAGGCATATAAGGGGCTAAAAATCTTAGCTAGAGAGGAGGGAATCTTAGCTGGAATCTCATCTGGGGCGTGCTTGCAAGCGTGTTTAAAACTTGCCCAAAAGGTAGAAAACAAACTCATCGTTACACTCTTTGCTGATGATTTAAGCAGGTATTTTAGCAAGAATCTTGTGTGAAACTTCAATCAAAAAGGCAGTGATTTATGAGTATTTTTACGCAATTATTTAAGACTCACATAAAGATTCTAATGCCTTTGGCGTTTATGGCGTTTGCAAATATGGCTTTTGCTGATAGTGAGAGTTTGCAAAAGTTGTTTAAGGAATATAATGTAAGCAAAGACAAGCAAGAGTATATCAAAAAGCAATGCGATATGGCTCATTTTGACTTCAATCCTAAAAATAAACAAGAGCAAACCTATCTCTTTGAAACAACGCAAATTGACTGCGAGGTGCAACACTTAGGCGAAGTGCTAGGCTCAACGCAAGGCATTCTAGCTTCACTTAATTATGGCTATAATGAGTATGACAAGCTTTTAAACAAATACTACAAACTCTACCGCACTGAACTCAAAAAGAAAGGCAAAACCACGCCAACAGGGGCTTTCTCCCACGAGCCCAATATTCAAAATATAAAAAAGGGGCAAAATGGGCAAGACACACTGCTAGAAGAGCAAAGAGCGTGGCTCAAGCTCCGCGATAGCTATGAGGCATACATACAAAAACATCACGCACATATCTATGATATAAATGGCGGTGGCACGATATATAGCATTGAAGCAAGTAATGCAAGGCTAGGATTCTTAAAAATGCGTGTGAATGAGCTATTTTCACGCTATTTGATGATGATAACAGATGGTGGCGTAGAATTTGATAGTATATTTGGGTGCAAGTTAGATGATGGGGATATATAGGCTTGATTTAGGGCAGTATCTAGGCAGATATGCTACAATGCGCGAAATTTTCCTAAAGGCTTTGTATGCTTCGTTTTGCCCCATCGCCCACAGGCGATATGCACATAGGGAACTTGCGCGCTGCGATTTTTAACTATATCCTTGCCAAGCAGCGCAAAGAGCGGTTTTTGATCCGCATAGAGGATACCGACCAAGTGCGCAATATCGCTGGAAGCGATAAGGAGATCTTACAGATTCTCACACTCTTTGGGCTATTGTGGGACGATTTGGTCTATCAAAGTGCTAATTTCTCCTACCACAATCAGCTAGCCCAAAAGCTGCTTGATAGCGGCAAGGCGTTCTACTGCTACTGCTCCAAAGACTTCCTAGAATCTAAAAAGCAAGAAGCCATAGAAGCGAAGCGAGCCTTCCGCTATGATGATAGCTGGGCAGAGATAGAAAAAGACTCTGGCAAGCCCCCTGTGGTGCGACTGCGCAAAAGCACAGAGCCTATCACCTACCACGACAGCATTAAAGGCGAGCTACACTTCGCGCCAAATGAGCTAGATAGCTTTGTGATTATGCGAGAAGATGGCGTGCCTACTTATAATTTCGCCTGCGCGTGCGATGATATGCTCTATGATATTAGCGCGATTGTGCGCGGAGAAGACCACACAAGCAACACGCCAAAGCAGATTCTAGTGCATAGGGCATTAGGCTATGAAAAGCACATAGAATACGCACATTTACCCATAATCCTAGGTGAAAGCGGTAAGAAAATGAGCAAGCGCGATAGTGCTTCAAGCGTGGCGTGGCTCTTGGAGCAGGGATTTTTGCCAAGTGCGATTTGTAACTATCTCATCAGTATGGGGAATCACACGCCTTGTGAGATATTTAGCCTAGAAGAAGCCATCGCGTGGTTTAGCCTTGAGAAAGTCGCTAAAGCTCCCGTGCGCTTTGATCTAGCGCGCTTGCGCTTTGTCAATCACGCGCATTTATCGCGCCTTAGCGATGGGGACTTAGCACTGCTACTAGAGAGTAGTGATGAGTCTATGGGCAAGCTTGCTAGAATCTACTTAGAAGAAGCCAGCACGCTCAATGAGCTGCGAGAGAAAATCGCTAGAATCTTTGCGCCAAAGGACATTCACGCGCTCTATGAAGGGCAGGACTTCTCAAAAGAATGCGCCCTACTCCTAGAATCCTTGCAAGAGCTTATTACAAATGCCCCAGCAGAGTATGAGAGCTTCAAAAATCAAGCAATGCAAGCAAGCAGCCTAAAGGGCAAGGGCTTTTTCAAAGCTCTTAGAATCTTGCTAACAGGTGCTAGCCACGGACCAGATCTCTCCAAGCTCTATGAGATCTTGCGCCCATATTTGCAAGCTATCATCAAGGTGGCAAAGCTGGATTCTAGCGCGCCTTGATGAGCCTGCAAGAGCGATAAGCGCGGTAGTGGAATCTCGCAGCGCGTGTAATCCACGATTTAAGCCCCAAAACAAGCGCAGTGCAGTTTCTTTAGAAAGCTAAATCCCTAAAATTCAAGGAGAGTAAATGGGTATTATCATTATGGCTGTTGCCAATATGTTGCATATGGTGATTTGGGCGTATATGTGGGTGCTCATTATTGCAGTCTTTCTTAGCTGGGTGCGCCCAGATCCTAGCAACCCTATCGTGCAAGTGCTTTATCGCCTAAGCTATCCGGTGCTGGACTTTGCGCGCAGGAAACTGCCCTTTCTTGTGATAAATGGCATAGATTTATCGCCTTTGGCGGTGATTATTGGGCTGCAGATTATCGATCAAGTGATTATGCAAGTGGCATTTGCTTTAGCACGATAAGGAGAGACAATGCTATGTCGTTATATGCTGATTATTTGCTGTGTGGTTGGGGCGTATGCCAAGCCACTACTTAGCCTAAAGGAGCTGCAAGCAAAGCCTAAAGGCGTGGTAAGGGATTTTTACATTTGGGAATTTATCAGTGATAAAGACACGACCCTAGAGCAATCGCTACAAGCCTATAAGCTTGTGCATAGAGAAATCCCCAAGCTAAAGACTGCTTTGCAAGCCAAGGGCTACCACCCAGAGCTACCTAGGAATATCACTTGCGCGAAGCTCCCTATCGCAGAGCTTTTAAAGCAAGATGAGAAATGTGTAGCATTTGGGCTAAAGCTCTCTCAAGTCCCCACAATGTCTGCAAGCCAAGTAGCAAGCCTACGCAAAAAGCTCGCCCAGAATCCAACGCTACTACAAAAGATCCAAATCCTGCGCTCTAGCGACATTGCTAAAGCAATGTTTGCCACAAATGCCCAAACATTTGCCGAGATTTTTAACGCGCTCTCCTACCAGCAAAAGCTAAAAATCTTTGCCCATAGCCTAGACCCTAAAGCAATCCAAAACTTTGGCAACCAAAATGCTAGTGCCTTTAATCGTGTGCTACAACACATCATTTTAGATTCTAGCTTTGCAGAGTTTAAGCGCGCGATTACAAAGGCAAATATCACTACCACAGATAGCAACACGCTCTTTTTGCTAGGGATCAATGAGCTGCTTAATGGCAGCAAGCAGCAAGCCTTGCGATATTTTGAGCGATCAAGGGGCGCGGCTATTGATCCGTTTTTCAAAGATAGGGCGATGTTTTGGCAATACCTTGTGAGTGGGAATGAAGCATTTTTACACGATTTGCAGACAAGTAAGTTTGTCGATATTTTTTCTATCTATGCTAATCAAAAGCTAAAGACCAAGCCCAATTATGAAATCGTCTCTGGATTTGATGGGCTTGTGGCAAAAAAGCCCCCCATTAACATTAGCGATCCATTTGCGTGGCAGATTGAGCGTGATAGAATGAGTAGTATTAAAGATATGGTGCGCTATGAAGAAGAAGTCAATAGATTCTACACGATTGATACCACTCCACACCTAGCGCATTTTAGCAATCGTATCACCAAATACAGCAAAAACTACTACCTTATGCCTTATGTAGATTTGGTGCGCTGGCGCGATGATACGCAAAAGGCGATGAGTCTAGCCATAGCCAAGCAAGAAAGCCACTTTGTCCCCGCTCTTGTCTCGCGCTCTTACGCACTTGGTATGATGCAAATTATGCCCTTTAATCTTGAGCCCTTTGCCAAAAAGCTTGGGATCAAGCAGGACATCACTTTAGAAGATTTATTTAAGCCAGAGTTTGCCTACACCTTTGGGACGATGTTTTTAGAGGAGCTAAATGATGAGTTTAAGCACCCGCTTTTTGTCGCTTATGCGTATAATGGCGGTCCGGGATTTTGGCGTAGGACTTTGGAGAAAAAGCGGCTATTTCTAAAAAACCGCAAATACGAGCCGTGGCTCTCCCTAGAGCTAATTGCTAATGAAGAGCCTAGATTCTATGGTATGAAAGTGCTTGCAAACTACATCATCTACCAAGAGCTTTTAGGACATAAAGTGGATATAGAATCCTTGCTTAAGCAGGCTCTACGCTACTAGCTAGCCTAGCTATAGATCCAAGCTAGCCCCCATCATAAGCTCCAAGAAGCCCAAAAACACTCTAAAAAGACGGAAAGGCAAAACACAAAACCAAGTCCAAACTTTTCTACACGCTAAGGACTAGCTTCATAAGGTGCGCACTACCAAACTAGAGTAGCATAGTCATCTCCTTTAGCAAAGAGAATTGCCAAAGCCCTAAAAGATTTCAGATAGTTAGGCTTTGATAGTCTAGCTATTGCTATTTTTGCTGGATTTGCCCTTTATCTTTGTCTGCATTTGATTGCAATATCTCCTCTAGCAAAAATCGCATTGGGACTTTTCGGCATTCTTTTGCGCCGTTGCATTCAAAGAGTATATACTCTCCAAGCGAAGAGATAACCTTTGCATTAGAAATTGTAAGCGTGTTATTTGCCCCCTGTGTTGGCTGACATAGAGCGATAGAATCTGTGGCTTCTTGTGTGAAAATAAGCTCTTTTGCTGTGTAATTGCCTATGTGGAGTTTGCTTACAATAAAGGAGCTTAACAAAAAAGGTATAGAGACTATACATAAAATGCCAACTACAAATGAAAGTTTTACCAAATTAAAATACTCAAATACAAAAACCGCTATACAGCATATTAAGCAAATAAGCACACAAACAGAAAATGAAATAAAATATCCAAAACTATCAAATCTAAACATTTGGACTACTATCAAGTAAAACGCTAGTGGCAACAATGATGATAAGCAAAATAACAATATATTTTCACAATGAAAATGTAATGCAATTTTTAAGAATCCAATCGCCAAGCCAATCCACATAAAAAGCACAATGGTGCATTCAATATTTGTCAAACCAATTCCCAATTCAATCGCCACAATAATTACAAAAACTACAATTATCGGCAATACATAAATAAGAGCAAAAAATACACTTAATAGCCCACTTGGTCTTGGTATGTTGTAAAAAATTTGACTAATAAGATAAAAGGGATAAAGAAAAAATACACTCGCCACAAAAGCAACAAAAACACCCAAAATAGTCGTAGCAAAAATATAATACAACACACTATCTTTGCTGATATTTGGCAAATATTGAGCATTAAAAGCAAAATAACACATCAAAATCAATGCTCCAACGACAGTTGGAATCCAAATAAGCAGAGATAAATGCTTACCTACATATTTTCCCACACCTTTAAGCGACTTGATAAACTCTTGCGTATCATAACGAATCTGCAATTCCTGTAAAAGTCTTTTTACTGCCCCTAACTTCTCTTGTGTTGCTTTAGATTCCTTTCTTATATATTGCAGTATTGCACGCACAGCGTAATATATCTGCCTATCAAGCCATCAATTTTCTGCCTTTTATTCTCTATATCTTGCAAATCCGCAAAGATTTCATATTTTTGCCTCATATACTTATCAAAACTCTCAATAAGCACAAGCTTTTCACTATTATCTTTACACAACTCACGCAAGGTTTGGATAGGTTTTTCCATATCTGCATATTGTGCAAGAAATAATTCCCTTTTAGCACAAAGATTTTGTAACGACACTTTCACTCCTTATGTCTTTTATTGGTGTTAGCTAGATTCTACAAGTTTATTCATAACAAATATTAGCATTTGAATCACTATTATTTTTGCCACCACCCCGCTTATCTCAACGCACTCTCTTGCTCCCTATCCCTTTTCACATTAGCATTTTGCACATAGCCTACAATGGCATTACCATTAGGATTTGTATCCTTTGAAAACTCCATTAACATAATCTTTGTAAAACCATTGACAGATTTTGGTGCAAGTAGTATCGCCCCATAGTCCCTTGTGTGTGCATTTTCCCCCTCACTATTTAGAATCTTTGTATAAAGCACAGGGGATTTTAGGCTTGGATTTTCATAGATTTTTACCGCACCTATCTGGCTTACTAGCTCTAGCGCTACTCGTTGTGATTTATCTATTGTTTCGTGCAATTCTTTTATGCGATGATTTATCGCTTGATACAAACAGGTTAAAAGCTCTCCGCCATCTTTTGCCTTAACACATTTCATATTACGCTCTTTTAGCCATTGTAGTTGCTCTTTTTTAAGCCTAGATCTCTGCTCATTGCTCCACGCAAAATCCATTGCATATTCAAACATCGCATTTAAGCTCACATCATCACGCAGAGTATAAAAGCTATTGCAAATGCCTTTTTCAATCTTACTCAAACCCTGCTTCTCACAATCAAAGCTCCCTCTAAATCGCGGATAAATTCCACTTAGAGTGCCTGCCCTACTCTCATCACTTGGCGTCTCACAAGTGCTAGAATCTAACCCCTTACTAGAGTGAAAATAAATCCCTTTAGAATCTTTGCTAAGAGTAAATCTCATATTTTTCTCACACTTGATCCGCTCTGCTCCTTCTGTATGGCCACACACAAGATCAAAATACTCTCTCTTAGGCTCTGCCTTATTGCCATTTATGAGAATCTCCACTTCACCCGGGAACGCCCCACTATCACAAATGAGATCTTCGGTAGGATTAGCGGGATCAAGAATTTGACGCATTGCTAAACCAAGCGTGCATATCGCACTTTTATCTTCATAATTATATTCATTTATTTGGTAGCAGTCATAGATTTGTAACGCACTTTGCTTATAGCACCAGCCGATTTTATTAAGTGGATCGCACAGGCTCACCTCTCCCCATACGCCCTCCCACTCACTGCGTTTAGAAAAACTATCAGCATCTCTGCTAATAAAATTGCGTGGCTCCACTATTGTTACATCAGGCTCAATGTCTTCTTGTGCTGTGCTAACTCCATTACATAATACAACTATCACCAAACATTTTACTAGTATCTTATACATTACAACCTCCCTTTAGAATCTATTTGTAGCCTTGCATTATAGCTAAATTGTATTAAGCCAACACCCACTTCCAAGCAATAATTTATATTTAATGGTAAAATTCCATAATTAAATCCAATAAGGAAAGCAATGCAAAAGCTAGAGCTACAATACAACAAAGAGGGCAAGATTTATAGCCCCCTAAGTAAGAAATACAAAGTCGCCACACCAGAAGAGATTATAAGGCAGAAGTTTGTCTGCACGCTTGTAAATAGCTATAAATATAACCTAGAGCAAATGCAAGAAGAAGTCAAAACGCAAAAGGGCAAAAACGCCGCAAGGGCTGATATTGTAATATGGAAAAGCCCCAAAGATAAGCAGGATAAGAATCCTCCCCTAATCATCGTAGAGTGCAAGGCAGATACCATTCGCATAAATGAAAGCGATTATGCACAAGGGGAGAGCTATGCAAGGCTGACTAACGCGCCATTTTTTGTAACGCACAATAGCTATGAGACAAGATTCTGGCGTGTGATAAAGGATAAAATGCCCGGCTTCACCCAAGAGATAGCCAATATCCCAGAAAATAACGCAAGTGATAAAGAGATAGATAAGCTACTCAAAGATTTAGTTGTTTTTAAAGAAGATGAGTTTGCTAAAGTGTTGAAAGAGTGCCACAACTACATACGCGATAATGATAAGCTAGGACCATCAGAAGCCTTTGATGAAATTGCAAAAATTTTGTTTATGAAAGTGTATGTAGAGAGAAAAAAGATTAAAGATTCCAAAAGTGGAAAAAATGTATTTAATAAGCAATATTTAGATGAGCTAGAGCAAGACTTAAAAAGCAGTCCGCTTATAAAAACAACATTAGGTCTCCTAGAAGTTCTTTTTGAAAATACAAAAGAAGAATTTAAAAATGATGAAATCTTTAAACAAGATGAAAAAATTGAGCTAAAAAACGCCACGATTGAAAAAATCATAGAAAAACTTCAAATTTACAATCTCTCCTTAACTTCAAGCGATATTAAAGGTATAGCATTTGAGAAGTTTTTAGGGGAGACTTTTAGAGGGCAATTAGGGCAGTTTTTCACCCCACGACCCATTGTAGAATTTATGATAGAGATGATAAACCCACAAGAAAATGAAGTCTCCTGCGACCCTGCAAGTGGTAGCGGTGGCTTTCTAATTAGAATCTTTAGCAAAGTGCGTGAGCTTATCCAGCAAGATATTATTAAGCAATATGAAGCCTATAAAAAATCCATACTCAAAGATATAAACAACATCACCGACACAGAAGCAAAAAAGCTAACTAGCAAAAAGAATGAGCTAGAAAAACAGCTAGAGACCGACACGCAAGGCACAAGACTTTTCAAGCTTTCAAACCACTGCATTTATGGCACAGATGCAAATGACAGAATGGCAAGAACTTCTAAGATGAATATGATTATGCACGGCGATGGACACGGCGGAATCCACCACCACGATGGGCTACTAAACATCAATGGGATCTTTGAATCTCGCTTTGATATAATCCTAACCAACCCTCCCTTTGGCTCAAATGTAAGGAAAGAAAACATCATACGAGCTGAAGACGCCCAAACCTACCTAAACGATAAGGGCGAAGTGTCCTACACAGAAGAGAAAAAAGAGCAGATAGAAAACTACTATAAAACCTATGGCAAAGAGACCTATCAAAACGCTCAACGCAAAATCCTAGACAACATAGGTAAGCCCATCGCCTCACTCTTTGCCCTAAAGCCCAATTTAGAATCCGATAAAACCGAGCATTTGTTTATAAACCGCTGCCTAGATTTGCTAAAGCCCGGTGGTAGAATGGGAATTGTTTTGCCAGAGGGTGTGTTTAACACACCAAATGCCGAATATGTGCGAGAGTTTGTAGAGGGCAGAGCATTTTTACGCGCTGTGATTTCACTCCCACAAGAGACTTTCACTAGTAGCAAGGCAAGTGTGAAAAGCTCTATTTTATTTCTGCAAAAATTTAGTCAAAATGAACAAAAAGAGTTTAACTCTCTCTTAGAAAAACACACAAAAGAGCTAAAGCAAAAGCACAAAGAGACACTAGAAAAGCTAGAATCCATTATCAACTATCGCAAAGCAAAGGGAGAAAAGATAGCCAAATACAACGCAAACGACAAAGCCAAAGCCAAAAAAGAGCTAAAAGAGCTAGAATCTAGTATGAAAAAACAAGCATTCAAACACACCAAAATAGACTTTGACTACCCCATATTTATGGCAGAGCCGGAGTTTGTGGGTATCACTAGCACAGGCGAAATGGGCGAAAATGTCAAAAATGAGCTACTAGATAGCTATGAAGTGCATAAAGATGAGAATGGCAAAGTGCTTGAAAAGATATTAGAGCAAAAGGGGATTTTAAGCCATTTTCAAGAGTTTTTACAAGAATACAACATACAATGGAATCAATAATGCAAGAATTAGGAATCCTAGATTGCATAAAAATAGGCAGAAACAAATATTTTATCAACATTAAGCTTTTTGAGATTCTAAGTCAGGAGCTGATATGTTAAAAATTTTGCATTTTTTCGACATATCACGGCAATATGTCGAATTTTTCAATTTTTTTCTACATATCTCATAAAAGGGAGCAAAATGAGCAAAGTGCAAATTGTATGGTTTAGGGATTTGGTGCGGTGGGATATAAAACACTATCTAACCGAATTTAAATCAAAATTTCCTTTAGTGTCTTTAAAGGATTATATTGTAGAGAAGAAGCATAGAATTAAGCCTTCAAATTTTCCAAACGAAACCTTTGATATTTTGGGTGTTAATAATAAAGATGGGGTATATTTTAATGAGTCTTTACTAGGCTCACGCATAAAGCAGCCTTACTATCAAGTAAGAAGTGGAGAAATTTTTTACAATCCTTATCGTGTGAATGTCGGCTCAATAGGTATTGTCCCGCCAGAATTTGATTTGAAATATACAAGCCCTGCCTATGTTATCTTTCAAACAGATGAAACACGATTACTTTCACAATATTTAGTGTTTGTTTTAAAATCGGCTTGGTTCAACGAGCATTTACGAGCAAAAACAAGGGGTTCTGTAAGACAAAATCTATCTTTTGAAGCTTTATGCGATTTGCAAATCCCCCTGCCCCCACTTAAGATTCAAAAGCAAATAATCGCCAAAATACAATCCATAAAAGCACAAATCAAAGCCCTACAAGACGAAGAAAAACGCCTAAAAGATGAAATAGAGGCATATATATATATAGCACTTGGACTGGAAAAAAAGCAAGAACTACAAAGGCAAAAGGTATTCATCGTCCGCTTTAAAGATTTAGACCGCTGGGACACAAGGCATAATCAAAGCGTTGCTATAAACCTTTGCCACACTGATTCTGCCTCTTGCCATACTGATACCACTTCCCCTTGTCATACTGAGGCGATAGCCGAAGTATCTACAAACATAGAATCTAAAACAAGATTTTTCGCTGTCGCTCAAAATGACAATAAATCTAAAAAAGATATTTCGGCTCAATATGACAAACCTATCAATACAGCAAATCTAAAAGCCCTACTAGATTCTATCCCTACCCCACCAAGCACAGGCTGGGAAGTCAAAACACTCGGTGAGATTTGTGAGATTATCACAGGTTGCACCCCGCAAACTAATAAACAGAATTTTTATGGCACAGAATATCCATTCTACAAACCAGCGGATTTAAATGATGGATATGTTTCAAAATCTGAAACAATGTTATCAAGTCTAGGGTATCACTCTCACCGAGCATTGCCTAAACATTCAATACTAGTTACTTGCATAGGGGCAACCATAGGAAAAACGGCAATCATTGAAAAAAGTGGAGTATGCAATCAACAAATAAACGCTCTTAT
The DNA here is from genome assembly GCF_008693005.1 of Helicobacter canis. GTDB lineage: Bacteria > Campylobacterota > Campylobacteria > Campylobacterales > Helicobacteraceae > Helicobacter_B > Helicobacter_B canis. The sequence goes on along the minus strand of NZ_VXKE01000021.1, from coordinate 98,831 downwards.
TCCAAATGAAAAATTTTTGCCAAAATATATGTATTTTTTGTGTAGCACACAATATTTTAGGGACTTATTGTTTGAAAATTGCAGCATTACAACTATTCCAATCATCAATAAAAAAGTATTTTCTAATATCAAAATCCCCCTGCCACCTTTATCCGTGCAAGAAAAAATCCTAGCCCATATACACAAGATAGAATCTAGCATTGCCACCACACAAGAGAAAGCAAAAGCCCTAGAGCTAGAGCTTACACACTATATAGAATCCACTTTATAGATTCTAAAGCACTGCCCCCAAGCCTAGATTCTAAAAACGAGATTCTAAGAATCTTCAAGTATAATTATTTGATACAAATTATTAAGGAGATTCTATGCGAAGTGATATTGTAAAAAAGGGGCATAATCGCGCACCACACAGAAGTTTGCTAAGAGCAACAGGGCTAAAAGATGAGGATTTTAGCAAACCCTTTATCGGCGTGGCAAATAGCTATATTGACATCATTCCGGGGCATTTTTTCCTAAACAAATATGCCGAGATTGTCAAAGATGAAATCCGCAAGGCAGGGGGTGTGCCTTTTGAGTTTAACACTATCGGCGTAGATGATGGCATAGCAATGGGGCATAGCGGTATGCTCTACTCTCTGCCAAGTCGAGAGCTGATTGCTGATTGCATAGAATCTGTGATGAACGCTCACGCATTAGATGCGATGATTTGCCTGCCAAACTGCGATAAAATCGTGCCCGGAATGCTTATGGGGGCATTGCGTGTGAATGTGCCGACTATCTTTGTGAGCGGTGGTCCTATGAAAGCAGGGCGACTAGAAGATGGCACAATACTTGATTTAAACTCCGCATTTGAAGCGGTGGGGGCGTATGAAAGCGGCAAAATTGATGAGAAAAGATTACACGAGATAGAGTGTCAAGCCTGTCCTAGTGGGGGGAGCTGCAGCGGAATGTTTACAGCAAACTCTATGAATACTCTGTGTGAGGCTATGGGCGTAGCATTACCGGGTAATGGCACGATTCCAGCCCTTACACCAGAGCGAGAAGAGCTACTAAGGCAGGGGGCTAGACGCATTGTAGAGATTGCCCTAGATTCTAGCCTAAGTGAAAAGTTTAGATTCCGCAATATTTTGAACGCAAAAGCCGTGTATAACGCCTTTGTCGTGGATATGGCAATGGGCGGTAGCACAAATACGATTTTACATATGTTAGCCATCGCCAAAGAAGCGGAAGTGGATTTCAACCTAGAATCTATCAATAATATTGCCGCAAATGTCGCACATATCGCTAAAATCGCCCCGGCTCTTAGCACAATCCATATGGAAGATATAAACAAAGCCGGTGGGGTTTCAGCGGTGATAAATGAAGTTTCCAAAAGAGAAAAATCGATTTTACACCTAGACGCTCTCACAATCACCGGCGAGACTCTAGGTGAAAGAATAGCAAACGCAAACATCACAGATTCTAACATTATCCGCCATAATGACAACGCCTACTCACAAGTTGGCGGATTAAAAATCCTTTTTGGCAATTTGTGCAAACAAGGGGCGGTGCTAAAAGTCGCCGCCGTGGCAGAATCTATGAAAGAATTTAGCGGCAAGGCAATTTGCTTTAACTCCCAAGATGAAGCGATTAAGGGCATTGCAGGAGGCAAGGTAAAAGCTGGAAGTGTCGTAGTTATCCGCTATGAAGGACCAAAGGGGGGACCGGGAATGCAAGAGATGTTAAGCCCTACAAGTCTTATTATGGGAATGGGCTTAGGCGAAAGCGTGGCACTCATTACTGATGGGCGATTTAGCGGGGCGACAAGAGGGGCTTGTATCGGACATATAAGCCCGGAGGCTGCTGAGGGAGGACCTATCGCACTGATTGAAGATGGCGATATTATAGAGATTTCTGTCTCGCGTGGGAGCTTGGAGCTGAAAGTAGATTCTAAGACTTTGGAAGCACGCAAGGCAAAATGGAAGCCAATCAAAAAAGAGATTACAAGCAAATGGCTTAAACGCTACTCCCTGCTTGTAAGCAACGCCGCAAATGGCGCGGTGCTAAAAACGGAGCTGTAAAAGGGAATAAAATGGCTTTACCCAAGAAACTGAAAGAAATTGTGGAATTTTTACAACAGCAAAATCTGCATTTAAGCCAACAAAGTCGAGATGGGCGAATTAACTCTGCTTTTAATGAAGATGAGATTTTTAATCTTTTAGATTCTCACTTTGCGATAAATCGTCCAAATATGCGTGATTGGGTGGATTTTAGTTTTTATGAAAATAATGTGTTTTATCCTGTGAATATCAAGGTTAGCACGACAAAAACGACCGATAATCTCAACTGCAAACTTGGAATCTACTATGCTTTAACAGGTAAAATTCCACCTTTTGGCAATGGAGTAAGCTGGGAAACATATTTTAAGACGCTAAAAGAAAACTTAGAGACAAACGACAAGGATTATTATTTTTTAATCACCAATAAAGATAATCCTAGTGATGTATTTGCTACTTCGCTTAAATGCCTAGAATCTATCTTGCCAAATGGTAATAATCTGCCCTTTCAAGCAAAATGGGATAATAATCGCCAAATTATGCAAAGAGATTTTGTAGAAGTGAAAGATTTTTTATTAGGCACATTTGAGCAGTCTTTAAAACTTAGGGCTGATGCGTATTTGCATTTTAGGAAATACTTTTATGAATCTTAATGTTGAAAGCTTGGGGCAAGTCTTTACCCCGCCGCATATTGTAAGCGATATGTTAGCCTTAGTGCAAAATAATGGACGATTTTTAGAGCCAAGCTGTGGCAATGGGGCGTTTTATGAGAATCTGCCTAGTAATAAAGTGGGGATTGAGCTAGATTCCAGCATTGCTTGTAAAGAAGCGTTGCAACTTGATTTTTTTAGCTATCCTGTGAGTGAAAAATTTGATACCATTATTGGCAATCCCCCTTATGTGAGATTCCAAGATATTAAGGCTTCTACAAAAGAGCTTTTAACGCCCTTTATGTCTATGTTTGATGAAAGAAGTAATTTATATTTGTTTTTTATTTATAAGTGTATTTTGCATTTAAATGATGGCGGGGAGCTAATTTTTATCACGCCTAGAGATTTTTTAAAAAGCACTGCGAGTGTAAAGCTTAATGAGTTTTTGTTCCACACAGGAAGTATTACGCATTTTGTGGAGCTAGGGGATAGAAAGATTTTTACAAAAGCCCAGCCAAACTGCATAATATGGCGTTTTGTTAAAGGGGATTTCACGCGTAAAACACAATGTTTAAAAGAATTTTCTTGCATAAATGGGCAGATTTTATTTACAAAAAAGGCTTACACGACTCCTTTTAATTCATTATTTTTTGTAAAAGTTGGGGCTGTGAGTGGGGCAGATTCTATCTTTGGAAACGAAAAATGGGGTAATGTAGAATTTGTCGGCTCACAAACTTGCAAAAGTGGCAAAACTAAAAAAATGATATATGGCGAGTATGGCAGGGATTGTGCGTATTTACAGGGCTTTAAAACGCAATTATTACAGCGAAAAATCAAAAAGTTTAATGAGACAAATTGGTGGGAATGGGGGAGAGATTATCATAAAAGCGAAATGCCTCGCATTTATGTCAATACTAAAACGCGAAATATTAAGCCCTTTTTCTTACACCCTTGCAATGCTTATGATGGCTCGATTCTAGCAATTTTTCCAAAGTTTAAAGTGGATTCTACAATGCTGCAAAAAATATGTGATAAACTAAATGACATAGATTGGCAGGAGCTTGGATTTGTGTGTGATGGGCGATTTCTCTTCTCACAAAGAAGTTTAGAAAATGCGATGTTAGATTCTAGCTTCCATCGTTAATCTATCGCATTACACTCTACTAGCAGCTCCCCTTGCATATTGTAAAAATAATCCGTGCCTATGGCATCTTCTTGGATTCTATGCTCTATCTTTACCCCATTTTCAAGCATAAATTCCACCACCCCGCCGATACTCGAACTCCCGGGCGTAGCACTTTGGACTGCTAAGACACTGCCCTTTGGCAAATGCTCTTTATACAATATCTCACGCCCATTTATTCTAAAGTCCCAATACCCTTTGCCATTAGGGAACCAATCATCAACGCTCACCTTATCATCCTTATGCCCTATCACACGCACATCTTTCACAGGCACTTCAAAAGCTAGAATCTCACTCTCATTCCCCCACGATACCGCTTTGGCAAATATAACTTGTGGATATAAACTTTTAAGCCTACTCAACATAGATTCCACTTTATCCGTGTCAAACCACTCCTTGCTTACACGCACCACAAAGGCTTTTTGCTCTATCTGCTCTTGGGTAAGGCACTCTTGCTTCGATTCCGCACCTCTAGCTTCCACTGCCACTATCGCCCAAAACACACATAGCACAATCACAGCAAACCGCATAAAACCCCCTTATTTCAAGCCTTATGAGCAGCTTCCTTGCGGCTTTTGGCGGCTCTTGCGCTCATACAAAAGCCACTGCACAAGCAAAGCCCCCACACCAATATCAATGCACACATCTGCAAAGTTAAAGATCGCAAACTCAAACCAATAATGCCAATACACATAATCCACCACCTTGCCATATACAAAGCGATCAATGACATTTGCAATCCCGCCCCCTAGGATAAAGCCAAAGCCCAGCCAATACTGCCTAAACGCCCCTCCTGCCAATGCCAAATACAAGCCCAGCCCCGCTAGTAGCGCGATTTGTATCCACTTAAGCCACCCTTGCAAAAATGCAAACATCGAAAACGCCACGCCATCATTATAAACAAGCACGATAGAAATCGCCCTGCTCTCCCAGCGAAATCCTTCTAACACCTGCAGCTTTAGCCACTGATCCAGCACGATCACTCCCACGACAATGCCAAAAAACAGCCCCGCACGAAGTCTCATACACTACGCCTACACAAGCTTTGAGCGCAAAAAACCCTCTAACTCTTTTGCCGCAGATTCTATCGCTTCACTCTCCTTGCCCTCCACCAAAATACGCAGGATATGCTCCGTGCCAGAGTAGCGGATAAGCGTGCGCATACCTGATTTTTCTATCTGCTTGCATAGCTCGCTAAAGCCTGCGATAGATTCTAGGGGCGTTTTTTCTAGCACTTTGAGATTGATAAGCTTTTGCGGATAGAGTGTGAAAGGATTTAGAGCTTGATGGCTTGAAGTTTTCTTGCGCAGCACTAGTGCCATCACCGCAATCGCGCTCATCAGCCCATCGCCCGTGGTGGAGTAATCGCTGAAGATAATATGCCCGCTTTGCTCGCCGCCAAAATTGCTGCCATACTTTTTCATCGCATCAAAGACATATTTATCCCCCACATCGCACCGCTGCAAGCCTATCTTATGCCCAGCCAGAAACTCTTCTAGTGCGAGATTGCTCATTTGCGTAGCGATAATGGTGCTAGATTCTAGCTCGCCAATGGAGCGCATATACTCCCCAAGCGCACCTAGCAAAACATCGCCGTGAATGATCTTGCCCATATTATCAACCACCACTAGTCTATCGGCATCGCCATCGAGTGCGAAGCCAATATCTGCGCGGTATTTGAGCACTTCATTTGCTAGATCTTGGGGGTGCATAGCTCCGCATTGCTCATTGATATTAAAGCCATTTGGCGTATTATTGATGACGACCACATCAGCCCCTAGCTCGCTGAAAATTGTAGGCGCAACCTTATAAGCCGCTCCATTTGCGCAGTCAAGCACAATACGCAAGCCCTGCAAACTTAGCTCCTTAGGGAAAGAGTTTTTAATATGCACAATATAGCGTCCCACCACATCATCAATACGCTTTGAGCTACCGATCTCCTGCCCTACTTTGTGGCTCTGATCTAGTAGCCGCTTATCGTGGTAGATCCTCTCTATCTGTGCTTCAGCCTTTCCATCAAGCTTATTACCAAAACGATCGAAAAACTTTATCCCATTATCATCAAATGGATTATGACTCGCGCTAATCATAATCCCAGCATCACAGCGCATATCTGCGGTGAGAAAGGCTATGGCAGGGGTGGGCATAGGACCTACTTGTATGACATCATAGCCCACGGAAGTAAGCGCGCTTACTAGGGCATTTTCTATCATATAGCCACTGCGGCGCGTGTCTTTGCCAAGTAAGATTTTATTACTTGAGCGAATGCTTTTCTGCCTAGCAAACTCACGGAAATACAGCCCAGCAGCAATGCCTAGCTCAATACAAAATGCCGGCGTGATAAATGACCCAGCCTTGCCTCGCACACCATCAGTGCCAAAGATTTTGGCTAGATTTTGGGATTTTGTTGATAAAGTTTTTTTACTCATTTAGCACTGCTCCTACTTCACTTGCCTATGGGGATTAAACTGCTTTTAAATAAAAACTAGGCACAATAATGCCCTAAAATTTTTTACAAAAGGATTAAGCCAATGGCAAACCATAAGTCCGCAGAGAAGAGAATCCGCCAAACCATAAAACGCACCGAGCGCAATCGCTACTATCGCACAAGAATCAAAAATATCATTAAAGCAGTGCGCGAAAGTGTAGCAAATAACGACCTGCCAAAGGCGCAAGAAGCTTTCAAAATCGCCAATAAAGAGCTACATAAATTTGTCAGCAAAGGCATTGTGAAGAAAAACGCCGCCGCGCGCAAAGTTAGCCGCCTTAATGCTGCTGTAAAAAAGCTTGCCCAATCTGCCTAACCTCCTAGCTTCTAGCTAGGCTTTCAGGGAATATAATCGTATGCTTAGTGACACACTGCGCCCCATTATCGCGCGTTATGATGAGATAAGCGATCTGCTCTCTCGCCCAGAAATAGTAGCAGATGTCAAGCAGCTAACAGCCCTTAGCAAGGAGCAAAGCCAAATCCAAGAAATCACGCAGCAAGCTAGAATCTATCTCGCCACCCTAGAATCCATACAAGAAAACAAGCTACTTTTAGAAGACAAGGAGCTAAGCGAGCTTGCTAAAGAAGAGCTAAAGACCCTAGAATCCACAAAAACCGAGCTAGAAGAAACCTTGCGGGTGCTACTAATCCCAAAAGACCCAAATGATGATAAAAATATCTACCTAGAGTTGCGCGCGGGCACGGGCGGCGATGAGGCTGGGATTTTTGTAGGAGACTTGTTTCGCGCATATTGTCGCTATGCAGATACAAAAGGCTGGAAAGTTGAGATTATAAGCTCAAGTGAGAATGATGTAGGCGGATATAAGGAAATTATCGCACTCATCAAAGGCTCTGGCGTTTTCTCTAAGCTTAAGTTTGAAGGCGGCACACATCGTGTCCAGCGTGTCCCTCAAACTGAATCCCAAGGTAGAATCCACACTTCTGCTATCACCGTGGCGATTATGCCAGAGGTCGATGATGTAGAGATCACCATTAGCCCAAATGACTTGCGTATAGAAGTCTTCCGCGCAGGAGGGCACGGCGGACAATGTGTCAATACCACGGATTCTGCGGTGCGTATCACGCATATCCCCACAGGCATTAGCGTCTCTATGCAAGATGAGAAATCCCAGCACAAGAACAAAGACAAAGCAATGAAGATTCTAAAAGCTAGAATCTATGAAGCCCAGATTGCCGAGCAAATGGCGCAAAACTCCCAAGCCCGCAAGGACCAAGTAGGAAGTGGAGATAGGAGCGAGCGCATACGCACTTACAACTACCCGCAAAATCGCTTAACAGATCATCGTATCAACACCACACTATACAGCCTAGAAGAAATAATGCTCTCAGGCAATTTAGATTCTATCATCGACCCTTTGATCGCCCACGCGCAATCGCTTGCCCTAAGCGCGCAAGAGTGATAGCACAAGATGTGCATATAAAGAAAGCTTGCGAAACATACCTAGAATCTAGTAGATTCTAGCTCCCCTGCCACTGAATCTAACCGCGCCAAAATCCACAAATCTAGAATCTAAAATGAAATATTTCCACCCACGCGCACATTAAGATAGCGCGGGAAGCGGTAGCCCTGCGCCTCTCCTAGCTCTGTGCCAGCCTGCACTGCTATATCCAAAAACCCTAAGATATTTACCCCACCTGTGATAATGAGCCCATCATCTTGGCGCAGGTCCTTCATAAGCCCAGCACGCAAATCAATGGCTTTAATGTCAAATTTCACTCCGCCACCAATCATCTGGCTAAATGGGCGATTGAAGCTATCGCTTAGCATTTCGTTTTTCCACAAATCCACATCAAAGGCAAATACGAAATTGTTTTGATTATATGCAAATCCAGCGCGGTATTGGGGCTTTATCTCCACTTCTCCTGTGCTGTATTGGAAGCGGGGGGTATTGACATTTTTTGCCACGATACCAAAGGTCAAGTAGCGGAAATTAGGCAAATCTATCTCTAGCATAGTCCCTACATCTACCGCCACAGCGGTCTTGGTCTCAAAATTCTTCCCCGCTAGAAAATTCTTCCCCTCTGTGGCAAAATCTGTTTTGGTTGAGAGCGCGATATTGCTAATGGTATTGCTAGCACTCATCAAGCGCGCAGACACCCCTAGATTCCAATTGACATTACTAAAGTAAAAAGTGTGCGCATAGCCTATGGGTATCTCTGTGATCCAAAACCCCCTTGTTAAGACAGAGTGCGCATTGCCCTGCTGCAAGGCATACTCAAGCGAATGCTGCTTATAGTCATCTTCTGTTGTTTGCGTGTAGGAGAAGTTACCATCTTTTGCATCAATTTTGTAATAATCTTTCCCTGAAGCAATGATCAGTGCTGTGCGGTTAGGATCGATTTTCGCTGAAGTCGCGCCATAAAACGATGAGAAAAGTCCCACGCCAAATGTCCCCAAAGTCCCACGCAAAAATGCTGGGGCAAACTGCAAAGCCACGCCATTTTGGCTAGTGAAGTTTAGGGCATTTTCTTCTAGCGCGCTCTTAAGATTGGCAAAATCTTTAATCGCTTGATCAAGTCCTAGATTCCCGCCAAAGTTAATGTCAATATTTGTGATATTGCCATTAGAATCCACTTGCAGATTCCCAAAATCCACACTTCCAGCAAGAGAGTCTAAAAGCTCTTTTTGCTCTTGTGAGAGTGCTTGTGAAGAGTTTGCTTCTTGCTTGATATTTTGGACAAGCTGCCCCCATTGGCTTGGGTCTGGGTTTTGCTGCTGGAAGGCTTCAAGCTTTTGCTCTAGGCTCTGCCCTGCACTACCGCCGCCTAATGTTTTATCAAGCGCAGAGTCTAGCACACTCTCAAATGCCCCGGTATTCACCCCGCCAGTGCCACCACCCACAGCACTGCCAATGAGAGAGGCAAACTTCTCCGCGCTAACAGCGAAATTTTCAAGGTTGATATTAGCGATTTTATCAAGATTCTTCTCTCTCACACCAATCCCTAGAGAGTAGCCAAAGCGCACGCTATTTTCCGCACTCAAAAGTGCTGGGTTATAATACAGCGCAAAAGGAGAGTTTTTCAGCGCGACGCCTGCACCGCCCATACCGGCTGAAACATTGCCCATGACACCAAACTCTAGCCCAAAGCTCGCTGAAGCAGCAAATGCCCAAAGAGCTAGCCTATGTGGATAAATGCGCATAGCAGCCTACTTTGCTACAAGCACCGGGATAGGAGATGAGCTTACAAAGCTATTTTGATGTGAGCTAAAGATCCTATGCAGCATAGAAGACTCACTAGCCCCAATCACAAGCAAGTCATAGCCATCAGCGATCTCTAGCACCACATCAATTGGATTCCCTGTGCGCAAAATCTTCTTACACGCTATCCCTTCTGTCTTAAATGTCTGCTCAAACTCATCTAAAATCTCATTGCTCTTTTCGTTCTCAATGCTCTCAATCATTCCATAATCCACAATCCCACTCTCCGCATACACAAGCACTTCTGGAGTTACATGCAAGAGTGTTAGCTCTACTTCTTGGCGTTGCCCAAAGAGCCTAATAATCGTCTTTATCGCCGCACGGCACTCTTCTGTATCACTCACACCAAATAACAATTTCGCCATAAACACTCCTTGAGTAAAATGATCTATTGTAGCAAAGTCTCGCTAATCCCTGTAAAACCACCCAAGCACTCACTTTTTCTGCAAAATCTCATCAATTACACAAAGCTGGTATTGCAGAAATCGCACCACCAAGTCAAGCTTGTTTTGCGTATCTTGTAGCTCGGGCATTTTTAGCCCTTCAAACAGCACAAGAAGCTTTTCCCTAAGATTTTCTAAATAGACAATACTATCTTGCCCTAGCCCAAACTCCTGCGCATTAGGGGGGATAATCTTGCCATTTTTAACGGGGCTAGATTCTATGCTTGTCTTTGGCAAAGTGGGCTTAGACTTACTTGGCTCACTAGCTTGCCTGCTAGAATCTACGCAAGATTCCACCTGCTGCAAGCTAGAATCTAACTTGCTAGATTCTATGTTTTCGTCTGCTTTATTTGGATCTTTTGCCACCTCATCAAGGGTTTGTAAGATCAAGTCCTTTAGCTCCATATTTTCTCCCATACTTATCCCCTTAGCCTAAAAGCCACTGCTCAAGCTTTTGATAATCGCTCTGTGTTGTTGCATTAACAAATAGCACGAGCTTATCTTCATTAACACCACTAAACTTATGCTTTTTGGTTTTTAAGCGTATAAGCGCACTCTTAGCTTCTGCATTGTTTGGATCTCTTTTTATCATTTCTTCATAAATCACTATTGCTTCTTCGGTATGCCCTTGCATTTCATAAATACTAGCAAGTGTGCTGGTGTTAATTGCCATTATATTCTCCTGCCACTGCTTGGGCGATGAGATCGCCCATCTCCTGTGTGCTGCAAAGCTTCTTGCACCCAAATTGTGCAATATCTTTCGTGCGTGCGCCACTCCGCAGCACCGCCCCTACAGCACTGCGCACCACCCTAGCCGCTTCTACCTGCCCTAACGACATCTCAAGCAGCATTGCTGCACTAAGGATAGCAGCGATTGGATTAGCAATGCCCCGCCCTGCTATATCAGGGGCAGAGCCGTGTATGGGCTCATAGAGTGCGTATCGCTCGCCCACACTAGCACTTGGAAGCAAGCCGATAGAGCCTGTGATTTGGCTTGCTTCATCACTTAAAATATCGCCAAAGAGATTGCTAGTAAGTATCACATCAAACTGCCTAGGATCGCGGATAAGCTGCATACTTGCATTATCGACATATTGATGACTTAGGGCAACTTGTGGATACTCCTTTGCCACTCTCTCTACCACCTCACGCCATAGCTCGCTTACTTCAAGCACATTAGCCTTATCCACAGAGCAGAGCCTTTTAGAGCGCGATAATGCTAGGGCAAATGCCTTATGTGCGATTTGCTCAATTTCTTGCACGCTATATGCCATTGTATTGTAAGCACGCTCCTTTTCCTTCGCCCTTGGTGTGCCAAAGTAAATCCCAGATATAAGCTCGCGCACAATCAAAATATCCACACCTTTAATGATCTCTGGCTTTAGCGCGCTAGCATCAAGCAGCTCATCAAACACAATCGCTGGGCGCAAGTTTGCAAAGACCCCAAGCTCCTTACGCAAGCGCAAAAGCCCAGATTCTGGGCGTTTATCTTTGGGGAGATTCTCCCACTTCTGCCCGCCAATGGCACCAAAGAGCACCGCCTTCGCGCTCAATACACCCTGCAAGCTCTCTTTGGGCAAAGGATCGCCATAATTATCATACGCGCACCCGCCCATCATATATTCGCTAAACTCACAAGCAATCCCAAACTTCTCACACACCACGCGCAAGACTTTTAATGCTTCATTGACGACTTCTACGCCTATCCCATCGCCTTTAATAACCGCTATATATTCTGCCATTTTTACTCCTTGCTCTCGCTTATCACAAGGCTTATAGCTGCTTTTTAGCGTATTCAATAAGCCCGCCACTTTGCAGCAGCTCTAGCATAAACTCTGGGATAGGCTTAAAGTGATAAGTGTGACTGGTTGTTTGATTGATGATTTCCCCTTTGGTTACATCTACTGCTAGCTTATCGCCCTCGCTAATGTCTCCCACTTCATCGCACTCCAAAATGAGTAGCCCCATATTAAAAGCATTTCGATAAAAAATCCTAGCAAAGCTAGGAGCGATCACACAGGCGATCCCAGCCGCCTTTAGCGCAAGCGGTGCGTGCTCCCTGCTGCTCCCACAGCCGAAATTCTCATCTGCTACAATAATATCCCCATCTGCCACAATATCAGCAAATCCAGCGCGCGCATCTTCCATAATATGACGCGCGAGAACGCGCTCATCGCTAGTGTTGAGATAACGCGCAGCGATAATCACATCTGTATCGATATTTGCCCCAAATCTCCAAACCTTACCTGTAAATCTCTCTTGTGTCATAGTTCGCCCTTTCTTCTATATCGCACTATATCGCACCGCAACCACAGCGATAGCCAGCCCACCATCGTGGCTTATACTTAGTGCCAAAGATTCTACCCCAAGCTCCGCACATCTACTAGAATCTAGCGCGATAAGTGGGGCATTTGCTTGTGTGTAAGAAATACGCATATCTAAAAATTTCAGCCTATCGCCGATACCCACGCCAAGAGCCTTAGCGCACGCTTCCTTAGCCGCCCAGAATCCTGCGATACTCTTAGGCGCATACGCCTTGCGCGCTAAAAGCTCTCGCTCACTTTGACACAAAAACCGCGCCAAAAACCGCTCGCCATAGCGATCAAAAACCTGTTCAATTCGGGATATGACAACAAGATCAACCCCTATCATAGACTAGCTAGCCCTGCTGGATAAAGGCATTCGTGCGGAATACGTGCGTTACTTGCCCATCGACTAAAAATTCATTGATTCTATTTCTAGCCTCTTCAAGGGCACGATTCATTCCTTTAGAAGTTTTTAGCTCTTCTGGTGTTTTGGTAGAAAACACATCAATAAATGTATCTTTGATAATGTCTAGCTTGCGCTCTGCTTCTACTTGCAGCTTATCACTACTAAGTCCAACGGATAGCTGGATAGATAAGTATGCATCGCGCCCTTGTGTGGAGAGATTGATAATGAGCGGATCACCCTTAGCAGTAATGGGCAAAATCGGTCCTACATTCATCAGTGCCACATCAGTGCCCACCGATCCAGCTGGCTTTTTCGCGCCTTGCTTTTGCTCTTGCTTCACGGGTGCTTGCGCTTCTTCCTCTTCTTCGCCGCCACCACTCATTAGCATAATCACCACAACACCTACGATAATTAGGACAAGCACCGCCCCAATTATCACAAATAGCATTGTTTTGCTACCGCCCTTTTCCTGCTCCTGTGCTTCTTGCTCTTCTGCCATTTATACTCCTTGTGTGAAATAAGTTAGCGTGCTTTTGCCAAATCGCTTGCTTTTGCTTTTGCTAAAATCGCCAATCACATCGGCAAATTTATACTCACTACTATGCTCGATGATGATGTGCCTGAGATTTGGGCTAGCGATAGAGTCGATAAGACTAGCACATTTTTCATAAATATCGGCATAATTTTGGCGGATACAAAAGGGCGGATCAAGGTATAAAATACTAGGCAGCTTGCAAATGCGCAAAATCTCCCCCAAGCTTACAAAGCTATCGCCACGCACGATATAAGCGCAAGGACTCTCTGTGCTTGCTCGATGATGGGCTGCCATAGATTCTAAGATTGTGATTGATAGAAGGCTGAGATTTTTCTGCAAGGCTTCAAGTGCCTTTGTCTCACGCTCACAAAAGATCGCCACACTAGCCCCCCTACTAAGTGCTTCTATCCCCATACTGCCACTTCCTGCAAAGGCTTCAATAAAGCAAGCCCCATACATCTCCCCTGCAAGACTATTGAAGCACGATTCTTTAACGATAGATTTTGTCGGGCGAGTAGAAGAGCTAGAATCTAGCTTAGATTCTGGGACAAAAAGCTTAAGCCCGCGCCATTTGCCTCCGCACACGCGCAGGAGTTTTAGTGATTTAGCCTGTGGGCGAGATCGCACCGCACTTAGTTGTGGCTTTGCTTGCTTCCTAGCGTGCATTGTAGCCGCCATCTCGCAAGATTGCGTAGAGCTTTTGGCGGAAGTCTTCTAAAGTTTGCGTAAAGAGCTGATCAATTTGCATAAATACACGAGAGTCTTTAGGGGGCAAAATAGGCAAAGACTCTGCACAATAAGTCGCATAAAATACCTTGCAGTTTGCCAGCAAGCTCTCTTGTGTAAAAGGGGTTTTGATATGCGCATTTGCCGTGCCGACCAAGCATACAGGCTTCATATCACAGCTTTGATAATCTGAGATGACAAAATCACACTCCTCAATAGGAGCAAGATAATCTTTGAGATAAATTTCAAGGCTCTTTTGCAGTAATTCTGATGCACACACCACAGCGATTTTCACACACACTCCTAAAACTTGCTTTTGCCGATTATAGAAAACTTTGGGTAAAAGATTGATTAAGCACATTTAGCAGCATTTAAGTGCAAGGGCATTATAATTTGTGCGCTCCTTTTTAGACCTATGCAAAGACATCTCTAGGCAACGCTTCAGGGTGGGAACACAGCAGAGCACTTAGATTTGGCTTGTGCCGTAGGGATCTGGGAAGGGGTGCTAATCTACCCCCACACTTAATCCCTAGAATCTAATTTGTAAATATCCTAGATCTAAATCTACTTAGCCGCTTGCGCCACATAGAATCTACTCTCCCCTTGCTGCTTAATAGTAACAAGCCCCTGACTAACTAGCTCTTGTAAATGCGCTAGCTCCTGCTGGCTAAAGAGTCTGCCTACTTCATCACAAGCAATGGGGCGCGTAGCGATGAGCTTTTGCAGCTCACTAGGACCTCTAGGGCTTAAGCTATTGTCATTAGGGTATTGGGGTGGGCTTGTAAAGGCTGATTGTTTAGGCGCATTTCTTTGGGGTAGCGATAGTGGCAGCCCGGCAAAAATCCCACTTAGCTCTTGCAATCTCTCTTGACTTAGCGCGCGCACAGGATACGCACTAGGGCGATCGATACTCCCTAAATCCACGCGCGATATAGGGATCTGGCGTAAAAACTCCGCTATAGCATAGAGATTGTCTTGCATATCATTATGTCCTTGCACAAGCAGCACTTCTGCGATGAGCTCACCCTTATAGCTAGCAGCAAACTCCCTAATCCCCTGCAAAATCTGCGCTAGATCAAGGCTTGTGCTTGGGCGATCCACTCTCTTAAACGCACTAGGCAAAGCCGCATCTAAAGAAAACTTCACCATATCAAAGGCGTGTAATGCTCGGCTTTGCTCCAAGAGCCTAGAGCCATTGCTTAGGATTAGTGATTTTGTGCCTTGTGGCAAAAGTGGGGTAATGGCAGTGATCACTTCATACAAATGCGGGTAGAGTGTAGGCTCACCTGTGGCAGTGAAGCTTAGCACATCGATATTGCTATGCAGCTGCAATGCTTGTGTAATGGCTTGTATCACAGCTTCTGCAGGTAGCACAAGCTCCATAGAATCCATAGGAGCTGCCTTATGCAGCTCGCAATACACGCAGTCAAAGTTACACTGCTTGCGGTGTGGTGAGAGATCTACGCCAAGCGATAGCCCAAAGCGGCGCGAAAGCACTGGACCAAAGATGATGGATTCTAGCAAGTCTTTAGATTCTGGGGATTGTATGGGGCTTGTAGATTCTAGCCTACTAGAATCTAAAGGCGCGCTAGATTCTAGCTTGGAGCGCACCACAGCTATGCCTTTTTAGACTTAGTGCTTGTGCGAGCTTGAGAAGAAGCAGAAGCTTTGGCAGCAGATTTAGTAGGGGCTTTGCCCAAAGGCTCTTGTGTCTGCTCATCATAGCGTGATTTACAGCGCAAGCACTCAAGCACTTCGCCACTTTTTAGCGACTTTAGCCCAAGCATATAGCCGCATTCTTTACACGCGAGATTTGTGGGCTGCAATGCTGTCAAAAAGGTGCATTTAGGGTAATTCTTACAGCCAAAGAAGCTCCCCCTGCGGCTTTGTCTTTGCACAAGCTCTCCCTTGCACTCTGGGCAGGGCACTTCAAGGCTTTTGCTAGGGCTTTTCTCGCCATTTAGTGGCTTGGCATTTTTGCACTCTGGGTAGCCGCTACACGCTAAAAACTCTCCCCTTTTGCCAAACTTTTTCACCATTTCTCTGCCGCATTTCTCGCACACTTGCCCGCTAGATTCTAGTGCTTGCTCTTCTTTTTTGATGTATTTGCATTTTGGGTAGCCACTGCAGCCTACAAACTCGCCATAGCGGCTTTTGCGCTTTAGGAGCTCTTTCCCACACTCTGGGCAAAACTCCCCCGTAGGCGTAGCGAGCTTCTGGCTAGCAATGCTTGTTTTACCCTGCGTGATTTTCTCCATAAATGGCTCATAAAACTCCCATAGCACTTCCTGCCAAGAGTGCTTAGCAAGCGCGATAGAATCCAGCTTTTCCTCCATATCTGCGCTAAAGGTAGAATCCACTATTTCGCAAAAATGCTCTTCCAAAAGCCCTATCACTTGAAAGGCTGACTCCTGCGGGATAAGCTGGCGATTTTGGATAGCGATATACTCCCTAGAAGCAAGTAGTGAAATCGTGGGCGCATAAGTGCTAGGACGCCCTATGCCAAGAGACTCTAGCGTTTTAATTAAGCTTGCTTCGGAGTAGCGCGCTGGTGGCTCTGTGGTGTGCTTTTGTGCGGATATGGATTCTGGGGTAATGGGGGCATTTAGCGTGAAATCAGGGAGCAAAGAGTCTTTATCATCACTGCCTAGAATCTTTAAAAACCCGTCAAATTTAAGCTTCCTGCCGTGCGCCTTAAACTCTCCCTTCTCGCTTGTGAAAAACACATCTTGCACTTCATAGATCGCATCAGTGCTTTGCGAAGCCAAAAATCTGTGATAAATAAGCGTATAGAGCTTTAGCTCATCTGGCTTTAGGTAGGATTTAGCGATTTCTGGGGTGAAGTCGATATTTGTTGGGCGGATCGCTTCGTGGGCTTCTTGCGCGCTTTTGGAGTTTCTAGTATAGACTTTGGGCTTAGCTGGGACATAGCTTGCTCCATACTTTGCGCCAATGTATTTGCGTGCGGCTTCTTGGGCGATTGTGGCGATGTTTAGGCTATCGGTGCGCATATAAGTGATAACACCCATAACCCCACTATTAGTCGCCACGCCCTCATACAAACGCTGGGCGATACTCATCGTGCGCGTAGGCGAGTAGCCAAGAGTAGAAGAAGCACTTTGCTGCAAGGTAGAAGTCATAAAGGGCGGGGGTGTTTGGGACTTTTTGTCCTTTTTACTAATGCTGCTAATGGTAAAAGTGGATTCTAGCAAGGCTTGCAGCATAGAATCTGCCATTGCCTGCGTGCTTATATCTAGCTTTTTAAGCTTGCGCCCATCAAAGTGGGTAAGCTCGCTTTGCGCGCCATTAAACACCGCGCTAATGGTATAGTAGTCTTGTGGCTTAAACGCCCGTATCTCGCGCTCTCTATCGACAACAATCTTTAGCGCAGCACTCTGCACCCTCCCAGCAGAAAGCCCCTTGGATACTTTGCTAGCGATAAGCTGGCTCAACTTAAAGCCCACGATTCTATCAAGCAGCCGCCTTGCTTGCTGGGCATTGACCCTATCCATATCAATGACCCTAGGCTGTGCTAATGCCTGCATAATCGCGCCTTTGGTGATTTCGTGGAAGACTATGCGCGGGAAAGATTCTAGCGGCTTTGTGCTATCAATTGCTTGGGTGATGTGGTAGCCTATGGCTTCTCCCTCTCTATCTTCATCGGTGGCGATGTAGGTAGTTTTCGCCTTTTTGGAGAGCTTTTGGATTTGCGCGACAAGCTCTTTGTGATCGCTATCAATTTGATATTCCGGGGTGAAGTGCCCATCTTCTACCTTAATCCCAAAGGAAAATTTCGGCAAATCACGGATATGTCCCTTAGAAGCGATGACTTCATACCCATCACCTAAAAATGTCTTAATTGTTTTGGCTTTGGCTGGGGACTCTACGATAATAAGATCTTTCATATTTGACTCTTTGGCTGTATTTTGGCTTGTGTAGTGTTATATTGTAGCAAAAAGCGCGCGCGATTTGTCAAGCTAGGCACGCGATAAACCCTTGCTCAAAGCCACTTTAAAGCCATTTGGGATTAGCTGTAAAGCTCACTGAAAGCCAAATCTTATAGCTTGGGATCTCCAAAGCTCTCTCTATATAGTCGCGGATCTTATCAAAGTCCTTAATGGAAGTGATCTCGCACTCCTTAGTAGAATCCACTAGGATATTGATCTCTATCATATAAAACCGCCCTGATTTTGCCGTGTGCGTGTCATAATCGCCAAAGCCAAACCTTTGACTAAGCTCCTCCATAATCTGCGTAATCTTCTCATCAAGCTCCTTTGGCGCGACCATAATGAGATCTTTAAAATTTGCGATACAAATTCTCACAGGGCTCACACACAAAAGCAGCGACAAAATCGCAAGCAAGCTTGGATCGATATAGCGCGAGAATGTGAGGATCTGGCTAGAATCTAGGGGGATAAGACTACGCAAAGATTCTAGGCTTTGAGATTGCATAGGGGCTAGCAGCACATAGAGCAAGGCAAACGCACTAAGCGTGCCAAGATATAAAATGCAGTCAATCTTCCACTCCGTATTATCCACGCCGATAAGATCAGAATCTAGCCTTTTAGCATACACACTTGTATAGGCAAAGAGCAGAGCGCAAAAGCCAAATGCACAAAGCGTATAAAGCACCGCCCCATCAAGCAGCACTTCATACCCACCAGAAAATATACTCTCTAGCGCATTGATAAAGGCATATACACACACAAGCACCAAAATCAATGATTTAAAAAAATTCACCATAGGCTCAAAGCGCACATAGCCGTATTGAAACACATCATCATCTTCTCTATAAATATAGCGCGAAGTGATCACGCTAAGCGCACCAAGCCCCACGCTAACAAGCGCGACAAAGCCATCAAAAATCACTGCCCTACTCTGTATCCACACACCAAAGCCCACGCCAAATACCGCCAAAACAAGCGCGCTAAACATCGAAACCTTTAAGACAAGCTGCTCTTTAGCATTGCTTACACGCTGGGCGGCACTCTTAGTAGAATCTATAGATTCTACATCACTAGGCTTAGGCACGCTAGGTAGCTTAGCTTTGCGCACACTTTTTATGTAATTATTTCGCGCTTTGACAATCGTATCAAATGGCGTGTGATTCATACTGCTATCTCAATTTCTCTAGCCTAAAGGCAAATGTATGCGCTTCATTTGCTATGCGCACTTCCACTATCATTGTGCCACTATCCTTGATCCCTTTAGTCCCAATAACGACAAAGCCACCTTGCGCCTTGGTGCTTGATAAGCTAGACTCTCGCAAAGCATTCATAAGCAGCACCTTAAGCGCACCGCGCTTCTCTTGGGCATAGGCGATTGTGCTTGGAGACTCTATCATAAATGGACTTGCCATAAGTGGGAAATACAAAAACCCCGGGCTTGCCACATAGTAAAATGGCGAGATATTGTAATGCACCATTTGGGTATTTACACTAGGTGTGGGTGTGGGGATATTGAAGTCTTGCAAAATATCAATGAAGTCATAATCACTTTTGCGCAATCGCTCATAGTCTAAAATCTCTAAAGCCACATCATCAACAAACGCACGAATATGCGCTGGGCTAAAAACTTGCGCACTAGAGCTTGCAGGCTCTCTAGCAAGCTGCGCACTGATGTAGAGCACAATCACATTATGCGCGATGTCCTTTTGCGCTAGCTCGACTTGCACACTAGAGTGAGCGAGCTTAGATCGCAGAATCTGCACGCCTTTTTGGTAGGAAATATCCCCTTGTGTCAAGCCCTTTATATCCGCGCTAGATTCTAGCTTGCTTTGCGCTGTAATCCCAAAGCGCGCACACCCACCTAGCCAGACCACACACAGCAGTAAAACCACCCAAACAATCCTACCCACTTAAACACCCCCTACAAAATAAAATAGCCTTTTGCAGCTCTCATCATACAACAAGCTTGCTGCCAATACAATACACTCAAACTATGGCTCAAAGGTAAATACCATTTCAAGCTATACCTAAGCCAAGCTATGCTAGAATCTAGCCTTTACACTATTTTGAAAAGGTAGATTATATGAAGAGAACTTATCAGCCACACAACACACCACGCAAGAGGACACACGGATTCCGCGAGAGAATGAAAACAAAAAATGGTCGCCGAGTCATCAATGCAAGGCGTGCCAAAGGACGCAAACGACTTGCAATCTAACGCTAGTAGGCATTATGGATTCACTCAAAACCAAAAAAGAATTTGACTTTGTCTATAAGCACGGATTCTCGCGATATAGCAGGGGCTTCACTCTCTATGTGTGTAAAATACCCAGCGATTTCGGGCAGCTAGCAGCCTATCCACGAGCACGCCTAAGCCAAACCCAGCAGAATCCTACCCCTAAGCCATCCGCTAATCTCTCTAGGCTTGGGCTTAGTATCTCACGCAAAGTCGGCAACGCCGTAGCGCGCAATCTCCTAAAACGCCGCATTAGAATGCTATGCAGGGAGCATAGGGAGATTGCTTATGGCTTTGGCTTAGTCTTTGTGGCTAAGGTTGGGGTAGCGGATATGAGCTTTGCAGAGCTGCAAGAGTCTTTTCACAAGACACTTGCCTTTATCTTGCAGCATTTAGGCAGCAAGCCCGCTAGAATCAGCAGCCACCATAGCGGCAAAAAGACACACTTTAGAGATAAAGAATCTAAAGCAAGAAACACAGAGGCAAGAAGTGGAGAAATAGGAAGGCTAGCTTATAATACGCATTTAAAAAGCTGGCAGCCAAGCATAGATCCTAGCGCGCTAGGTAGAAACTCCAAGCCAAATTCTATGGTATAGCCTGTGATGAGATACGCAAAACCAAATAGCCTAAAAAAGAGCATAGCATTTGCGCTGTGGAAGTCCTATAAGATTCTGCTCTCTCCTTTGCTTGGCAGCTCTTGTAGATTCTACCCTACTTGTTCGCATTATGCGTATTTACTCCTAGCACACGAGAATCTAGCACGAGCTTTGCCAAAGATTCTCTATCGGCTTGCGCGCTGCCAGCCATTTAGCCAAGGTGGCATAGAGTATCCCACCATCAAGCTCCGCTCCATTGCGCGACTTCACTTGCCTGCTAGGCATATCGCACCAGCGCATATAGGGCGTATTTGCTATTGGCTTATCCCAGCAGAAGCGCACAGAGATGCAAAAAGCCAAGATCAAATAAGTCGCTATATCCTTATCCCACATCTAGGAGTATAAATGCACGCAATACATCAACAAACTTCCCCCACAAGCGCACTTGCCACCACAGCACTAAAATGCGCAATACTACGCACATATTAAGGAACACTTATGAAAAAAGACGATACAAACTCTAGAGTTTTACTTGCTGTTGTTATTTCCTTTATCTTCATCATAGTCTATAGCTACTTTGTGCAAGATCCAAGCAAAAAAGAGCAGCACAAAGCTACACAAAGCACGGCACAAAATGCGAGCGCAGAATCTAGCCAAACCACACAAGAGCAAGACTCCCCCAACTTCACGCATAATCAAGCCGCACAAGCTAGCCCATTCCAGCAAGCACCCGTGCGCCCTATTATCTCGCGTGTTGTTTCAAATAGTGTAGAAGTGGAGATTGATGATCTAGGGCGCATAGCGCAAGTCTATTTGAAAGACAAGAAATTCACCGCACCAAGACAAGAAGGGTTCTTTAGTCATTTGGGCTGGCTCTTTGGGATAAGCGGGACAGAATCTAAACCGCTAGAAAAGCTCCCGCTTCTCGCACCTCAAGCCATTTTCCCCTTAGAAATCCGCTTCCAAGATCAAGCCCTAAACTCCCTTGCTACAAGCACTGCTTATAAGGCTTCAAGCACGCAAATTGATCTAAGCCAAGATGGCACGCCAAAGACACTTACACTCACACAAGCAATGCCAAATATGGTCGTTACCAAAACTTTGCAGTTTTTCTACGATGAAGATGGGCTCAAATACACCCTAGATATCGCTATGTCTAATCCCACGCCTTACGCACTCTCAAGCGGTATGCGCCCAATCGCTGATGATGATGGCTATGCCTTCCACGGCGTTGTGCTAAAGAGCGGCGGACTAGATGGCACGATAGAAAAAATCGAAGACAAAGATGCAAAGCCAGAGGGTGAGTCTTTCACGCAAGTGCCCTTTATCTCCGCATCTGATCGCTACTTCACTACGCTGCTTTTCACGCGCGATGTGCGAGGGCTACACACACAAGTCGTAGGCGATAGCAAGAAGCACCCAATCCCCTACATTATGCTAGATTCTAATATCGAGCTAGAAGGCTATGTAGGACCCAAAAACTACCAGCTACTAAAATCTATTTACGAGCCGCTCACTGATGTCGTGGAGTATGGGCTTATCACCTTTTTTGCCAAACCTGTGTTCGTGCTTTTGGAGTGGCTCTATATGCTTATGGGGAATTGGGGTTGGGCGATTATCGGGCTTACTATCATCGTGCGCTTGATTCTCTTCCCCCTTAGCTATAAGGGTATTATGAGTATGCAGCGGCTCAAGGATCTCACGCCTAAAATGAAAGAAATCCAAGAGCAATATAAAGGCGATCCGCAAAAAATGCAAATGCATATGATGCAGCTCTACAAAAAGCACGGCGCAAATCCACTAGGAGGCTGCTTGCCGCTTCTACTGCAAATCCCTGTGTTTTTCGCTATTTATCGCGTGCTTTATAATGCTGTGGAGCTTAAAAGCTCGCAGTGGATTCTATGGATACACGATCTCTCTGTGATGGATCCTTACTTCATCTTACCTATTCTTATGGGTGTTAGTATGTATATCCAGCAAGCTCTCACACCAAATACCCTAGACCCTATGCAGGCAAAGATTTTCAAGCTCCTGCCCATTATCTTTACGCTTTTCCTTATCACTTTCCCAGCAGGACTTGTGCTGTATTGGACGATCAATAATATCTTTGCAATCGGTATGCAACTTGTCATCAACAAAATCATCGATAAGCAAAGAGCCCTAGAAATCGCCAAGCACAAAAAGCCCCATAAAGACCACGCCAAAGCCGACACTAAGGAATAAAAGGAACAACAAAGTATGAAAAAAATCACCGCCCCTACATTGCAAGAAGCCCTAAGCCAAGCAGCCTTGGAGTTTGGCTGCTCTGTAACGGAGCTAGAATATGAAGTGGTCCAATATGAATCCAGCGGGTTTTTAGGGCTGTTTAAAAAGCCAGCAATCATCATCGCACAGACAAAAAGCACGCCCACTTCTCCAAGCCCCAAGAATCCTAGCAGTGCTATGCAAAAGCCAAAGCCCGCGCAAGGCGATAGTGCGGAGTTTTTTGATGCATCAGAGTTTATCAAAGAGCCAGCCCCAAAGCAGACATTCCAAACTAGAGATGAAATCATCGCCGAAATCACTGCTGCCATTGAAGAAATGCTTAGTTTTATGCCCTATAAAATCAGCACCATTCAAGTAAGCTTTAGCGATCCGCAAACACTCTATATTTTCCTAGATGGGGCAGACTCTGCGCTGCTCATTGGCGAGAGGGGCTATCGCTACAAAGCTCTATCGTATTTGCTATTTAATTGGATTCAGCCAGCTTATGGCTACAATATCCGCCTAGAAATCGCGCAATTTTTGCAAAACCAAGAAGAAGCCATAGATGCATATCTAGTGGGGATTGTCAATGAAGTGCGCCGCGAGGGAAAAGCCCAGACAAAGCCGCTTGATGGGATTCTAGCCTTTATCGCGCTTAAAAAGCTGCGCGATACATTCCCAGATAAATACATCTCTTTCCGCCAAAATGCGCAAAATGAGCGATATATCATCATCAACGATTTTTATCGCTAGATTCTAGTAGGTTTATAGTGCAAGATACAATTGTCGCCATTGCTACTCCTAGCGGTGTTGGCGGGATTTGCATTGTGCGTCTAAGTGGCAAGCAAGCAGAGCAAATCGCCCAAGCAATTACCAAAAAGCCCGCATTTACTCCGCGATATGCGACACTAAGCCTGCTCTATGACACGCAAGGCGCGCTGCTTGATGAAGCGATCGTGCTATATTTCCAAGCTCCTAGAAGCTACACGGGTGAAGATGTGATCGAGTTTCAATGCCACGGCGGAGACATCATCGGGCGCAGGGTGCTTAATGAGTGCTTACTGCTAGGAGCTAGAGTCGCTAGAGCTGGAGAATTTACCAAGCGTGCGTATCTAAATGGGCGGCTTGATCTCGCCCAAGCAAATGCCATAGCCCAGATGATTACTACAAGGGACGCTTCTTTCCAAAGCGCGCTTTTAAAGCAGCTCAAAGGCGACTTAGGGGCGTTTGTAGAGCAAGTGCGCGCAAGTCTTATAAGCGCGCTAGCTCACACAGAAGTGATGATTGATTATAGTGAAGAAGACATTCCAAGCGATATTATCACTAGAATCCACTCTATGCTAGAGTCCCTTGCCACACGCCTAAACAATATCTACACCTTTTCTAAAGCACGCCCAAGCCAAGGACATAGCCTCTGTCTTATTGGCAAGCCAAATGTAGGCAAGTCCTCCCTACTTAATGCGCTTTTGCTCTATGACCGCGCTATAACTTCCCCCATAGCAGGCACGACACGCGATAGGATCGAAGAAGACTTACTTATAGGCTCTCATCGTGTGCGGCTCATTGACACAGCTGGCATACACGCAAGCGATGACTCCCTAGAATCTAAAGGGATAGAAAAGAGCCTGCAAGCCCTAAAAGAAGCAAGTATAATCCTTGTCGTTTTTGATGGCTCAAGTCCGCTAGACCCACAAGATGAAGCGATAATAGCACTCGTGCAAGAAGAGAGCACAAGCCGCCAAAGCCCCCCCACCATACTCCCCATAATCAACAAATGCGACTTGCCAGCTATGCTTGATACTGCCGCATTACACAAGCTAGATTCTAGCTCTGCTGCCATAGCCATTAACGCGCTCAATAAGCCAGAGACTGCTAGCACACTTTATAGCACGATCACTCAAGCCCTAGCGCAAGAATCCTACCAAGACATTATCCTAAGCGCACCCTACCAGCAAGAAGCAATCGCACAAACACAAGCACATATCCACAAAGCCTGCGCCAAGCTAGAGTCCCTAGAGCTAGAGCTTTTCGCCTACCATATCAAAGACGCCCTAGAATCCATAGGCTTTATCACTCACCCCTACAATAGTGAAGAAGTGCTCGATAGTATGTTTGGGCAGTTTTGCCTAGGCAAGTAGCACCAGAAGCGAAAGTAGATTCTACTACCAAAGGACATATATGCAAAACTCCCTAAATCATCTAGCGATTATTATGGATGGCAACGGCAGATGGGCGCAGCTGCAGGGCAAGGGGCGACAAGCAGGACACAAAAAGGGTGCGAGCAATGTCCGCACTATCACAAATTGGTGTGCCAAGCACAATATCGCCCATCTTACACTCTATGCCTTCTCCACAGAGAATTGGAATCGCCCCAAAACAGAAGTCGATTTCCTTATGAAGCTCCTAGAGCGATATTTGCGCGATGAGGCAAAGACCTACCACGATAATGGCATTAGATTCCGCGCGATTGGGGATATAGGCTTTTTCTCCGAGCCGCTAAAGCACCTAATCCTTGACCTAGAGTCTGCCACCTCCCACTACACTACCCTAACCCAAACCCTAGCCCTAAACTACGGCTCGCGCAATGAGATCGCAAGAGCTTGCCACAAGATTCTACTAGATGGCGCACTTGATCGCAGCCAAAGCCCGCAAGAAGCAGCCAAAGCCCTAGAATCTGCCATTAGTGCTGCGCTTGATACCGCAGATATGCCTGATGTGGATTTACTGATCCGCACAGGGGGCGAGCAGCGACTCTCTAATTTTCTACTTTGGCAAGCAAGCTATGCGGAGCTCGCCTTTAGCCAGACACTTTGGCCAGATTTTGGCACCGATGAGCTAGCTGCTATCATCGATGACTTCCGCGCGCGCACAAGGCGATTTGGCGCACTCTAATCATAGCCGCCATCGCCAGAGCGTGTAAAACTTTCAAACGCACAAAAAGTTAAGAAATAATTAAACTTAGCATAGCGCAAGATTTGCTATACTAAGCAATCCCAAAGCAAGCTATCGCCCTAGCGTAGGCGTGGTAGCTTGAAGAAAAGAAAGGAGATAGACCTATGCAAGCATTTATCATGGATTACAACAAGGCTTTACAGGAGCGAGCGCAAGAAGGAGTCCCGCCACTTCCACTTACCCCAGCACAAGTTAGCGAAGTGATCAAAATCCTGCTAGATTCTAGTGCTAGCAAGGAGCAGCAAGATTTCGCGCTAGATCTTTTGAGCAATCGCGTAAGCCCGGGTGTCGATGAAGGAGCTAAGCTTAAAGCGGAGTTTCTAGGAGAGATTATCGCAGGCAAGTCCTGCAAGAGTATTTCCCCAGATCTTGCAGCAAAGCTACTTGGCACAATGCTAGGTGGATACAATGTCCCCTACCTTATCAAAGCCCTAGAATCTAGCGATGAGCAAGTGGCAAAAACCGCAGCCAATGGGCTCAAGCACACGCTACTTATCTATGACGCCTTTGACACCATCGCCCAAATGTCTAAAACCTCCCCGCTGGCTAAAGAAATCATCGAGTCGTGGGCAAATGCAGAGTGGTTTCTCCACAAAGACGCCCTGCCACAAGAGATCAAGCTTGCCGTGCTTAAAATCGATGGCGAGACAAACACCGATGACCTAAGCCCAGCGAGCGATGCTTTCACAAGGAGTGATATACCCTTGCACGCTAAAGCTATGCTAAAAAGCCGCGTTGAAAACTACGAAGCACGCATAGAAAATATCAAAAAAATCGCTAAAGATAATGGTGCTAGCGTCGTGTATGTCGGCGATGTAGTGGGCACAGGCAGCAGCCGCAAGTCTGCTTGCAACTCTATCGTATGGCACTTTGGCAATGACATTCCCTATGTGCCAAACAAAAAAAGCGGTGGCTTTGTGATAGGCAGCATTATCGCGCCCATCTTTTTCGCCACTTGTGAAGATAGCGGTTGTCTGCCAGTGGTGGCAAATGTCGATGAGCTTAAAGAAGGCGATATTATCACCCTTAAGCCTTATAGCGGCGAGATCATCAAAAATGGCGAGGTAGTGAGCACCTTTAGCCTAAGTCCAAACACGATCTTTGATGAAATCCGCGCGGGCGGGCGGATCCCCCTTATCATCGGTAGGGGGCTTACCAACAAAGCGCGCAAATTCCTAGGGCTAGGCGAGTTTGAGCAATTTGCCAAACCAGCCCAGCCAGAATCTAGCCAAAAAGGCTTCACCCTAGCGCAAAAGATGGTCGGTCGTGCGTGTGGGAAAGATGGCGTGCGCGCAGGTGAATACTGCGAGCCAATCGCCACAACCGTGGGTAGCCAGGACACCACTGGCGCGATGACACGCGATGAAGTCAAAGAGCTTGCTAGCCTAAGTTATAGCGCGGATTTTGTAATGCAAAGCTTCTGCCACACAGCAGCCTACCCCAAGCCTGCTGATGTGAGCTTGCAAGCGACTTTGCCAGATTTTATGCGCAATCGTGGCGGTGTCGCCCTGCGCCCTAAAGATGGCGTGATCCACTCGTGGCTCAATCGCTTCTGCCTGCCAGACACCGTTGGCACAGGTGGAGACTCACACACTCGCTTCCCCATTGGCATTAGCTTCCCAGCAGGGAGTGGGCTTGTAGCCTTTGCGGCAGTTACAGGCTCTATGCCACTCAATATGCCAGAATCTGTGCTTGTGCGCTTCAAAGGCACGATGAATCCGGGCATCACCCTGCGCGATCTTGTAAATGCGATCCCCTACTATGCGATCAAGCAAGGGCTCCTAACCGTCCCCAAACAAAACAAAAAGAACATCTTCAGCGGCAAAATCCTAGAAATCGAAGGGCTTGAAGACATTAAAGTCGAGCAGGCGTTTGAGCTAAGTGATGCGAGTGCCGAGCGCAGTGCGGCAGCTTGCACCATCGCCTTAAACAAAGAGCCCATTATCGAATACCTAGAATCTAACATTTCTCTCATCAACGCAATGATCAAAGACGGCTATGGCGACGCCAAGACCCTAGCGCGCCGCGCAGAGAAAATGCGCGAGTGGATCAACAATCCTGTGCTCCTAAGAGCGGATAAAGATGCCGAGTATGCTGCGGTGATTGAGATTGATCTAAGTGAGATCAAAGATCCTATCCTGGCCTGCCCAAATGACCCAGATGATGTAGCCACTTTGAGCGAGATTCTAGCTGATCCTAAACGCCCCAAAAATATCGATGAAGTCTTCATCGGTAGCTGTATGACAAATATCGGGCATTTTAGGGCATTTGGCGAGATTATGAAAAACGAAGGGCAGTCTGCCACACGCACTTGGCTTGTGCCTCCTACAAAGATGGATTCTAAGCAGCTAAGCGATGAGGGCTACTTCTCGCTCTTTGGCGCAGCGGGTGCTAGGATCGAAGTGCCCGGCTGCAGCTTGTGTATGGGCAATCAAGCGCGCGTGAAAGATAATGCCGTGGTATTCTCCACTTCTACAAGAAACTTTGACAATCGTATGGGCAAGGGCGCGCAAGTGTATCTAGGAAGTGCGGAGCTAGGTGCGGTGTGCGCGAAGCTTGGGCGACTCCCCAGCCTTGAAGAGTATCTCCAAATCGTCCCACAAAAGCTAGGGCAAAACACTGCCAAAGTCTATAAATACCTAGAATTTGACAAGATCAAAGACTTCGCCCTATAACTCTCCCAGCTTTAAGCGCACCCGCGCTTAAAGCTAGCCCACAATCCAAGACCCACACCCTTAAGGAGCATTTCAAGCGATGAAGCATTTGCAAGAGTCTAGCACTACTGCGAAAAATCGATTGGGGGGGGGCAGCAGCAAAGTAGCAGCCCCAAGCTAGAATCTAGCCTAGATTCTGCCCTAGAATCCACTTCAGCCCCCACTAAGCCAGCCCGCCAGAGCCAAGCAGCCCACCCCACAGGGCAAAATCCCCACGACTCCAACTGCGCCACCAATCAAGGTGCAAAAACCCTACTCAATCAGTTCGAGCACTCCCTAAAAGATGCCAACATCGATAGCTTGGCGTTTCTTATGGGATACTTCCGCATAAGTGGCTTTATCCAGCTCCACAAGCTTCTTAAAAGCAAAGGCTACGCCAAGCTTACTTCTATCCGCCTGCTTGTAGGGCTTAATGTCGATAAGCTTATCTATGAGCTGCAAGCTACAAATATCGACCCAAATATGCAAGAAAAGCCATTTAAAGAGCTTTTCTACCAAGAGCAAAGAAATCATATCAACCACAAAGAGTCTTATCAAATCGAGGTAGAAGACTCCATATCTGCACTAAGTAGTGCCATAAAATCTGGGCAAATCCAAATCCGCATCGTGCGGGAGAAGAACGCCCACGCCAAATTCTATCTCTTCTACAAGCAGCAGTATTCCAGCGTAAAAAATCGCGATGAATGTATAGGCTCTCTCATCGTAGGCAGTAGCAACCTAAGTCACAATGGCTTAGAGAAAAACTACGAGTTTAATCTAAAAACCACAGATTCTAGGGATTTGGATTTTGCAAAATGGGAGTTTGAGCAACTTTGGGAAAATGCCCTACCCTTAAGTGCCGAAGACATAGCCCAAAGCAAGAAGGGCACTTACTTGCAAACCATCACACCAAGAGAGCTTTACTACAAGCTCCTACTATGCTACTTTGGTAAGGGATTTTTACAGCAAGACACAAGCATAAACGCCTTATTTAAGGGCTATGCCACCTACCAATACCAAATCGATGCCGTGCAAGAAGGCATAGAAAAGCTGCAAAAATACAATGGATTTTTTCTAAGCGATGTCGTAGGACTTGGTAAAACGCTCATCGCCTGCGTGATTGCCAGAAAGCTGCAAATCGATGGAATCTTACAGGGCAAGATTCTCTTCATCTGCCCAAAACAAGTGAAAACAAGCTGGCAAAAGCACATTGATGAAATAGCCATAGCAAACTACAACATACAGACCCCAGACAATCTCCACAATATCCCACAAGACTATATCGATGAGATCGAGCTAGTAATAACTGATGAGAGCCATAGATTTCGCACAACTAGCACGCAAAAATACCGGAATCTACAGCACATAGTCAAATCTCGCTCCAAGCACGATAAAAAGCTGATCCTAATCTCTGCCACCCCGCAGAACAACCACCCACAAGAGCTAGCCAATCAAATCTACCTTTTCCGCAATGGGAGAGACACAGAGCTGCTTAATGGCAGAGTGCTGGAGAGCTTTTTGACAAAAATCAATAGTGAATTTACAGAGCTGCAGCAAAAGCGCAAAGAAATTTATGAAAGCACCCCTAGCGATAAGCTAGATTCTAGCCCGCTCCTACAAGAGAACACAAGCAAGCTAAAAGAGCTAGGCGATAGACTGCGCGACAATTTGCTACTACGCATTATGATACGCCGCACTAGGGCAGATATAGAGCTATTCTATCAAGAAGACAAGCAAAAGCAAGGTCTCATATTCCCAGAGATTACCCCACCACAAGAGCTGACTTACAATCTTGATGAAGTCTCACATAATCTAGCCAGCGACACGATCAGATTCCTAGAGCAAAACGAGCAAGGCGCGCTAGGTGGTTACCAATACAAACGCTATCTACTCTTCCCCAATCTCACTCCACAGGGGCAAAAAAAGTATATGCAAGCCTATGGTAAAGGCCACGATGAAAGATACTATAAAACAAGTGCCGAGCAGCTACAAGGATTTATACAAAAGCTTTTATTTAAACGCTTTGATTCTAGTATCGCTGCCTTTAAATCCACTTTGAACACAATCATAAAAGCCCACGACATAATGCTAAAAATGCTAGAGCAAGGAGTAGCTAGAATCCCCAAGGAGTCCAACAACTTAGATAAATTCTACGAGCTAATTGAGAGTGATAGTGATGACTCCCTAGAAGCCCTAAACAAGCTTGAAGAAAAGGACAGGGTATTCTCACTACACTTTAGCAAAGATCCTTCTCAAAGTGATTTTAAGCCAGAATATAAGGAAGATTTAGAGCGAGATAAACAAGCCCTAGAAAGTCTCCTTAAAGAGTGGGAAGCAATCAAGCAAGATCCAAAGCTTGACGCACTTGTCAAAAAGCTTGAAGAGCTCCAAAGTGCAAAAATCGTCATCTTCACAGAAGCAAGGACAAGTAGCGAGTATCTAACCACCAAGCTAGAGTCGCTCCCAAAATTACGCGACACGATTTTGCATATCCACGGGGGCAACCGCGATGAGCTAGAATCTAGCATACGAGCAAACTTTGATGCCAACTACCCAGAAAATAAGCAGCAAAATGACAAGCGAATAATCATCACCACAGATGTCCTAGCAGAGGGTATCAACCTCCACCGCGCTAATATTATTATAAATTATGATACCCCCTACAATTCCACGCGCCTTATGCAGCGCATAGGGCGGATCAATCGCATAGGCACACCCCATAAGCAAATCCATATCTACAACTTCAAGCCAGACTACTTCACAGACTCCATTATCCATATCCGCGCCATCGCTAGCCAAAAGATCCAAAGCTTCCACTACACTTTGGGCGAAGATTCTGCCATCTATGATGAAGGCGAAGAGTTTGACAGCAAAAAGCTCTTTGACAAAAGCATAAAACTTCAAAAAGAAGATGTAAGCCAAGAGACAGCACACAAAAAGGCTCTAAAAGATCTCTACCATAGCGATAGGCAAGCGTTCCAAAAGATAGAGTCCCTGCCCAACAAATCCCGCTGCTTCATACAAACCAAAGAGCAGGATATAAGCTACGCCTACCTAAAATCCACTCACAAAGATAGCAATATCTTCGCTCCATATCACATACAAGAGTCTAAGCACAATCTCATAGAAGAAGAAGTAGCTAGAGAATGCTCTGTATTTGATATGCTAGATTTTTTACAAAGTCATATAACTTCCCCAAAGCACCAAGCCTCCAAAACCCAGCTAGATGTGCATTATAGGCATATCCATAGAGCCATTGACACCTTTAGCGCGCCGCCAAAAGCCCCGCTACTAGAATCTAGCAAAAGCGACAAACACGCCTCCAAAGCCATAAGCAAGATTAAAAGTCTCCAAGACCAAATCCCAAAACACGATAGAGAAGCACTAGAGCACGCTATCAAGCAAGGCAGCCACGCCAATCTAGCCCAAAACATCGACAAAGCCAGCTTAGAAGAAATCTTGCAAATCGCTAAGACCCTACCCCACCCCAAGCAAGACCAAAAACCAAGCCCAACCTCCACAAAAAAGCCAGATATAGAGCTAAGTATCACTGCTTTTACAAAGGCAGAGAAATGATCGCCCTAGAATCCACTTTTTCTAAGGGGGATTCGGTCTTGGGCGAGCAATGCGGCAGTGTTGCGAAAATTACTAAAGAAACATCGCCTACGGCGAGCGGTGTCCCTTGTTTTGTGAAAGGCACGAACGCCAAGTTCGCTAACCTTCCCCAATTTTCGCAAAGCTACCACAGCCTCACCGCAACTCCTAGAATCCTAGAAGAAGAAAAATCGTCATTGCGAGGGAGCGAAGCGACCGCGGCAATCCACAAAGACAAATCGCAAAAAGTGGATTCTAGGTTTTTCACTCAAACCGCCCAAAGTCTAATCAGCCGCAGGCGGCAGGATTTTTGATGAAAAGCGCAACAAATTTAAAAACACAACAGGATTCTAGGATTTCTAAAGAAACATCGCCTAGCGGCGAGCGGTATCCCTTGTTTTGCGATGAGAAATCTTTGCTTTGCGAGCGCGTGCAAGGGCGCATACTTGGCGTATGTAACCGCAGCACGCACGAAGCAGTCAAAGATTTATCGCGCAAAGCCGAATCCACCAGCCCAACGCCAACGCTAAAACCACACAAAGGAGACCCCAATGAGCAGCCTAGAGACCTTTATCCAAGCCCCTTACAAGTTTGCACATTTTAGAGACTTTATCAAAGAGACTTTCGCAAGCGATGATGAGATAAACTTCTACCAAGATGCACCCACCCCCTACAAAAACGGACATATAATCCGCACTTACACCAAAATCTGCGAGCCAATCACCCTAGCAGACTCCCACACCATAGGGGTTTTCGCATTTGATACCACTTCGACCAATGCCAAAATCACCCTACACAAAGAGCTAGCCAAGCTACTAAAATCCCAAGTAGATGGCGAGTATCTCTCCGCTATCTTAGCGGTATTCTACGACAAGCAAGCCCCGCAAGAGTTCCGCTTAAGCCTTGTTAGCAAGGGCTATGACCTAGCGGCAAATGCAGAGACTTTCTCCAACCCAAGCCGCCAAAGCTTCGTGCTAGGAGATTCTATCCCCACCCACACCGCACAAAAGCAGCTTCAAACGCTCATAGACTCCCAAGCCAAGAGCAAGCAAGCCCTAGAAGAAGCCTTTTCCCTAGAGCCTGTAACCAAAGAGTTTTACAAAGAGATTGTAGGGATTTTTATCACGCTTATAGACTCTATCCAGCTCCCCACAGAATCCCAAGTAGATTCTAGTGGCAATCCAAAAAACGCAGACTCCAGCGACAACACCAAGCGCGAGTTTGCCCTCCGCCTCCTCTCTCGCCTCCTTTTCTGCAAATTCCTAGAAAAAAAGGGCGTGATAGACCAAGCCATATTTAGCACCACTCTAAGCGACAATTACTACCACGAAGTCCTAGAGCCGCTCTTTTTCTCCAC
The DNA here is from genome assembly GCF_008693005.1 of Helicobacter canis. GTDB lineage: Bacteria > Campylobacterota > Campylobacteria > Campylobacterales > Helicobacteraceae > Helicobacter_B > Helicobacter_B canis. Next base: position 65,218 of record NZ_VXKE01000021.1, on the reverse strand, counting down.
GCTAAACACCCCAAGAGACGCCCGCGACTACGCCCTACTAGACCCACACATCGCCACCTTGCTAGATCACATACCCTACCTAAATGGCGGGCTTTTCGCCCCACAGGCAAGCGACTTCTACTCCCCGCAAAAGCCCACCGCCTACCACGCCACCCTAAAAGTCCCCAACGCCCCCTTAGCCGAGCTTTTTACCCTGCTTGAAAGCTACCACTTCAGCATCGATGAATCCACCCCAGACTCCCAAGAAGTAGGGCTAAACCCAGAGCTTTTAGGGCTAGTGTTTGAGAGCCTTTTAAGCGAGCTATTTACTGACAATCGCAAGGACTCTACCGCTTCACTGCGCAAATCGACAGGGAGTTACTATACGCCGAGAGAGATAGTGCGGTATATGTGTAGAAGCTCTCTCTACCAATTTTTACTCACTAAAATGGATTCAGCTTTTGGGGATCGCGTTGGCTTTTTGGCTAAAAATGGCGATTGCGGCGGCGAGCCTGCGGTCATTACCGCTTTAGGTAAATCCCTTGACTCGCCTTGCAAAGCCCCATTTTTATCTCAAAAATCCTGCCGCGAGCGGACAGCCCTAGAAAGCCCCACCGCAAATCTTAGAATCCTTGAAAAAGAAAGCCGAGCCGAGCAACAATCGTCATTGCGAGTGGATTTATCCACGAAGCAATCCAATTCTGCGCAAGCAGAATCCAATCAAATCAATGGCGCACGCAAAGCGTGCAACCTTGAAAGCGTGCAGGGGGATTGGGGGGTCAAAGGGGGGATAAGGGGGGACGCTTCGCAAGTAGCCCCCCTGTCCCCCCTTGAAAAGACTTTATCCCAAGCAAAGCTAGAATCTAGCAATAACGCGAAAAAAGTAGATTCTAGTGCGATAGCCAAAGCAATCCACGCCCTAATCTTCCACCACGACCCAAGCCACCTACCCCCACAAGCACACCCCCAAATCCTATCCGCCCTACAATCGCTCAAAGTCCTAGACCCAGCCTGTGGCAGCGGAGCCTTCCCCATAGGGCTTATGCAGGAGCTTTTAGAGCTAGGCGAGATTCTAGGCGACACCCGCTCCCCCTACACGCGCAAGCTAGAAATACTGCAGAGCAACATCTACGGCATAGACATTCAGCCTATGGCGACAGAGATTTCCCGCCTGCGCTGCTTCCTATCGCTTATCCTAGAAGAAGCCCCCAAAGACATCAAGCCCCTGCCAAACTTAGAGTTTAAATTCCTAAGTGCCAACTCCCTGCTCCCCCTGCCCCAAGACTCTATGCTAGAGTATGATGGCTACCAAGCCGACAAGCACAAGCTAGAATCTATCCGCCAAGATAACTTCAGCGCAGACCTAAGCAAAAGAGAGAGCCTTAAGCAATCCTACCTAGAGACCGCCGCCCACATAGCAAGAAACCTTATCCTACACGCCCAAGGCGAAAGCCCCCTAACACAATGGAATCCCTACGACCCACACTCTGTGGCAGAGTTTTTTGACAGCGAGTATATGTTTGGACTAAGCGGCTTTGACATCGTAATTGGCAATCCGCCGTATATATCCAGCGAAAATATGCCCCAAGTCATCAAAGATAATCGCCATATTTTCAAAACCGCCCATAAGAAAACAGATATTTATGTATTTTTCTATGAATTAGCCTTGAAAATGCTAAACCACAAAGGCATTGTAAGCTACATCACTTCAAACAAATTCCTATCCCAAGAATATGGGCTAAAGCTAAGAGAACTATTCCTAGCAAACACACTTCACAAAATCATAAATTTTAATATCAATGTTTTTGCAAGTGCTAATGTAGATACCTGCATACTCATAGCCAGCAAACAATCCACGCCAAACAATCACATAGAAGTCAAAGACATTTATACGCGTGCTGATTATGATTCTTTTACACAAAATATTTGTGAATCTATATGCCAAGAGATTTTCAAAACCACTGATTTTTATAATTTCCGCTTATCGCTCACAGATGAAAAACTAGCATTCCTAGAATCTATCAAAGCAAAATCCCACGCCTTAAGTGATATATGTTTTGTCAGCTATGGTTGCAGACCCTGCGGCAATGCAAAGAATCCAAAACTAAAGAAAAAAGATGTAATCCACCAAACCCCACAAGGCAACGCAAAGCCCTATATAGAATCTAAAGACACCTATCTATCCCCCTACACTATCCACCACCACGACTACCTAGACTACCAGCCTAGCAAATTTTACAACGCAATGTTTGAACAGCTTTTCACACCTACAAAGCTTATGTGTGGCAGAACTTTAGGCGATGTGAGAAATATAAACTTTGTCTATGATGATAAGGGTAGATTTTGCAATGATTCTATGTGCTGTATCCTGCTGTGGAAAGACCTAGAATCCACCACACACCCCACACCCAAAAAGCTCATAACTAAAGAAAAAATAGCTTTATCTAAGGGCTATGATTTATTATTTTTACAAGGGGTGCTAAATTCTAAACTGATTAAATTCTATGTCAAAGAGCTTTTACACGATGGGCTGCATTTCTACCCAGACCAGCAAAAGCAACTACCTATACCAAAGCTAGATTCTAGCAACCAACACTTATACGAGCAAATCAGCCAAAAGGTAAAATCCATAATAACCACCCACGACAAAGAGCCACTACAAAACGAGATAGATTCTTTAGTTTATAAACTCTATAACCTAAGCAATGATGAGATACAAACCATAGAAAAGGAGGTTAATATGTAAAAGATAATTTTAATTATTTGGTTTCAGTAAAAGCTTAGGCGATAGCCTTAAAAATATTTACATAAGGAGATACAATGAAACACATTCTCACAGACATCAACACCAAATCCGAAGGCGGACTAAAAGCATTTAGCTATGGGCAAATTGTAGCCGACACAAGAGAAAAAGAAGAACTTGTAGAAACACTGAAACAGCTTTTGCAAAAAGATTATATTCAATGCAAAATTAGTAGCAATCGAGCAGGGAGTGGATATCTAGTATATGTCATAGCAGAAGTTTGCATTACACAAAAAGGTAAAGAGTTTTTGGCAAATAATCCAAGCTAGATTCTACTATGGATTGCCGCGCGGACAAGTTCGCTCGCAATGACAGAAATATAGGTTTTAGTGATAATGCCCTTTTTCCGTCATTGCGAGCCGATGAAATCGGCGCGGCAATCCATAAGCAAAAAGAGCTAGAATCCACAATCGACAGCCTAGTCTATACACTCTACAATCTCACAAACGATGAAATCGCCACCATAGATTCTAAGAAAACTAATGCTAGAATCTAAGCACCACAAAAGCCCAAAGGAAAGCCAATGACACTAATGCTAAAAAATGTCGATGAAAAGACCTTGCAGAGCATAGAGCAGCTACGCTCTGTCAATAATAAGCTAGAAATCATCAAAGATGAAAGCTATATCACACAGGCGCAAAAGGACTATGAGGCATATAAGGCAGGGGAGTTAGCCTTTGTCGATAGCGTGGAGCTAGAAAACGAGCTAGAAGCAAGCATAGCCAAGTATGAAACGCCTTCGCTTTAGCCAACGCTTTGTCGCCGAGCTTAAGAAAATCACCGAGCATATCACTAAGGATAAGCCCCAGAGTCTAGGGCGTTTAAGGCTGCTTTGCTTACCAAAATCAAGGGCATACCTGCTATGCCATACTCCTATCGCCAATGATGAGTGTGTGCGTGAGCTGATATTTAAGGGCTTTGTGGTGGTGTTTGTCATTAGCGATAGCATCGATGTGCTAGGAATCATAAGCAAAATCTATGGGAGATGTGAGCTACTATATCAACCCCAAACCAACCCTAGAATCTAAAGGCAAAAGCAGAGCTTGAAAAAGAGAGCTTACTCTAGTGCATAAAGTGTATTTGACAAAAAGTTTTAAAAAGACGCAAAACCCTTTGTTTTACAATTTTATGTATAATGCCTGACATTTTATATAAAAGGGGCGATAATGCTTAGCGTAGGGATTGGCGAGATTCAAAAAAACACGGCGATTTTTTCTAATCTAAAAGAATCTATGCAGATTGTGGATAAAAGAAAGCATCAGGTATTAGCGATTGTATATCCAGCAAATCACGCTAGAGATTCTGTCGCTAAAAAGCTTGCAGGCAAATATAAAAGTCAAGTAACGCAAGGGAGAGAAAAAGATCTGCAAAACACAAGCATAGAAAGCCTAAAGGACATAAAACAAAAAGCTATGCTTGAAGCTTTGGGGGAGAAATATGGTCTATCTCATTGATACAAATATCATCATTCGCTTTTTGATCGGCGATAATGATGAGCATTTGGCATTAAGCAGTGAGTATTTTAGGCAGATAGAAAATGGCGAGATTCAAGCTGAGATTCTAAGCGAAGTGCTAATGGAGGCGTATTTTGTCCTAACAAAGTTTTACAAGATTGATGAAGCTGAAGTCTTACAGGATTTAAAGGCTATCCTTTGCCTTGAAGGCGTGGCAAATAGAGATAAAGCCATACTTATTGAAACGCTCAATATCATAGAGCATAAGCATATAGATTTCATTGATGCACTCATTTGTGCCAAATGCAAAGTGCAGCACTACGAAAAGCTAAGTTTTGATAAAGATTTAGATAAATGCTAAGGGCTACTGCCTTGCCCTTAGCTAGCTTGGTGCATAAAAGCTAGAATCCAAAGTCGCGCGCTAACCCCTAGCCAGAGACTATCTCTCAATCTCTATGACTTCTTCTGTGCTAATGTCGTGGATAATGTGCTTCTTATCCCATTGGCGATTTTTATAGGTGGGATTTATGCGTGTAGATTCTACGCCGACTTCTTGCGCGATCCCAGAAGATGCCTTAGGCGCGCGCTTGGCAGGGCTTTTAGTATCTTTTGGTGCATTGGAGACTTGATGCTCATATATAGTCTGCGTGGCTTGCACATCTGTATCGCTTGCTTTTGGCAGGGTGGCTTTGGGCTTTGGGGTGGCTTGTTTAGATTCTAGGGGCTTTGGCAAAGTGGGCGCGTTTGCTTGGCTTGGCTCTTGCGCGGGCTTTGGCTGCTCTGCAGGGCTTGGCTGGGTGGAAGCCTGCTCTGGCTGCCCAAGCGATATAGGCTCTTTAAAGAGCACACGCTTAATGATATTACCATTGCGCACGATCATAAAGCCTAGAATCTTGCTCCGCTTATAGTCGATGATCTCCACCCTATCTTCTAAAGACGCAGCGCTAGATTCTACCCCTGCCCCATCATTTAAGCCCGAAGTAGAATCTATACGCCCCGCTTGACCCTGCGCACCAAGCACGCAAGCTACCCAAAGGCAAGCCGCTAATATCACTCTACACATTTGTATCCTTTAATAATTTGTTAAGCGATTATATACTAAAACTCGCGCGCACTCCACTAAACTATAACACAAGGATCAACGATGAAGCCCTACCCTATCCACACACCAAATGCCCCACAAGCCATAGGTCCCTACTCGCAGGCTATGGGGCTTGGAGACTTGATATTCACCTCTGGCTCTATCGCCTTGCAAGCTAATGGCGAGTTTGTCCAAGGTGGGATAAAAGAGCAAAGCGAGCAGGTTATGCGCAATCTCCAAGCAGTGCTTGAAGCGAGCGGCTCTGGGCTTGAGTATGTGCTAAAGACTACTTGCTTTTTGGCTGATATGGGGGATTTCGCGGTGTTTAATGAAGTCTATGCCAAGGCATTTGGCGCACATAAGCCCGCGCGCAGCACGATCTCTGTCAAATCTCTGCCCAAAGACGCGCTAGTAGAAGTAGAAGTCATCGCCCTAAAAGCACAAGCCTAACCTTGCACTAATTAAGCAAAATGCAAACATTTTACAGCTATAATCGCGCCCTTGCAGCTTACGCGCTTGATATGAAGCTAGCACATTACACAAAGGAAACACAATGTATGCGATTTTGAAGAATGGAGGCAAGCAATACAAGGTAGAGCAAGGAAGCATTATCCTGCTTGATAAACTAAGCCTTGAGCCAAAGTCAAAAATCAGCTTTGAAGAAGTCCTAGCCCTGCACGATGGCAAGTCTATCGTAGTGGGCACGCCCTTTGTCAAAGGAGCGAAGGTAGAAGCTGAAGTGATCAACGAAGGTCGCGGGAAGAAAGTCATCACTTTCAAAAAACGCAGAAGAAAAGATAGTAAAACCAAGCGTGGATTCCGCCGAGATTTCACACGCGTGAGAATCACAAGCATTACAAAATAAGGAGCAACAATGGCACACAAGAAAGGTCAAGGAAGCACCCAGAATAACAGAGATTCTGCAGGGAGAAGATTAGGCGTTAAGAAGTTTGGCTCGCAGTTTGTCCGCGCTGGCAATATCATTATCCGCCAAAGGGGGACTAAAGTCCATCCCGGAGATAATGTAGGGATCGGCAAAGACCACACCATTTACGCGCTCATCGATGGGGTCGTGCAATTCTCACAGAAGACCAAAGAGCGCAAGAAAGTCTCTGTTATCCCAGCTGCTAACTCCTAGAATCTAGGAGTGCTCTCCCAACTTTGCTCGCACACTCTACGCGAGTCTATTACCTACATATACGATCCAAGGAGCTTCTATGAAACCCACTTTATCCCTTATCGCTCGCTTTGTATGCGCCCTTTTTCTTATATCTGCGCCACTATATGCCGAGCAAGCAGCCCCTAGCGCGTCATATAAAAAAACCTTTGAGAAGTTCCTAGAAATCTCTCAAAGCAATGCTATGCTAAAAGACATAAGCGATGGTAAAGCCGCAGAGCAGATCATCGCACAAATCACAAAAGGGCAAGATATAACCAAAGCCCAAAAGGACAAAGTTACTCGCATTGTGCGCGATACTTTCTCTAGCATAGCAAAAGATCTAGAGAGCCAAATACTGCTGCTTTATCATAAGTATTACACAGAGCAAGACTTAAACGATCTAATCGCGCTCTATCAAACCCCAGCTGGCAAAAAGTTGGCTAATAATGCAGTGGCGACTCTTAGAGACTCTCAAGAGCTAGCCCAAGCTATGGTGATCCAATATTTCCCCAAAATGGAGTCCCAAATCCACCAAATCCTAGCAGAGTCCAAAAAATAGCTACTTATAAAGTGGCTAAAGGTAGCTGATGTTTATCGATAGTGCGGATATTTTTGTCGCTTCTGGGAATGGCGGTGCTGGAGCGGTGAGCTTTAGGCGAGAGAAGTTTGTCATACAGGGCGGACCTGATGGCGGCGATGGCGGCAAGGGGGGCGATGTTGTCTTATGTGTTGATAACAATGCCGATACGCTCTCAAACTTCCGTGGCAAAAAGCACCACAAAGCCCAGCACGGCGCACCCGGTGGCGCACGCCGCTGCACAGGGAAAAGTGGAGCAAATCTCATCATAAAGCTCCCGCTAGGCACACAAGTTTTCAACTATGAGAGCGGAGAGCTGCTCGCAGACTTAGACTCTCCTAGCAAAGAAGTGCTACTGCTTAAAGGTGGCAAGGGTGGGCTAGGCAACTCTCGCTTCAAAAATGCGAGCAATCAAGCTCCAACCTACGCGCAAAAAGGCTTACCCGGTGCTTCACTACACTTGCGCCTAGAGCTAAAACTCATCGCTGATGTAGGGCTTGTAGGCTATCCAAATGCTGGGAAGTCTAGCCTTATCTCCACGCTCTCTAATGCTAGACCAGAAGTAGCAAACTATGAATTTACAACCCTTACCCCGCATTTAGGCGTGGTGGAAGTCGATGAGCTGCGCTCTTTTGTGATGGCAGATATTCCGGGGATTATCGATGGAGCAAGCCAAGGGAAGGGGCTTGGGCTGGAGTTTTTGAAGCATATTGAGCGCACGAAGTTTTTGCTCTTTGTGCTAGATGGGCTAAAAGACCCAAGCACGCAGTATAGCCACTTGGCAAAAGAGCTTGCAAGCTTTAGTGCAGATCTTAGCACGCGTCCATTTGGGATTATTATTAGCAAAATTGATGTCGCGCAAGATCTCTCTAGCAAGTTTGCTGCTTTGCTAGGATCGTTTGCGCAGCCAATCCCGCAGGATTTAGATATATCTAAGCCCATACTCCTAGAATCTATCGGGGCGGACTTGCCGCATTTGCCGCACTTCATCTTAGGCGTCTCTTCTGTGGCGCATACCAACACCGATACACTTAGATTCTCTCTCCAAAGAGCACTAGAATCTAGCGACTCCATAGCCTAAGCCACACACACGCCGCTATAATCGCCACACACACGCCAAATACAAGCAAGCAGCACTGCGCCATCGTGCCAATCTCCCATCTAGGCAGGAGATACCAGCCATTTGCATAGAGCTCGACAAAGGCTTTTTGCACGCCACTAAGCACTACGCCGCTTGGGATTATAGGTGCATCAAGCCCGCAGTCCCCACTTGGAGCAAACCACTCTGGCAGCCAGCGATCCAAAGGTAGCCCAAAGTCAAAGTGCGCCTCCATTGAGCACCCGCGCACGCCAAACACCACCTCATCGCTATGGATAGCAGTGTGGATTCTATGTAGCTGCCAAGCAGACATTATCCCCCTAACACCCGCATAGAGCATACACACACCACCTATGCCAAAGGCTAGCGCACTTCTAGGTGCAAGCGCGATGATGAGCGCGCCAAAGGCTTGCACTATAAAGGCATAGCGGATATACACACACTGCTCACAAGGGCGCATATAGCCATACACTTGCAGCACATAGTGTGAGAGCACCACAAGCCCCAAGCTCACCCCAGCTAGTAGAATCCACCCTGCGCGCTTGCCTTGCCATTCCTGCAAACACAGCGCGAGCTTATGAGCTAGCTTCATACCAAATCCAAAGAGATAGAATCTAGCGCGCTAAAAGCTCTGTAATCTTCTCGCCCAAATCATCAAGGGATTTTAGCTCGCTTATTTTGATGAGATATTTGCCATTGACCACAAACGCCGGCACACCTTGGATAATGGCAATATCATAGCTAGCCTCCCAAGCTTTAAGAAGCTTTTTCACCTCTGGATCTTCAAGTGCTTGCAAATAATCACTCTCGCTAATGTCCGCTGCTTTAAGCCCTGTTTCTAGGAAGCCTTGCGGATCCTTGCCATCTTTCCAGCGATTTTTATTGATGTGGTATTCCTCAAAATATGCACTCTCCGCCTTATAGAATGATGAATTTTTATCACTAGCTCCAATCCCAGCGCGCTTGTCTTTAACAAGCAGCACGGCAAAGAGCTTATTAGCCACCTTGCCATAGTCGCCCTTTTGCTCTAAATGATAGGGTCTAAACTCTACTCCATCTGGGAGCTTTTCAATGATTTGTGGCAGGATTTTTGAGTATTTAAAGCAAAATGGACACGCATAGCTATATACTTCAATCACGGAGTTTTCCGCATTTGAGATAGGGGTTTTAAGCACGAAATAATCTACCCCCTCTCTAATCTCTACCCCCACAAGCTTCACACCAGCCAAACACAAAAAAAGCACGCCTAATAATCTAGCCCCTAGCCAATTCTTCATACAATCTCCTTGATGTAAATGTCATATTGTAACTAAATCCACCAAACCCTTATAAACTCCTTGGCATAAGCAGCACGATCACAAGAGCTGGCACAGCAAATAGTGCTGCAAAAATCGCGTTAAACTCTATCCCCAAATGCGCGAAAATCGCCCCTCCAAGCGCACTAGCACAAGCAATCCCTACATTAAACGACCCTTCATTAACGCTAATTGCACTCTCTTCAAAGCCTTTGGCATACTTATGCGATGAGAGAATAGCAAGCGACTTTAGCGGGGCAATTGAAGCAAAGCTCACCATACCCATAACGCACAAATTGATAAGCACAAGCACTTGCGAATACGCACTTACACTCATTAGCGCGTAAGTGATCACCTGTGCGCTAAGCATTAGGCGCAGTGAGATGATAGAGCCTTTGGCATCAGTGATTTTCCCGCCTACAAGATTCCCCACAACCGCACTACCACCATAAAGCAGCAAAATCGAAGCAATAGACTGCTTATCAAAGGTGGAGAGCACAAGCAAAAACTCCGCGATATAAGTATAAAGCACAAAGCTCGCTCCACAGGTGCAAGCAGTTACCACATACGCGCGCAAAAGCTTAGGCACACAAAGTGCTAGAAAAAGATTGCGGATAAAGGTCCTTTGCCCCTCAATATGGGGCATAATGAGCCACACACTAATAATCGCCACCCCTGTAAGCACCACAATAAGCCAAAAAATCGCTTTAAAGCCGAAGAGCTGCCCCACAAATGTCCCTAAAGGTATGCCCGTAACAAGCGCGATCGTAAGCCCAGATACCATTAGTGCTAGGGCGGTGTTTTGCTTCCCTGCCTTAGCGATCTTTATCGCAGCAATAGTAGCGATGACAAAAAACACCCCGTGCATACAGCCAGCCACAAAGCGTGCGCACAAAGTCAAGTAAAAATTATCGCTTATAGCGACAATGAGATTTGCTAGCAAGAAAATAAAAAGATTTAGCATAAGCTGGTATTTGCGATCAAACCTACTTATGGGGATTGTCAAAACCGGTGCGCCAATCACCACGCCAATGGCATAGATTGTAACAAGCCAGCCAGCCACAGGCTGTGAGACCATAAAATGCTGCGCCAGATCGGGCAAAATCCCCGCGACAATAAACTCTGTAACCCCCATACAAAATGCGCTTAATGCAAGTGCGAAAATGCCTTTTGATGATGGCTTTTGCGTGTGTGTCATTGATAGATTCTCTTTCTGCTTGGGTGATTCTAAGTGTAATAAACTATGCAAACTTAGCGGAGCGACATTGTAGAGAGTTTTGACTTAAGGTATTGTTATCTTGCGCAGTGCCAGAGATAGCACAAAGCTACGCAAATACCAAAAATAATGCTAGAATCCATAAACCAAAACCGCCGCAAGGATTACAATGCCTGCTCTCTACTCTAGGATTCTACTTACTGCAAGCCTTATGCTATGTGCTAGCTCTAGCTTCATATATGCCAAAGACTCGCCACCAAGCGCGCAAGATACCCCTAAGGCAAGTGCGCAAAATATCGTAGGTGGGATTGCCATTAAAGTCAATAACGACCCCATCACGCTCTATGAGATACAAAGCCTTAGTGCCAAGCAGCATATCTCTAAAACCAAAGCCCAAGAAATCCTAATCGCAAACCGCCTAAAAGACCAAGAGATTAAAAGGCTTAACATTGTCGCAGATGATATGCGACTCGAGCAAGAGATGGAATCTATCGCCGCACAAAACAACCTTAGCTACCAGCAGTTTATCCAAGCACTCTACCAGCAAGGGCTAACCCCAGAATCCTACAAAGCAAAGCTCAAAGACCAGATCCAAACGCGCGAGCTTATGCGCAATATCCTACTCTCAGCCGACACTGCTAGTGAAGAGACAATGCGCAAATACTACGACACCCACAAAAATGAGTTTGTTACAGCAGAGCAAGTGCAGACAATCCGCTATAGCTCCAAAGACCCAAAGCTTCTTGAGCGCGCCATTGCCAACACGACTTTAACGCTAAATGGCGTGGAGAAAACACCAGAAAAGCTCAAATTAAATATGCTAAACCCCCAAATCGCGCAGATGTTTGCCCAGCTACAAAATGGCGAGTTTAGCCCCATTCTTGATGCGGGCAATGGCAGCTATGTTGCGTTTTTGGTGCAGGAAAAAAGCGGAGACAATACTATGAGCTTTGAAGAAGCAAAGGGCATTATCGCTCAAAGACTCGCACAAGATCACCAAGAGCAAATCCTTAGCGAGTATTTTGAAAAAATCAAGCAAAAAGCCCATATCGAATATGTGCGCCAATAACCTAGCCACAAAATGGCGCAGTATAGCTCATTGCACCAAAATCAAGCTTAGTAGAATCTATCTTGCCAAGATCTTGCTCCCAGAATCCACCAAGCTAGATTCTAGCTCAAGATGCGGGGAAAAGTATGCTTGATTATCTAGCTACTATGTATAGAGACCCACTCTTTGGGATTGCGATTTTAGTGGGCATTATTGTGATTTTGGTATTTGCAGATTATGGGCGCAATCGCTACCGCGCCAAAAAGCGTCAAATCGCCCTAGAAAACTTCACCAAGTCCTATGATGGTAGCGCGCTAAGTGATGAGCTAGTGGAGTTTCTCCACCTAGCCAAAAACCCTATCCCGCCCTTGCTACTGCTTGCTAAAACCTACGCGCGTGCCGGCGATAGCGCAATGGCGATTAAAGTCTATCTAAGTCTGCTTGACACTACGCGCAACCCACAGGAGAAAATCATTATCCTAGAATCCTTAGGCACTACATATTTTGAAGCAGGATTCTTGCAAAGAGCCAAAAATATCTTCCTAGAAATCCTAAAAACTTACCCCAGAAACACACAGATTCTAAGCTATCTAATGCGCACGCACGAGAGTATGGGAGAATACCAAGCAGCACTCGATACGCTTGAGTGCCTTGATGAGCTAAATGCGCAAGAAGAGCTAGAGCTAGAGCAAATCAAGCAGTATCTACACTTTATGATTCTCTCTCAAAACTCCTTGCTACCATTAGAGAAAAAGCATAAAGAAATTATCGCTCTTATGCGATATAGCGGGCAGATCAACCGCTTGGTGCTAGAGTATCTCTTCACATACTCTAGGGAGAGATTTTGGGAGGAGCTTGTGCGCTTCCCCACAATCACATTTTGCTTGGATATTTTATGGCGGTGCGCCAAAGATGAAGTGCCATTTGACAAGCTTCAATCGCGCCCAGATATTTTGCAAGTCTTTATCGCTAAAGGATTCTACCTAGGGCTAGAATCTAGCCTAGCACAAAGCCAAATATTTGAGCTAGAAGTGCTGCGCGTGCTTTTAGAACACTCTGCGCAAAAGGGAGGGCTTAGCTTTGAGTATCGATGTCATCACTGCAAAAATCTCTTCCCATTTGACTCCTACCGCTGCCCAATATGCGCGAAAATGGGGGAAATGGACTTAGTCTATAAAATCATCAAACACAAGTAAAGAGAGGTAGAATCTATGAAAGAGCTCACAATCTATGCAGATGGATCATCACTTGGGAATCCGGGTCCGGGCGGCTACTGCGCTATCTTGCTCTATAAAGGTGTGAAAAAAATCGTCCAAGGTGGTGAGCCAGATACAACTAATAATCGTATGGAGCTTATGGCAGTGCTGCAAGCTTTAAAGGTGCTAAAAGAGCCCTGCCGTATCAAGCTCTACACAGATTCTCAATATGTCGCACAAGGGATCAATGAGTGGCTATCTGGCTGGATACGCAAGAACTTTAGAGAAGTCAAAAACCCAGATTTATGGAGACAATACATCGCTTTAAAAGAGCAGCACATTATCCAAGCGCAATGGATCAAAGGACACAATGGCGATATGCTCAATGAAGAATGTGATAGAATTGCGCGCTCTGTCGCACAGCAAATACAGAATCTAGCGCAGCATATCGAAGCACCAAAAACCTTGCTTGATATGTGAAAGTAGATTCTACTAGAAAGGGTGATGATGGGTTCTCTTAAACGCTTACAGCAGCTTTTGGGATATAGCTTTAAAGATGAGTCCTTGCTGCTTGAAGCACTCACGCACAGAAGCTACACAAAATCCAGCAACAACGAGCGTTTAGAGTTTTTAGGCGATGCGGTTTTAGACTTGCTTGTGGGGGAGTATCTCTTTGATAGATTTCCTAACTACAACGAAGGCAAGCTCTCTAAAATGCGCTCAAGTCTTGTCAATGAAAAAAGCTTCGCCATTTTCGCACGCGATTATGACATAGGCTCTTTACTGCGGCTCTCAAGCAGTGAAGAGCAAAACCAAGGCAGAGACAAAGACTCCTTGCTCTCCAACGCATTTGAAGCGATTATTGGCGCGATTTATAAAGAAGCAGGGATTGATTGCGCGCGTAAGATTGTCTATCATATCCTTACCAAGCACTACCCAAATATGCAAATCCAAGATTTAGCCCTTGACTACAAGACGACCTTGCAAGAAATCACACAAGAACGCTTTGGCGTGCTACCCATATATAATCTTTTAAGCCAAGAAGGACCCGATCATAAAAAGCGTTTTACAATGCAGATTCTCATCGACAATATTGAATATGGCATAGCCTCTGGCACTTCAAAAAAGCTAGCCGAGCAAGCTTGCGCAAAAATCGCGTATGAGAAGCTCGCAAAGCTTCCCCCTAAGTCCAACTCTGCCAAGCAAGGAGCAAAGCTATGAATACATTTGGACAAGCACTGCGGGTAAGCACTTTTGGCGAGTCTCACGGCTTAGGTGTGGGCTGTGTGATTGATGGCTTCCCAGCTGGCGTGGTGATTGATGAAGCTCTGCTAGCAGCGCAAATGCAAAGGCGCAAAGGCGGGCAAACTCCCTATGCCACACCACGCAAAGAAGATGATAAGGTAGAGATTTTAAGCGGTGTATTTGGGGGCAAAAGCACAGGCGCGCCAATCGCGCTCTTTATCCCAAACACCAACACAAAGTCCAAGGACTATGAAGCCATTAGAGATATATTCCGCCCGGGGCACGCGGACTTTACCTACCAAGCAAAATATGGGATACGAGATTATCGCGGTGGCGGGAGAAGCTCTGCTAGAGAGAGTGCTGCGCGCGTGGCTAGTGGGGCATTTGCCAAAATGCTTTTGCAAGAGATTGGCATTACTTGTGAGAGTGGGATTTTGCATATAGGGGTGCATAAGGGTGAAAATATCGACTTCGCCTTTGCTAAGACAAGCGAGATTTTTGCCCTAGATAAGAGTATGGAAGCAGCCCAAAAGCAAGCGATCTTAGAAGCACGCAAAAATGGCGATAGTATCGGTGGGTGTGCGCTTGTGCGAGCCTTTAGCCCAAATGGTGCGCTCAAAGGTCTAGGGCAGCCGCTTTACTATAAGCTTAGCGGGGCAATTGGGGCTATGATGATGGGGCTAAATGGTGTCAAAGCTCTAGAAATTGGCGATGGGATAGAATCTAGCACAAGACTAGGTAGCCAAAACAACGACAATATGGATTCTAGTGGTTTTGCTAGCAATCATTGTGGTGGGGTGCTAGGAGGGATTGGCACAGGTGAAGAGCTCCGCATAAAAGTCTATTTCAAGCCAACGCCTAGCATTTTTCTCCCCCAGCAGACAATCAACTCCCACAATGAGCCACAGAATCTAGCATTAAAAGGCAGGCACGATCCGTGTATCGCTGTGCGTGGAAGCGTGGTGTGCGAAAGTATGCTAGCGTTGATTCTAGCTGATATGGCACTGCTACACACGCACACACGCCTAGAATCTATCAAGGATTTTTATAATGCGCACTAGAATCTACCTTATGCACCTATGTCTGCGCGCACTGCTTATATGCGCTCTCTCTAGCCCCTGTATGCCAAGCCTACACGCAAAGCCGGGGGATTGGTTTGAGACTTGGGGTGATGTCTTTCAGTTTCTCCCTGTGATGGCAGGAGCTTATGCCCTAGCACGCCAAGACTACCACGGAGTAGCCCAGCTAGCACTTGGCACAGGTGCGACACTTGCCATTACTTTTGCGAGTAAATACACTTTTGTTGGTATTTCTCAAGCAAATGAGCGGCTAGCTGGGATTAGCCAGCGTCCTAATAATGGCTCTTTTGATGGCTTCCCAAGCGGGCATACCTCATCAGCCTTTAGTGCAGCAGGCTTTATGCAAAAGCGTTATGGCTGGAAGTTTGGTCTGCCCACTACGATCCTCGCCGCTTCTGTTGGCGTCTCGCGCATAACAAGCCAAAGACACACGACCTTACAGGTCCTAGCTGGTGCGTTGCTAGGCTATGGGGTGAGCTATCTATGTGCCAAGCGACTAAAATATATCGCACTTGACATAGATATAGGCACAGCAGCTATCCCAGCTCCACAGGGCATCGCACAGGGTGCTATGTATGAAAATGTCTATAAAGCAAATGTGTCTTATAGATTTTGACAAAAGCTAATACAAAGGGTGGCAACAATGGTAAATAAGATTCTATGTGCGACAAGAAATGGCATAGGCGGAGAGATCGTCCAAGTGCAGGCAAATTTCGTGCGCGCTCTGCCTGCCTTTGTCATCACGGGGCTTGCAAACAGCTCTATCCAAGAGAGCAAGCAGAGAATCCAAAGTGCGCTTCATCACATTGGATTCCACTTCCCACCGCTAAAAATTGCTATCAACCTAGCTCCTGCTGATGTGGCAAAATCTGGCAGCCACTTTGATTTGCCCATAGCCCTACTAATCGCCTTGCATAAAAAGGGTATAGATACGCAGGGGTGGTTTGCCTTTGGCGAGCTAGCTTTAGATGGCACACTTACTTATAACAACAACATCTACCCCCTTTTGCTTGAGATCGCCTTGCAGCATCAAAACGCCAAGGTGATCTTGCCCACATCTGGCAAAGAGCTTTTCTGCCATTTACCCCATTTGCAAATTTATTATGCAAGCAGCTTGCAAGAAGCTTTGCAGATTTTAGAAGATCCAGAATCTAAGCCTAGCACCACCCAAAGCCAGCTAGAGTTTGAGACCCTACAAATCAAACAAACAAGCTACTACTATAAGCGCGAATTCCCGCTAGATTTTGCCCAAGTCAAAGGACAGGAAATCGCCAAAAGAGCGGCACTCATCGCTGCAAGTGGATTCCACAATATCATCTATGAAGGAAGTCCGGGCTGCGGAAAAAGTATGATCGCCAAACGCCTGCGCTATATATTGCCCCCAATGAGTTTGGAAGAGATGATAGAGAGTGTCAAGCTTCAGTCCATCAGCTCACAAACTCCAAGCTACACGCCATTGCGCCCCTTCCGCTCACCCCATCAAAGTGCATCAAAATCCTCAATACTAGGATCCGCTACGCAAAGTGAAGTCAAGCCCGGAGAGATCGCCCTAGCCCATCAGGGTGTTTTGTTTTTTGACGAGCTGCCACACTTTGGCAAGGAGGTGCTAGAATCCTTACGCGAGCCCCTTGAAAACAACGAGCTTGTAGTCTCGCGTGTGCATAGTAAAGTAACTTATCCTACGGCGTTTTTATTTGCAGGAGCGCAAAATCCCTGCCCTTGCGGAAATCTCCTAAGCCCCTCCAAAGAGTGCCGCTGCACGCAAAAGGAGATTAGCTCTTATAGAGCCCGCTTGAGCGAGCCATTTTTAGACCGCATAGATCTCTTTGTGCAAATGCAAGAAAATGAGCAAGACCCAAAGGCTTCCACAGATTCTGCTTCTATGCAAGAGATGGTATTTAAAGCATTTAGAGCGCAAATTGAGCGTGGGCAAAGTAAGCTAAATGGCAAGCTAGATGAGCGCGAAGTAGAGCAAATTTGTATCCTAGATGATGCGACACAAACTATCTTACAGCAAGCAAGCCTAAGGTTTAATCTCTCTCATCGCTCAATACAAAAGCTCAAAAAGATCGCGCGCACAATCGCTGATTTAGATGATGCAAAGCATATCGCCAAGCAGCACTTACTTGAGGCATTAAGCTATCGATATATCTCTTAGATAAATTATGCTAGGATATTTGTTATTTTTGAGTAAAGGCATATCATTGAAGCACCTTATCACCACAGCACAATTATCACTTCTCCTTGCATTGGGGCTTATGAGCCAAAATCTCTATGCAAAGAGTTCTATCATCTCTCCTATCCCACTACCCCAGCAAAAGATCCTTGATATTGATGAGCATAGCTGTAATGATGGGTGCTTGAAGCGGCTCTATACTAATGGCTATATCTTTTCATTTTTGGCGAAGTTTAGCACCAGCACAACGGACAAAAAGGTCTTGCGCTACTTTTCTGAAGCAATGGCGCAACTAAGCGGTATAGAAGTAATGCAAGATTCTAGCAGTAAAGAGCATTTTAGAGTCGCCCTGCTTATCCCCAAGCAACTTGTGGGGCGATATTCTGTAAGTGTGGCAAACACGATTTTATCCTATCTTATCGCGCGTAATATCGACTTTGATTTTCAGGTGTTTGATAGCATTGATGAGAGCAAGGAAAACCTAGAATCCACTTATTTGCGCATTATCCAAAGCAATGCAAATTTTGTCATCGCTATGCTTGGACCCACTGGCGTGCAAAATCTCATAGACTATGACAATCTCATCTACCCAACCTATATCCCCACGATAAACAAAGAGCGTTTGCCACAAGGAGTCATAGACAGACTCCCAGAGAATCTATACTTTGGTGGGATAAGCTATAAGGAGCAGTTCCAAGCCCTACTTCCGCTAATGCAGGATATGCCACTCATTGAATATACTGATGATAGTCAAATAGGCGGCTATTTATCTACGCTTTTTTCAAGCCTTGAAGAGCGCGTAATCCGCCAGCGATCTTTGAGCAATCAAGAAGCTTCTCAATTTACCAAAACACTCCAAAAAGAATCCACATATTTCCCAAACGCAGCACTTATACTCAATACTTCCGCGCCAAAAACAGGGCTGATTCTCTCACAAATCGAGCTAAGCGATGAGCCCCCTAGAGTCTATCTCTCCACGCAAATTAACTTTAGCCCCATTGTCTTACAGCTTGCCTCACCCAAAGCGCGTGAAAATCTCTTTGTTGTAAGCTCTATTGGCGCGATCGATACAAATCTTATGGAGTATGCGTTTTTGCTCAATAACGACTTGCGCTATGATTGGGTGAGCTATGCAACTTCGCTTGGTGTAGAATTTGGACTAAGAACTATCACCAAAGACTCAAAACAGCTCTTTAGCGAATCTATGCGCGATAAGCAAATCCAATATCAAAACCGCATTTGGACGACAAAGGGTGCGAACTTTGTCCCAGTCAAGTAGCTTGCAATGCTTATATCCGTAACACTTCTTGCAAAGTGATAAAAAATTACCAAATCCCAAAAGACATTGTCCAAAATGTTACGCTACTTGTTGTATAATCCTTGCCAACCCACATACAAGGAGAAAAAATGGGACAATATATTGAATTGACAGAGCTTGACTTTGATGAAAAGACCAAAGATGGTATAGCAGTTGTTGATTTCTGGGCTACTTGGTGCGGTCCTTGTCGTATGCTTGCCCCTGTGATTGAAGAGCTTGCCAATGAGTTTGAAGGCAAAGCCGCAATTTGCAAGGTCAATACTGATGAAGAGCAAAATCTCGCCGCACGATTTGGTATTCGAAGCATTCCTACAATCTTGTTTATGAAAAACGGCGAGGTTGTCGATCAAGTTATCGGTGCTACACCTAAATCTGTCTTGGCAGATAAAATCAACGCCCTTCTTTAATCTCAACTTTTACAATTCTTCCCCCTTGGCAGACAAGGGGTTTATCTAGGAGTTTCTATGATTGATTTAGCAATTATTGGTGGCGGTCCTGCTGGGCTATCTGCTGGGCTATATGCGACAAGAGGGGGTGTGAAGAATGTCGTTTTGTTTGAAAAGGGTATGCCCGGAGGGCAAATCACAGGAAGTAGTGAGATAGAAAACTACCCCGGTATAAAAGAGATTAAGAGTGGTTTAGATTTTATGGAGCCTTGGCAGGAGCAGTGCTTCCGCTTTGGTCTCAAGCACGAAATGGCAGTAGTCAATCAAATCACCAAAAATGGTGCGCATTTTACTATCCACCACGATGGCGGTAAAACCACAGAAGCAAGAGCTGTGATCCTAGCTACTGGCGGCAGCCCCAAGCGCACAGGAGTCCTAGGGGAGAGCGATCTTTGGGGCAAGGGTGTTAGCACCTGCGCCACTTGCGATGGCTTTTTCTATAAAGGCAAGGAAGTAGCTGTTATAGGCGGCGGGGATACTGCCATAGAAGAAGCAATCTATCTCACTAAAATGTGCAGCAAAGTCTATCTTATCCACAGAAGAGATGCATTCCGCGCAGCACCTATCACACTAGAGCACGCGAGACATAACGACAAAATTGAGTTTCTCACACCATTTTCTCCCGTAGAAATCACAGGCGATAAGCTTGGTGTTACAGGCATTATCATTGAGCATACACAAACTAAAGAGCGCAAGCAGCTAGCTGTGCCCGGTGTTTTTATCTTTGTAGGCTATGATGTTAATACCCAAGTTTTACGCCAAGATGATGGCTCTATGCTATGTGCGTGCGATGAGTATAATTCTGTCATTGTGGATTTATCGATGAAGACTAACATTCCCGGACTCTTTGCTGCTGGGGATATTCGTATCAATGCGCCTAAGCAAGTAGTATGTGCCGCTGGAGATGGAGCGACTGCAGCATTACAGGCGATAGCTTATTTGGATTCTACACATTAGGAAGCTTATGATCAAAGTTGGGATTTTTGGCGCGAGTGGGCGCGTGGGGCAGCTTATCATTCACGAGATAGGTGCGCATAGAAATATGGAAATAGGCGCAGTATTTGTGCGCAAGGAGCTAGATTTTAGCCTACCAGAGGGCAGCTTTGTAACAAACGACCTTGACGCATTTATACAATGCTGTGATGTGATTATCGACTTTAGCTCAAAAGAAGCGACAAATGCCCTGCTACGCACACTATATTCCACAAGGACGCCTATCCCTTGCGTGATAGGCACAACAGGGCTAGATGGGCAAGACTTCGCGCTAATGGAGTCCTGCTCCAAGTGGGCGCCCATCTTGTATGCTTCAAATATGTCTCTTGGAGTAGCACTACTGCGCCAGATTGTCGAGCAAGTAGCCGCCAAGCTCACACACGCAGATATTGAAATAAGCGAAATCCACCACCGATACAAAAAAGACGCCCCAAGTGGCACAGCCCTAAGCCTAGCAGAATCCTGCGCCAAAGGACGCAATCGCCCCTTAAAAGAGATTCTAGTAACAGACAGGGTCTCCCAAGGTGTGCGCAAAGATGGTGAGCTAAGCATCGTTTCTCTGCGCGGTGGTGATGTGGCAGGGCGGCATTGTGTAGGGTTTTACTTAGATGGAGAGTATTTGGAATTCACCCATAATGCTACCAATCGCTTGACATTTGCAAAAGGCGCGCTTGAGTGTGCTGCTTGGCTAGTCAATAAGCCGCCAAAACTCTATAGCATTGATGAAGTTTTCGCATAATATAACCTGAAGTATGCACGCCATTAAACACGCCTTATTACAAGCTTGTAAAGTCTATTATGCCTATTTGCAAGAGCATAATCTAGGCTGCGAGGAACTACAAGTTGCGCAAGTTGTCTTTGATGATCCATACATTCAGCTTCGTATCAAAGCAAAGGTGCTCAACACCGACTCTTTGATGATCCAAATTGGATCTGCTGCGCCTATGCCACTTAGCGAAGAGTTTGGATTCTATGTGCGGTTTTATGATGAGAAAAGCCAGATTCTCTCCATAGAGTGCTTAGATTCTAGCACGCTAAACGCCGTGCAAAAGCACAAAGCCCAGCTAAAAATTTTTAGCGATCTTAAATTTCTCATACGCAACCTTGAGACATTCTTCGAGCAGCAAAGCACCTTTGCTATCCCAGCAGCTCCACCTATGTTCGCGCACAAGGATTCTGCAAGTGCTTATCACTCTATCACCATTCAGCCCTATCTCAACAAAGAGCAAGCAAGTGCCTTGCGAGATATTCTTAGCAAGCCATTTAGCTATGTGTGGGGCGCGCCCGGTAGCGGGAAGACGCAAGTAGTGCTCTTTGAAGCACTTTTGCACTATGTTTATAGCAACACGCGCGTATGCGTGCTAGCCCCGACCAACTCCGCGCTTGAGCAAGTCCTGCAAGCCCTCATAAAGAAATTTGATACCCTAAAGATTGAGCGATCAATGATCTTGCGACTAGGCACACCTAGCAATGCCTTTATGGAGCAATATGCCGAAGTATGCGACCCACAAATCCTGCAAAAAAAGCAGCCACAAAGTCTCTTTAGTGCTGCAAGTCCAAAATCAAGGCTTAAAGAATCGCTCATTATAGGACTAACCATAGATGGCTTTATCAAGCGATATACGAGCCTTGATGTTGAATTCTCGCACTTTTTCTTAGATGAGTGTGCTTTCACCCCACTTATCAAAGCCCTAACACTTAGCACGCAAAATGCCCCCGTAACTCTCCTAGGTGATCACAAGCAGCTTATGCCCATTTGTGAAATGCCCACATCGCGTATGCACGGCGATAAAGTATGGGCAAATCTTTTCAACCTATCAGCATTGTTTATGGAAGACTTTTTCACACAAGAGCACTTCACAAGCAGTGCCAAAATCTTTACCAAACTACAAACAAGCCCATTGCAATTCACACGCACAAGCCTAAATATCTTGCGTGAAACCCACCGCTACGGCGATAATCTTGCCAAAATCCTTGACCACCACATCTACCACAATGGCTTATGTGGCAAAGATAGCCCGACAGACTTATTTTTCATCGATTGTAAGTCCCAGATCCCACAAGATAAATGCAGCCACGCCGAAGCCCAAGCCATCGCGCAGATTTTCCCAGCACTTCTTGAGCATTCTAACTCTGTGGCTGTCATTACTCCATTTGTCAAGCAGCGCAAGCTACTATCACAATACCAAATCCCCTATAAACACACTTGGACGATCCACGGCTCACAAGGGCAGGAGTTTGACTGCGTAATATTTTCACCTGTTATGCTACACCACCACTTGACAGATTCTAGGAATCTCCACGCCGCCTACGCGCTCAATGTCGCTGTTAGCCGTATGAAAAAGTGCTTTATCCTTGTGTGTGATTATAGTTACTGGATTAGGCAAGATGAGCAGTTTCTCACGGCGATTTTGCGCTATGCTAGACCCTATCCTATCGCCAAGATCGCACCTACACAAAAGAAGCACTCTCCCCCGCCACAAACCTCTCACATCATCGACATTATCCCAATCTAGGAGCACACTATGTATAAAATTTTCACACTCATCTTAGTATATGTCGCCTTTGCTATAGCTGCTTTTGCCAGCCAAGGCGCAAGCTTTAATAGCAAAGATACTTTTATCAACCTACGCCAATCTCCCAATGGCACTATCATCGCCAAGCTCTATAAGAGCGACTTTCTGCTTACAAGCCTTATTGGCGGGACAGATAGCACAAACCCCCACTGGATACAAATCACCATAGGTGATATGCAAGGTGTGCTACATAAGCGCGATATTGTCGCACTTGATGAGAAAGACTATCAAAACTACCTACAAACGCTCTTTCTCCAAACGCTAGCCAAGCTTAGCGCACCCTACCAAGAAGCACTCCTAGCAGATGACCCATCTATCAAAGCAATCCCCAAAGCCGCGCTAGAATCTATTTTTACCCCAAATGCAGATGACATTAGCGAGCGTTTTGATAGCAAGAGAAGACTGCTCAATGCCCTAGCAAAAGCTAAATACCAGCAAGCCTTAGAATACGCCATCGCACTAGGATTTGCCCATACAACAGAGCTTTTACTTAAAGAAAAGTCCATAACCCTAGAGCTAGAATCTAGCCAGATGACACAAGCAGATAAAGATAGCCCCTCTATGCCCCTACTCATCTATGCTATCCAAGCAAAGCACCCAAGCCCAGCCATCATCACCGCCTTGCTTAATAAGGGCGCAAAGGTCAATGTCGGCTATGGCGACACCACTAAAGAGTCCCCGCTAACGCTTGCTTGCCAAAGGGGGCTTACTGATATAGCAAAGCTACTTATCCAAGCTGGGGCAGAGCTAGAATCTAGCCAGATGACAAGCCCACTTATCCACGCAGCAAGCAAGCACAACAAAGAGCTTGTAGCACTGCTGCTAGATTCTGGCGCAAATATCCACGCTAAACTACTAGAATCTAGCAAGCCAACACAGCTTGAAGCACTTGATGTCGCGCTTATGGCAATGCAAACACTGCAAGAAGAAGATCGCGCCAACGCACAAGAAGTAGCAGTGCTGCTTATCGATCGCGGCGCAGATCTTACGCGCGCTTTGCAGAGTGCGAGCATTGGCGGTGATATAGAGATGATCACACTACTTTTGGCAAAAGATGCACCCATAAACGGCGACCCTGCGTGCTTACAAGGGCAAAATGCTTTTGCCTGCTCACCTCTAGTAGCAGCCATAGCAAGCAACCAAACGCAAGCTGCAAGGCTGCTTATCCAAAATGGCGCAGATGCAGCAATCTATGATGAAGAAGGCTTAAGCCTTGTGCAGCACATAGAAAATCTCCAAGACCTAGAATCTAAAACCCAACTACTAGAAGCCATAGGCGCGATGAATAATGTCAAGCACTAAGCGATCACTAGTGCTACTAGGGATTTTGCTCCTTGTATTTGCGCTTCTAGCTATCTATGCCCCCTTGCGCAGCCAAGACTACACCATCACACTCCCCACTGCCACAAAGCCCGCCAAGCCCATCACCATAGCCTTACTTAGCGATCTACACTCCGGGAGATTCTATCAAGATGAGATTATACGCGCCCTGCAAGGGCGAGAGGTGGATCTCATTGCCCTAAGTGGAGATATGGTCGATGATGAAGAAGATATGCAAGGAGCGTGGGAGTTTTTCGCACGGCTAGATTCTAGGGCAGAGTCTAAAAAAGTAGATTCTAAAAAGCTTGCCAAAATCCCCAAGTTTTATGTCAGTGGCAATCACGAGTTTTGGAGTGGAGAAATAGCAGCCATTAAGCAAAAGCTTGCAAGCTACAATGTCTCTGTGCTAGATTTTAGCCACCCTTGCACAACACTTAGCATAAATGGGCTAGAGATAGCAGTCTTTGGGGTTGATGATCCATACTACAGCACTTATAGTAAGCCTAATCAGCACATAGATAAAGTTGTGTGGGATAGAGCAAAGTGGAAGGGCGGCTTCTGGGAGCAAGAGTGGCAAGAGCTTGTAGCAAGCACGATCCGCCCCACCTGCCAAGCAGAGCCTAGCAGCCTAGAATCTAGCAAGCAAGCAGACTTCTCTATCTTACTCTCGCACCGCCCGGAGTTTATCGAGCTTTTTAGATCCCTGCCTATTGATCTTATCTTAAGCGGGCATACGCACGGCGGGCAAGTGCGCATACCCTACTTACTCAATGGACTTTACGCGCCAAATCAAGGGCTTTTCCCCAAATATGCTGGCGGGCTCTATGAGCTAGATTCTAGTAAAAGGCAGTATCTTGTCGTCTCAAGGGGACTTAGTCTAAACTACCGCCTACCTCGTATATTTAACCCACCAGAAGTGGTGCTTATCACCTTAAAGTAGATTCTAGGCAAAAGCGTGCAAGCCCAGCACCCCCACAAAGCCTAGCACACTCACAAGCACAAATAGCAAAAGCCCAAACCAAAACACCACCTTAGCATCTCGCATAGCCTTAAGATCAATCTGCAAGCCAAGCGCACACATCGCCGCACCAAGACATAGCACACAGATAAACTGCATAGCCTGCACAATGTGCGCTGGGATTGCAACCAAAGAGTGCAAAATCACCACCGCCACAAAGCCTAGCGCGAAGTAGGGGATATAGAGCTTTTTGCTCCCCCTGCCCTGATTATATTTGGCAAACAAAAATGGCACGATAAATAGCACGGGTGCTAGCAGAGCCACACGGATCATCTTTTCAATAAGGGCGATATTTGCGCCCTCTTGCCCTAGCACATCGCTAGCACCTACGACATTAGCCACCTCATACAAGCTAGCCCCCATATATAAGCCCATTTGCGCTTGATTAAAGGGCAAAAGCCCAGCACTATAAACAATAGGGTAAGCAAACATTCCCAAAAGCCCAAAGACCACCACACTCCCTATAGCAATCGCGCTTTTTTGTGCGTTAGCACGCAGGGCAGATTCTAGTGCTAGCACTGCTGCTGCTCCACAAATTGCACAGCCCGCACTCATTAAAATCGCCAGCTCCCTATCAAGCCTAAACATCTTCACCCCTATGATAAACCCTACGATAAGAACCCCAGCCACAATGCCAAATGCCAGCCCAAAGCCTGCAAGCCCTACACTTTGTATATCTGCTAGCGAGACAAAAAACCCATAGAGGATAATCCCCAAACGCAAGAGCTTTTTCCCGCTAAAATCCACCCCACTCTTGCACTTATCAATGATTGTAGCCCCCAAGCCACGCAGCACACTTGCCACAATGACACTTAGCACAATCCCCAAAATAAGCGGAGAAATATGCCACGAGCTAATAATACTTGTCTTTGCTAGTGCGATACTACACACCGCTAGCACCAGAGTGAGCCCCACTCCCAAAATAAATGAAGCATAAGAAGTTTTCATCATTTTCCTTTGTAATTGCGATCTACCACCATTTTACAAGCGCGATTAAGCGGAGTATTGTAAAGCAAAAGCCTTAAAGCTTCTATGAAATAGCGCGCAAAATAGCCTAATTTAAGGACTAGCTAGCTACAATGCGACTTTTTACATTTCACTGAAAGTTTGAAGCTTATGGATTCTACACTTGCACCTATCGTGCTTTTTACCTACAATCGCCCAAGGCATACCAAAGCAACTTTGGACGCACTAAAGGCAAATCTCTTAGCCAAAGAGAGTGTATTGTATATCTACCAAGATGGACTAAAGGAAAATGCCACAAAGGAGCAACGAGAATCTGTCCTAGAAGTTAGCTCTTATTTGCAGGATTTTATTACCAGCAACGAGAATGGCAAATACTTTAAAGAGATTACCCTGATCCAAAGAGAGCGGAATTTTGGACTGGCAGATTCTATCATTGATGGTGTTACAAATATCATCAATAAATACGGCACGATCATTGTGTTGGAAGATGATTTGGTGACTAGTCCATATTTTTTAACTTTTATGAATGAAGCTTTGCAAATTTATTACGATAACGAGCAGGTGGCTTGTGTAAGTGGGTTTGTCTTCCCCCTAGAAGGAGATGAAATTCCATCATCATTTTTTCTTAAGGGGACTGATTGTTGGGGCTGGGCGAGCTGGGATAGGGCGTGGAATCTATTCAACCCAGATGGCAAGGAGCTTTTAGGCAAGCTTAAGCAAAGTGGTAAGATAGATGATTTTGATAAAGCTTATAGTGGCGCAAAAAGCAGTAGAGGCTTTGCCCAAATGCTTGAGGATCAAATCCGTGGCAAAAATTCTTCGTGGGCTATTCGATGGTTTGCCTCGTGCTTTTTGCAGGATAAATACTGCCTATATCCACGCAATTCACTCGTGCAAAATATTGGCTTTGATATTGGCACACATTGCAAAAATGGAGAAGAGAACGACCCATATTTTGGTGTGCTATCAAGCACTCCCACTAGTATTGATATAAAACAACCAGTCCAAGAAATCCCAGCCATACGAGCCAAATGCGATGCATACTATGCAAGTAAGCAACGCCCTTTACTTAAAAGAATTTTAAGTAAAACTTATAAAATGTTGATTAGGGGGGGGGCAAGATTCTAGGCTCTCCTTACCGCTTGAGTGCTCCAAAGACTATCGCGCATATACATTACAAACTATCCCCTATAATTTAAGCAATTCTCAAGCATTAGTTTTCCAAGCAAAATCATTAGAGTCCTACTCATTAGATGATCTAGCAGCCATAGCTTATGATATAGAATCTTTCATCACGCCAGCAGCATTATTTAGCGTGGTGATCCCAGCGCATAATAGAGCTCATAGTATCCTTGCGTGTGTGGATTCTGTATGCAAACAGACTTTTTTGGATTATGAGATTATCATCATTGATGATGCTTCAACAGACAATACAAAATCTTTGATCCACTCACTCAATAACCCAAAAATACGATATTACAAACTACCTAAAAATATGGGCGCACAAGCAGCTAGAAACATTGGCATTAAAATGGCTCAAGGTAAGTGGATAGCTTTTCTTGATTCTGATGATTTATGGGAGACTAATAAGCTCTCTGCCCAATATGATATGATTAAAGAGCACGCGGATATACAAGAGCTATTTTTGTATGGGGCTTGTGTGGTATCAAATGAAGCTACAGGATCTAGAGACTATTGGAATCTATCTCCACAAGATCCATATTTTTTAAAGGCAGCAGCCCCAATGTTTCAAAGTATGGTCGTAGCTAAAACATCGCTATTAGAAATCGGGCTACTTGATGAAGATGTCCCATCTTACCAAGAGTGGGATACTTCCATAAGGCTCGCGCAGGTTTGTGAGATTCTCTACACTCCACAGGTGCTTTTCACTTATAGACTCCATAGCAACGACCAAATTTCCAAAAATCACCAAAAAGACATTGATGGCTATTGCTATATCCTGCAAAAGCATAAAAAAGCCATTATCTCTGCAAACCCGCTATGGTGGAATATGCATATCTTTATCGTGCTAAAGAAATGCTATATGTTTGATCTACGCGATCTAGCCCCAACTATCGCACAAAATCTAATCACACACACTTCCCTATGCAGTCTATTTATCACAAAAATAGCACATTTATCTGCGCGATCTAGGGTGTGGAACAAGCTCTCTATCATTGCCTTAAAGCTTGATCATATATGCGGGGGTTTCCAAAAATCCTAAAGCTTTTGCTAGAATTTTACTTCAATATTTTTTCTCAAGGTGTCATCTTGCCCCGCTTATCAGCACAACTACCGCTTATCTCTGTTGTTACGATTGTTTATAACGACATTGCCCATATCATCGACACAATGGATTCTGTGGTGGGGCAGGACTATCCGCATATACAATACATCATCATTGATGGGGCAAGTAGTGATGGCACAAGGGAAAAGATTTTAGAATACATCGCTTCACGCGCCAAAGTGGATTCTCAAGCAAACTCCAAAAAAACAGAATCTTTAAAGCACACAGAGCAAAATAGCAAGATCTTCCTTACAGCCACACATAGAGAGAAAAATCTCACCTTTAAACTCCTAAGTGAAAAAGATAGTGGAATCTATGATGCGATGAATAAAGGCATAGACCTTGCCACAGGGCAGTGGTGCAGCTTTATGAATTGCGGAGATAGATTCCACAGCCCAAATACGCTAAAAGAGTTTTTCACACATTTTTTACAAAGCGCGCAAGTCTCATCGCAAGCAGCCCCCCAAGCCGCTCCCCAAATCCTTCCACAAATCCTTTATGGCGACGCCCAGCTTATCTATGATGACACGCACTCTAAGATCCTCTATGCCTCCACCAAACCGCATAAATACCACCACCACTTTATCCATCAATCCGCCTTTATCGCCACCCCCCTTATGCAAGCCTACCGCTACGACACAGGCTTTAAAATCGCGGGAGACACGGACTTTTTTGCTAAGGCTTACAATAATGGAGCTAGATTCCAGTATGTCCCACTTGTGGTCGCAAGCTTTAGCCTAGAGGGTGTAAGCTCACATCTCTCGTGGCAGATGTTTAAAGAAGACTGCCAAATCGGCTATAAATACAACCGCCTTTTCCCCATAATGCACACACTCAAATATCTTTTTTGGATAATCCCGCGCGTTTGTATCCGCAACGCCATTCCAGCAAGATTCCGTAGCCAAGCTAGAATCTTACTTGGCAAGAAAACAAGCTAATCCCACATTGCAAGGAGTTTTTATGTATCTTAATACCCCACAAAGAAGCCCACGCTTAAGGGCATTTTACGCAAGTGCTACCGCAAGGCACAAGCTATCTTTGGGCAAATAGACTTTGTCCCAAGCGGGCATTTCTAGCAGTGGGATTCAGCTTTGCGCGATAAATCGCCGATTCTGCGCGGTGAGCTTGCTCATTATCAGCAAGATAAATCCCTTCGCCCACCGCTTGAAAACGGCGATTTCTCATCGCAAATCTTAGAATCCCAAAGCAAGAATCCACAAAAAATCCTTAAATACAAACAAACCGCACTAGAATCCACCTTTTTGTGTGTGGATCGCCACGACTTGCTACTGCAAGTCTCGCGATGACAGAGAAAAGGGTGGCTTGTGAAAAACGCGCGGTGCGGACTTGCGATGAAAGTGGATTCTAGGATAAGTCATAGCGATTCTAAGATTGTGGAGCTAGAATCGGGGTTTTCTAAAGAAACATCGGCTAACGCCGAGCGGTATCCCTTGTTTTGCAAGCCGCGTGCGGAGATAAGCCTAGAGCGGCTATCGCACAAGCGCGGCGCAGGAATCGCCGATTCTAGCCCACAAGCTGAATCGCCTAGAGGATATTTTCTACCCATTTAGCTACCCTAATGACTGGCTACGCGATAAAAACTCGTGGAATGAAGCCTATGTTTTACGAGCATTTTTAAGCTTTAATGCTGCCTTTGAAATTGTCTTTTTCAACACCTGCTTAAATCATCTCTACAAAGACGAGTTTGCCGCCGCACTGCCCCTAAGCCAGAAAAACACCGGCGGGAGCTTATGGCTTAGGAAGTTATAAACAACTCTTAGCTACACTTGCTCCTTTAGACAAAGAGCAATGGAGCGATTATGCAAGATCCTAAACCCATTAGAATCCACTTTTGCGACTTTGGCGATATGCAAGGCATAGCCAAGGCTATCACCGCCCTACTCCAACGACACTACACAATAACGCTTGATAGCCACTCTCCGCAATTCCTCTTCTACTCGGTTTTTGGATCTGAGCATATCAAGTATGATTGTGTGCGCATTTTTTACACCGGTGAAAACATCGCGCCTAATTTCACCATCTGCGACTATGCCATAGGCTTTGATCATTTGCACTTCTTAGATCGCTATTTGCGCTATCCGCTTTATCTCTTCTATGAGCAAGATGTAAAAAGAGCTAGCCAAAAACATAAAGATATTGATGAAAAGCTTTTAGCAAGTAAAAGTCGCTTTTGCAACTTTGTAGTAAGCAATGGCAATGCTGATCCTTATAGAGAGCAAGTCTTCTACGCGCTTAATGCGTATAAAAGAGTGGATTCTGGTGGGAGGTATCTCAACAACATTGGCGGAAGTGTTGCAGATAAATTTGCCTTCCAAAGCGAGTGTAGATTCTCTCTCTGCTTTGAGAATTCTTCTACTCCGGGCTATTTGACAGAAAAGCTTATCCAAGCAGCAGCAGCGCAAACTATCCCCATTTATTGGGGTGATACTTTGGCTACTAAGCCATTATTTGATGGGGGGGGGGGCATAAATGCAAAGGCGTTTATCAATGCCCATAGCTTCTCTAGCCTAGAATCCTTGATCGAGCATATTGCGGAGATAGAAGCAGATAAGACAAAGCAGCTTGCAATACTGCGAGAGCCTTTGTTTTTAGATTCTAATCATATTGAGCTTTTTGAAAAGCAGCTTGAGCAATTTTTGCTAGCTATTTTTAGCCAGCCTTATGAGAGAAGCTTTAGGAGGGGGATGGCGTGCCTAGCACTCTTTGAGCAGAAGCGTTACAAGCGGTATATGGCAGTGCTAGGTATGGGCAAAAGGCTGAAATCTCTAATGCGCTTTAAAAGAGTAGAGACATTTGTCAAAGACAAAATCACGCGTGTAAAGCGAGCTTTAACCAAACCCTAGCTATGATACGCGCATTTACACCCCAAGGACACGCATTGCGCCCCTTTATCTCTATCATTATCCCCGTCTATAATGTAGAATCCACCATCGCGCGCTGCTTGGATTCTTGCATTAACCAAAGCTTACACAATATAGAAATGATCATTGTAGATGATTGCGGCAGTGATAGCTCCATACAAATCGCACAACGCTACGCCAAGCAAGATTCTAGAATCCATATCGTGCATAATGCAACAAATCTAGGACTCTTTAGCACGCGCATAGCAGGCGAGAGAGTAGCAAGGGGGGAATACATCTTACCCCTAGATAGCGATGACTACATTGAGCCACACACTTGCAAGAGACTCTATCGCTTAGTGCATAATCTAGCAGATTCTACTCCGCTAGAGCAGCTCACACTCCTAGCCAATGAAAAGGCTTCTAAAAATGCCATTGGGGGGGGGGCAGCACATAATCAACCAAACAGGCAGCACTATGCCGCCTAAAGTCTCTATCATTATCCCCACCTACAATGTAGAATCTTATATCGCGCGCTGCCTTGAGTCTTGCATTAACCAAACTTTACACGATATTGAGATTCTAGTTATAGATGATTGTGGGAGTGATGGCTCTATACAAATCGCGCAAGATTATGCCAAGCTAGATTCTAGGATCAAAATTATCCATAATGCAAACAATCTAGGCACATTTGCTACGCGCATTGTGGGTATTAGGCAGGCTTTGGGGGAGTATATAGCCTTTTTGGACGCTGATGACTATCTCACGCATAATGCCTGTGAGATCTCCTATAATGCCACGCAAAAGAGCGCGCAAGCCCCATCAAGCCTAAGCCCCACAAAGCCAATCCAAGCAAATCTAAGCCAAGCCAAGCCAAGCACCCAAGAGCAGATCCCCGATAGCAAGCCAGATATTGTGTTTTTCGGTATGCGCTTTGAGCCGCCAACATTCAAGCGCGTAAGCCCCCCTGTGCTTTGCAAGCCACTTTTTGGAGATGAAGTGCTTTTTGAAGTCTTCGCCCATTGTGCCACACCTCCGTGGCACATATGTGCGAAGCTTTATAAAGCTTCGCACATACGAGGCGCGATCGAGAAGCTCGTGGCACATATGGGCGAAAATGTCCGCCTAACAATGGCAGAAGATGTGCTTAAAAGCTTCTGGCTAACCGCACTAGCTACAAAAAGTATCGGCATACCTGATAAGCTCTATGTCTATTGCGACTCTAGCTCCTCAATCACGCGCAAAATCGATGCCAACACGCGCGATAAAAAGATCGCTGATATAGGGCAGGTGATCACCGAGCTTGGCAAGCTCTCTCAAGTTGATTGCCTGCGCGCTAATGCAAGCTTTAGTATCGCACAAAGGCGTGCGATTGCTATCCTTACAAGCGTGCAAGTGCTAGAGCACCGCTATGATGGGCTGATAAATGGCGGTTGGGGGGGGGGCAGCATATATTATGGCTTGTCTCAAATCTCTACGCTATCATCGCAAGTGGCAGACCTTTGTGCGCTTGCTTGGTTGTATCTTTTCGCTAGGGTATGTCAAGCTCTAGATTCTAGCCTAGAATCCACTTTTTCAAAAGTGGATTCGGTCTCGGGTATCCATAGCGATGATTTAGCAAAATTTAGGGCAACCGCAGACCGCAAGTCTAGCTCTACCCTAAATTTTGCTAAAAGCCCCACTAGCAATACCACAATTCCTAGAATCCTAGAAGAAGAAAGTCAAGCTGGGTGTGAAAACTCCACCCAAAACCTAGAATCCACTTTTTCATACAACGCCTTTTTTCTGTCATCGCGAGACTTGCGGCAGCAAGTCGTGGCGATCCACACAAACAACGCACAAAAAGCACAAAGCATAGCTTCTTTAGAAAAAGTGGATTCTACTTTTGAGACTATGGATTGCCACGCGGATTTTCAATCCGCTCGCAATGACGGAAAAAACGCCGCTAGTAAAAACGAGGATTCTAGGAATGAAGCAAAAAATGTAAGTAAGTCAGCGCAGGATTCTAGGATTTGCGATGAGAAACCTTTGCTTTTCAAGCGCGTGCAAGGGCGCATACTTGGCGTATGTAACTGCAGCACGCGCGAAGCAATCCACGATTTATCGCGCAAAGCCGAATCCACCAAAAAAGCTGAATCGCTTTTAAAGGCAGGTTATGCTGTCTAAACTCCTCCACCTAGCCTCCGACACCTTCAAAGGCGGCGCAGAGAGCGTATTTCGCAACACCATAGAAGCCACCCTAGAATCCAAGCAGTTTGACATCTATGTCGCAAGCTGCGATGAGCTGCCCCCTTGCGGCATAGACAATGCACATTTTTTGCGCCTTGATGATTGGCAGCTCTACCCCAAGTGGCGCGGGGCATATAAATACATCTTCAACCTCACTAATTACAAACGGCTTAAAGCCTTTCTTTTTACTATCAAGCCAGATATTATCCACACGCAAAACTACCTCTCCCGCCTAAGCCCTAGCGTGCTTTTCGCCTTGCGTGCCTATAAGGCAAAGCACCCAAAAGTCAAGCTCATCTACACACAGCACGGCTTTGGACCTTGCGCAAATGGCGGGCTATACAACTATGCCAAGGGGCAAATTTGCGAGCAATGTATCGGGCATAGCAAAGGCTTGCGCATAGCATATCAAAACTGCGATAGAAGAGGGAGAATCCACTCGATTTTAAAAGCCCTGCGCTCGCCATTTTACCAAGGGGCATTGCTGCAAGAAAAAGAGCTTTTTGACACGATTATTTGCGTGGGGGAGTTTCAGCGATCAAAGCATATCCAAGATGGCTGGGATAGCTCTAAGCTAATCACCCTTACAAACCCGATAGAAACGCACTTTTACAACCCCCACATATCGCTGCAAGATAAGCAGGACTTGCTCGTGTTTTTTGGCAGGCTCTCCCCGGAGAAAAATGTCCCCTTGCTGCTCCACGCCTTTGCCAATCTGCTTAAACTCCCGCGCTTCTCCCACTATAAGCTGCTTATCATAGGCGATGGCGATGATAAGCCAAAATGCTTAGAGCTAGCAAACCGCCTATTGCAACACCTAGAGCTAGAATCCACTTTTGCAAAAGTGGATTCGGTCTCGGGTATCCATAGCGATGATTTAGCAAAATTTAGGGCAACCGCAGACCGCAAGTCTAGCTCTACCCTAAATTTTGCTAAAAGCCCCACTAGCAATACCACAATTCCTAGAATCCTAGAAGAAGAAAAACAAGCCCAGAGCAAAAACACTTCAGCTCCGTCATCGCGAGACTTGCAGCAGCAAGTCGTGGCGATCCATAATCTACAAAACGCAAAAGTGGATTCTATGGATTGCCACGCGGATTTTCAATCCGCTCGCAATGACAGCAAGTTAGATTCCACCACAAGCGCAACAATTCTAAACAAGTCCGCAAAGGATTCTAGGAGTTTTAACAAAAACGCTAAAAATGTGTTTTGTAGCCAAGTAGATAGGCGGCAGGATTTTTGTGATAAAAATGGGGCTTTGCAAGGTGAGTCAAAGGTGCGCACTTGGGCGTGCGTAACTGCAGACTCACCGCAGCAAAACAAGGGATACCGCTCGGCGTTAGCCGATGTTTCTTTAGAATCACCATTTTTAGCCCAAAAGCCAACGCCAAAACCACGCAAAGCCCAATCCTCCAGCCAAAGCCCCAGCGATTCTAAGATTTTGGAGCTAGAATCGGGGCTTTTCAAGGCTCGCAAGGAAGATAAGACTAGAGGTCTATCGACGCAGCGAGCCGATGAAATCCACGATTCTAGCCCAAAAGCTGAATCGCTTTTAAGCCCAAGAAGTCCGCTTCCTTGCACCTTTTTGCCCCCACGCACCCCCAAAGAGCTAGCCGCCATTCTAGCTAAAGCAAAGCTATCAATCCTGCCAAGCCTGTGGTATGAGACCTTTGGGCTAACCATTGTAGAATCTATCTTAGCCGGAACTATCCCCATAGCAAGCGATCTAGGAGCTATGCAAGAGACCATTGCTAGCTTTTATGGCAAGAGCTTTAGCTTTGACCCGCGCCAAGCCCTGCAGGATAGCAATGTCCAAAGCCTAGAAGTGTGCATCATAAATACCCTAGACTCTTATGAGAGCGAGTTTGCCACCTTGCTACAAAAGCGCGAAGAAATTATGCAAAACCTGCACTCCAACCACTATCTAAAAAAGCTTATAAATCTCTATCTCTATGGGGGGGGGGCATAATAACTATTGAGCTATCTTTGCTGAAGCTTTACGCACTTGCCCACTATCTCAACTCTCCTATCCAGTTTGCCCCTGCCCTGCCCCCACAGGAGCTAAAGCAAATCCTAGCCCTTGCCAAGCTCTCTATCTCGCCTAGCCTACTCAATGAGACCTTTGGGCTAACCATTGTAGAGTCTATGCTCTCTGGCACACCAGCCCTAGTGGCAAACCGCCAAGAGCTTAGCACCACAGCGCAGAGATTTGGGGGCTTTATATTTGATGACTTGGAAGCGGAGTTGAAAGGGATTTTAGATAAGTATGAAGCGCATTTCACGCACTTTTTGCAAGAGCGTGAAAGGGCTAGCTCCTATATCCTCTCTCGCCCTTATTACAAAGAGCTTTATGCAATCTATACGCGCTAGCACTGCGCCCCACCCCAAAGGCGCGCTAGATTCTAAAGACTTTAAGCAACTTCTAGGTAGAATCCACACTTTCACAACCCCCAAACACTACAACCAAGGAAGCAAGTGGCAAGTAACTGCGCGATTTCTATCATTATCCCCACCTACAATGTAGAATCTTATATCGTGCGCTGCCTTGAGTCTTGCATTAACCAAACTTTACGCGATATTGAGATTCTCGTTATAGATGATTGCGGGAGTGATAGCTCTATACAAATAGCACAACACTACGCGCAGAGAGATTGCAGAATCCGCATAATCCATAATGCAAACAATCTAGGCACTTTTGCTACACGCATTGTGGGCATTAGGCAGGCTAGGGGGGAGTATGTGCTATTTGTCGATGCTGATGACTACTTGCATTTACAAGCGTGTGAGACACTACACCAGCACGCCACACTACATAATGCCGATATTTTGCACTTTAAAGCTCACTATCCAGCGAACCCGCACACCCCGCTACTAGCCAAGCTTACGCATTACGCTCGCTACGCCCTGCCTACGCGCTTTAGTAAAAAATCATTACAAAACCATCAAATCGCACAGAATTTTTTCTTAGATTCTAGGCAGTTTCCTAAATTTACCCTATGGGATAAGTGCTATGACAGCGAGCTTTTGCGCCAAGCTTGCGGGCATTTCACAGACTCTAGCTTCACGCCCATCGTGGCAGATGACCTGCTCTTTTTCCTAGTGATCGCTAGCCTTGCTACAAGCTATATAAGCATTGATAAACGCCTATATTTCTACTGCTTAAACGCTCAATCAAGTATGCACAATCCAAGCAAAAGAGCGCGCAGGATAGAGAGCTTTAGCTATGTCGCTAATGCCTTGCATACTTTAGAGCTAGATTCCAGCCTTTTGCCCCAAATTACTAGGACTATGAGCCAAGATCTTGCCGCGCTCATTATCCTAGAATCGCGCCTTTTAGATTCTAGGGCTTCTACCCCCAGCAGTGCGCAAAGCGCGAAAATAGCGCGTAGGGGGGGGGGCAGTGCTAGAATCTATACTAGCTCCGCTCACGCCCCTTGTAGAAGCTGGGCTTATCCCAGCACCCAAGATTCCAGCATATATGCGCTTGATCAAATCGCCTTATCTGCTCTCTTGTGTGCTATCTCTGCAGTATTGGGGACGCTGCCTTACTTATATTCGCATTTTTGTTTATACCTTAAGCCTAGGCAGAATCAGGCTTTAGTTTTTACAAAAGTAAATTCAGCTTTAGGTAATCATTCCGCAGATTTTGGGGATTTTCTAAAGAAACATCGCCTAGCGGCGAGCGGTATCCCTTGTTTTAGGGCAACCGCAGACCTCAACCAAACCGAGCTAGATTCTAGTGTGGATTGCCACGACTTGCCAAGCAAGTCTCGCAATGACGATAAAGCCCAGAATCTAAACAAGTCCGCAAAGGATTCTAGGAGTTTTACCCAAAACGCTAAAAATCTAACAACGCTGCAGGCGGAAGCAAAGCTAGATTCTAGTAAAAGCCCCAGCGATTCTAAGATTTTGGAGCTAGAATCGGGGTTTTTCGAGCCGCGCGCGGAGATAAGACTTGGCGGTCTATCGCACAAGCGCGGCGATGAAATCCACGATTCTAGCCCAAAAGCTGAATCGCTTTTAAAGGTAGCCTATGCTGCCTAAAGTCCTCCAACTCGGCAAATTCTACCCCCCAGACATCGGCGGGATTGAACGCGTGATGCAAGATATTTGCGATGGGATAAACGCTAGAGGGCTAGTCTGCGATGTGCTATGCTCTAGCTCTTCTTACAACTTTAGCTATGAGATCCTAGACTCTAGGGCTAGAATCTACCGCACCAAATCCTTTGGCAAGCTTGCTTCCACTTCTATCACACCGCAGATGATTTTCACCCTGCAAAAGCTTATACAAGCCTATGACATTATCCACTTGCACCTGCCAGACCCTATGGCAAATCTAGCACTTTTCCTAAGCGATATACGCGAGAAAATCATCATTTTGCATTGGCACAGCGATATTATCAAGCAAAAGCATTTGCTAAAGCTCTACTCCCCCTTGCAAAGCTGGCTGCTACAAAGGGCGCATAGCATTATCGCTACAAGCCCCAAATACGCCCTAGAATCCGCCTTTTTACAACCATACCGCGATAAATGTGTGAGTATCCCCATAGGCATAGATGATATAGCCCCTAGCTCCCTAGAATCTACTCTGCCACAACGCCCAGCACAAAGCAAAAAGGGTGAGAAAAGAATTATTTTTGCCCTTGGGAGACTCGCGCAGAACAAAGGCTTTACCTATCTAGTCCAAAGTGCGCAATACTTGCCAGATGAGTATGAAATCCACATAGGAGGCGATGGCGCACTACACTCCAAGCTAGAAGCCCTTATCAACGAGCATAAACTCTCCCATAAAGTCAAATTGCTAGGGCGCGTAACGCGCGATAAGCTAGCAAGGCACTATCAGCAATGCCACATTTTCGTGCTGCCTTCTATCCAAGAGTCTTATGGGGTTGTTTTGCTAGAGGCGATGAGCTTTGGCAAGCCAATTATTAGCACCAAACTTAGCCCATCAGGAAGTGATTATGTCAATGCCCACAATGTCAGCGGCTTAGTAGTCCCGCCTCAAAATCCAGCTGCCATAGCCCAAGCCATTAGCGAGATAGAGCGCGACTATGAGCGATTTTCGCGCGATGCTAGGGCTAGATTTTTGCAGCTTTTTACTAGTGAAAAAATGCTCGATTCTATCTATGAGCTTTATTGCAATCTCTATGCAAGTAGGGAAAATCTCTTAGGGGGGGGGGCAGCACTAGGCTATAGGATCTATGCTTTTGTAGATTTTAGCCTAGAATTCTCGTTTGCTAAAAAGGATTCAGCTTCGGGTAATCATTCGCCTGATTGTTTGTATTTTAGGGCAGTCATTACCGACAAGGTAACTCCTACCCTAAAATACAAACAAAACAAGCAAAGCAATACCGCAAATCTTAGAATCTTGGAAGAGAAACAAACCGAGCTAGAATCTAGTGTGCAAGTGGATTGCCACGCGGACAAGTCCGCTCTCAATGACAACAACATAGATTCCACCACAAGCGCAACAATTCTAAACAAGTCCGCAAAGGATTTTAGGATTTTAGATGAAAAATGTGGGTTGCAAGGAAAATCACAAGGGAGTTACCTAGATGGTAATGACCGCAGGGATTTTTCGCCGCTCCCGCATTTTTCGCTAAAAGCTGAATCCACCAAAAAAGCTGAATCGCTTTTAAAGGCAGGTTATGCTGCCTAAAATCTCCCTCATCACCACCACCTTCAACTCCGCCGCAACCATCGCTAGCACGCTAGATTCTGCACTAGCGCAGAGCTATACCGACTTTGAGCATATCATCATCGATAATCAAAGCAGCGACTCCACGCTATCAATCATAGAATCCTACCGCCCACAATATCGCGCAAAAGGTGTGAGCCTACAAGTCTTTAGCCAAAGGGATTTGGGGATTTATGATGGTATGAATAAGGGCTTAGAAAAGGCACGCGGAGAGATTGTGGGCTTCTTAAATGCTGATGACTTTTTCGCTTCAAATCTTGTGCTAGAGTTTATCGCTTGGGGGTTTGATAAGCCTGATTCCATTGATATTGTCTATGCAAATATTGTGTATATAAGCCACACATTACAACCACTACGACCATTTAATGGCAAGGCGTTAAAAAGCCACGATTTCACGCTAGGATTCCACCCGCCACACCCAAGCTTCTATGCGAGAAAGGCTCTTTATACGCGCTATGGTGGGTTTAATCTCTCCTACACAATCGCAGCGGATTATGAGATTATGCTGCGATTTTTGCAAAAGTATCAAGCAAAGTCCCTATACATTGATGAATGCTTTGTCAAAATGCGTGTGGGCGGGACTTCCAATGCAAGCCTTAGCAATATTATGCGCGCCAATCTTGAGTGCGCTCGTGCGTGGCGGGACAATGGCTTAAGCACTTTCCCTATCTTTGTCGTGCTAAAGCCATTGCGCAAGATGTTTCATAGGCTTGTAATGTTGATTGGGGGGGGGGCAGCACTAGAATCTAGGCGGCTTTATCTCACATATCATATTGCTTTTGCCCCATCTTATCACTTCACTTCTTTTGCCTTAGACAATTCTTTTGCCCCACAAGCAAAGCTAGGCGGATACAATGCCGCCTAAAATCCCACGCAAATGCCTTAAACCCCCTAAATTTCAGCTCCCTAGATTCCAGCTTTTAGGGGCAAGTGATTGTGAAAATCCTAGTGCTATAAGTAAAGAGCAGATTCTAGCGTGGCAAGAACAAGGGATTATAGAATATTTAGGCAGCACAAAAGATGTCCGCCCCTTTTTAGAATCTGCAACTTGCGTAGTGCTACCAAGCTCATATAAAGAGGGTGTGCCTAGAGTTTTGCTAGAGGCAATGAGTATGGGCAAGGCAATCATCACCACAAATATCGCAGGCTGCAGAGAATGTGTCGCCCCACCCCTTATGCCTTATGAAAATCTCCTTATCGGGCAAAATGGTATCCTTATCCCGCCAAAAGACGCACAAGCCTTAAGCCTTGCAATATCTCTGCTACTCTCAAATGAACTTCCACATACCCACAATGCTCTTATGCAAATGGGCACAAAGGCTAGGGAGCTTGTGAAAGGGCGGTTTGATGTAGCGCGGATTGTTGAGTGCTATAAAAAAGCAGTAGGGGAGAAACAAACCGAGCTAGATTCTAGTGTGCAAGTGGATTGCCACGCAGACACTAGCGCGCTTGCTCGCAATGACAAAAAACCCCAGAATCTAAAGTCGGCGCAGGATTCTAGGCTTTCACACAATAACACAGACTCTAAAAACGAAACTAGGCGGCAGGATTTTGAGGTTAGAATCGTGGCTTTGCAAGGCGAGTCAAGGGCGCATACTAGAGTGTATGTAACCGCCGACTCGCCGCAGCAATCCGCGATTCTAGCCCAAAAGCCAACGCCCAAACCAAGCAAAGCTGAATCGCACGCAAACCTAGTTTTTGTAAGCAACACTTGCTTTGCTATGCACAACTTCCGCCTCCAAGTCCTAAAGTCCTTGCAAAAAAGTGGCTTTACTATCCATATCATAGCCCCCTTTGACTCTAGCACACAGGCTTTGCAGCAAGAAGGTTTTATCACGCATAATCTCTACTTAGATTCCCGCTCCCTTAATCCCCTTAAAGACTTCCGCACAATCACTATGCTCCACAAACTCCTAAAGCTCATACGCCCAGCCCTCGTGTTTAACTACACGATAAAACCAGCCATTTACTCCTCAAGCGTGTGTAATTTCCTAAAAATCCCAAATATCGCGCTCATCACGGGGCTTGGCTATGTATTTATCAATGACAAAGGCAAAACAAGTAGTCTTAAAAAGCGTGTGCTACGCTCTATTGTATGCAAGATGTATCGCTTTGCGCTTAGCAAAACACAAGAAGTGTGGTTTTTAAACAATGATGATAAGCAAGAGTTTTTATCATATAAGTTAATTAAACAAAATCAAGCCTTTTTGCTTGATAGTGAGGGAGTGGATACGGAGTATTTCTCCCCTAAAAGCAGCGATGTCAAAGCAGAAAAACAAGGGGAGCAAGAGCAAGTGGAGCAAAAGGAAATAGTCTTTTTACTTGTGGCTAGAATGCTATGGGATAAGGGGGTTGGTGAGTTTGTAGAAGCGGCAAAAATGGTGCAAGATTCTATCAAAGAAGCTAATAGAGTAGAATCTAATGGGGGGGGGGGGCATAACAAAACTTTCACTTAAAATTAGCTTCCAGCTTTTGGGCGCAAGTGATTGTGAAAATCCTAGTGCCATAAGTAAAGAGCAGATTCTAGCTTGGCAAGAACAGGGGATTATAGAATATTTAGGCAGCACAAAAGATGTCCGCCCATTTTTAGAATCTAGCTCTTGTGTGGTGCTACCAAGCTATAGGGAGGGGGTAAGTGTAAGCTTGCTAGAAGCACTCAGTATGGGCAAACCCATCATCACAAGCAATGCAAGTGGCTGCAAACATTTAATAAAAACATTTGACAATGGCTATCCCAATGGCTTTCTATGCCAAGTGCGTGATGCAAAATCCCTAGCAAATGCTATGCAGAAGTTTATCGCTCTAGATTCCACCGCAAGAGAGCTTATGGGGCAAAACGCAAGGGAGCTTGCGCGCAAGAGCTATGATATACAGCGCATTATCGCCCACTACCATAGAGCGACCCAAGAGCACCTCCCCAAAAGCTAGAATCTAAAGCAGCTAGCCTCCCTAGAATCTAGCCCAAGTGTTAGCTAAATCTAGCCCGCTAGCTAAATCCCTAACACCTGCGACCACACCTTGCCATCAAGCTTTAGCTCCATTGTTACTTGGCAGATCCCCTGCTCACACGCACTCTCGCGCACCTTAGCACCACGGATAAGG
Source organism: Helicobacter canis (assembly GCF_008693005.1). Lineage (GTDB taxonomy): Bacteria > Campylobacterota > Campylobacteria > Campylobacterales > Helicobacteraceae > Helicobacter_B > Helicobacter_B canis. The sequence goes on along the minus strand of NZ_VXKE01000021.1, from coordinate 22,997 downwards.
GCGTTTAGCTTTGTTTTAATGCTGGAGTTTTTTAGCACCATATTTTGCACCGTGTCGTTTGCATTAAGCTTGATACCATACATCTGCTCACCTAAGTGGCGATACGCATCGATGATCGCCGCTCTTTTGGCAAGAGCCACCGCCTGCGCTGGCGAGCAGGACTCGCTAGGTGCCACACCAATGCCCACAGCCTCTATCTCAAGTATATCTTGCTCCGCGACAGAAGTGATAAAGGGACTCTCATAGGGCGCACTAGCTGCGGTATTGATACTTGCTTGCGTATCCAAATATGCTGCTTGCGCATCTACCTGCGCACCTAATGCACACACTCCTAGACATAGGCTCGCCGCTATGGATAGGGCGGTGCTTTTTATCTGTGGTTTCATACAATCTCCTTAGAGCTAAAGTCGTGCTAGCTATATCGGTCAATGGCGCGATATTTTTAAGCTGTGGTGTTTGGATACTTTGGGCTAAACTTCGAGCTAAACTTGTATTGATTTTAAAGTGATTTTGCTATACTAGAATCCACTCTCTGTAATTCACCACAAAGGACACACGATGAAAATCACCTACACACTCACAGATGAATCCCCAGCCCTAGCGACCTACTCATTTCTGCCTATCGCAAAAGCTTTTTTAAACCACGCCGACATCAAAGTAGAGACTGCTGATATTTCGCTAAGTGCTAGAATCTTAGCGCAGTTCCCGGAGGGTTTAAAAGCAGACCAACGCGTAGAAGACGCCCTAAGTCAGCTTGGTGAGCTTGTCAAAACGCCAAATGCCAACCTTATCAAAACCCCAAATATCTCCGCTTCAATCCCCCAGCTTAAAAACGCCATTAAAGAGCTGCAAGCAAAGGGCTATAATGTGCCAGATTTCCCTGATGAGCCAAGCAACGAGCAAGAAAAGGCAGTGAAAGAAAAATATCAAAAAGTGCTAGGCTCAGCGGTGAATCCTGTTTTACGACAGGGCAATTCTGACCGCCGTAGCACCAATGCGGTCAAATCCTACGCACAGAAAAATCCCTACCGAGTAACGCCCTTTGATAAAAGCTCAAAAAGCTGTGTGAGCTATATGAAAGAGGGCGATTTCTTTGATAATGAAAAGGCGGTTTTGATAGAATCTCCCACAACGGCAAAGATTGTTTTCAAAGATTCTAGCGGACAAAAAGTGCTAAAAGATGGGCTAAAGCTGGGGGCAAATGAGATACTAGATGCCACCTTTATGGACGCACAAAAGCTAAGTGAGTTTTACACAGAAGAGATTGAATCCTGCAAAAAGCAAGATATACTCTTTTCACTGCATTTAAAGGCTACGATGATGAAAGTAAGCGATCCAATTCTCTTTGGCTATGCGGTGAAGGCGTATTTTAAGGAGCTTTTTAGCGAATTTAAAGACGAGCTAGAATCTTTAGGTGTGAATGCCAATAATGGCATAAGTGAGCTACTTACAAAGATAGAATCCAGCCCCAAAAAAGCGGCGATTCTTGCGAAATACAATGAGATTTTAGAAAAATCCGCCAAAATCTCTATGGTAAATTCCGACAAAGGCATTACCAATCTGCATATCCCAAGCGATGTGATTGTAGATGCTTCAATGCCTGCTATGCTAAAAAATGGCGCGAGATTATGGGATAAAGACGGCAAGGAATGCGATGCAAACGCGGTGATCCCTGATAAAACTTATGCGACTATTTATGAAGCCGTGATTGAAGATTTAAAGGCTAATGGAGAGCTTAATCCTGCGACTTTAGGCAGTGTCAGCAATGTAGGCTTAATGGCGAAAAAAGCACAAGAATATGGCTCACACGATAAAACCTTTGTCGCCCCAAGTGATGGGGAGTTTATCATTGTGGATTCTAGCGATAGAGAGCTGCTTACTCATCGCGTGAAAAAGGGCGATATTTATAGAGCAAATCAAGCGAAATTTGATGCGGTGCAAAATTGGATTGATTTAGGGATTGAAAGGGCGGATTTAACAGGGGATAAGGCGATTTTCTGGCTAGATTCTAAAAGGGCTAGTAATAAAATTATGATTGATTTAGTTAAGAAAAGACTACAAGAAAAGGGCAAAGACATAGCCATTTTAGCCCCAAAGGAAGCGTGTTTAGAATCCTTACGCCTTATCCGCGCTGGGAAAAATGCTATCTCTATTACAGGCAATGTTTTGCGTGATTATTTGACGGATCTTTTCCCCATTTTAGAGCTTGGCACAAGTGCGAAAATGCTCTCCGTCGTGCCTATGCTAAATGGCGGGGCGATGTTTGAAACCGGGGCTGGAGGCAGTGCGCCAAAGCAGGTAGAACAGCTTGTGGAAGAAAATCACTTGCGTTGGGATAGCTTGGGCGAGTTTTTAGCTCTGCAAGCAAGCCTAGAATTCTACGCGCAAAAGCAAAATAGCCCTAAGGCAAAGGTGCTAGCAGACGCACTAGATTCTGCGACTTCACAATGGCTTGATAACAACAAAGCTCCCTCACGCAAAGTGGGCGAAGATGACAACCGCACAAGCCATTTTTACTTGGCGATGTATTTTGCTAGGGCGTTGAGTGAGCAAAAAGTGGATTCTACTATCGCAGCATTCTTTACGCCTATTGCTAATGAGCTAGAATCTAAGCAAGATTCTATTAGAGCAGAGTTTAACTCCGCACAAGGCGTGAAAGTAGATCTAGGCGGATATTATAAATTTGATGACAATAAGGCAGAAACCATTATGCGACCAAGTAAAAGCTTTAATGCGGTGATTGAAAGGATTGCTAAGAAATAAGCTCTTTGACAATTAAGCCCTATGTAAGGTTTTATTTCTCTAGGGACTTTGCTTGGGAAATACGACACAATTGCGAGATGGGGCTAAGAGTGTTTGTGGCTCAAAGCTCTGCATTGCTTGTGTCCCATTTACACTTTCATTAACTTTTCTATTAAATTATTTCACATTTTGTCGATATACTTTCCACGAGCAAAGCTCAAACCCAACAACAAAGGATACAAGATGAAAAGCAAACTTTTAGTAAGTGCTATTCTTGCTTCAGCAGTTGCTACAAGCGCGAGCGCAGTGAATGTAGAGCTATTTGGGCATTTAGGTATGGTATATAATCAAGAATTTGGCGATTATACACACCTTAATAAAGATGGCGTTAATTATGGTGGCTTTACAGGACATTTAGGGATTGACATCGGCTCTAGCGGCGTTGGCTTTGGTGTCGGCGGCTGGGGTGGCTCACAAATTTGGGCGACAAATGACTATGCCAAGCATAATGTCTATGGAGATAAATACATTGATCTCTCCGATTTGTATTTCCGCTACAACGGCACATTTGACTTCTATGTAGGGCGATTTAGCAACAGCTTTATGAAGTCAGACTGGCTCAATAGCTATGCGCAAGGTGTAGGCTTTAGCTACAATCTAGGTAAGTCAAACATTTGGGTTAGCTGGATCAATGATCATACAACTTATGGTGTATTGCCTGGGCGTATTGCAAGCGAGCTTACTGCATATCATCGCTTCCCATCGAGCTTCAATAACTTTGACATCGGTAAGCGCGATATTATAGCTGGTGGTGCGAACCTTGACTTTGGTATTTTCCAAGTTGATCCATTTGTGCATTACTTCCTAGATTCTTACGCGCAAAGCAATGTGCTTCAAGCAGGGACTAGAGCAGCACTTGTGCTAGGTGGTAGCGGGATAAAATCTATCACTTCTGGTAAGTTTATGTGGCAAAATGGCTGGAATGGCAACACATTCTTCGTGCAGCTTGAAGAAGAGCTTCGATTCCAAGATATATTCAAGCTTGGTGGTGGTTGGTATATGGTCGGCGATAATGCTGGTATCAAAACAATCAGCGACAACACTCGCTTCTATGGTCGCTATGTGATGCCATCTCACGCTGGGTATTTTGGTGCGGGCTCAAGCACTTGGTATGCCTTTGGTGGTGTAGAACACGAGCGAGTTAAGCTTGATGTGCTCTATGCTGGTGGCGATTATAGTGAGTTCTCAGCAGTGGCTTCAGTGCGTGTGCTTGATATGAAGCTAGGCTTTATGCGAGAAGGCTTGGGAATTGATGTAGGTGGCGGCTATGTAGGCAATGGATTTGGCAACAATATCCAATTCCACAATGCTCTAGCATTTGCAAAGCTTGTATTCTAAGCCTTGCAAGATAGCGGGACTCCCCGCTATCACTTTCTCTTTTCTTCTTTAGTAAATCACTTCCTTTGGTAAAACACTTTTTGGATTCTAGGCATTTGGACTCCAGCTTCACACCATAAGATCGCGCAAAGCAAAGTGCTAGATCTAGCGATTGGTAATTGTCTCTGGGTAGAGATCGTGGTTGGCTAGGCGCATTTGTGCCATTTGCTGATACTGCCCCTTGCCATAGTTGCAATATGGATCGATACTTAGCCCACCCCTTGGGAGAAACTTGCCCCACACTTCTATATAATGCGGCTCTAAAAGCTTGTTAAGATCTTTAAGGATAAGGTTAATGCAGTCTTCGTGGAATGCCCCGTGATTACGAAAGCTAAAGAGATAGAGCTTAAGTGATTTAGATTCTACAATGAGCGCATCTGGGATATAGCTGATATAGATTGTGGCAAAGTCTGGCTGCCCTGTGATAGGACATAAAGAGGTGAATTCTGGGCAGTTAAACTTGACAAAATACGCTGTATCTGGGTGGGGGTTTGGGACTGCTTCTAGCAAGCTTGGCGCGTAGTTATGCTCATAAGTCGTATGTGAGCCTAGGGCTTTTACATCATAGTTTGTGTGATTAGACATTGCAAAACTCCTTAGAAAAGATATAGGCAATCTTAAGCAAACAATATGCCCTATGTAGCAAGAGTGTGCAGCATAGAATCTACTTTAGATTCTAGTGCAGCAAGCGTGCCATTGTTGTCTATAACAATATCGCTTTGGGCGATCTTTTGCTCTAAGGGCATTTGTGCGCGCACTCTAGCTTGCGCTTGGCTTAGGCTAAGCGCGTTTCTTTGCATTAAGCGCGCGAGCTGGAGCTCTTCTTTAGCACTCACACACACCACTATATCCACACCATAGCGCGCCCTCCCACCACTCTCAAAAAACAGCGGAATATCAAGGAAATACCACCTTTTGCGTACTTCTAGCTCACAGGCTTTAGCGATGATTTGAGCGTGTATGCGTGGGTGGGTGATAGACTCTAGCAAGGCGCGCTTTGCAGGGTCGCTAAAGACAATCTCCCCAAGAGCTTTGCGATTGATTATGCCTAAGTCATTAGGATCAATGCTAGCAATGCCCTCTCCAAAAGTGTCAATAAGCTCTCTAGCACACTCTTCAAGCACACAATGCGCAATACTATCAGCACAGATGATCTCAAACCCCCGCGCGCGCAAAATCTCGCCAACGCTACTCTTCCCGCACGCTATCCCGCCCGTTAGCACGACTCCATAGTGCAAGGATATGGGCTTAAGGGAGCTAGATTCTATAGAGCTAGAATCTAGCTTGCCTAGTTTTTGACCCACGGCTGCAAGGTGCTTGCTAGAAGTGTAGGCATAGCAAAGGCGGCATTATGAATATCAGCATTGTAGAAGCTAAGATCATCAAGCATATCAGCTCTCTGTAGCCACAAATCAGCAAGTGGATGCGTAGCCTTAGAAGCAAAGACAAACACCTCATCACCAAACAATGGCATAAAAAACGGCATCACAATAGAAAATAGCCCACTCACATCGCGCAAAGCCTGCTTACACTCATCTGCTTGGAAGTAAGGGTGCGGAAGCTTAGCAATTAGCACACCATCTGTATGCAGCATACGACTTAGCCCATCAAGCTCGTGCGCATTAGGGGTGGCTTGATGTATGATTAAGTGGTATTTGCCTAGTGGTAGGTCAATAGCTCTAGCATAAAGCTCAAAGTCCCTATGCTCGCGCACTTCTTGGAAATGTGGCAAGAAGCTTATGAGAGAATCTAGCACCTTTTGATCACTTTGAATGTAGCGAACCCCCATATTATGCTTCAATAGCTCAAAGGCAAGCTCAAGATTAAACCCCCCAAGTATAAGGGCTTGATCTTGTGGGGATTCTGGTGCTTTGAGCTTTAAGCAGCACGCCCCAATGTGTGCGACAAACTCACTCACACAGCCCAAGTGGCTCTCAAGCAGTAGCTCGCGCTCATCAATAAGCGCGATTTGCCCAAATCGCTTGCTTTTAAAAATCTCTAAAATATGCTCACTGCGCACATCTAAAGTCTTTTCTTCAATGGCATATTCTTTATGAAAATCCGCGCTAAGCTGGTGATTTAGCCACATAATAATCCTTTAATGTTGATGATAAGCTGCGATTATAGCGTATTTACCTAGAATCTACTCTACCACGCCCTACCCCACGCATACGCGATAATTGTATCAAACAGCTTATCCCCCAATAAGCGTTTAGCATAGAGCATAGGTCTTGCCATAAAGCCTACAAGATAGCGCGTTTTAGGAGATTTAGCAGTAATGGCTTTATAAATAGTGTGTGCGATTAGATTAGGGCTAGATAGTGAAGAGCCTTGATAAGTTTGCTCCAATGCCCTAGCATAATGCCCGCACCGCTCCCTATACGCGCCACTCTCGCTAATCTCGCGCAAATGCCTTGCAGCAATAATGCCCCAATCAGTCTTAATCCCGCCGGGCTCAATGATGATGACTTCAATACCAAAGGGCTTTAGCTCTAGACGCAGGCTATCGCATAGCCCTTCAAGAGCGAATTTGCTCGCGTGATACCACCCGCCAAAAGGTGTCCATACCTTGCCAGCTATGGAGCTTACAGCGATGATTTTGCCCGCGCGCTTTTCTCGCATTTTTGGGGCGATAAGCTGCACCAAGTGCGCAAAGGCAAAGAGATTGACCTCTAGCTGCGCTCTAGCGGATTCTAGTGGGGTATCTTCTATCGCGCCGTAGAATCCATACCCAGCATTGTTGATAAAAATATCAATGCCACCTTCTTTTTGCACAATAGATTCTACACACGAAGCGATAGAATCAGCTTGCAATAAATCAACAAACACCACGCAAATCCCCATATCCTGCAAATCCTGCATAAGATTTACGCGTCTAGCTGCGGCATAGACTTTATAGCCTGCATTATGAAGCATTTTAGCTGTGTCTTTGCCAATGCCACTGCTTGCACCTGTGAGAAGCACGACTTGCTTTGCCATCATTATCCTTTGCAAAAGTGGATTCTAGCCCGAAAGCTCGCTTTGTGGCAGCGCAAACACTGCCTTTAGCAACTGCAAGGCTTCTTCAAAGCTCACGCTCTGCTCTTCGGCTTGCTTCAAAAACTCCTCCATAACAGGCTTTATCGCTAGCGCGTAGTCAAGCTCCACATCGCTGCCGTGCTGGTAGGAGCCAATACGCACTAAAATTTCATTATCTTTCAAAAGCGCGTAGTAGCGGCGGAATTTCTGTATCAGCTCTCTATGCTCTTTGGTGATGATGTCATTACTCACGCGCGAAGCAGAAGCTAGGATATTGATAGGCGGATAAATCCCAAAATCTGTCAAAGCCCGCTCCAAAACAATATGCCCATCTAAGATTGAGCGCGCTTGATCAGCAATTGGGTCGCTTAAATCATCGCCTTCTACAAGCACGGTGAAAAATGCCGTGATAGAGCCTTTACCCTCTTCCTTGCCTGCTCGCTCCATAAGCTGGGGCATAAGTGTCAGCACAGAAGGCGGATAGCCCTTGCTTGTAGGCGGCTCTCCTAGGGCTAGCCCGATTTCTCGCTGCGCCATAGCAAAGCGCGTAACAGAATCCATAATAAACAGCACATCATTCCCTAAAGACTTAAAATACTCCGCCACTGCCATAGCACTAAACGCCCCATATTTGCGCATAAGCGGTGAGTCATCGCTTGTAGCGACAATTAGCACGGTGTTACTAAGATCGCCGCCTAGAGATTTGTGGATAAACTCCGGCACCTCTCGCCCCCGCTCACCAATGAGCGCGATGACTTTTATAGGGGCTTTGCAGCCTCGCACAATCATTCCCATAAGCGTAGATTTGCCCACGCCAGATCCGGCAAAAATCCCAAGCTTCTGCCCCTTGCCACAAGGCAGCAGCCCATTGATTGATCGCACCCCTACATCAAAGACCTCATCGATAATGCCACGCTTTAGCGCGCGAATGGGCGGCGTGATGATGGGCAAATGCGTGGCATTAAGCAGCGGGGGCTTATCATCAATGGGCGTGCCAAGTGGGTCAAACACGCGCCCAAGCATAGATTCTGCCATAGGGAAAGTCAAGCCATTTTTCTCAATCACCACAACATCATTGATCCCAAAATGCTCCACGAAAGAGAAAGGATTAAAGCCAAAGCTCTGCCCCTCACTTAGCGTAACAATCCCTAGCGATTGGCTAGAATCCTTATGCGTGATTTTGACAATATCGCCCACAGATGGGCTAATACCCTTAGCATAGATGATTGTGGGCGTGATTTTGGTGATAAGCCCATATTGTGGCGAGAGATTAGGACGCGCGGCAAGTTTGTGTTTAAGTATATGAAGCGACATTGCATACCTTAAGAAGCCAAAATGCGTAATTTTATAATGTTTTTTGATATTTTTGGCTAAAATGCCCGAATCTACTCAATAATCACTCCTAAGGAATAGTATGAATCTCCAAACAACCAGAACCAACACTGCCAATGCGACTGCAACAGGCAAAATCGCACTCCAAGATCTTGAGAAAAAGCTAGAATCTCTAGCGCAAAAAGCAAGCAAGACACTTAAAATCGCCGGCTTTAGAGCGGGCAAAGTCCCTGCGCATATTGTCAAATCTCGCTACAAAGACTCCTTGGAAAAAGACGCACAAAGAGAGCTTATACAAGATATGCTATCAAGCGCGCTTAAAGAGCTGCAGCTCACTCCGCAGCAGTTAATTGGCGACCCCATTATCACAAAGTTTGACAAAGGAAGCGAGGCAATTGATGTGGAGATTGCTATCTCCATTATCCCAGATTTTAGCCTAGATGCCCTAGAATCTAAAATCCCCACACCAAAAATCCCAACCCCAGAGAAAAAGGCTATCCAAGAGCGACTTGATATGATGGCGCAATCACAAGGCGAGCTAGTAGAGTCCAAAGATAAAGCCATCAAGAAAGACCATATCGTAAATATCGACTTTGAAGGCTTTGTTGATGGCATAGCATTTGAAGGTGGCAAGGCAGAGGGCTTTGACCTAGCCATTGGAAGCGGGCAATTTATCCCCGGCTTTGAAGATGCGCTTGTGGGCGCGAAATGCGGGGAAGAGAAGAGCATTGAAGTGAGTTTCCCAGATAATTACCACTCAAGTGCTCTAGCGGGTAAGCCAGCGACTTTCAAGGTCAAAATCAACAAAATCCAAGAGCGGACTAAATGCGTGCTTGATGATAGCTTTGCCACAAAGATTCTAGGCAGAGATGATGCAACACTTGCAGAGCTAGAATCTCGCGTAGCAGATGAGCTTGCCACAGAGCTTAAAAACCGCCATTACAACGAAGAAATGAAGCAAAAATGCCTTGAAGCTTTGGATCAGGGATTTAGCTTTGATCTGCCCAATGCCATTGTCGAGCAGGAAATGGATGTGCTATTCCGCAATGCGCTTGCAAGTATCCCAGAAGAAGAGCTTAAATCCTACCAGCAAGATGCACAAAAAGCAAAAGACAAGCGCGAGAGCTTCCGCGATGAAGCGCGAAAAAGCGTGAAAATCACTTTCCTTGTTGATGCTATCGCCAAGGCAAAAAATATCACAATCAATGACAATGAAGTAATGCAAGCAATCTACTATGAGTCGATGATACAAGGGCAGAACCCCAAAGAAGTGCTTGAATACTATCGCAGCAATAACTTAATCCCAGCGGTCAAAATGGCGATGATAGAAGATCGCGTGCTACACCATCTTCTTGATGAAAAAGCCGGCTTACTAGAATCTAAAGACCCTAAAGCCAGCCAAAGCCCAAAGCCAGCCAAAAAGCCCACTAAAGCAAAGGCAACAACGCCCAAAGAAAGTCCAAAGGCATAACTATGAACTATATCCCCTATGTGATTGAAAAAACAGGGCGTAGCGAGCGCAGCTATGACATCTACTCAAGACTACTCAAAGATCGCGTGATTCTACTAAGTGGAGAGATCAATGATATGGTAGCAAGCTCCATTGTCGCGCAACTTCTATTCCTTGAAGCAGAAGATCCAGAAAAAGACATCAATCTCTACATAAACTCCCCCGGAGGCGTGATCACAAGCGCGTTTAGTATCTATGACACAATGCAATATATCCGCCCAGATATTTGCACAATCTGCATAGGACAAGCCGCAAGTGCGGGGGCGTTTCTACTAAGCTGTGGGGCTAAAGACAAGCGATACTCCTTGCCAAATTCTAGGATTATGATCCATCAGCCCCTTGGTGGCGCACAAGGACAAGCCACAGACATAGAAATCCAAGCTAAAGAAATCCTGCGTCTTCGCTCCGTGCTTAATGAAATTATGGCTAGCAACACCGGGCAGCCGCTAAAGAAAATCGCCCAAGACACAGAGAGAGACTTTTTTATGAGTGCTAAAGAAGCCAAAGAGTATGGACTCATCGATAAAGTTTTGACAAAAAGCATCAAATAAGCTTAAGGGAAACAAGGAACGATGGATAAAAATCAAGAAAAAGCATCCGACATAGGCACTAACCCTTTCTTATCTGGGATCAACCCAGATGTGCGTGCAGATATTGCACCCGGATCTGGTGATAGTGGGGATTTTCTTGAAGTGGTAAGTCGCTTGTCAGAAACCACAATCCAAACGCTCCAAGCAGAATCCTTGCCGTGCTTGCCATCAAACTACCGCCTATATTTTGAGAAGTTTTTGCAAAAAGAGTCTCCAGCTGTCCGCGAAAAAGTGCGCGCAATTATGCGTATGCAATCAGATCTAGAAAATCGCGCACTTGTATTTGAAAAGTCTGTGGGCGAAAGCTTGCGTATCATCAAGCAAGTGCTTAGCTGTATGTCTGTTGTGTATCAAAATTTCTTAATCGCTGAAAATGTAGTCAAGCAGTATTCTAAAGATGTGGAGCAAGCAGACAACAAGCTCACTATGCGCAATGTGATGGACTTTTTTATCCGCGATATGACTAAGGTTACCAAAGTTACCTCCAAACAGCTTGATCAAATCCGCGATCTCTATGCAAAAACAGATAAAAATCTCAAGCAAATCAGCCAAAATTCTGTCTATGACCTTAATCTTGATGTATATAACAAAAGCTACTTTACTGATGTGCTACAAAAGGAGCAAAAGCTATGCCTAGAGTTTAACCACTCATCAGTGCTAATCTATATCACGCTCTCCCAAGATTTATCGCGCCAAGTTGGGCAGGACTCTCCTGTTTTCACAATCCTTCTAAAAACAATGGCAAAATTTCTGCAAAAGCATATACAAACAAGCAGCTTCATCGCTTATATGGGTGATGGTGTGTTTGGGATCTTGCTGAAGTATTCTGATATTGTCGAAGCCCAAGAACTTTGCGTATTTCTCTACCAATCAGCCCAAACCACAGATGTATTTGTAGGTGATATGAATCTCCAGCTTGATGTAGCTTCAAGTATCGCCAAGATTATGCCAGAGCGATCCATAGAAGAAACACAAAGTGCCTGTCTCTCAACGCTCAAAATCGCTCTTGATGAAAAGCAGCATTGCAAAATCTATCAACAGGACAACATCAATGGCGATTCTGCCGATAGTTAAGTATCCAAACAAGCGACTTAAAGTCAAATCCCAAGTAGTTAGAGAGTTTGATGCGAATCTCCACAAACTGCTTGATGATATGTATGAAACAATGATTGCCACAAATGGCATAGGACTTGCGGCGATCCAAGTAGATATGCCCATTTGCGCGCTCATAATCACACTGCCACGCGAAGAAGACGGGCAGCAGTATGAAGAAGACAAGCTTGAGCTAATCAACCCGACCTTGCTAAAAACCCAAGGGACAACAACTTACCAAGAAGGCTGTCTTTCAGTGCCCGGGTTTTATGAAGAGATTGAGCGGTTTGAGAGCATTAGCGTTGGGTATCAAGATCGCTTTGGAGTAGAGAAGGTGCTTCAAGCAGATGGCTTGCTCGCCATAGCAGTGCAGCACGAGATGGATCATCTAAATGGCGTGCTATTTGTCGATAGGCTACCAATCTTGCGGAGAAAAAAGTTTGAAAAAGAGCTAAAGAGAATCCAAAAAGAGCAAAAAGCAAAGCCCTAAGCCACACCGCTCAAACACCAAAGCCATAGCAAATCCCAAACCTAGAATCTAAAAAGCTTGCAAATAGATTCTAGGAAGTTTAAGCAAATTATCGCTAGAATGCGCACTTATTTCACTATACAAAGGACACAGAATGCTTGAAGGACAAATTAGAGAGAGTATTTCAAAGGCGAATGCAAAAGCCTTAAGGAAAGATGGCTATCTAATTGCCAACATCTATGCAAAAGGTGTGGAGAATATCCACTGCGCTTTTAAGATCAACGACTTTATCCGCACGATAAAGACAAAGACTTCGCTAGTCTTCCCTGTCAAAGTCGGCGGCAAGACACTTGATGTAGTGATCCAAGAGTATCAAAAAGACCCTGTGTATGGCACGATTTTGCATATCGATCTTATGGTCGCGCAAAAGGGCGTAGTGGCAAACTACAAAATCCCCGTGCAAGCACAAGGCACAGCCGTTGGGCTAAAAAACAAAGGCGTCCTGCTTATCGCCAAAAAGCGCGTAAGCGTTAAAGCCGCTCCAGAAAATCTCCCCGCTTCTTACACGCTTGATGTAAGCGCGCTTGATGTGGGGCACTCAATCCTTGTGCGCGATCTACCGCAAATTGATGGCGTAAAAATCACAGAAAACCAATCTGTCGCAGTCATTAGCTGTATCAAAGCCAAGTAGCCCGGACCCCCAAAGGCGGGGCTATGTCTGCACGAAAAACCAACATCAAGCACCTAATCTCTACGATAAAGAGCCTGCCTATCGCTGCTCTTAGTGCGCGATCTTTACTAGTAGAATATCTCCCACAAATACGCGAGCAAGAGCCTTTGCTCATCGCTGGGCTTGGGAATCCAGGAGATAAATACGCCCAAAACCGCCACAACATAGGCTTTATCATCATCGATCGCTTGTGTGAGTGCCTAGGGATTACGCTTGATGCTTCAAGTAAATTTTGTGCGCACATTGCCACCCTTACCCCACATATCCATATTGCAAAGCCACAAACCTTTATGAATCTCTCAGGCAGCTCAATTGCCACAATCACAAGCTTTTATAAAATCAATCAGCTTTGTATCGCGCACGATGAGCTAGACCTCCCCCTTGGTGCGATCCGCTATAAGCTTGGTGGCAGCAGTGGTGGGCACAATGGACTAAAGTCCATCGATAGCGAGCTAAATAGGCAAGATTATATACGCTTGCGCTTTGGGATTAGAGAAAATCTGCCCCAAGCAGCCCAAACCCCCAAGCATAAGCAAGTTATCGACTTTGTGCTAGGAGATTTCTCCCTACCCAATGAGCAGCTACTAGAGCTAGTTGATGAGAGCGTGAGAGGCTTGCTATTTTTCATCATAGAAAGAGACTTTGCCGCCTTGCAAAGCCACTTCACCATAAGCAAGCCAAAAGACCTAAGCCAAGCCTCCAGCAAGCAATCTACCCTAGAATCTAAAGCAGATTCTAGCGACCACACTCTAGCCTCACCCCTAGAATCTAGCCTAGATTCTAGCTCGCCTGCACTTGCTTGCAAGGGAGATTAAGTATGCGTATTAGACTTTTTCTCTTTATCGCGCATTATTATCTGCGCTATTTTGTTGTGATTTTTTTGGCGTTGGGGTTGTTTTTTGTCAGTATTGATAGTCTGCAGTATATCGATAACTTTGCAGACTCTGCGAATCTTTTAATCTTGTTTTTTGTCTATGACTTTTTATACGCGATGAATTTCACCCTGCCTATTTCCCTGCTACTTGCTATGGCGATTTGCTATCTCTTTCTCATTAAAACCAACCAATACACCGCCCTACTCGCGCTTGGCTACTCTAAGCGCGCGCTTTTGCGCCCTGTGCTTTGGCTAAGTCTTTTGATCTCCTGCATACATATTGGGCTAAATGCCACGCCATTTGCTTATGCGCAAGAAAAGGTGGAGAAGTTTTTCGCCAAAGATTCTAGTGCGCCCACGACAGATCTCTTTGTCAAATACAATGATGACTATGTCTATTTCGGCTCGATCAATCTTGTCCGCCAAGCCAGCACGATCCGTGTCTTTGGGCTAGATTCTAGCGGGCAGAATCTCACGCGCTTCACGCAAGCCAGAAATGCCGCATTTGAAGATGAACACTGGATCCTTTATAATGCTTTCACCCAAGATATGCCCAATCTTTGGGAGCTAGGCAGCAAGGGCTTAGATGTAAAAACCTTTGCCAAACTCCCTATACTTAAAGACTTCAACCCAAAAGTGCTAGACTCATTCTCCCAAGCAAAGCCATCGATTTCTATCGTTGATGCCCTGCAGTCTTTGCAGCTTTTAAAGGAGCAGAAAATCGGCAGTGAGAAAATCCGCGCTGTGCTTTACGCACTTATCATTGTCCCGCTTTTTGTGCCATTTGTCGCCATTATCATCACCTACTATACCCCAAGCCTTGCTCGTTATGGAAATCTATACTTGCTTGGGTTTTTGTTTATCGTGTTTGCGCTGCTTGTGTGGGGGAGCTTTTTCTCACTTAGTCAGTTTTCTATCACAGGCGTGATTTTGCCAGAAATCGGCGTGCTAGTGCCATTTGCCCTGCTGGTATGTGTGGCGTGTGGCTACTATGTGATCCTAAACAAAAAATAAGGAGCAAAAAAATGGGCGCAAAAATCATCTACAACCTTAAAGGCATAGGCAGAATGCTACTGCCAAGAGCTATCCCGCAAGCACTCCTAGAATCTAAGCTTAAATCAATCTTTACCCTAGATGCTCGCACACTAGATTCTATCGCTGCGCGCGTAGCCCACTACCATAAGCTAAATGCCCACTTTAGCCCAAAGCCCTTTGCCCTGCCTAGCACAAAGCCTGTGCGAGACACTATCGTGCCGCCGCACTTTGGCTATTTGCGCGACAATAAGCTTAGCAAAGACCACTCAAGCGTGTATTTCTACGACTCTTATCAATGGACGCGCTGCTTCCCAGACCACTTTGTGTGGAACTATGAGTTTAGCGATGTGAATTACTATCTCGCAAGCCCAGCGATTACCAAGACGCGCCCAATAGATTCTCGTGTGGAAGTTGCACTAGAATCTAAGGCGAGTTTGGACACTGATACTTGTGCCCCCCCCCAGACAAATCACACGAGCATTCTCCTCCAGCTCGAAAAACACCGCCACTTTAGCTTTATCCACGATCCTATCCCCTATGAGAAAAAGCGCGATTTACTCTTTTTCCGCGGGGCGTGTCCGCAGGAGCATAGAAGCAGATTTTTACGCCAGTATTTCTCCCACCCACTCTGCGATCTAGGGCATACAGGTGCACCGAGCGAACACCCCGCCTATACCAAGCCCAAAATCCCCAAAAAAGAGCATTTACACTATAAATTCCTCCTAAGCCTAGAGGGCAATGATGTCGCAAGCAATCTCAAGTGGATTCTAGGGAGCAATAGCCTTTGCATTATGCCAAAGCCGCGCTATGAAAGCTGGTTTATGGAAGAAAGGCTAGAGGCAAATGTGCATTACGCCCTGCTTAATGATGACTATGGCAATCTTGACTCCTTGCTAGAGTTTTTCACAGCCCACCCAAAAGACGCAAAGGAGATTATCCACAATGCCAACGCCTACTGCCAAGCCTTCCAAAACCCGCACATAGAAGAAGCGTGCAATCTGCTTGTGCTACGCAAATACTTCTACCTAAGCGATCAAGGGGACCTAAGCCCTAATGAGCGCGCTCTGCTAGGGCTCTAAGGCTTATGCACGAGCGTAAAGCTTATGGGCATTAGCCTAATCCTGCCAGCTTTCAAACTGCTATAGTAGTGTTACAATTTTTCTAAACTCCTATCAATCTCGCCACTTTCGCCCAAGTTTTACAAAAAAAAATGCGCTAGAATCCACTTCATCAACACACATAAAGGAGCAAAAATGGCACAAATGAAAACCGAAGAAAAAAGCGTTATGGAGTATTTATCTAAGGGTAATTTTATAATCCCTATGTATCAACGCCCTTATACTTGGGGGGAAGATGAATGTTCGCAGCTTTGGCAGGATATTGTGGAGTTTTTCAACGATAGTGATAAACAAAAAGATGATAAGTATTTTTTAGGCTCGATTGTTACCTATACAGAAAATGACAAAAAAGAGCAAAATATCATCGATGGACAGCAGAGAACAACCACGCTAATGCTGCTTATCAAAGCGTTGCATATCAAAGCCTTTAAGGATAAAAGTGATAAGACAAAAAATCTTGTAGCGATGATAGAATCCTGTCTGTGGGAGACTGATGATAAAAGTGGCGAAGCTGATTATAAAGCCATTAGATTGCAAAGTGAAGTGGCCACAGATGATGATGTCGAGGTGCTAAATACTATCTTGCAAAATGAATATGTAGCCCCCAGTGATCTCAAAGAATTAGAAGTAAAAATCAAACAAACAAAAACAGCGTATGAGAAAAACTACCTATATTTTCTCCTAGAATCTAGCAAGTTTGCAAAAGAGTATCCAACGCAGTGGGCAGATTTATGTATAACCTTGCTTAAATCCTGCATTGTGCTGCCTATTGAATGTGACAGCCAAGACAATGCCCTAAGGATATTTAATACACTCAATAATCGTGGCAAGCCACTTAGTGATGCGGATATTTTTAAGGGTATTATTTATGGAAGTAAAAAGGACAAGCAAAGCAAAAACGACTTTGCGAAAAATTGGAAACAGCTAGAGAGCGACAATAATGGCGATATGAATTTCATCTTTAGAAATTATATGCACATTGTGCGCGCAAGAGAAAACGACAAAACAAATGAAATAGGGCTTAGAGAGTTTTTTGCCAATAAACATAAAGATATTTTGACAAATGATAGTGATAAGGTAATGACTGAAATCAATCAATTAAGCGATTTTTGGGGCGGCAGCTATGATGACAAAATTTCCCAAAGATCGCTGCAGTTGTATGAAGTGCTTGATTATTTTCCTAATGACTATTGGAGATACCTTGATAGCGCGTATTTTATGTATTGCAACGATAAAAAGCTGGATTACTTTGATAAGCACGATGAGTTTTTGGCTAAGGTTATAGCGCACTTTTTAGTGAAATTTATCAATAAACCTAGCGTGGCTGAGATTAAGCCTATTGTCTTTAACGCTTATACTGCTTTGTATAATACAGGCAAGCTTGATTTCCAAACCAACACCAAAGAGATTTTGCAAGATGAAGAATCTTTTAAAGTGCAATTTTTTAAAGCAGACAAGCTTATCCCCTCTCTTTTGCGTTTAAATCTCTATTTGCAATACCCAGATCAAGAGCTTGGTATTAAAGCAGAGATAGAGCATATATTCCCCAAAACTACGCAATGGAGAAGTAGCTACACAGGCTGGGATAAAGATGAAGCAAAGCCATTTGTAGAATCTATTGGTAATAAAATATGGCTAGAAAAAAGGCTTAATATCAAAGCGAGCAACAACTACTTTGATGATAAAAAAGATAAATATGCTAAATCAAAATTTTTAGAAGCGCAAAAGCTAGCTAAATTACCCCAAAACGATTGGCTTAAGGAAGATATAGAAAAACGCAAGGAAGAGATTTACACTCGCTTGAGAGACTTTTTTGCAAGCAATGTGTAGATTCTATACCTAAGAGCTGCGCTAGAATCTAGCCTAGATTCTAGCCAAATCTAAGTGCGCTTAGGCTTGCACCACGCGCAGGAACTCCTGCTTGCAAAAGGCGCGCAAATCGCGCAAGCTAGGCAAGCTAAGCTCTGTTGTGAGTCTATCATCTGCAAGCTCTTTGTCTAAAAACTGCACGACCTCATAGCGGGCATTTAGCGCGACCTTGCCGGAGAGCGAGGTCTTTTCATTCCCAGTGATTGGCTGCTTGATGAGATTACACGCCTTGCCATCAATCTTAGCCCAAGTCATCTTGCTAACAAGCCCCACATCATCGCGTATGCCTGAGTTATACGCATAGCTTCCCACACCAAAGCATAGGAATTTTGTAGGGTCATAGCCATTGCTCTTGCACCACTCATAGATTTTCCTAGCGCGCGCAGGCGTGATCGCATCTCCATAGATGATTTTCACCCTATCAAGCCCGAAGCTCTCATCGACAAGCCGTATCACACCCCTTTGCGCACGCCAATCACTAGCGTTTTCATCGCCTGTAAGGATCGCAAAAGGATCGCCAGAATCTGGTCTTAGCACGATGGGCTGGGGGCGTTCTTGTATCATCGCATAAGCCTCTTCATCATCTCTTAATGCTTGGATAATCGCCCATAGATTCCAAGTGTCTGCCACGATTGAGACCATAGAAGCAGGGAAAGAGCGCATAATGCGCTTAAAGCTATCAAGCTCTCCACTCTCCCCACCTAAGCACATCACACTATGCTCGCTCGCAGGGATTGAGCCTAGCATACTCACATCACCGCCATAGTTTTCGCACACATTTTGCAACGCCATCATAGAATCACTTCCGCTAAAAAAGAGCAAATGCCCCATCGATGAAGCATAGCAATCAGCTATGCCATTCATACCGCGCTGGGAAAAATCGTGGAAGTTATAGCTCTCATCGATATATACGCCTGCGCAGTCATACTCTATGCGCTTAAAAAGTGCTGCTTGCGTAGCGACAAAGCAGCTCTTCCATAGCTCTGAGTTCAAATAAGTCTCTACAAAATTGACAAACCAGCAGTGCTGCGCCTGATCGCAAGAAATGGTGATAATAGGCGTATTTGAAGTAATGAAGCTCCCTTCAGGCAGGATCTTAAAGGCAAGTGGCATAGCCTTAGGCAAGGAAAGCCACTTGCCCACTAGCAAGCTATAAGACTCTGTGCTAGAATCTAGCTTCATAAAATCACTATACAAAAACGCCAGCCCTGCTTGCACGCTCTCTTTAGGCGCACTTACAAACTCATCATATAAGTCATAGAGCTTTTTTATCGCTTGGCGCATACCAAAGGCTACGATATGCCCATTTAGCGCAGATAAATCAAGCCCCGGATTACGGCAGTAAAGCACACTATACACTTCTTCTACGCCATTTGGATACATCGCAGCGTGTGTGTATTTATAACAATCAGCGATAAAAAGTAGCTTAGGGTAGCAGTGGCTTTTCATACTCTCTCCTTATGTTAGGTTTAGCACGCTAGCAGATTCTAGGAAGCAGCTCGCCATCAGGATACTCCATAAACCGCCTCCCGCCCCACTCATTCACCAGCACTACGCGTGATTGTGTCTGCTTGCTAGGCGCACAGACTTTGCCTATCACACAAGCCCTATGTCCTAAAGTATGCGCGCGCAGCATTTCGCACGCCTTTTGCGCATCTTGCTCTTTGACCGCTAGCACACATACCCCCTCATTTGCCAAATGTGTAGGCTCAAGCCCTAGGATCTCACAAATCCCCTGCACTCCCTCATCAATAGGCAGAGCCTTTTCATCAATCTCAATGCACAGCTCCCTACCCTGCACCCACTCTTGCAGCACAGCAGCAAGCCCGCCACGCGTGGCATCGCGCATTGTGTGGATCGCAAGATCACTTGCAAATAGCGGTGCTAGCATAGGGTAGAGCTGGGCGCAGTCGCTTTGCACGCTAGATTCTAGCCCAATATTTTCGCGTGAAGCAAAGATACTCGCCCCGTGCGCGCCTATGGGCGCAGAGATGATAATGCTATCGCCCACACTTAGAGCTTGCGTAGAGACATTAGGCAGTAGAATCTCACCTATGCAAGTGGTGTTGATGAAAATTTGATCGATACTGCCTTTTGGCAGGACTTTTGTATCCGCACTAATGATTGCGATATTTGTCTGCATAAGCTCTTGCTTGATACTTTGGATAATGGATTCTAGTAGCTTTATACTAAAACCCTCTTCTAGCATAAAGCCAAAGCTCATATACAGGGGTTTCGCGCCCATCATCGCCACATCATTGCTACTCCCACACACACTAAGCTTGCCAATATCACCCCCGGGGAAACAAATAGGCGTGATCACAAAGCTATCTGTGCTGCACGCAAGAAGTCCATTTGCACGCACCACGCCAGCATCTTCACCTAATGAGACAAAATGCTCGCGCAAATGTGCTAAAAACACCTTATCAATGAGCGCGCTTGTCGCTGCACCGCCGCTACCTTGTGCAAGAGTGATTCTCTCCATAGTCTGCCTTACTTTTTAGAGTAAATGCCCTAGCTTTTGCTTTTTGATAGCAAGATACTTGGCATTATGCTCATTACTCTCCACAATAATACTCTCCCGCTCCACTTCCACATACGCGCTAATTGTCTCTATCTTGCGCGGATTATTCGTAAGCAAGCGCACCTTTTTAATCCCATAATGCGCAAAAATCTTTTCTACAATGCCATAGCTTCTATCATCGCTTTTAAAGCCTAGCTTGATATTTGCCTCCACGGTATCAAGCCCCTGATCTTGCAAGGCATAGGCATTGACTTTATTAAACAGCCCTATGCCCCTGCCTTCTTGACGCAAGTAGATAAGCATACCACCGCCATTAGCGCCGCCATCTTTAGCGTCTCCATTTCTAGCATCTTGGGCGATTTTTCTCATCGCCATATCTAGCTCTGGTCCGCAATCACATTTACACGAGCCAAAGACATCGCCCGTCAAGCACTCGCTATGCACGCGCACAAGCGGATTTGCCGGGAGATATGGCGTCATCACGACTAAATGCTCCAGCACTGCGCCGCTAGATTCTAGGGTCTCTCTAAAAGATTGGATAAGAAAGTCGCCATAGCGTGTAGGAAGCTTGGCAAGATTAGAAATAATATGCATAAATAATCCTTAGTAAAAATACTTGCTTTATAGCAGGCTTTTGCTTAAAAGCGCATAGCAAAGCCCACTCTCATCGGCGTGGCATAGGAAGTGATTTGGCGCACATCACGCACGCCCATAAACTTCGCTAGCCCAAAGTCGCGCATAATCACCCCGATAGGATCCATAAGCCCTACAACAATCAGCCCTAGAATCTTAGAGCCAAAGAGACGATTGCCATTAGATTGGATATATTTGGTGCTTTGGTAAAAAATCTCGCCAAATATCGAGCCCATAGCAGGTGTATAAATGAGATCCTGCCAGCTTGGGATCTCCACAAATGCCTCAATCCCATACTCCCAAAAAATCGATGAAGTGATGAAAGAAAAAAGTGCAGATTCTGCCCAAGAGTATCCAGCCACACGCGGCTGCATATAATACACCGCGCCAAAGTATGGGTGCGCCACACCATTTAGCCAAAAGTTATCCGCATCAATGACAGGTCCTATTTGCACATCTTGTAGCCACGCCTTAAAGCCAAAGCGCGAGCGATCCCAATTTGTAACGCTCTCTGGCATAATGTAGAGCCCAATGATACTAACGACAATCCCCCCACCAAGCAAGCCTATGGTCGTATTAAGATAAGTGCTAGGGGAGTCTGGCTTGTAGTAAGTAGGCTTAGAATCTAGCTTTAGCGTCGCTTGCACTCGCCTTTCTTGCTCTAGCCCCGATTCTAGCCCGCAGGCTGAGCCCTTTGCGCACAAAGCCTGATCCTTTTGAGCGACATAGAATCTAGGAGGCGCATAGAGCACATCATCGCTATTTTTTATCCCCTTGTCGCTTATAGGGTGTGCGCATATAGGCTGCATAATAAGCGCACTACACAAAAGCAACAGCCAGATTCTCATTCATATCCTTGAAGCTATAAAATATTCATTGTATCGGTTTTTTACTCATAGTATCATAAAACAGCAGCGCGCATATTAGCACAAGTGCCGGGAGCAAAAACAGCTCTTTCCCAAAGAGCAAGAGACACAAAAAGCTCACAAGCACCCCCATAAAAGGTGCTTTATACCGCTTAGTGTTTTTACACACATCAATAAAGAGCACGATAAAAATCGCATTCATCACAAATTCCATACCCTGCATATTGATACTCACATAGCCGCCCAAAATCGCCCCACCCACACAGCCAAGAATCCAATAGCTATGGTGCAAAAACGCCACCGCACACATAAAGTATCCTTTATCGATCTTTGTGTGCTTGGCTTTTAGGTGGATTAGGGCGAAGGTCTCATCAGTTAGGGTAAAAGCTAGATACCACTTTTTCTTAGGATATGGGGCAAAGAGACTTAAGCAAGAAAGCGCGTAGAAAATCTGCCTTGCGTTAATCATCATCGCTAGCACAAATGCCTCAAGTAGCCCCACTCCATTTGCAAGCAGCCCTACGCAGGCAAACTGCGTAGCCCCAGCATAGATAAACACACTCATACCTAACGCCCACAGCGCACCAAAGCCAGCTTGAGAGAGCAGCATACCAAACACCCCGCCCATAAGCCCATAGCCTACAAAAATTGAGAGCGTATATGGCAGGGCGGTGCGCAGACTTAGAGCAAACATACCAAGCTTACTAGAATCCACTACAATATCCTTACACTAACTAAGCCTGCAATCATAGCAGATTCTAGCAAGCTTTAATCTCACCCTAGAATCCACTTTTTTAAAACCGCCATTTCTCCGTCATTGCGAGCGGCTTTAGCCGCGCGGCAATCCACAAAGCACCACAAAACACAGCAAAAGTAAAGTAAATAAGCAAGTTTAAAGCAGATTAACACGCGTTAAGTAGGAGAGTTGAGTAAGACTAGCCCACCCCCTTAACGACCAAAGGCTTTTTCTAAGGTAGGCTATGGATTATCCTAGTAGCACTTGACTACTATGAGACATAGTAGTATCATAGCGACTAAGATTTTCTGGTAAATCTTACTCATCGTAACCTCCTTTGTGAGAAGTAGGCTACGCCAAGAGAGGCTGCAACTCTCTTGGGCAACCTCTACTGAAATTCTAACATACTTCCTAAATACTCC
>NZ_VXKE01000020.1 GCF_008693005.1 Helicobacter canis | reverse complement strand
AAAAAAAAAGGGCAGGAAAAAGTAAAAATCCCCCCCCCCCCCCCCCATATCCTAGCTGAAAGTAATTTTAAGACCGAAGAGCTTGTTTTTAGTTTTTAGTTGCTTTTGTGCTGTTAGTTTATGGTGGGCGTGGTGTTGGGCGTCCCTAAAAGTGGCGGGGTATCTTGAACACACCAAAGGAGAGATGAGATGAAAAAAGTTGTAGTCAGTGCTGTTGTGGCTGGAATTGTAGCCGTAGGTGCGAGTGCGTTTGATTTAGGCGGAGCTTTAAATGCAACAAAAAACTTTGTAGATAATACCGCAGATATTGCAAGTGGTAAAAGACAAAAAGAGCAAGAAGCAAATAAAAAAGCTAAAGAAGAAGCAGATGCTAAGGCTCAAGCTGAAAAGGATAAAATTGTCGCACGGCAAAACCAATATGCCGCATTTTGCAAAAAAGCCTATCATCAGCATAAAGTTCCATTTGGTGAAGATACGCGCGAGGAGCTTACGATTTTTGCCAATCAAGACACCCTAATGGCATACGATGGGACTGTGCCTGAGAAGTTTGAAAAAAAGACCTGCTATATCTTCTTGTCGGATTATTTCAATGTCTTTGGCGGAGAAGAGGAGTTTAAGAAAGAAACGGCTAAATATAAGAAATAGATTAAGAAAATTACGATACAATACGAAACCAACCAAAAGAGCTAAGGCATTTAATATCCTGTATCAAAGGGTGAACTATGCCTTGCTTTTTCTCTGCTTTTCAACTTCGTTGCAAGCAACTTCTACTAAAAATATCTTGTGTTTGTCTTTTAATCCCTAGCTTCTCGTATGCCAATATGCCTGTCATCGATGTTACAGCCATAGGAAATATGATACTGCAATATAATCAAATGCTAGAAGAAGCCATTAAGTACGAAAAAGAGCTTTCAAAGCTTGGTATAGATACAGGCAGAGTAGGAGGGATTCTTGGAAAATTAGATGCCTTAACCAGTGGTGCATTAGAAACATTATCCGCGTTAGAATCTTTGCCTGGCACATTAGATTCGCTTTTGGCAGGAATCAAAGAAGATTGCGATTTCTTAATGAAAGATAAGCTATTTAAAGATATGGCTGATAAATTTAAGGATAACTCTTTTGCCGATTTTGTAACGGGCGAACTTAAAACACAAACTATGTGTCTAGCCGCAGTAAATGATTCAAAAGCTATGAGTGAAGTTTTAGGTGATAAGTTAGCCCAAGCCCAACAAGCTTTAAAAAAAGGAGACCTAGAGAAATATGACCAAACAATGCAAGAATATAATGCCATACATACAAAACAAGCAAAAATAAATCAGCAAATGACAAAAGACAAACGAACGCAATGGAATGAGTTTTATGCAAAATATCAAACAAAGAGCAAAGATAAAAATGTGCGTGGCTATACTAAGAGCTATATGAATGAGCAAATGAAAAACTTGCTGGAGCAAGCTAGTAAAGCTCAAACACAAACTGATTTTCAAAACTTTACCAATCAAATACTTATTGAAATATTGAGGGTTGCTCAATTAAATTATGAGATGATGATGAATTTTAACAATACAATGATAGCAATGCAAGATATAGATGATAATTTAGACAAGAAAATGGCAAAGAATTTAGAAATAGACAAACAAAAACTAGCAGAAAACAGGGAGCAGCTAGGTGTTTTTGCCAAAGATTCACCATTTGAAGATTTAAAAGGAGAGTTTAAAAAGGACGCTCTAGGGCTTCCTGTGCTAGATTTTGGTAAGAAGTAGGAGCTAGGTATGGATAGCTCGGCTTCACTCTTACGCCTTGTTGTTAATCTCATTAACTCCACGGGCAATCAAACCCTACAAAACATTTATCAAGGCTGTGCTGGGCTCTATACAAGCTCCATTGTCTATACGCTTTTTGGTATTAGCTTTACAATTTGGCTTTTTCTAAAGATTAAGGGCGATTTTAGTAGAGCTGATATGTTTAAGGCAATGGTGTGGCTTGTGATATTTATCCTTGTTAAAGTCATTCTCTCTAGCTATGAAAACTATATGGATAGCTTGGGGGTATTTAAGATTCCTTATTATTGGTTCTCTTTGGGGGTGAGTGAGTTTAATGGTGGTAGCACTGATTTAGAAGTGATGATTTCTACACAATGGAGAATGGTCAAAGATAATAGCGATAGAATCTTTGATTTGGCAGGCTGGAGCGAGATGTCGTTGTGGTTTATAGGGGCAGCGTATTTTCTTGTGGGGCTGGTGTTTATGATAGCTTTTGTCATAATGACCGTGCTTTCACAATTTATGGCAAATGTGATTCTCTCACTTGGCGCACTTGTATTTCCGCTAGTGTGCTTCTCACAAACGCGTTCAATCTTTTTCTCTTGGCTGAAACTCTATATTGGTTTGAGCTTATGGAGTCCTTTTGCTGTGCTTCTTAGCTCTATTCCAAATAGTGTTACCAAATATATGCAGCAAGGGCAGGTTCTTATCGCAAATAGTGGGGATTTAGCCGAAGTGGCGTTAGTTGGTATCGTGCTAATGATGTTTTCTATCTTTTTGCTAACAAAGATTCCGGGTTGGGTAAGTGCGATTATTGGTAGCGCAAATTCTAGTGGTTCAGGCACAGGGCTAGCTGGAGCTATCAATAATGGAGCATTTATAGGCACAAGAATGCTAGCAGGTATGGGGCAGTATGCTAAAAACCGCGCTGATGGACAGAGCATAAAGGCAGCCGCCACAGGAGCTATGGGGGCGATGTTTGGCGGGGAGCACGGCAATCACGCCGCACAAGGAGCGGGTAGAGCCGCGCTTAAAGCCAGCAGGGCAGCAAAAGGCTGGGTCAGCGATAGTGCAAATAAGTTTAGGGGTAAAGACACGCCCCATACTACCTAAAGGAGCAAAGTGGATACGCAAGAACAAGACAATAAAGAACTACAATCTAAACAAGATAAGCTTAGTGAGAAGAAAGCTAAAGCCCTAGCAATGCTTTATGCTCTAGTGCATTTTTGTGGCAAGGCATTAGTATTTGTAGCTGGCTATACACATAAACTAGGGGATTTGTTTATCACTCTAGCAGAGAGAAGGGCAAAAAATGAGCAGCCAAGCCACTAAGGAGCTAGAGGGGGAAGAACTAGGACTTGATGAAAAGTTTATAATCCCACAAACCCCAAAGGCTAAGAGCGAGCACGCCGCAAAAGTGATACAAGATTTTTCTAATAGCTATGCTGATATGGATAATGTAATTAGTCTTATTCAGCGCGATAAGCAAAGACTAAAGCAAGAAGAGCAAGCCTCACCACAAGAAACGCCTAGTGAAGAAAAAAGCCTTGATAGAGAGAAAAACGAACTAGATAGGGCTATTGCCTCTATCGCGCAGGTGCGTAGCATTGTGGATATTCTTAAAGCACTCTATGCTATGGAAAAGGCTTTATATGAGCTAAGGCTTGCTACAAAAAAGCCAAATACTAGAGACTATATGCAGCAGATACAAGATTCTAAGCATAAGCCACTGACTGCAAACTTTTTAAAAGAAAGTCTAAGAGTGCTTAAAAGTAGTAAGGAGAAAATCCAAGAGTTTGCCAAGCATTTGCAGCTTGAAAGGGCGTTTGCAAAGGAGCTTCGCAAGGATATAGCAATGCTTGATTTAGTAGAATCTAAAGAATCAAAAGCTGCATATATAAAGCAGATTGATAAAAAGCTTTGTGAAGCAAGGGAGAAATTCCCTAGCCTAGAGCAAAACTACCCCAAAATGCTTCAAGCTGCAACAAGTGCCATAAAGCAACCCTTGCAAGAGTTTGGTAAAAACGCGCTTAAAACTATGCCTATTGGTTTATAATATTTTAGCTCTTCTGTCATCTTTTACCTTGTGCGCATTTGTAGGCTCTATTGTGTTGCTTAAAATGTAAAATCTAATGCTTCATAGCTTTTTTATTGCTTTATTCTCTTCAATAAATGCCCTATACTGCTCTTTAAAATTCTCGAAAGTGCCATTGTGGATTTTCTCTCTTAAGTGCGCTTCATAAATAGCAGGATTGGTGATGTGTTGCTTTTTACAATACCAACGCAAGAAAACATCTATCAGCTCATTACTGAGTAGCTCTTGTGTATGGGTGCTAGAGCGTGTTTTACTGGGCTCTTGTGTTTGCGTTTGATTTTCTAAACCTAAAAAATTACAAAGAGCATTAAGCTCTTTGAGTTTATAAGGGCTCTTTTTCCCTTTTAGATATTCCTGCAAAATCATAACTTTTTGCTGGCACATCTTAAGCACGAATGCCTTATTCTCTAAAAGTTTAGTTTCATAATCTTGTAGCGTTTCTCTCACGCTATCGCTTATTTCAATATGTGCTAGAGCTTTAAGATGAGAATCTAAATCCTTTGCAATTCCTATCATCACAAACGCATTAGACTTTTTATGCAGCGTGCGAGCCATTATCAAATCCGCATTTATTTGAGATTCTGTATTTTTGGCTAAATTTTTCTCATTAAGTGCTATCTCACTTTGAATTTGGCGCAATACAAAAATATCTGCTTTTGTTTGTTTTTTTGTGCGTAGAAATTCTGCATAAGCCTGTTTCTTTGCAAGGCTGTCATAAGAGCTTTTATAGTAGAGTCTTTGCTCGCGTAATTTTCTTATTTGTTCTTGTAATTGTTTCTTTTGTGTTTGATAGCCCTTGTTGCTTTGTCTAAGTGAGCAAAGCTCTTTATTTGTTGCTTTTATAGAATTAAGCAGCTGAAAATAGCATTTATTGCCTGATTGGATAAGCAATTTTAATTCATTGATAAGCTTTCTTTTTTCTTGCATATGCTGAAAAATTGTTTTAGTAAGGTTATGGGATTTTGTCTCATAGAGCTGGATTTTAGATTCTAGTGCTGCAATTTGTTTGGCGATATTTTCAGCAATATTTAGTGGTATCTCAATACTTGCTTTTGCGCTTTCTTTAAGCAAGTTGCGCTCATATCGGTAGCTATTTTTATAATTGAAGTTAGGATTGTGAAAATTGAGTGCATTTTTAAAATCCTCTCGTAAAAGATTCCAAAAGTCTTTTATCTCTTGCTTATTGTTAAAGTGAAGCTTTTTGTGTGTGAAAATATTAGTTTTATTAAGAATGATATGAATGTGTGGTTTGTGCTGGTGGGTATGAAGCACACTCACATATTTATAACCATAAAAATGTGTCTGCATTACTTCTTTGACAGAATCTTGCAATGCCTTGATATTGCACTCACTTTTTAGCTCATCAAGACAAAAGGTAAAGTGCCACGCCTCTTTTGCATTTGGCTGTGTTGAAAAATCTTTCTGCCATTGGCGCAAAATCTCATCAATCCTTATAGGCTGATGAGATTCATTAAAGGCAAAATCAAATGCGCTATTGCGTATCACATAACTTAGGGCATTTTTCACGCCATTACTTGAAAGATTAGATAAGAGCTTGATAACAACCTGTTTGGAGAATGCGCTTGATTTTTGAGGCAATATTGCGCGACTTGGCATAAAAGTATAGGAGCTAGAATCTAAATGCTCATCTCTTACTTTTTTGCGTTTTTGCTCTTCATAATCAAAAAAGATACGCTCTAATTGTTTAAATGTTTTCATAAAAGTATTGTAGCGTGTAAATTTGAAACATCAAGCAATACGCTTAGAAGCTATAAAGATAGCAATGTTAGCAGGATAACCCTAAAAGGCACACGATTTTCCTAACAAATGCCTAAAATAAGGGATTTGTTAGGAGATTTAGAGATTTTTTGTAAATCTCTAAATGCGTGAAGAATCTTTGCAATTTTTTTGAAAAATCACAGAAATAAAAATTTTTTTATTAAAAGGACAAAGCATTCAATATAGCACTATCTCTTTCTGCCTCAAAGCACCTATATATCGTGCTTGCAGGCTCTAAAAAAGTAAATATCAGCAAAAATTCACCATACAAGCAAAATTTTTGGGCACTTAATAGCAACAAATCCCATAAATACGAGCTTTCTGCTGATTTATTAAGCTTTTTTTAAGTTCGCAATGCGTCCTTTTAACTTTTGGGAATTTTTTCATCAAAATACCCGCCAGAGAAACCACAAAAGGACGGCAAGAATGAAAAGAACACTGGTCAAAATAGGCATATTTATGATGTTGGCTCAAGTGTATTTGTATGGAGCATTTGGAGCAAATCTCAAAAATGCCATACAAACAGAGGTCAATTCCACAGGGGATATTGTGATTTCTGTTATCCATATGATTGTGGGCATTATTGGCGGGCTTATGATTTGTTTTATCGCCATTGCTGCCAAGCTTAAGCCCGAAATGATTAAAGACAATATGAAATTTATTATTTGGGTTGCCATTATTACAGGTGTGTTATGGGGCGTTACAAATAATGGTGTGAGTGTCTTTCAATGATTGAGATTGATAATTTTAGAGAGATTACTAAAAAAGATAAAGTCTATCTCCCAAAAACCAACATCGGCTTAAGTCGAAATATGCTTTTGCTTGCCTTGCTTTTGGGTGGTGGATTGTATCTTTTTGTTGTGTGGTGGGCAATTCCAATCTTTTTTCTTATTCTTATTGTATTTTTAATTTGTGAATATTTTGATGAAGATATGTATGATATTTTTCTCATCAATACCAAATTTAAAACGCGCCGTAGATTCTATGCTTAGGATTTTTGATGATTAAAAAGCTAATAGAACCACTGCGTAAAATTATCTCAAGCGATAATATTGATACTTTTAATGAAGCATTTAATAGTGCTATGCAAAAGAGCGAGGGGATTTTGCATTTGCAAGAGCCTAAAATCTATGCAATGAGTGAAGAATCTAATATTGCCTCAAAATATAACAATCACTATATCGCCACAAAAGATGGCAATCTTTGTGCTGGATTTGCAATCGGTGGTATCAGTTATAGTGCTGCAAGTATCAATAGAGAGCTAGAGCTGGTGCAAAGTAGGAATCGCTTTTGGAGCAAACTAGATTCTCATATAGAAATTAACATCTTTTGTAAAAAAGAGCGACTTAATCTTAGCTTTGATTCTAGCTCTAATAATCCATACGCACAAGAGATTATTAAAAAATGGGAGAGTGGTGTTGTAACTTATAAAATCAATTATTATCTCATCATCTCTACAAAATCTAAAAAACTCACAGGCTATTTTGAATCAAAGAAATCAAAACTTACAAGTGAGCAAATTGCAGATAATCTAAGCCCAGAGAATAATACAACACGATTTGAATTTAAAGCCAAAAAGCTTGATGAAGTATGCCAAGAATTAAAAAGTGCATTAGGAGAGTTTAATCCCACGCAACTTGATTCTGATGATATTATTAACTTCTATGCTACTTATTCTAATATGCAAGAGACAATACTGCGATATGGATATAGCAATATCACAGATTCTTATATCACTTCAGATGTGGAGTTTAAGAAAGATTATATTATTTTTGCTCGCAATGATGGACAAGAAGTGCTAGGGCGTTTTATTAGTGTTAAAGCCTATGAGACAGAAAATATATCAAGTATTTTACCGACAACGATTTTACGAGAAAATAGCGATTATTATTTGATTTTTCATTGTGAAGCACTGGATAGAAAATCATCAATAGAAAAAGTTAGAAATACCAAGCTCTACGCGGTGGGCTTAATCCAAAATGCCCTAGAAGAACTCTTGCAAGAAATTAAATCTGATAGAGAAAAACTTTTAAAATTTTCTCTTAGTATTCTTGTGCTTTCTCATAATGGTGCAACTGAAAGTGAAAAGCTCCAAGAGCTGAACACAAAAACAAATGCGCTTATTGCCATTTTAAAAGCACAAAATCTAAGTGTGGCAAAAGAAAGCTTTAATCTCAAACCTTTGTATTTTAGCTTTTTTCCAAGTAGGGGCAACCTTAATGCCAGAATCCGCACACAAACGAGCTCGGTAGTTAGCACGCTTTGCACATTTGAAAATGATATTCTAGGCTTTAAGAGTAATCGCTGGGGTGATAGACCTGTGAGTATTTTGCGGCATTTAAGTGGTAGCCCTTACTTTTTTAATTTCCACGACAGCGAGCATAAAAGCGCGGCAGGGCATACGCTAGTTATTGGTGGCACAGGCTATGGGAAAACCACGCTTATGCAGTTTCTTATGCTCAATCTTTTTAAATATGATATTCATATCTTTGCTATGGATAAGCTGCGCGGTATGCACAATTTTACTAATTACATAGGAGGAGAATACCACGACCTAGAGCTTGATGGCTTTAAGTTAAATCCTTTTTCACTAACAGATACTGCAGAAAATAATAACTTTTTAAAATCGTGGCTATGTGAAATGGGTGAGATAAGCAAGAATGAACACGAGCTACGAAATATTGTAGGCGATACATTAAAGCAAATACGAGAAACACAACAAGCCGAGTTTGAGCATATTTTTACCCTGCAAGATTTCTATGATAGCCTGCAGTTTCCAAACTCCCAAGATGATATAAAAATCCGCTTCAAAGACTATCTAGGTGGCTTGTTTGACAATACACAAGACGCGCTTAATTTTGATAAACAGCTCGCCATTCTTAATATGGATTCTATTTTGAAAGATAAGAAAAATGCCGCGCTTTGTGCGCTCTATCTCTTTCATAAAATTAAAAATATCTCTAAAAATAGCAATAAGGGCTTTTTTATATGGATTGATGAGCTACGCGACTATCTTAATGATGAAAATATGTGTAATGCCATTATTGAATCTATTATGGAGATACGCAAAATCAATGGTGTTATCACAATGGGCGTGCAGAATCTTGACTTTTTTAGCAATGTGGCTAATGCAGATGCCTTTATAGAGAATATGGCAAATTTTATCATTTTCCCCACCACAGATGAGCGCACACTTCAAAAGCTAGAAGCCCAGCTCTCCCTTACAGGCAGCGAAGTAGAGTTTCTCAAAAGCTCTAGTAAAAGTGCTAGACAGATTCTTTTAAAGCGCAAAGAACAATCCGCCATACTTGATGTGAATTTTGCGCGACTTGGCGAGCATTTAAAAATCTTTAGCTCTGAAGCTGAAGATGTTAATGCGTTGCTTGAGTGCAAGAAATACCACCCCCAAGAGTGGCGCACAATGTATCTCAAAAACCAAAAATCACTTCTTGCCACAACCCCACACTACCTAAAGGAGAAATGATGAAATCACTTTGTATCGCCATTTGTATTGGGCTTTTGTGTATTGGCTGCAGTAACAAGAGGGCAAAAATCCCGCCAAAAAGCCCTTGTGCTTGTTATGACCTGATTATTGATATGGAAAAAAGGGGCTAAATAATGACTTTTAGCGACAATGAGCTAAAAAGAGATGCGAATGTTCTTTTTAAGCTAGAGCGGCATATCAAGCAGTATATGTTCTTTTGGATTATTTTAGAATCCATTATTATCGCTCTGCTTGTGTTAGCCATTATCATTATGCTCCCCCTTAAACAAAATGTTCCATATCTTGTGTTTTTTTCCAATGCAGAAAGCAACTTTGTGCGCGTGGAGCAGGCAAATCTTAATATCCGCGCAGAAGAAGCCCTGCTTAAGTCTATTCTAGCCAGCTATGTGCAAAAACGCGAAACAATCAACCATATTGATGATGAACACCGCTTTGAAGATGTGAGAGAGCAAAGCTCGCGTAAGGTATGGGATACCTTTAGAAGAATTGTAACCCAAGATGATTCTATGTATTCCAATAAAGAACTTACAAGAGAAGTGCATATTGTCAATCTTAGTGTGCTTTCCAAAGAAGTGGCAAATGTGGATTTTATCACTATCGTGCAAGATGCGAAAAACAAATCCTTAAAACGCTACCGAGCCACACTCAAATACGACTTTGTAGAACAAAGTATCAATTTTACTTCTGTGCCAAGAAACCCCACAGGCTTTGTGGTGCAAGAATACGCATTGACTGAAATTTCCATTAAAGACCAAACAGGAGAAGACAAATGAAATATGCTCATATCATCTTACTTTTTCCCTTTTTGCTGCCAGCTTCTTTGTGGGCAGATTCTGTGTTAAATGACGCTGATAGGGCAGAAGTAGCACGCAGAATGCAGGCAGGGCAGGAGCAAATGCTTGATACAATCAATAAAATCCAAGATATGCAAGAAGAGCGAGAAGCACGCAAAAATGCCCCACTCACAGATTCTACAAGCAGGGACTTTAGCTCTAGCTCTGCACCTTTATCACAAGAGCAAAAGCCACAAGAGCCACCAACCGAACAAGAAATCTTACTAAAAAAGCAGGCTGTGCGAAGCCAGAATCTCAAAGCCATACAAAACCAATTCTTTGCCAAAAACTACAAAGGCACAGAAAACACCATAACCATAGACTATGTGGAAAATACCACCTACAAAATCCGCACAAGAATCGCGATGACTAGCACAATGATTTTTCCCCAAAAAATTAGAAACTTTATCTTAGGCGATAATGTGGGGTTTGAAGTGCTAGAAGTGCCTAATTCTCAAAACACCCTAGCCATACGCCCCAAGCTCATTGGCGTGGATACCAGCCTTGCTGTCTTTACAGAAGATGGCAAGCTTTATTCTTTTTATATCTTTTCAACAGATTTTACATCGTGGAAAAATCCGCATTTAGTGGTATTTGTCAAAGATAAACGCACCATTATTGAAAAAAACAAAGACCCATTCTTTGATGAGTATTTTTATGTAGAAGAGGGTATCAATAAGTTGCGTGTGAAGAAAAAAGAGGTTTATAAACGCTACAAAGTTAAAGCCAAGCGACAAAACACTTGGCTTGTGCCTGAAGAAATCTTTAGTGATAACAATTACACATTTTTTAAATACGATAAGAATCGCTACCCACAAATCCCTAGTATTTATGTCGTGGTAGATAGGCAGGATTCTCCCATAGAAACGCGCGTTATAGGGGATTTTGTGATTGCTGAAACGGTCGCTGATAAATTCACTATCAAAATCGGTGAAGCCTATGTCTGCGTAGAACGGGAGAAAGTGCAAAAAGGCGAGAAATGAGCTATCTTAAAGTGGGGCTATTCACACTTGTTGGAGCTTGTATTGTCTATGCAGGTGTAAAAGAAAACCTTGAGTATCTCTTTGAAAGCAAGTTTCCTATAAGCGATTATGTGTGGCAGTCCCAAAAGGGTGCAAATGCTAGTAATCTCTCAAAAAGTGATGTTTTTACAACAACTGATGATAAGCCAAAACTGAAAATGCTAACCGATGAGTTTGGCAACCCCATACTTGATGAATTTGGTAATCCTATTTATATTGATGAGTATGGCAATATGTATTCTAAAAATGGCAAACCTTTAGGCAAAAAGGTGCTGCTAGATAAAAATGGAAATCCAATCTTAGATAAAAACGGCAAACCCATAATCTATGATAAAAATGGAAAGATTATGGGCAGTGAAGATTCTTTACTGCTTGATAGTTTTGGGAATCCTGTGCTTGATAAGGATGGGAATCCCATATTTGTGGATAAAAATGGGAATCTCAAAGATAAAAATGGAAAAACCATTTTAGATTCTAATGGAAAGCCTATCAATGTCAATGATACACAAGCCTTGAATGATTTTTTAAATCAAAGCACACAAAACTCACTTGATGAGCAGCTTAAAAGACAGCAGGAACTCCTAGCCAAAGAAGCGCAAAGACAAAAAGAACTCCAAGAACAAATGCGCAAACGCCTTGAAGAAGAAGAGAGAGCTAGAAAAGTCCTAGAAGAGCAGCGCAAAAATGACCCAGCCTATCAAGCCCTACTTGATAAGCAAGAAGCACAAAGAGCGAGAGAGATGGCACTCGCACAAGAAAAGGAGCTTTATAAAAGCGCGGTGCTAGGAGAGCGTGTAAGCGGAAACTCTCAAATCTTTGCACAACAAAGCTCTCGCTATGGGGATAGCGGATTTTCTAATCAAAAAAGCATAGACATCGCCACAAACGAACATCGCCTTTACAGAATGATACGCGCAGGGCGGCTAATCCCAGCAGTGCTAATGACTCCTATTGTAAGCAATATTGAAGGAATTATCACAGCACAAGTGGAGCAGGATATTTATGCAGCTCAAGGTAGAGCCGTGCTTATCCCGCGTGGGACTAAAGTAATGGGCTTTTATAAAAATGATAACAAAATCGGTCAATCGCGCCTCAGTATTGTTTGGCGTGAGATGATAACACCACAGGGCGTTAATATCTTGCTAACTAATGCGATGAGTGCGGATTCTCGTGGGATAAATGGGGTTGAGGGCTATTTGGATAATAAATTTAAAGAGCGTTATGGGTTAGGACTTTTTCTTAACACTCTAAGCAATGGGCTAATGATTAGCATCTCTAATCTCACGCAAAAAAGCGGCACGATGACAAGCCCCTATACTGCGCAACTCTTCTCCACTGCGCAAGGAGATATTAACAATATCTTTAAACAGCTCATCTCTGAACAGGCAAAGATTAAGCCAACCATTGAAATACGCGCGGGCAGCAGAATCTACATCACACCCACCACGCATATGTGGTTTCCTGTGCCTAAAAATGGCGAGATTATGGCGCAGTATTTTAATGATGAATACCAATAAGGAGGGGCAAATGGATAAAAATAACATCAAACAAAAAATCATTGAGTTAGAAAACAATATCAATCAACTTAAAAGCACCATAGCACGAACAGAAAAGAATCTTATAGCCCTCAAAGAGCTTATTTGGGAGAGAGAGGCTAAAAAAGAGAGTAGCAAGATGTATAAAGTGCTAGAAAATGAGAAGTCTAGCACCATTGTAAGAAGCAATGTTGGAGATGTGGTTGTAGATAGGGAGTTTATGGAAAAAGAAATACAAAAACATCTCGATAGTCCTGCACTAAGAGGAATGGTAACCACAGAAGAAATGCTCTCTTACCCCAAAGTCGCGAGAAATGTGGAAGCAGAATATAATGTGGAGCATAAAGACTACACTTGGAAAATCAAGGCAAATGATGAAAATGTTTTACTCTATGGGAGCAGAGAATATAAAAAAGACAATAGAGATATTAACAGATTATTAACAGCACATTCAAGAACGGAATCAAATCAGAGAGTAGAATATAGCGAAAATGGGCGGACAAGGTCAGCTCCGCCTCCGTTATTTAATGACCCAAATTTTCGCACTTCCGCTAACGACACCATTATACCACAAAACAACAACACGAACACAAATCAGCAAAAGCCACATATCCCCATACAAGCAGAACTGCAACGCAAGCTTACTATCAACCTAAACAACTTTGAGCGTGTCAGCAACAAAGAGCAAAAGCAAAGCTTTCTTGCAAGGGCTAATGAAATTAGTAAGCAAGCCCAAAATCTGCACATTGAGCTAGATTCTAAGAGTATGCAAAGACTAGAGCGTTGCAACCTAACACAAAACAAACTCAACACAAAGGAGCGATAAATGGAACATATTAGCCAAAAAATCCACTCTGCCAAAGAGCGACAAAAAAGCAGAGCGAGTGAGAGCAGGTTGCTTGCGCGTATAGAAAAGCTAGCCAAGCAACGCGAAAAACACCAAAAGCATATACAAAAACTAGATTCTAAGCTTGAAGAGAGCTTTAAAACGCTGGAAAACCTAGAGCATAAAGGTGCGCTCTAATGGAGCACATCACGCCAATCCTCGCTCAAAAGCTTAAGGTGCTTGATAAATATTTGCGCTTGAATGCCAATGAGCTTATCATCAATAATGCAGGCGAGCTATATGTTGACTATGGGCAAAGGTGGGAATATGTGCAAGATTCTATGCTAAGTGCAAGCTTTTTAGAATCTTTTCTTATCCAGCTAGCCACCAAAAGAGGGCAACGCTTTAATGAAAAGCACCCTAGCCTATCGTGCGAGCTGCCACCACCTTATGATAGATATAGATTGCAAGCCCAGCATAAAAGTGTGCTGTTTCACTCTAATGTCTGTATCTGCATACGAATCCCAAGCAAACAACGCTTTAGGCTAGAACAATTTGTCCTAAGTGATAGAGTCAAAGAGCAGTGGGATTATGCCGCTATTAAAGCTCTAATCCCACAGAAGAAAAATGTGCTTATTAGCGGTGGCACAGGCACAGGAAAAACAAGCTTTCTTAATGCCCTAATGAGTGAGATTCCAGAAAATGAGCGCATTGTGAGTATTGAAGACTCACAAGAGCTACTTATCCATAATCGCAATAAAACCCAGCTTGCTATTCCAAAAGAAGCCAACGAGATTTATAGCTACACACAAGCTATCAATAATGCTATGCGCCTACGCCCCGATAGACTGCTGCTTGGCGAGATAGATATACGCAATACTTTGGCATTTTTGCGCCTTAACAACACAGGACACGAGGGCAATCTCTCCACCTTGCACGCCAATAACAGCGAAGATGCTATCAATGCCTTAATTACCAATGCAATGTTTGGAGGAATGAGCGATAGAGCAGCACTTAGAGCTTATATTCGCACTGCAATTGATTATATCGTGCAGATTAAGCGCGAAAAAAATGAACGCATTATTAGCGAGATTCTTGTTGTCAAAGACCATATACCAAAGGAGATATAAATGAAACAAAAAGCCAAAAGAGTGCATATAAGCCTAGCCACAAAAGATTATGAGATTTTATGCAAGAAAGCCGAGCTTATGGGACAAAAGAAATCACGCGTTCTTCGCCAACTTCTCCACTTAGAAGAAGCACATAATATCCTAGAGCTACTGCACCGCACATCTAGTTTTAATACCCAAATGCTCCTTGAAATTTCGCGTGTGGCTGGAAATATCAACCAAATCGCCTATCATCTCAATGCAGGATTTAATGTAAATGAAGAGCATTTTGAGAGACAAGCCCAAGAAACAAAGCGGATTTTTGCAGAGTTTCACGCCCTAGCCAAACAGAATCAAAAGCTTTTAGCAAGGATTTTCAATGCGTAATAAGAGCCAAGCTATAATGCGCGATATTACATCACTACTTGTGTGCGTGCTATTAAGTATATGTATCTATGGCATAAGCATTATGTATTATTTTCATATCCATTTTTCTTGGCAGGGCGTGCAAGAAGCCTGTCATATAGGCGTGCAGATTCTGCAAAATCTTGGTAATCCAGCCTTAAAGCTCAAGTCCTATATGGCACTTATTTTTGCTTCTTTGCCCCTCATTGTGTGGGTGATATTTTCACTAATGGGCAATGCAAAGCCAAAAGGAAATTATGGCAATGCACGCTTTGCTAATGAAAAAGAGATTCAAGCAATGGGGCTTAATTATGAAAGCGGTATGATATTTGGCTGCTTGAATAAAGGCAGGGACAAAAAGCTCTTTATCCGCTCCAATCAACCACTCTCTACCCTTATTGTCGCACCACCTGGCACTGGAAAGACGGCAAGTATTGCTATCCCTAATCTCTTATCCCTACCTCAAAGCTGTGTAGTGCTTGATATTAAAGGGGAGCTTTATCAAAAAACTGCAGGATACAGACAGCAAAAACTCCACAATAAAGTGCTGCTTTTCTCCCCTTTTAACGATGAAAACACAATGTTTTTTAATCCCTTTGATAACAAAGTCATTAAGGAAATGAGCTTTGTGCAACGCAAAAAGCTTGCCGACCAAATCGCTGGGACAATTTTTGTAGGAGAAAAAGGCAAAGAAAACGACCATTGGGTCATTTCTGCCAAAACAATGTTTAGCTTTTTTGCACTCTATGCTATGCAAAAGTTTGGACATACCACCCTAGCAGAACTCGCCCAAGCTCCAAAAAAAGATTATTACAATGAGCTTCAAGGGGACTATTTACAAATGTGCCAAATCCAAGATGAAGATACAGGGGAATTTGAGAGAAACCCTAAAGAAGACACACTCAAAGCCTTTTTTCTGCAAGTGGCTAATGATGAGAGTATAGATGACATCGTGCGCAATCAAGCACGCCAATACTCTAGCGCAGCGCAAAATGAATTTGCAAGCATTAAATCCACCTATGACACCTTTATGGCAGTCTTTAGCAATCCACAAGTAGCCAGAGCTGTTTCAAAGATGAGCTTTGATTATGAAGATTTGCGAGAAGAGCATATCAGTATGTATATTGTGATACAAACCGAAGATATGGATATTCTCGCCCCACTTATCCGCATTCTCCTAGAATCTATGTGTAAAAAACTGCTTACAAAAGAAAATAACGACCCCAATAAATTTATCTATCTTATCCTAGATGAGTTTGTGCGCTTTGGGAAAATGCCATTTCTCTTAGAAATGCCAGCACTTTGTAGGAGCTTTGGGCTTGTGCCACTATATATCACACAAAGCTATGAGCAGATTAAAAAATACTATGGTGAAGATGATGTAAAAATTATCCGCGCTAATGTCGCTTATCAAGTTATCTTTCGTATGAATAGCTTTGAAGATGCAGAAACCCTAAGCAAAATGATAGGGGATTTTACACGAGAAAAGACAAGCACATCAAAAGGCAACCTTGATATGCTTAAGCAAAATATCTCCACTAATGCTGAAGGCTATAAACTCATCACTGCACAAGATATTCTTAGCAATCCAATGGATAAAATCTACATTCTCGTGGGCGGATTCTTAAATCGCCCCATAAAAGCAGATGTCAATTTTTGGTTTAAGCTCAAAGAATGGCAAGGAGCTGACAAAATCCCCTATATCCCACCAGAGACAC
This sequence comes from Helicobacter canis, assembly GCF_008693005.1. Classification (GTDB taxonomy): domain Bacteria; phylum Campylobacterota; class Campylobacteria; order Campylobacterales; family Helicobacteraceae; genus Helicobacter_B; species Helicobacter_B canis. The sequence goes on along the minus strand of NZ_VXKE01000020.1, from coordinate 9,768 downwards.
AATCACAAGAAGTAGTGCAGAATCTAGGCAAAGATTTAGTCAAGGAAAATAAGGAAGAATGCAATGTTTATGAATACAAATTTAGGGGGCTTAAGGGCTACTAGCACAAAGTCCAAATCTGTGCTTAAGAGATGAAAAGCATAGTTTTGGGCTTTGCCCACTCTTGCAAGTATTAGCGTTTGGTTGGTAACAAAATGCCTTGCTTGCAAGAGAATTTTTCTAAGGAGTGCCTATGCAAGAACAACAAGAGCAGACACCCACACTGCCAGAGGGAGCAATCCCTATCAGCCAAGAAGAAGCAAATGAGCTGCTTGAGTTAGGATTAGCTCAAACACAAGATGTGGCTATCCAAGAGAGCGAAGCCTAAAAATACCAAAACACAAGGAGAAAAAATGTCAGCACAACCAAAAAAATGGGAAGAATACACACACGAGGAAAGAAAAGAGAGTTTTAATAACTACGCCAAATACAACATTATCCAAGCCATAAAGAGCAAAAGCGCGCCTTGGCTTGAGGCAAAAAATGCTAAAGAACTCCAACATACTAGACCATTTAACGCCCAGACAGGCAGACCCTATGAGGGACTAAATGCAATTTTACTAGAGAGTAAGCAAAAAGAACTTGGCTATGAAAATGGCTCGTGGATTACTGCCAAGCAAGCTAATTTTCTAGGAGCAAAGCTCACAGGGGAGCAGCTTAAACAAATGCAGGGCGTTAAAATCTCTTATATCAAAACCAAAGAAGCTACTAAGGTGCTTGATAAAAAAGGGAATCCAAAGACAAAGCCACAAGTTGATAAAAATGGCAATACCAAAATCAATCCAAAAACAAATAAGCCCTACTATGATTTTGTCTATGATATTAAGGAGCTACCTGCACCAATCCTAGAGACTACAACGCTCTATCACACTTCACAAATCCCAAGCCTTGATAAAAGCAGGCTCAAAGAGCTTGATTTATCACTCAATGAGCCAAAAGACATAACAACAAACTATCTTAAGGGCATAGGCTTAACTGAACACACACAAAAGCAAATTAGCAATTATCTCCAAGCCCAAGCTGGACTTGAGCAATATAGACCTCTGCCAAAGCCACAGCCAGATATATCACACAATAAAAGCCAAGAAAGCGCAATGCAGCGATAACGCAATGAAAGGCAGAATCTATTAAGAAAGGAAGCAAATGGAACAAAAGGTAAGTATAAGGGATTTTCTAGGACTGCAAGAGAGCTACCAAGAACAAGAAGCGTGGTGTGAGCAAGAGCATAGCATCACACAAGAAGAGCTTAAAATCTATGGCTATTTGCTGCAAGAAATGAGAGAACAAGCAAAAGGGCAAGAGACAATACTTGCAAGGCAGAGTGATGAGTAGGGTGCTAGAAGAGCTTGCTAAGGATTTAGAAGAGAAGATTCTGCACGCGCTAGAATCTGGCAGTGCGCCTTGGATTAAGCCTTGGCAAAATGATGGGATCTTGCCGCATAATCCCTACACAGGCACAATTTATCAGGGCATAAATGCCCTGCGCCTGCTGTGTGATGAATATACAGAGAGCAAATATCTTACCTTTAATGAAATTAAAGCTCTTAATGGTTCTGTGAGAAAAGGAGAGAGGGCAAGCTATGTGCTATTTGTAGGACAAAAGCCCATCACACAAGAAGAAAGAGAAAATACTAGGGGATATGTCTTTGAAGATGAAGAGGGACGGCTATGGCAAAAGATTTTTAAGAAAATCCCTATTTTTAATATCACTCAATGTCAAAACCTTGATATGCAATTACTCGCAAAACACCAAAAACAACATAATATTCATTTTGAGATAAAACAGCGTGATAGATTCCAAGAAAACCCTTTTATTGAGCAGATTCTAAAAAACTCCCATATCCCCATTATCCACCATAACAAAGATAGAGCTTACTATTGTGTTAATAGCGACACAATCTATCTTCCACCAAAAGAAAATTTTGCTACTAAAGAGCAATATTACTCGACCGCACCGCACGAACTAGGACACGCCACAGGTGCAAAACATAGGCTAGGAAGAGCATTAAGTGGAGATTTTGGGAGTGTGAGCTATGCCAAAGAAGAGTTAAGAGCAGAGCTTTATTCATTTTTACAAGCCCTAGAGCTTGGCATTGATTATGATATAAAAAATCACGCTTCTTATGTAAAAGGTTGGCTCAAGATTTTACAAGATGATAAGAGCGAGATTTCAAGGGCGATTAAAGATGGTGTGAGAATGGTGAGCTTTGTCAAAGAGCAATGGTATCCCACCAAAGAGCAAGAGCGCACACCACAAAAGGCTAGAGTCAAACCAAGAATCCAAAATAAGCTAGAAAATGAGTTGGGGCTTGAGCGATAAGCCAAATTCTACCAAAGGGGCAAGAATGAAAGAAAGCATAATCATTATTGAAGCACCAAATAAATGTGAAAAAATAGCCGCTTTTAGCGGAGCAAAAGACAAGAACTTAAAGCTACCACAATCCTATGAGTTAGATTATAGAATCTGCTCAAGTTTTATAGACAAAGCCTTGAAGACAAAAAGAAAGTGAGCGTTTGTTTATGCTATATGCCTATTTAGCGCGCTATTGCCCTATTTTTAGTATAATTTGGGATAGAGAATTGCATAATATAAATGCTTCGCAATTTGTCCTTTTAATTCTCACAAAAGGAAAGAGAAAATGAGCGCACATATCAATCAATCAACGCTAGAACACTTCGCGCATTATGTGTGGTGGGAAGATAGCAATGAGCTTATGCGCTCTAATCCTTTACGCATTATCGCTAGTGCTATGCGCTATGCTAATAGTCCAAAAGAGTATGCACTGCTATGCAAGATTGATAAGGGCGTTTTACAAGAAGCCCTTAAAAAAGCGCAAGCTGGGTGGTTTGATGAGAAAAGCTGGCATTATTGGCATATTATGCTCTATGGAGAAAATGCCATAATCCCAACACTACCAAAGCGAAGTTTTCTGCAAAGCTAGCAAATGAAGCCTATTTTAGAGATTCTGCCACAAGAGCAGAGAGCACTATATCCGCATTTAGCACAAATCACAGGGCTTGGTTTTGTGCTTTTTGGTGGGACTGCGATTGCCTTGCAGCTTGGGCATAGGCAATCTGTGGATTTTGATTTTTTCACGCATAAGAGTATTGATAGGTCGCAAAAAACCTTACTCACGCTTGAAGGCATTAAAGTAGGCACGATATTGCAGCAGGAAAAAGATACGCTCGTGTTTATGACAGAATCAAAAGTAAAGCTCTCTTTTTTTGGGGATATGGATTTTGTATCAAAAGCCAAAGCCACTCAAACAGATGATGGGATTTTGCGTATCGCAGATATGCAATCGCTTCTTGCCACTAAGCTTAAAGCCACTTGTGATAGGGCAGAGTATAAGGATTATTTTGATATTGCCACGATATTGCGGCAAACAGACATAAGCCTAAAAAATGCGCTAAATGATGTAGGCGTGTTTTTTGGCAGTGATTTTCCACTCGTGCAGATACTTAAGGGCTTAACCTATTTTGATGATGGAGATTTGCACAGGCTTACAGAGCAAGATAAAAAACTGCTCATAAAAGAATCTAAAGAAGCAAGCCAGTGGCTAAGTGCTGCTTATGAGCTGCAGGCAAAATTTGATAGGGTGCTAGGCAATATTGAGCGCACAAGTGATGAGAAGCAAAGAGAAAAATTTTTACAAAAGGCAGAATCTCTGTGCAAAGAAGCGCAGGGCAAGCATATTAGGCTTGATTCTAAAAGAGTGGGGCGGCTAGATAAATATAGCAAGCGTATTGGTATAAACAAAGATAAAGGACTAGGCGAAGAGTAGGCGGGATTTGAGGCAATAAGTAGGGCTTGTTTAGGTTTTTTAGATTTTGGAGCTTGGAAGCTCCTGCGTGTTTGGTGGTAGGAGAAGTGGTTAGCTTGTAGGGTTTTGCCCATTGGTGAGCGGGTTTAGAGTGCAAAGATGGTGTTTTTAGGGATTATGCTGTGCTTTTTGGGCGTGTTGGATGGTTAGGGTTTTATTACCCGCCTTTAATAAAAGGACTTTTTGCGAGCAGCTAGGCAAAAACAACGCGTTGTTTTTGATGAAATGTTGCGCTTTAGGCGCGCCTACCAATAGCTCCGCCGATATTGTCGCGCTTACCGCGCTTCATCGGCTCTATCTAGGGCGCAATCTGCGTGCTTACGCGCTTGATTTTGCCACTAGATGTGTAAAACATTTTCCCTCCCCTGATACCACATAAATAATAAATCGCCACAGAATCACTATTGCAATTTTTACGATATGACATTACAATGGCAATTGTAAAACTTAACCAAAGAGGAAACGCAAATGAGTAAGGAAATACAAAAGGATGGTTTAAAAAGGGGACCAAAACCCACTGCTAAATCTACAGGCGAGAAAGACCAAAGACGCAAAGACAACAAAGATACACCAGGAAACACCAATGAACTGAAGCCATCAAAAAACTCCAAAAAACAGAAGTAAGACATATTTAAGCAAAACTTCGTTATAAATACCGAATCTCTTCAAGGAGAATTGGCTCAAAGGTTTATCCTTTGGGTTTCCCAGCCTAGTTGCTGGGAGATAAAAAACTTATTAGTTTATTTCTAACCCTATCCACTTCCTCTTTTCTTGCTTTATAGTAATAGCTTATAGTTCTTCTGCTGTCAAAAGCTCTAATCTGCCCCAGCATTGCAGTAACGACCACATTATGTTTTACATTAGTTAATCTAGCAAATGAAGAACCACTAAGTTTTTTTGTGGTAAGCGGTATTCCTATGAAAGCGTCCATATAATTTGGAATATATATCCTCTTTAACACAAGCACGGGTCTTCTAAAGTCTTGCTGCTTACCAAAAACTTCACACCCAATATTCTGCCCGATATGCACCCAATATACACAGCCCTCTTTAATGTAATGCCGTGTTTGATTGTTTTGTATAGTTTGTTTTAGTGTATTCCACTTATTAAATTGGATAGTGTTATCCATAATTAACTCCTTTTATTTTTATTTTTTTATTTTATGTGTTCTCAAATTAGAACACATAAAATGTTGAATAAGCTGCTTATTTCTTAATATTTATTACTTTTATACAAGACTTACTTTTTTATAATGAAGCAAGCAAGGGAAATGCGTTGTATAGGGGCTAGGCGTGCTTGCCCGCCTAGCCTAAATGTCAAATACCAAGAAGCACTTGACACAATTAAGCAAATTATTGCTATAATGACAACGCATTTAATAAGCATTGAATTGTTTCTCCTTTCGGCGAAGCAATTCCCCTTAGTGAAGCTGCAACTTCACTAAGGAGTTACGAGGCTTCACGGCAGAATTATAACACAAGCATTCTTTTATCCCTTTATTGACCACATTTTTCAGCCTATTTCTATATGCTCCATTTTATTTATTATATGTAGATTTATAATTATATTTTTAATATATAAAAATAATAATTTATTGATATTAAATATTTTATATATTATTTATTTAATATTATTTTATTACTAAAAAATCATTATTTAATGTATTATAAATACTTATAAACATATTTACAATAATCTTATACAATTTCTAAAATATTTAAATAAGGATAAAAAATGATTGTTTCAATCGTTAATGAAAAAGGTGGCAGTGGGAAAACAACGCTTGCAGTAAATATCGCCTGCAAACTCGCACAAGAGGGAGATGAAGTGCTACTTGTTGATGCCGACCCACAAAGAAGCACTGAAGCCTTTCTCAATATCCGCACAAACGAGAATCTCCCCCTACTTTTTAATTCTGTTACCAAACTTGGCGATGGGCTAGCAAGAGAGGTTAAATCTCTAAGTCAAAAATACGATAGCCTTGTGATTGATACAGGCGGGCGAGATTCTAAGGAAATGCGCCAAGCACTAGCCATTGCTGATATTATCATTATCCCAAGCGTGCCAAGCCAATATGATGTTGTGGTGCTTGATAAAATGATTTCGCTCTATGATGAAGTCAGTGCCATAAACCCAGAATCTAGAGCACTTATTGTGATTGATAAAGCCTCCCCCAACCCCTTTTTAGAAAAGAAAATTAGCGATTTACGCAGCTATATCAATGAGAAGAACCTAGAGAATCTACACTTAATGAACTCTATCATCTATGAGAGAGAAGCATATAAAAATGCAACTTCAGCAGGAATGGGAATTACAGAGTTTTGCAAAGGTGGTGAAAAAGCCTTTGATGATTTTGTTCGCTTTTATGATGAGTTAATAGAATATATTAAAAGTATATAGATTATATTTTTAATATTATTTATTTAATATTTAATAAATAATATATTTTATTCTAATAAACATTTATTTTTTTATTAAAAAACATCTTATTAACTATTTTATAATAATATTTCATATCTATAAATTTTTTGTATAAGGTTGCAAAATGGCAGGACTCAAAAACATTAAAACAAACTCATTCAAAAAGGTAGAGCAAGAGCGCGAGCACACTGCTTCTACAAGTGTAGCGGAGTTTATCAACCACGCAGAGGGCGAGACAAGCAAAATAGCCCAAAAAAGGCGTGGCGCACCACTAAAAAGCGAAGCCAACAAGCGCACGCAAAAGGTGCTAGTGTATTTCACAGAACGCGAGATTCTCAAAATCCAAGAAATGGCAGAAGAAAAAAATATGAAAACTACCGAATTTATCCGCTTTAAAATTTTTAACTAAAATACAAATGCAGAATCTATTTTAGGAATGAAAATAAGACTTTTCAAACTTTTTAAAAGTAGAGAGAATCTCGGCATATAGGCAAAAAGAAGTATTTTTAAGGTTTAGACATTCTGTGTAGCAAAACTTAAAGTGTGTATTTTAGGGCTTTTTGGGCTTTAAGAATTGCGAAACCTTAAATTAAGCAAAATAAAAGGAAATGCTATGCAGCCAAACGCTACAAGTTTTGCAGGTGTCAATGGTAGCGGAAAAACAACGCTCTATTATAACGAGCTAGAAAAGGGGCGTTTATTTGGGCTGCGTGTCAATATTGATGAAATCGTCAGCTCATTTGGGGACTGGCGCAGCGAAAAAGACCAAACACGCGCTACAAAAATCGCCCTACGCATACGAAAACACTACATACAAACCCACCAAAGCTTCAATCAAGAAACTACACTTTGTGGCGCAAGTATCACAAAGCTTTTTTCCACCCTAAAAGCCAATAATTACGCAATAACGCTCTATTATGTGGGATTAGATTCTGTGGAGAAAGCCAAGCAGCGGGTAAAAATCCGCGTGGCAAAGGGTGGGCACGATATAGATTCTAAGCTTATTGAAAGAAGATTTTGCACATCATTACAAAATCTCAAAGCTATCGCGCCACTTTGCGATGATGTGCTACTATTTGATAACAGCGCAGAGAGCCTAAAGCTCATCGCGCAAAAACACCAAATGCCAGCTGGTGCTTTTAACTCTGTGCTTGAGGGTTTCATTACTGAACGATTAGATAAGTAGGAGGCAGTATGCGCCCTTATGATTATGTGCTACTACCACTGCACGAGATTCTAAGCACTCTTAATTATGAAAAAAAACTAGAAAAAAGCTCCACGCGCCATATAACAATGAATCATAGCAATGGCGATGTTCTTGTAATTACACGCAAGCCAAATGGACATTATCTCTATTTCAATCCATTTAATGAAAGGGACAAAGGAAATATTCATCATTTTTGCAAGCTTCGCTCTATTGATGTAAAAAAACTTATTGCTGGCAAACATATTGATTTAAATCATCACGCCATAGAACCAACAGAACTACAAGATAAAGAGATTAAAGCAAGCATTAAATTTAAAGAATTTAGAAGCATCAATCTTTCAAGTAAAAATCCAGCATATCGTGGCTTATATTTGCGTAATCGTGGAATAAAAGAAGAGATTTTTTCACATCTTACAATAAAAATTGATACTTATAAAAACATCTGTTTCCCTACTTATACTTATGAGAAAAAACTCAATGCAAAAGACCTTGTGCAGTGCGGATATAGCGCGAAACTCAACCAACCACTACCAAAAGACAAAGAGGGCAAAAACTACAAAAAACCGCTATCTACACTTGCATTTGGTAAAAAAGGAATAGAAATTTTAAAAGACAAACGCACAAAGAGTTTAAAAGATATTAAATACATCATCATTACAGAATCTAGCATTGATTCTATGAGTCTATTGCAAATCCTTGAGCTTGATACAAAAATATCTCTACTTTGTGCCACAAGTGGAACTTTCTCAAAATCAGCCAAAGAAGCTTTATTGTTCTTGTTACAAAATTGCTCAAATTCTATTTATATTTTTTTAGGATTTGACAATGATAAACAAGGCAAAGTATTCACAAAACAGCTTGAAGAACTCTTACAACCTTTTTCTTTTACTTATGAAATAAAAATCCCACAACATAAAGATTTCAACGAAGACTTACAAACATCTAAATGCGATTCTTAAATCTTAAAAACTTACATAAATTATAAGAATCATTATCGCGCAGTTTTCCCCTTTTAAATTTTGTTTTTATATTGTTTGTTTTAGATGTGCTTGCAATATCGCTGGGAGCGTTGCTAGAGTGATTTTTAAAAGGACATATTGCGAAAATTAAAAGGACATATTGCGAAAATAAGCGTTATTAAAAGGACATATTGCGTAATGTTTAGAATGCTTTGTTTTGAGTTAAGGTATGGGTTTTGTGCTGTTTTTTGTGAGCTTAATTTTAAAAGGACATATTGCGAAAATTAAAAGGGCGAATTGCGAAAAGCTGTGGGAAATGTTAGAAATAATGGGTAAAAGTTGATTTGTTACACATTTTTAGCTAGACTCTAGGGAAGATAATACATAGACGCAACTAAGGATAGGGTGTAATGGAAGAGATTAAGGCTGCAGTGTTGCCACCACAGCTGGATTTATTTGGTGAGCCTATCAATCCAGCCGAGCAGCTTGCTGATGATGTCGTGTATGAGAAAGATTTAAGCGTAGAGTATGAGAATCGCTTTAATCAAATCATCTTTAGGGACTTCACAGAAGCAGATTTTAATATTTTCTTTATCCTTTGTGCTATTGCCAAAAATCAGCGCACAAGAACTATCACTATTAAGTTTGAGCAAATGCGTGAGTTTGTAGAGAGCGACAAGAATAGGCGGCGGTTTTATAAAAATATTATAGACTTTGCCAAGAAGCTAAACTCGCTCAAAGCAGAAAAGAGCCAAATTGATGAAGAGGGCTATGAGCGGTTCTCTGCCTATACTTTTTTTGAAAAGATTATGGCAGATGAAAAGAGCCGCACGCTTGTGATTAAAGTTACAGAAAGCTCTATGGAGCTTATCAATGATATAACCTCGCACTTTACGAGGTTTGAGGTGCGAGAGTTTTGCGCTATCAACAATAAGTATGCTAAGAATCTTTATAGACTTTTAAAGCAGTTTCAAGCCACAGGCAGATATGTGGTAAAATATAGTAAATTCAGGGAGCTAATGAGTATCCCAGCAAAGTATGAGAGCTGCGATATAGATAAGCGTATCCTTAAGCCTTCTGTGCTAAAGCTTGCGGAGAATAGCCCCTATACAAATAAGCCTTATTTTGAAAATCTTACCTTTGAGAAAATCAAAGAAGATAGCAATGGCAAGAAAAGCAAGGGGCAAGGTGGAAGTATTGATAGGATAGAATTTGCCTTTACTCCTCGCGCGATAGAGATTAAGAAAAAAGGAGCAGATAAGAGTAAAATTCCCCCCCCCCCCCCCCTCCCATCACGAAAAAAATTTTTAAAACAGAA
>NZ_VXKE01000019.1 GCF_008693005.1 Helicobacter canis | reverse complement strand
GGGAGTTGGGGATTACGCATAATGCTTCTGTAAGGTGGCATTACTTTTTCTAGCCTAGGGCGATTCAGCTTTGCGCGATAAAGCAGGGAGTTTGTGGCTCACTGCGTCAATAGACCTCTAGTCTTATTTCCTTGTGAGCCTTGAAAAACGCCGTTTTTAGCTCAAAAATCCTACCGCCCGCGACTTTCTTAGTTTTTCAACACAGCCCCACCGCAAATCTTAGAATCGTGTTGAAGCAAAACGAGCTTTTATACTAGAATCCACTTTTACACTATGCTTACACACCCTCTCACCAAAAGCACAACACCATAAATGCGTAGATTTGGACATTTGTGCGAGAAATTTTGTAAAACTTAGTAGCGTTTTGTGTAAAGTTGGCTAGAATCGCGTTTATTTTATCCGCAAGGACATTTATGCAAGCAGACAAACAAGCGATAATTGGCTTTGGACTCGCAGGGAATTTCGCCAACCACCTAGAGCAAGCAGGAGAGGCAAAGGACTTTGCCAACATTGTATGTGATGATGTCAATGCGCCTAAGGGGATTTTTCCATTTTATGTGCCTAGCTCCGCTACGCTAGGGCGCGACTGCTTTAATGATAGAGCCATAATCTTGCCGCAAGATTCTGCTATGTGCATACAAGCAGAGCCAGAAGTCGCCTTGGAGTGTGAGATCATCTATGAAGATTCTAGCGCGCAAAGGCTGGTCAAAGCCGTTGTGCCCAAATTTTTTATGGCGTGCAATGATACTTCTGTGCGCAACGACTGCAATGCCAAAAAGCTCTCGCAAAAGAAAAACTTCTCCCTTGGCTCCAAAGGACTTGGCACAAAAATCCCTATCGATACTTTCATAGAATCTGGCATTTGCCACCGCTACTCAATCGCCTCTTTTATCTCGCATAAAGGCGCAGAGTTTATGCCTTATGGCGAGTGTAGCCCCCTTAGCTCTTATAGCTACTTTTATGGCAAGCTTACTGAGTGGATCGCCTGTAAATTTAACACGCAAAAGGACTTTGGTGTCCTAGAAGATCTCGCCCAGATTCTAGCGCAAGCAAACTACCCACGCCAAGCACTTATCTCTATCGGTGCTACTCGCTATATGCCACGCTATGAGCAGTATTTCTTACAAGCAGGCGATGAGCTTGGCATTGTCGTGTTTGACCACACACGCTTTAGTGCCACGCAAGTAAAGGATCTTGTAGAATCTATCGCCAAAGCACGCAGAGACTGCACGCCACAAAGCTGCATAGATGGAGTCTCTGCACTTTATCAGGTCGTGCAAGCACACAATGCTTGATTTTGCATTTATTTGGCAGCATATTGGGCTGTTTAAAAGCGGGCTGCTTCTTACAATCACTATCTCACTTTGTGGCATTGCGCTGGCTATTGTCATAGGGCTTTTGTGTGCGTGCGTGCTTATAGAGTGCGAGCGTGAGCTAGCTAATAGCGGCAAGCTTAAGCGCGCACTTTTGCAAGCCACGCGCTTTGCTATCACAAGCTATGTCGAAGTAGCACGCAATACACCCTTACTTATCCAGCTCTTTTTTCTCTACTTTGCTTTGCCAAAGGTAGGTATCACGCTCTCTGCCTTTACTTGCGCGAGCACTGCGCTGGCATTTCTTGGCGGGGGGTATATGTGCGAGAGCTTCCGTGCCGGGCTTGGGAGCATTAGCAAGACACAGGTAGAATCTGCACTTAGCATAGGGCTTTCCCGCCTAAATATACTACGCTTTGTCGTGCTACCCCAAGGGCTTGGAGTCGCCCTACCCGGGATCACAGCAAATGTGATCTTTCTCATCAAGGAAACTTCTGTTGTGGGGATTTTGGCATTGGGAGATATTTTATACATTAGTAAGGATATTATTGATTTGTATGGGAAAACTTATGAGGCTCTCGCTATGCTGCTTTTAATGTATGTCGTGCTGCTTTTGCCTATTTCTTTAGCAGCAAGCGCGCTAGAATCCCACCTAAACAAGCGACTATAAGCCCGATAAATAAGAAAGTGTAAAGGAAGTGTGATGGAAGTGCTCTATAATATCCACAATCTTACCAGACTCCTACAAGGCATTGGCGTTAGCTTCTCTATCGCACTTGCTTCAATTGCTTGCTCCATTGTCATTGGCACGATTGTGGGGCTTATGATGGTATCTAGCTCTAGGATTTTGCGCATAGCCTGCAAGCTCTACCTAGAATCTGTGCGGCTGATCCCTATCCTAGCTTTGCTCTATGTGTGCTACTTTGGCTTGCCCCAGCTCTTGCATATAAGTCTATCAAATATCGCAGTGGCGGTGCTAGTCTTTAGCTTCTGGGGAGGTGCTGAGATGGCAGATCTGGTGCGGGGGGCACTGCAAAGTGTCGATAAACACCAAAAAGAAGCTGCCCTATCCCTTGGGCTCTCCCCCCTTAGTGTGCAGCTCTTTGTCATCTTGCCCATTGCGAGTAAGCGGCTTTTGCCCGGGCTTATCAATCTTTTTACAAGGCTGATTAAGACCACTTCACTGCTGCTTTTCATCGGTATTGCCGATATGCTGCAAGTAGGGCGCCAGATCATAGAAGCAAATCGCTCTATCCCCACAGCGGCATTTGCCATATATGGCGCGTTGCTTGTGGGGTATTTTGCGATGTGCTTCCCGCTAAGTCGGCTTGCCAAATCCCTAGAAGCGCGCGCGAAGTAGATTCTAGCTAGAATCTAGCAGAATCTACCAGCCTTATGCCGCTAAGTAAGATGCGCTTCTATCTCCAAAAGCTCTGCATAATTTCTCTTGCTACACTCTAGCAGCTCGTCAAATTTAAAGCCTAGCATAACAATGCGGTAAAGATTTGGCTTATGCTTTTTCCAATTATAGAGCGTTTTAGTATCAATGCCCAAAATCCCAGCCATATCGCGCTGGAAGAGCTGCTTGCCGCTTTTTTGCTTGGGGGCTTTGGGGGCTTGGCTAGATTCTAGCTTAGGTGTGGAGCTTGACATAAGCGACCTTGCATTGGTGTTTCTGCAAGCATATAAACTCTTAGCATAAAAATAAACAAAGTAATATTTACTATATATTCTAGTTTTATAAGTAATAATTCCCTAATTATTAAGTATGGTTAAAACTTTTTACCCCTATAATCTCGCCAAAGTTTTACCAAAGTGCAAGAGAAAGGTGCAGCGTGAAAGTGCTAATTTTAGCCGGTGGGCTTGGGACAAGGCTTGCTGAAGAGACAAGCTTCAAGCCAAAACCTATGGTAGAAATCGGCGGCTATCCCATTTTGTGGCATATTATGAAACTCTATGGATTCTATGGGTTTAATGACTTTGTCATCTTAACAGGCTACAAATCCCACATTATTAAAGAATACTTCACAAGCTACACTATGCGATATAGCAATGTAACCATCGATCTCTCTACAAACTCCCTGCAAATCCATAGCAGCAAGGTCGAGCCTTGGACAATCACCATACTCTACACCGGACAGGAGAATATGACAGGCTCTAGAATCTACCAAGCAAGAGACTATATAGGGGGTGAGCGATTCGCCCTAACTTATGGTGATGGGCTAGGCGATATTGACCTGCACGCACTGCTAGATTTCCACAAGAAGCACAAAGGCGCAGTAACGATGACTTCTGTGCTGCCTGAAGGGCGATTTGGCGCGCTACACTTTGATGAGAGCGGAGAGAGAGTTAGCTCATTTTATGAAAAGCCCAAAGGCGATCTAGCGCAGCTAGATTCTAGTGCGCAAGGCGGGTGGATCAATGCTGGGTTTTTCATCTGTGAGCCTAGTGTGTTTGAGTATCTCTCAAGCGATAAGGCTTGTGTCTTTGAGCAAGAGCCCTTGCGCAATCTATGCGCTTCTAACAATCTCTATGCCTATAAGCATTATGGATTCTGGCAGTGTATGGACACCCTGCGCGATAGAAATAAGCTCATAGAGCTATGGAGCAGCGGCAGCGCACCTTGGGCACTATGGCAATCACAAACCACAAAGGACTAGTATGGAACTACAGCGTAACGCAAGCGAGCTTACAGGGATTCTAGGGGCGGAGAAAATAGAGCTGCTGCAAGCCATCAATGACCCTATCCTTTGGCGCAGCTACCGAGACACTTACGCCAAAGCACAAAAGCTAGAGATAATCACCCCCTACCCCATACAAATCGACTTTGAGCTAAATGCTACTTGCAATCTCGCCTGCCCTATGTGCCCACTATCAATGGAGAGCAATGCAGAAAAATCACATCTAAACTTCCCCTATGAGCTCTTTTGCAAAATCATCGATGATGGCGTGCCAAAGGGCTTAAAGGCGATCAAGCTAAACTACCTAAACGAGCCGCTTTTGCGCAAGGATTTAGAACGCTTTATCACCTATGCCAAAAAGGCTGGGGTGCTTGATGTGTATTTCTCTAGCAATGGGCTTTTGCTGAATGAAAACCGCATACGCTCTTTGGTAGAATCTGGGCTAGATCGCTTGCAAATCTCCATTGATGCGATCTCTAAAGAAGTCTATGACATTATCCGCCCCGGCGGAGACTATAAGCGCGTGGTAGAAAATGTCCTAGCTCTTCTAGCCTACAAAAAGCAAGCAAACTCCCTAACACCGCTTGTGCGGGTGAATTTTGTCCGCACACAAAGGAATGAATTTGAGCTGCAAGATTTCCTAGCATTTTGGCAGAATAAGGCAGATATGATTGGCGTGCAAGAGATGGTGCTACCTACCAAAAAGAAAGAGTCCATACTCTCCAAAACCACGACAAAAAAGCATAATTTCTCCTGCTCTTTTCCCTACAAGCAGCTTGTCATCACTGCTGAGGGCAATGTGCTTCCTTGCTGCACATTTTGGGGGGAGAAGCTAGCTTTAGGCAATATCCTAGAATCTTATAAGCAAAGTGGGCGAGTAGATATAGAGGGCTTCTGGGGGAAGATGCAAGAGCTACGGGAATTGCATAAAAGAGGGGAGTTTGCAAGCAATGAGATTTGTAAAAAATGTGTGCTAGGAGCGGTTGAGAATGCCTAGCCTAGAATCTACTTTTGAAAACGCCAAAAATTTAAACAAGTCGCAGGCGGCAGGATTTTGCGATGATTTTCTAAAGAAACTTCGTTTTGTGGGTTGTCAAGCTGGAGGTGAAGGGAGTTACCTAAGCGGTAATGACCAAGACTCCAGCGCAGACTCCCGCAAAAGCGCGCAAAAGCCAACGCCCAAACCAAGCAAAGCCGAATCCTCCCAAGAAGCCCACCATATCTTTTTCAACTCTTCCACCCCCTACCTCAAATATTTATCCGTGCTTCTACACAGCATCATAGCCCACGCCAATGCCACTAATAGCGCGCCCTTTGCTTTCCATATCCTGCTAGATTCTAGGGGCTTTGATGAAGATAGCCCCCAAGAGCTAGCCAAACTACCTGCCCTAGAATCCTTGCTAAATAGCACACATCCTTGCACAATCAGCACGCACGATTGCGCCACGCTTTTAGATACGATCAACGCCCCAAAAAACCAAACTCGCGTGATTTACAGCCGACTATTTCTCGCCCGTTTTGTGCCAGAGAGTGTGCAAAAAGCCCTATATTTAGATGTAGATATGCTAGCTTTAAGTGATGTGAGAGAGATATTTGCAAATCATATGCAAGACTCCATTATAGCGGTGGTAAGAGATGTGGTCTCCAAGCAGTCCCCTTTAAGCGCGCGCGATGCCACAGGCGCACCCTATCACTTTAGCCCAAAGCATATCTACTTTAATTCTGGAATGATGCTCATAAATCTCCCCAAGTGGAGAGAGAAGCGAATCGAGCAGCGATGTGTAGAGTTTCTTAACACCTACTGCGCGCTATACTTTGACCAAGATGCGCTTAATGCCGTGGTAGGAGAGAATGCCCACTACCTTGATATAAGCTGGAATCTCCAAACGCAGTTTTATAATCAATATCGATTCTATGAATACCGCATAGCAAACGCACTCTCCTACAAAAACCCACTAGCACAAAGCTTTGCTGCAAGAAAGATTATCCACTATGTGTGTGAGCCAAAGCCCTGGGACTCCCCCTATCTCGCGCTAGATTCTACACATTTGCCAATGTTTGGCTATGAGCGCGCGATCTGGTGGGATCTAGCGCGGAAAACAACGCCCTTTGCCAAGCAGCTTATAGAGCTAGAATCTAGCTTTGCAAGCCTAGAAGACTATGCCCACGCACTAAGCAAGGATCTGCAAGCAATGCAGCTGCGAGTTGATAAAATCATAGCCCTACTCAAAAACCCTTTAGGCTTTGCCTACCGCGCTTGCAAAGCAAGATTCACAAAATAATGTCTTGCAAAAAATACCTTCAGGGCTATTTACTAGAATCTAGCAAAGCTAGCTCATCAGCCACACTTGCTTCAAAGCTCTCTCTAGGCTTAATCAATCTCGCCCCATCTGCATAAATCCCCACTTCTGCTGGGCGCATTCTGGCATTATAAGTGCTAGCCATAGAGTATCCATACGCCCCGGCGTTTTCAAAGCCTAGCAGCGTGCCATTATGCAAAGGAGGCAGAGCGATATTTTTGCAAAAGGTATCGCTGCTCTCGCACACAGGTCCCACAATGTCAGCTTTTGGCATTGGCTGCTCGCTGGAGGATTCGGCTTTGCGCGATAAATCGGCGATTCTGCGCGATTGTCGCAGGTCTCCACTAAGGTAACTCCCTTGCCAATCGCTTGAAAGCCCCGATTTACTAAAGAAACTGCGGCTGCGCCTTGTTTTCTCATCGCAAATCCTAGAATCCTTTGTTGGCTCGTTTAGAGTTGTTGTGGTGCTAGAATCCACTTGCGCGCTAGATTCTAGTGTGGATTGCTTCGCGGATACCGCTCGCAATGACAAAGAAGCCTGATTTTCTTCTAGGATTCTAGGATTTGCGGTGGGGCTTTCGTGGTTTTTTAGGGATTTGGGGGCAGAGCTAGACTTGAGGTCTGCGGTTGTCTCCAAATCCCTAAAATCTGCGGAATGACTACCCAAAGCCGAATCCCTACCATAGCCTAGCACAATAGGCTGATGAAACGCACCATACAACGCCGGTCTCATCAAATCATTCATACCCGCATCAACAATAACAAACCGCTTAGATTCTGTGTGCTTTTGGCTAATCACGCGCGTAAGCAGTAGCCCACTATCGCCCACAATCCTTCTGCCCGGCTCGCATATAATCGTCCAATCACAGCCACTAAGCGTGCTTAGAATCCCCTGCGCATAGGCATATAAATCGATGGGCTTTTCATCTTCATAGCATATTCCAAGCCCCCCACCGATGTCAAAAAAGCGCAGATTGATCCCAAGGGCGACAAGTGAGCGTGCGAGATCAGCGATTTTACGCGAGGCTTCTATGAGTGGCTCTAGCTCTGTGAGCTGGCTACCTATGTGGAAGTGGATTCCAATAGGCTCTAAAAATGCGGATTTATGCGCATAGAGATACATTTGTTTCGCACTATCCATATCCACGCCAAATTTATTTTCGTGCAAGCCTGTGGAGATATAGGGGTGGGTTTTGGCATCGATATTGGGATTGACACGGATAGAAATGCGCGCCTTTTGCAATGAATCTTTGCTAGATTCTAGCTTTTGCTCTTTAGATTCTAGCTCCTGTGCTAGCTCTTTAGCGATAGCTTCTACACGCTTTAGCTCTTCAAAGGACTCCACATTGATAAACAAAATCCCAAGCTCTAATGCCTGCTTGATCTCATCATCTCTTTTCCCCACGCCAGAGAAGATGATTTTATACGCTGGGATTCCAGCTAAAAGTGCGCGCCTAACTTCGCCGATAGAGACGCAGTCCGCCCCGCTACCAAGCTCAGCCAAAAGGCGCAAAACGCTAAGGTTGGAGTTTGCCTTCAAGGCGTAGCATATAAGCGATTTGCGACCACTAAAGGCTTGCTTAAATGCTGTGAAATTACGCGCAATTTGGGGCATATCATAGACATAAAGCGGCGTGCCATAAGTGTGTGCTAGCTCTTGTAAAAGCTGGATTCTAGCTGGTGGGAGATGATGTGCTGTCATTTGCTATCCTAGTGTAAATCTCGCGTGAAGCCCAAGTTAAAGCCCCCCAATAAGCCCCAATGTTTGCGAGCAAAATGATAAAAAATAAGCTAAAATTCTACCAAAATTATGAAAAATTGGGTGTTTAAGGTATAGCAATGGAAGAGCTGCTCTTTTATCTAAGTTTGTTTATCTTTGTGATTTTAGCCTGTGTGATTGTGGTAGCGCGTTTTAGTAAGCCAGCTCCTGTAAAAGACTCTAGCGATGAGTATGAGATCATCAACTTTGAGACAATGCTCCTACCGCTTGAGTTTTCCTCCAGCTCTAATGAGCAGCTAGCCCAAGCTGTCGCTAAGCTTTTTGCACACTACGATGAGCTTGAGATGACCACGACACAAAAGAGATTTTTTCTCTACTGCCTTAGCAAGCACCCAAATGTCCAAGCTGACCTAGTGCTACAAGCCCTTGATGATATGAGTGAAAAAAACCCAGCCATAGCCAAAGAGCTTGAAGCAAGCGTGAAAAAGGGACTTGATAGGCGCGATCTAATCAAGAGAATGGTCTAGCTAGATTCTAGCGATGGAGCTAGTAGAATCCACTCTAATCCCCTTAAGCTTGGTATTTATAAGCGCATTTACGCTCTCTCTTGGACATTGCGCGGGAATGTGCGGGGGGATTGTGCTAGCCTATACGCAGATCAAAAGCCCTAGCTGGGCGGGGCATTTGGCATATAGCCTAGGGCGATGGTGTAGCTATGTGTGCATTGGCGTAGTATTTGCCCTACTTGGCAAGGCATTTGCGCTGCATCATTTGTGGCGCGAGTTTGCAAGCTTATTTGTAGGGGTGCTGCTAATTGTGTATGCGATATGCTATGGCTTTTTTCCAAAAGTTTTGCGCGCTCTAGAGCCAAGGATACAGGATTCTAGGTGGCTTAGCAGGAGCTTTGGCGCGCTGCTTCAATCACGCTCTTTATGGAGCTTTTTTGGCATTGGCGTGCTCAATGGACTCCTGCCTTGTGGGCTGGTGTATTTTTTCGCGCTTTATACGCTTAATGAGCAAATCCTAGGACTTAGTGGTGTGCTTGGAGCTGTATGTGTGATGAGCGTATTCTGGCTAGGGAGCTTGCCTAGTATGCTAGGACTAGGTATGCTAGGCAGTGCGCTTAGCGCGTATAAAAAGCAGGCATTTTGGGTAAGCTTTATAGCTATGGTGCTACTTGGTTTATGGAATATTTATGCAGGCATTACTACAATGTGGCATTAAAGGAGTGTGATGAAAAAGGCGGTGTTTTTTGATAGAGATGGCGTGATCAATAAAGACTTAGGCTATGTATATAAGCAAGAGGACTTTATCTTTAGCGAGGGGATTTTTGATGCGCTGCGCTTTTGCAAGGAGCAGGGATTCTTGCTCTTTGTCGTTACTAATCAAAGTGGCATAGGCAGGGGGTATTACACACTAGAAGACTTCCGCACTATCACTGCCTATATGCAAAAAGAGCTAAAAACTAGGCTAGGCTTTGGCTTTGATAGTATTTATTTCTGTCCGCATACAGAAGGGGAGGATTGCGTGTGCCGCAAGCCAAAGGCTGGTATGATTGAGCAGGCGAAAAAGGATTATGATATAAAGCTTACTGACTGCTTTATTATCGGTGATAAAATTACTGATATGCAAGCAGGGCAAGCAGGCGGGATCCGCCATAAACTCCTTGTAGGCAAACTCCCCAAAGAACGCTTCGCCCCCATTGACAATCTCCACATACTCCCAAACACCAAGGCGATTTGTGAGAGTATGCAAACTATCCTTTCTGTATAGGAGTGTAAAATGCTAGATTCTATCCCTAATCCAAAAATCCCAGAGCACCTGCTCCCAAATCTCTCTGGCAAGAGTATTCTAATCACCGGTGGGGCAGGATTTATCGGCAGTGCGCTTGCCGCCTACTTCCAAGCCCACCATAAAGATACGCACGTCATTGTGCTAGATAAATTCCGCGATGGAGAGTGCTTCCCAAGTGGGAATCCCACTTCACTAGGACATTTTAAAAATCTCTTAGGCTTTCAAGGCGATGTGCTAGCCCTTGATATTACCAAAAGCTTAGAGATTTTGCGTGAGCTGCATTTTGACTATGTATTCCACCAAGCTGCCATAAGCGATACCACCGCGAGCAATCAAAAGCTAATGATCGAGACCAATCACCACGCATTTTTAGAGCTTTTGCATATCGCGCTGCAAAAGGGTGCGAAGATGATTTATGCAAGCTCGGCAGGCACTTATGGCAACACCCCTGCTCCAAACACCATAGGCTCTGGCGAGATCCCAGAAAATATCTATGGCTACTCAAAGCTGCTTATGGATCATAGTGTGCGCAAGATTCTAGCAGACTCGCCCAATGCGCCAATCATAGGACTACGCTACTTTAATGTCTATGGCAGGAGAGAATTTTACAAAGGCAAGACTGCTTCGATGATTTTGCAGCTTGGCTTGCAAGCACTAGAATCTAAGTGTGTGAAGCTCTTTGAGTTTGGCGAGCAAATGAGAGATTTTGTCTATATCGATGATGTGGTAGCGGCAAATGTGCTAGCGATGAGTGCGCAAAAAGGCGGGGTCTATAATGTGGGCTTTGGAGTTAGCCGCAGCTTTAATGACATTATTGCCATTTTGCGCAAGGAGCTAAATGCTTTAAGTGCGCGCGAGAATCTAGCACCCTTAGGAGATTTCACGCTAGAATATATCAAAAACCCTTACACATTTTTCCAAACACACACCCAAGCAGACATTACTCTAAGCACGCAAGATCTAGGCTATATCCCAGCTTATAGCTTAGAAGATGGCATAGCTGACTATATTGAAGGCATTTACAAGCTACATAAGGATAAGCAATGATACGACTGCACAACAAAACACCTAGAATCCTTGTCGTAGGGGACATAATGGTAGATCACTATATCTGGGGATCGTGCAATAGAATCTCCCCAGAAGCCCCTGTGCAAGTGGTCAATGTCAAAAGTGAAAACAATCGCCTAGGCGGCGCGTGCAATGTAGGCGCGAATCTTAGCGCGCTTGGAGCGAAAGTAAGCTTGTGCGGGATTGTCGGCGAAGATAATTTAGGCAAGTGGCTTATTGGCGAGCTAGATCGACTAGATATTGATGTCTCCTATATTATCCCCACCCCTCGCCCCACCACGCAAAAAAGCAGAATCCTAATCTCCCACCAGCAAGTTTTGCGCGTAGATAGAGAAGACTCTGCCCCTATCACAACGCAGCTAGAAGATGAGCTCTTTGAGCTGTTTTGCCACAAACTGCATAATTTTGATGCAATTATTTTGAGCGATTATGCTAAGGGCTTGCTAACCACAAATCTCACCCAACGCATCATCACTCTTGCTAGAAGCTTACATAAGCCTGTGCTTGTTGATCCAAAGGGAAGCGATTATACAAAATACAAAAACGCCACCCTGCTAACGCCCAATAAGCTTGAAGCAAGCATTGCCACGCAGACGCAGATACAAGATGATGAGAGCTTAAAAGTAGCGATGAAGAAGCTCCAAGCTATGTGTAATCTCAAAATCTGTCTTGTTACACTAAGTGAAGATGGGATTGCGATTTTATGCGATGATAGCTTAGTGAAGTCCCCCACCATTGCCAAAGAAGTCTATGATGTAACAGGCGCAGGAGACACAGTCATAGCAGCCCTAGCCTTTGGGCTTAGCAGTGGGCTTGATATTTATCAAGCAAGTGATTTTGCTAATGCCGCTGCGGCGGTGGTGATAGGCAAAATCGGCAGTGCTACTGCAAGCCTAAGTGAGATTATTAGCTTCTTGCATAATGGTGCATATACAGACTCTAAGATCATCACACAAAGTGATGTGCAAGCCTTGCTACAAAGCCTACGAGAGAAAAAAATCATTTTCACCAATGGCTGCTTTGATATTCTGCACGCAGGGCATATCTCCTACTTGCAAAAGGCAAGAGAGCTTGGGGATTTGCTCATTGTAGGGCTTAACAGCGATAGCTCGGTAAAAAGGCTAAAAGGCGAGAGCCGCCCCATAATCCCCCAAGAAGATCGCGCTGCCGTGCTAGCTGCGCTAGAGTGCGTGGATTTTGTCATAATCTTTGAAGAAGACACGCCTTTAGAGCTTATTAAGCTCATTAAGCCTGCTGTGCTTGTAAAGGGCGCGGATTATGCAGGCAAGGAAGTAGTAGGCAGTGCGTTTGCTAAAGAAGTCAAGCTCATAGAATTTGTGCAGGGCAGATCTAGCACAAGCATTATTGACAAAATCCGCTCACACACACCATCACACAAGGAGTAACAATGCAAAGCTTTATCCATAACGAAATAAGTGAGAGTATCGCTACACTACAAGCCACGCTAACGCTCAAAGCCCACATTGAGCAAGTCGCCAAAAAGCTTAAGGCTGTGCTAGATTCTGGCGGGAAGATCATCGCCTTTGGCAATGGTGGCAGCGCAGCAGATGCCCAGCATTTTGCCGCGGAGCTTAGTGGGCGATATAAAAAGGAGCGCAAAGCCCTAGCAGGGATTTCTATCACCACAGATACTTCCGCACTCACTGCCATTGGCAATGACTATGGGTTTGAGTTTGTGTTTTCTCGCCAAGTAGAAGCACTTGCGCACAAAGGGGATGCGCTCTTTGGCATTAGCACAAGTGGGAATTCTGCTAATGTGCTTAGAGCCTTTGAAGTAGGGCAAAAGCTTGGCTGCTACTGCGTGGGGCTAAGTGGCAAAGGTGGGGGCAAGATGAATGAGCTAAGCCAGAATCTAGTAATCCCAAGTGATAACACACCTAGAATCCAAGAAGCGCATATTCTTGTGATCCACATTATTTGCGGGCTGCTTGAAGCAGAGTATTAAACCTGCCTTAAGCGCACTTATATTTGCCTAAAGATTTGCGCAATTTCTTTGTGAGTAAAGCTATGTGCTAGGGCTAGCTGAAGTAAGATTCTAGCCTTTGGCGCACTTATATTACCAGCAGTGATAAACCTCCTAGCCACAGCCCCAGATACTGCGCCTTGCTGGATTCTACTACTTATGACAACAGGGATTTTTTCGCTAAGATCGCTTAAAGCCTGCAAAGCTCTAGCACTGCAATTCCCAGCTCCAAGCCCCGCATACACCACGCCTTTATACTCTCCCTTAAGCACTTGAGCAAAATCGCCCACGCAATCGCCCTGATACCCATAAAGTATGGCGACTTTAGGCAGTGGAGCACAAAGCTGCTCTAAAGAAAATGGTGTCTTATAAGTGTGGATTTGCCTAAGCTTATAGAGAAACTGCGGCGTATGCTCTAGCATATAGCCTATGTAGCCGCATTCAAAGGCATTGACTGCTAGAGTGTGGGACTTTATCACATCGCGCGCGCTTAAGATTAGGTCATTTAGCGCAATAAGCACGCCATTTTTCGCTGATTTTGGGCAAGCGGCAAGTATGAGTGCGTGGTAGAAATTGCGCACTCCATCACTGCCTAGCGCGCTATTTGGGCGCATAGCCGCGCTAAAAATAATGGGCTTTTTGCTAGTGCTTAGCAGGTGGAGAAAAAAGCTGCTTTCTTCTAAAGTATCTGTGCCTTGTAGCACGACTACCCCACATACACGCTTGTTTTGCAGAGCCTTTTGCACTGCTCTTGCAAGCTCTAGTAAAATCCTAGAATCTATCTCCGCGCTATCAATGCTCGCTAGGCTTAATAGCGTGATTTTCGCGCCAAGCCTTTGCTCTAGCTCGGCACGCTTGAGCCCTAGCGTTACACACAGCTCCTTAGTCAAGCTCTCCACGCCCATTGCCCCACTCACATAGCCTTCACAACCCCTTTTGCCCCTGCCCAAAATCGTCCCACCAAGTGCGATAACCACTATCTCCTGCCCAGCACGCATCAATACACCACCCCAATTTCTAGCAATCTCTCGCGCAAAAGTCGCATTTGGATATTTTTGTCAAAGCACCATTTGGGTGCTAGCAAGCTCTCCTCGTGCGCACTAGCACTAATGCGGTGGATCACCACTTCAGGCGGGAGCATTTGGATAGATTTGATGATTAAATCAGCATAAGATTCTAAGTCGATTGGAACATAGGTGCGCGCGTGATACATACGCGCTAGCGGTGTGCCTGCGATGACATAGAGCGGGTGGATTTTAATGCCATCAATCCCCCACTCAAGCACCTTTTGCAAAGAGTGCAGCATCATCTCGCTATCTTCGCCCGGTAGCCCATAGATGAGATGCGCACACACCTTAACCCCACTTGCTCTTGTTGCAGCAAAAAGCTCTTTAATCCCTTGAGTTGTGTGGGCGCGGTTGATTCTTTTTAGCGTCTCATCAAAGACTGATTGCACCCCATACTCCAGCCAGATCTCCGCGCCACTTTTGACAAACTCCCCTAGCATTGCAAGCACCCTAGAATCCACACAATCCACACGCGTGCCGATACTTAGCCCCACGACATTAGCAAAGCTCAAAGCCTTGCTAAAAAGCGTGCGCAGTGTCTCTAAAGGCGCGTAAGTGTTGGTGTAGGACTGGAAATACACCATATATTTTTGCACACCAAATTTGCGCTTGTGGAATTCTGTATGCCAGAGAAACTGCTCTTCTAGCTGGCTTAGCTGCTTAGGAAGCAAGGGGTTTGTAGAGAGATTTGGGCGCATAGTGGGGCTAGAATCCACTTTTGGCACCTTTATGGCACTTGGCGAGAAGCTCTCATTGCAGCAGTAAATGCAGCCACCTTTAGCCAGCGTGCCATCGATATTAGGGCAGGTGAAGCCTTGTAAGGTTATGGGGATTTTACGCACGCGCTGCCCAAAGCGCGCTTGGAAGTATCGCCCAAGTGTTAGCAGCTCTCTCATCACTTATGGATAGAATCCACATAACAGCCATCAAAGCACGCTTGGCAGTAGGAGAGCTTCTCTTGCGCTTGGGTGATTGGCGCGCTAGATTCTATGCTCTTTCTTAAGCCCTCTAGTGATAAAAACCCTAGATAATCCGCGCCTATGAAGCTCTGCACTTCTTTTAAACTATGGCTTGCGCAAATTAGCTGCTCCTTCTCTGGCGTATCCACACCATAGTAGCAAGGAGCGATCGTAGGCGGAGCAGAGACTAGCAAGTAGATTTTACGAGCACCTGCTTGGCGCAGGATTTTAATAATCTGCTTACTTGTAGTCCCTCTCACCACAGAGTCATCGATGACAATAATATCTTTGTCTTTAATAAGCCCTGCTATGGGATTAAGCTTAAGCTTGACTTTTAGCTCTCTTGCTTGCTGCGTTGGCTCGATAAATGTCCGCCCGACATAGTGATTGCGGATAATGCCTAGCTCAAAGTCTATGCCACTCTCTTTCGCATAGCCTAGAGCTGCCGCCACACCAGAGTCTGGCACAGGGATCACCATATCAGCCTTTAGTGTATGCTCTCTTGCTAGCTGCTTGCCTAGATTTTTACGCACTTCATAGACATTGCGCGAGAATACCACGCTATCAGGGCGCGAGAAATACACATACTCAAACACGCAAGGAAAGGGCGTGGGAGCTTTGTAGCGGTAGGATTTGTAGGTGGGATTTGTGGCTTGCTTGTCAAAGACTAGCATTTCTCCGGGCTCCACATCGCGCACAAACCGCGCCCCCACTAGATCAAAAGCACTTGTCTCGCTTGCCACAATGTAGCCCTGCGTGCCATCGTCATTTTCGATTATGCCTAGGCTTAAAGGGCGCAAGCCATAAGGATCGCGTATGGCAAACATCTTGGTGCGAGAGAGAATCACTAGGGCAAATGCGCCATCGATTTGACAGATGGATTCTATAATGCGCTCACTTAGCGTGGATTTTTGGGATTTGGCGATTAGGTGGATTAGCACTTCTGTATCAAGGTAGCTTTGGAAGATTGAGCCTTCTTTGGTGAGTGATTCTCGTATGGTGTTGGCGTTGGTGAGATTGCCATTGTGGGCGATAGCGATTTCGCCAAGGGAATAGCGCGCAAAAATAGGCTGACACTCATTGATACTCTCTTCGCCTGCGGTGGAGTAGCGATTATGCCCGATAGCGGAGAATCCCACGAGATTTGCCAAAATCTCTGGCTCAAAGACTTGGGTTACAAGCCCATTTTTCTTATAGATTGCGATTTTTTGGGTGTTGCTAGTGGCGATGCCACTGGCTTCTTGCCCTCTGTGCTGCATAGCAAAGAGTCCATAGTAGGCTAGGACATTGGCATTTGGCGCGTTATACACGCCCACGACCGCGCATTTCTCACGCCAAAGAGACTGCGCTTGGCTGGATTCTAGGGCTTTTGGCTTGGTGCTGCAAGTGGAGGATTCTATGGGGGTATATGTGGAGCTAGGCATAGTATGTATCCTTAGATTCTATAATATGGCAATGATTTGCTTGCGGAATTATAAGGGAAATTATCCAAGTGTGGCTTAAAGTATGGGACTCTAGGAATCTGCTAGCTAGATTCTAGCTTTAAAGTGGCTTATGTGGCTAGGCTGTTATATCTGGGATAGGCAGTGGGCAGGAGCTCTCAATAATGCAGCCTTCAATAGTAAAGCTATTGACCCCATCGCTATGTGTGTAAGTGATATTGAAATTTTGCGCATCAAGGGTGTTTTTGATGATATACATTCCAAGTCCAAAGCCCTGCGAGCTAGGCTTGGTAGAGTCCTTAAAGTAGGGTTTGCAATAATCTTCAAAGGGCATTGTAAGCGGCGCGCCATAATTAGAAATGATAAGATTGCGCCCATCAGATTCTAGGGAAACTCTACCATCTGTGCTGTATTTAATGGCATTATCAATTAAGTTTTTCACCGACATTGCAAAGAGCTCAAAATCTGCCTTTATCAAATCATTGGGGCAGTGGTTAGCAATGGGGCTAGATTCTAGCTTATCAATTAGGAGCATTTTCTCTATGTGAGCGATAAGCTCTTGCACGATAAATTCACTTTTTTGTAGGTTGTAGTTATGTGAGGAGAGCTGCTCGATTTTGGCAAACTCATCAATTAAGAAATTAAGCCGATCAAATGCCGAGATTAGCCGCTGCTTATGCGTGGGGTTCTCAACCATTTCTGCTGTGATTCTGCCCTTGGTGATGGGGGTTTTTAACTCGTGCATAATAGAGCGCAAAAAGAGTGTGCGCGAGTTATTAAGCGCATTGATACGATTGATCGCCTTATGAAACTCACTTGCAAGCTCACCTATCTCATCTTTTTGTGGGATTCTACAATCTACCCGCACATCGCCCTTGGCAAATTTCCTAATCTGCCTGCGTAGATAAATCATCGGCAGGAGCGAGCGTATCACTAGCGCGAAAAGTAGGATCAAAATCACCGAGCCTATTAAAAGGATAAGGTAGTAATTGACATAAAGACCTCTCATAGAGTCCTTATACAAATACACTTCTCCATCGCTTACCACAAGGATAAACAAGTCATCTTGCACTTCCACAGAGCGCAAAAATATCCCCGGAGTATCGTAGGGAATGGGGATTGACTGGATAATGGCTTGACGCAAGCGATTATCGTTGATTTGTATGAAGCCCACTTCTTTAAGATAGTTTTGTATGGTCTCAAGGTTGTTTTCTTGGGAAATTATGCGGTTGAATACAATGCTGATTTTCTCGTATTTTTCCTTTTCATTTGTATTGTCATATCGCTCAACTTGAAATTTTAAGAAGTAGAAAGAAAAGGCAAAAAAGCTCCCCATAGCAAACAAAAACAACATAGAAATTTTGAAAAATATGGAATGCTTCATTATTGTTAGAGAGAGTGGTTTAGGAGATTAGAACTCAAGCTTATAGCCCACGCCCCGCACAGAGATGATATGCTTTGGCTTTTTGGGGTCATCTTCAATTTTCGCGCGCAATCGCCCAATGATCACATCAATGCTTTTATTAGAGCTCTCTGGGTTGATGGATTCAGATTCTATGGCGATTGCTTCTCGTGTGAAAACATTACCCTTCTTGCTAATAAGTAGTGTCAAAATCTCGTATTCCGCGCGAGTAAGGCTAAGCTTTTTATCGTGGAAGTAGATTTCTCGGCTATTTTTATCAATACGGAAAGTCGGGCTTGCTTCTGCATCATCTTTTGGGGTTTGGCTTTTGTAGCGGCGCAGAAGCGACTGGATTCTAGCGAGAAGCTCCTTGGGGTCATAGGGCTTTGGCAGATAGTCATCAGCACCACTCTCAAGTGCGCGCACTTTATCATCGACATCGCTGCGAGCTGAAGAGATGATTATGGGGATATTTTTTTGCTTGGCTACGCGCTTGCACACTTCAAGTCCATCAAGATTAGGCAAAGTCAAATCAAGCAAAAGCAAGTCAAAATGCTTAGCATTGATCGCACTCATACCCGTATATGGCTCATCATAGCTTGTTACATTGATATCGTGCTTGGAGAGATATTCGCTCAAAATTTCTGCAAGCTCTACATCATCTTCTATCATTAAGATTTCTAGCATAGTGTTCCTTTGGATAGCTCTTGCGGTATCCTAGCAAAAATAGTTTAAATAATGGATTAAAGGATAAGGAGTAGAAAGGCTACTGCTGGAGGGGGTGCAGTAGCCTAAGTAGTGTAGCTTTGGAGGGGATAAGCTACACTACTGCCATAAAGGCAAAGCGGATTCTAGCGAAATTTGGTAAATATTACTAGAGCCCTGTAAGTGTCGCCACTAGTGCGACTTGCGCTTAAAGTCAAAAGTATGGAGAAACTTGCGTGCGCGCTCGGTAGCAGGATTGGTAAAAAACTCGCTCGGCGTGCTTTCTTGCACAATTTTACCAGAATCCAAAAACACAATCCTATCGCTCACAGCCTTTGCAAAGCCCATTTCGTGGGTTACAATCATCATCGTCATACCAGAATCTGCAAGCTCTAAAATCACATCAAGCACCTCTCTTACCATTTCTGGATCAAGCGAGGCGGTTACTTCATCAAAGAGCATAAGCTTTGGATTCATACAAAGAGCGCGCACGATTGCCACGCGCTGCTTCTGCCCTCCACTTAGGGCTTTGGGGTAGGCTTTTGATTTAGATTCTAGCCCTACACGCTTTAGCAGGCTATGAGCTTGCTCTAGCACTTCATCTCGTGCGCGTTTTTGGACTTTTAGCGGTCCTAGCATAATGTTTTCCTCCACATTTAAATGCGGGAATAGCTCGTAGTTTTGAAACACCATACCAATGTCTTGGCGCACCTTTGTAAAATCTGTGTGCTTGGTATTGATCTGCTTAGATTCTAGGTAGATCTCACCTTTTTGCGTAGATTCTAGCCCGTTAATGCAGCGCAAAAGAGTGGATTTGCCACAGCCACTAGGTCCTAGAAGTGTCAGCACCGACCCCTTGTGCAGCTCTAGGCTAATATCATCTAGCACAAGATGATCGCCATAAAACTTATGCAAATGTGAGATTGTAAGCATTGCAGACATCACGCCCCTTTATACGCCATACGCCTAAGGCAAATCAAAAATCAGCACTTCATTGCTAGAATCTAAGCCTTTAAGATTGAAGCTAGATTCAGCACAGCACATCACGCCATCGCTTGTTTCTATGACAAAGGGCTTAGTTTGGCTAGATTCTATCTCTAGTTTGCCACGCACCACTTGGATATATGCCTTGCGACCACTTTCAAAGCTAAAAGTCTCATTTGTAATATCCCTATACAGCCACAAACGCATATCTTGATACACTTTGAGTGAATCTTGCTGCGCGTTTGGGGAGAGAATAAGTGTTTTACCCTTGTTTATGTCAAATGCCTTTTGCTCATATCGTGGGGTAATGCCTAGCTCATTTGGCATAATCCAAATTTGATAAAAATGCAATGGCTCACTCAAAAGATTAAACTCCGAATGTGTAATGCCACTGCCCGCACTCATTATTTGAAACTCTCCACTTGGCACTCGCTCTTCATTGCCCATACTATCTTTATGCGCGATGCTCCCACTTAGCACATAAGTTAAGATCTCCATATCCTTATGCGAGTGCGTCCCAAAGCCTTGGCTTGGCTCTACTCTGTCCTCATTGATGACGCGCAACGCGCTAAAACCCATAAACCTTTCATCATAATACCCTGCAAACGAAAAGCTATGATAGGTATCAAGCCAGCCGTGATTAAAATGCCCCCGCTCATTTGCTTTGCGTAGTGTTAGCATACTCTCTCCTTTGTGGTTATTTTATGCACTCTAGGATCTCTTTAGCTCTATTTTGCGCTCGCAATGCTCAATGGTATTAAGCCTGTGAGCGATGACTAGCAGAGTCTTATCCTGCGCTACGCCATAAATCTCTTCCATAATTCTAGCTTCTGTTTTGGAGTCTAGCGCACTTGTCGCTTCATCTAGGACTAAGATTTCTGGGTCATCATAAATCGCGCGCGCAATGCCTATGCGCTGCTTCTGCCCCCCACTTAGCAAAATCCCACCCTCGCCCACGCGCGTATCAATGCCATCGTGCTCACATAAAAAGTCATAAATATTTGCTTTTTTGCACGCTTGAATCACTCTGCGCTCATCAAGCTCGCTACCAAAGGCTACATTCTCCGCGACACTTCCGTCAAAGAGATAAATTGTCTGTGGGATATAGCCTATTTTCTTGCGCCAGCTGCGGAGATTGTGGTTATCGATTTTTACTCCATCGATTAGAATCTCGCCCTTTTGGGGCTTATAGATACCAATAATCAAATCCACCAAAGTGCTTTTGCCCGCGCCACTCTCCCCACAAAATGCTACCTTTTCTCCCTTGTTGATTATGAGATTAAAGTCTTTAATAATGGGCTTATTAGGCTGGTAGCCAAACTCAATACCGCGCAGCTCAATACTCCTTGCAAAATGACAAGGTGCATTATCTTCATAGTCTGTATGATAGAGCAAATCCTCATAGACCTGCTGCACAGCTATACCATAAAACCCCATCATATTGTAGTTTTGCAAAATCTTTGTTACCGCAGGTAGAATCCTATATAACGCAAGTGCATACATAGAAATGATCGGCAACACCGCCGCAGCAGAATCATAACGCACTAAAATATACACCACACTAGCAATAAGCACGCTAAATCCTATCGTCTCTAAAATGAGCTTAGGTGTAGGTAGAAGGGTTTGCGCGAGAATCTCTGCACCAATGCGCGTGTGGCTAGCACTCTCAAACTCTTTTTGCACATCTTCTTGATTGCCCTTGAGCTTGATGATCTTAAAATTCCCAAAAGTTTTAGAAATAATCTCGTGGAAGCGCATATCCATAGCGTTGCGTATCGTGCCCATTTTTTTAATCTTGCCGCCGATAAATCGCGTAATAAGCAGCACCTGCACACCTAGAATCACACTTAGCACCAATGTCATCTTCCAGCTAGTTAGCAGCAGTAGCCCATACATCAGCACGATCGTAAAAATCTCAGCAAACATCTGCAGCCAATACTGCACATAAAAAGACGCCTTAAGCGCGGAATCTGTAATAGAGTGGCGAATGGTATCGGTCTTTTTGCGCGTGAAATCAGCATAGTTTAAATCCACTGCCTTGCAAAAGAGCCGATAGGCGAAGAAATGGTATTTGCGGAATGCGAAGCGATTTAGCGCGTAATTATACGCCACGCCATACACAATTCTAAATAGATAGAATGCGATCAAAATCACGCTGAAAAACACCATAAACTGCAGCGATGAGCTACACTCTAAAAGCTCATAAATCTGCTTTGTAATATCTTGAGCGAAGATTAAGTCAGGATTGGAGGCAAAAGTAATATAGGGCATAATAATACTAATGCTAATAGTCTCCATCACGGAGAAAAATATCGTAGCGATAAAAAGACAAAGCAAGATAACTTTATCGCGCCTTGTGAGCATAGCGCGAAGCATAGAGACATAGCTCATTGGGATTCTTTACTTGGGCTATCTAAAGCCACTTGCGCGCTAGCGGCTTTAGAGACACTTGCTTGGCAAGCGCGCATAATCGCGCCACGCACGCCGCTAGATTCTAGCACGGCTAGCCCTTCAATGGTCGTCCCTCCCGGTGTGGTTACCATATCAATAATCTCTTGAGGGGTGCGATTTTCAAGATACATTAGCGAGCCAACGCCTTGGAGAGTCTGTGCCACAAGCTTAAAAGAATCCTCCCTTTTCAGCCCTGCGCGCACCCCAGAATCCACCAACGCTTGGGCGATAAGCGCGAGAAACGCAGGCGAGCTACCGCTTGTAGCGATGCTAGCATCAATGAGCTTCTCATCTTCTACAAACACCACGCTGCCAAAACTCTCGCAAATCTCTTGCGCTTGCTTCATATCGGCATTGACACAAAAAGCCGCAGTCGCACTATCTAGCTGGCTAGCAGCGACATTTGGCATAAGGCGGATATATGCTTGCGCGCTTATGTGGCTTTGTAATGTAGCGACACTCACGCCAGCAAGCACACTATACACAGCTTTAGCCCGTCCAACATAGTGAAAACTACTTAGCCCATAGGGCTTCACACACAAAAACACGATTTTATCTTGGATATCGATAGAGAGAGCGTTACTCTGTGTGGATTCTAGAGTATTATGGCTGCTATCGCACTGACTACTAGAGTTAGATTCTAGTGCGATGGCTGTGGCATTCTTTAGCGCAAACTCATTGATAAGCATTTGGGCTTTTGATACATCTCTGCCACACATCTCTAAGTGGTATTTGCCTATACAGCTCAAACCATAAGTAATAGCCCTTGCCATAGCACCATAGCCCACTATAATAATAGTTTGCATAATGGTATCTTGCGCGGGGGTTACTTGCTGTGCTGGATCTGTAGGCGATTGCATATGTGTCATTACTCTTGCTTATGGTGGTTTTGTAACGCTTGTTTAAGCTCATAAAAACTCTCGTCAAAATAATACACATTCTTTGCGCCCATCTCCACAAGATAAGAGCCATACACAGAGACTGTATAGCCACTATAACAATGAAGTAAGTATGCTGCCTGCGGGTGGGCTAAAATCTCTTGTGATAAGCTAGCAAAGTCTTGCATAGGAAAATTCCTAGCATTGTCTATATGATCTACAGCATAATCGTTAGACTCTCGTATATCAATGATCTGTATATCTGGGGTATTTTCTAACAATGCTATAACATTTGCAGAGCAGACGGGCTCTGCACTACTTGGGTGAATAGGAGAGTAATTCACGCCGCTACCTGTATAGGCACTATGCCATTCCTAGTCTCTTTAATACACACCACCATCAAAAGCAAAGGTGCATACCTCCAGTGCCTACTCAACAAACTCGATAAAAGCCATCTGCGAAGCATCGCCTCTTCTTGTCCGCGTTCTTTGTATGCGAGTGTATCCACCTTTGCGTTCTTTATACTTTGGAGCAATTTCGGCTACTAGCTTCTTTGTCGCACCTTTATTTTGCAAATATGCAAATACCAAACGATGTGCATTAAAATCGCCAACCCTAGCAGTCGTAACAAGACGCTCTATATAAGTTTGCAATTCTTTTGCCTTAAAGACACTAGTCTCTATCTTGCCATTATCAATCAACGCAATAGCAAGATTCTTCAATAGTGCTTTTCTGTGTGAGCTTGTTCTGCCAAGCTTTCTATATCCGTGTCTATGTCTCATTCATACTCCTTAGCTACGATAGGTTACTTTGATCGACCAATTTTTTTATTAAAAGCTTCAAGCACTTCTGTGCTCAAAGATGTCCCTATGGGATAGCCAAATGAGCTTAATTTCTCAGCAATCTCATCAAAAGATTTCTTACCCATATTTTTAATATTCTTCAAATCATTTTCGCTCATCATCACAAGCTCACCAATATATTGAATACCAATTTTATCTAGGCAATGAAAGCAGCGCGTGCTAAGATTGAGTGTATCAATTTTGACAAGAAGATTCTTTATATCCACAACATCTTCCGCAGCATTTCCAGAATCTGGGCTCAAAACCGCTACATCTTCCCCAAATATATTAAGCTGAGTTTGTGCTACAGCCACAGCATTCTTAAAAGCATCAATCGGTGCAACCTGCCCATTTGTCTCTATCTCAAACACAATCTTTTCAAAATTAGGATTATCTTCCACAAGCACATCTTCAATCCTATATACAGCTTCCTTTACAGGGCTAAAAAATGCATCAAGAGGTATAAGCCCAACCTCCCCTGTGAAATCCTTATCTTTTCTTACTAACTCGCTAGGCATAAAGTCAATGGAACGCTTAATGACAAGAGAAAAGCTAAATTTCGCATCCTCGTTAATTGTAGCAAGATAGGCATCTTTATTGACCACATCCACTT
The DNA here is from genome assembly GCF_008693005.1 of Helicobacter canis. GTDB lineage: Bacteria > Campylobacterota > Campylobacteria > Campylobacterales > Helicobacteraceae > Helicobacter_B > Helicobacter_B canis. The sequence goes on along the minus strand of NZ_VXKE01000019.1, from coordinate 140,148 downwards.
CATCATTTACCAAATTTGCACCACGAAGCTCCATAGGACCGGTAAATTCATAATTAACACGAATTGTGTCCTTAACTTCTGGACCCTTTCCTGCAAAATAGATACTCTTAAGATTAACGATAAAAGGAGTAACATCTTCTGTAATACCACGCACAGAATCAAACTCGTGAGCCACGCCATCAATATGCAACATAACAGGTGCATAACCGGGCGTGCAAGAATAAAGCAAGCGTCTCAAAGGATGTGCAAATGTAATGGCACTTCTAGGCTCAAATGGCCACACACTCACGCGAATGCGATTTTCACCAATATCCTCTATCTTAATCTCATTAGGAATGTAAGGAATAGTTCTAAAAATATCCATAAATCACCTGCCTAATCTATTATTTAGAATACAATTCAACTATCAAGCGTTCTTCAATAGGAATAACAACTTCTTCTCGCTGTGGGTAGCGTGTAAAAATACCGAATCGCTTATCTTTATCTATATCCACCCAAGGCACAATCCCAACCTGCGCCGTAAGATCAAGCGCAGCAGACACTTGTGGATTATTTTTAGTCTTTTCTACCACTTCGATCTTTTGACCCGGCTTCACAAAATAAGATGGAATATCAAGCCTCTTGCCATCAACTAAAATATGCCCGTGTGTAACAAGCTGCCTAGCAAAGCGTCTAGTAGTAGCAAACCCCATACGATACACAACATTGTCGAGCCGACACTCAATCAGTCTAATCAAATTCTCCCCCGTGTTACCCTCTTGCCTATTTGCTTCAACAAAGATGGAGCGAAATTGCTTCTCGGAGACACCATACATCACCTTAGCCTTTTGCTTCTCTCGCAATTGTAAGCCATATTCAGAAATCTTCCCTCGTCTTTGTCCGTGCTGACCAGGTGCATATGGTCGCTTTTCAAGCGCACTCTTGCCAGCCAACCTTCTTTCACCCTTCAATGCAAGTGAAACACCAAATCTTCGCTCTAATTTTTCAACAGGTCCTCTATATCGTGCCATTATTATCCCCTTACACTCTTCTTCTTTTTGGCGGTCTGCAACCATTGTGTGGCAATGGCGTTATATCCTTTAGCCATAATACTTTAATGCCTTCAACAGCACCTACGCTCTTGATAGCAGTTTCTCTACCGCTTCCCGGTCCTTGCACTTTAATACCAACTTCTTTAATCCCATGTTCTTTGGCTTTTGCTAAAGCACTCTCAACCGCCTGCTGTGCGGCGTATGGGGTAGATTTCTTACTTCCCTTGAAGCCCAATCCACCAGCAGTAGCCCAGCATAGCACATTGCCCATCTCATCTGTAACAGTTACATTCGTATTATTGAAAGTAGCTGATATACACACTATTCCTCGCGCGATATTTTTCTTAACAACGCGTTTTTTTGTCGTATTCTTAGCCATTATATCTCCTTAAGATCCTATCAGCTTTTAGAGCCAACTGTTTTACGCTTTCCTTTTCTTGTGCGCGCATTGTTTTTAGTTGTCTGCCCACGAACAGGAAGCCCCTTTCTATGCCTTAGACCACGATAGCTACCAAGATCCATAAGAGCCTTTATATCCATCTGCACTTTTTTACGCAAATCACCCTCAACAACATAGCTTTCTTGAATTTTCTTAGCAATAACAGATACTTCATCTTCGCTGAGATCATTAACTCGCTTGTCAAAAGAAATATTTACAGCTCTAAGAATATCTCTCGAACTCTTAAGCCCAATACCATAAATATATGTGAGCGCATACTCAACTCTTTTCTTTTTAGGCAAATCTACACCAGCAATTCTCGCCATTGTTTATCCTTGTCTCTGTTTATGTTTGGGGGTGGCGCAGATCACTCGCACAACACCCCTACGCTTGATAATCTTACATTTATCGCACATCTTCTTGACCGACGGTCGCACTTTCATACGAACTCCTTATAAATTAATGACATCTAGGACATCGCTTAAAGCAATAGCTCTGTCATTTCCAAAACTAAAAACGCGGATTATAGCCGACATTAGTTTAAAGCAGGCTTATTTATAGCGATATGTGATCCTACCTTTATCTAGGCTGTAGGGGGTTAATTCTAGCTTTACCCTATCGCCCGGTAGAATCTTAATATAATGCATTCTCATCTTTCCGGCAATATGGCACAGAACAATATGTCCGTTATCCAACTCGACTCGAAAAGTCGCATTTGGCAGAGACTCAATCACCTTACCATCTATTTCTATTACATCATCTTTCGCCAATCTTACTCCTTTAGCTGTGGGTTAAAATTCTCGCTCTACCATCAATCATAGCAATCGTATGCTCATAATGGCTACCATTTTGCATATCCTTAGCGACAACAGACCATTTGTCTTCCAAAATCACTGGCACTCCATCACTCTGGCATACCATAGGCTCAATACAAAACACCATACCATCTTTAATTTTTGGTCCCTGCCTTGGGTTGGGTGATTCCAAGTAGTTTGGTATCTCTGGCTCTTCGTGCGGTTTCCTACCTATTCCGTGCCCGCAAAATCCCTGTAAAGGAATAAAACCTCTTTGCGTAATTGCCTGTTCTAAAAACAAACTTAACTCTTTAAAATGCATACCAGAGCAACAAAAATCAATAGCTTCATATAACACATCTTTCGCACAAGCGATCAATTGCTCATCTTTAAGGCTTATTTTCCCAATACCAATAGTAACAGCACCATCACCAAACCACCCCCCACACTCAACACCCAAATCAACTCCTAAAATATCACCATCTTGCAGCCTATAATCACTGGGGATACCGTGAATAATCACGGAATTAAGAGATAAGCAAGTAGCATTTGGGAATCCATAAAGCCCCTTAAAAGCTGGACGAGCACACTGAGATACAATATAATCCTCAGCAATCCTATCGAGCTCATAAAGGCTAATTCCAGGCAGAGCATTCTCCACCACAAGTGCCAGTGTTTTTGCCACAATTGTCGATGACTTCTCTAAACCAGCAAGGTCTCGCTTACTACGAATTGCTATCGCCACAACACTACTCCGCGACCATTCACAATTCTAGAATCCAACCGCACTCAATGTCTTGTATTTATTCATATAGACTTGTGCTTCAATCTTACGCATTGTATCAATGGCAACCTGCACGACAATAAGCACAGCAGTCCCACCAAAATAGAAAGGCACGCCCAAAAGCTTCACTAATGCCCAAGGAAGGGTGGATACAATCGCCAAATACAATGAGCCCCACAAGGTCAAATTATTTGCGACAAAATTCAAAAATGATGAAGTCCCCTCACCCGGACGCATTCCAGGTATATATCCACCTTGGCGCTTCAGGTTATCTGCAATATCCTTAGCATTAAACACAATCGAAGAATAAAAATAAGCAAAAAACACGACAAACACAAACATTAAAATGTGGTGCAAATAATGGCTAGGGCTTAAAATATCTGCGACAAGCTGTAAATATTGATTGCTTGAAGCTTGCAAAATCGTGGATGGAAACACAAGCAATGCAGAAGCAAAAATAGGCGGTATCACTCCACTTAAATTCAGCTTAATGGGAATATAGTTCATAATGCGCTTATTTTGATTCTGCATTACCACTTTACGTGCATAAGAAATAGGGATTCGCCTTTCAGCCAGCTCAATATACACAATACAGCAAATTGTAGCGACAATGATAATGCCAATCACAACAAGACTTAGGATACTAATTTCTCCAGTATTAACAAGCTTGAAAGTCGATCCAACTGCACTTGGTATCCCAGACACAATACCACCAAAGATAATAAGGCTTATGCCATTACCTACGCCCCTCTGTGTAATCTGCTCGCCAATCCACACAAGAAGCATTGTCCCAGCAAGCATAGCAAACACAGAAATAAGCAAAAACTCTTTCATATCAATCAAAATTGCACCATTAGGACCGCCGCCGATACTACGCAACCCAAACGACACACTAATAGCCTGAATAATTGTAATAAAAATCGTAACATAGCGAATGATTTGCATATATCTCTGCATACCATCGCGCTCTTTTTTCATTTTTGCAAGTGGAGCAAAAGTGGCTGCCAAAAGCTCCATAATAATGGAAGCTGTGATGTAGGGCATAATGCCAAGCGTAATAATACTTATACGCTCCACAGCTCCACCACTAAACATATTGAAAAGCCCCAAGGCATTGCTACTGCTCATACGGAAGAAATCTTTAATGACCGCCGCATCGACCCCGGGTATTGGAACATATGCAAGCACACGATAAGCAAATAAAAAAGCTAGCGTGATAAGAATCTTATTAACAATCGCTTTATTCATACGAGACTCTTGTCCTATTTTCGCTGCCCACTCACAGCTACCCTAGTATCTCTCACTTTATCTGCAAGTGCAGATGCACCAGCACCTATAAGCTTAACGAGAACTTTCTGTCGCGCCAATGATGCAGATTGAGCAACCTTAGCACAACTAGGAAGCTTATGAACACCATCTATACTCTCTATGGTAATCTCACTAAGACCAACTACGGCTTTGATTCTATCGACATTGATAATATAAGGTTTGTGGATTCTAGTTGTGAAGCCGACTTTTGGCAGACGACGCTGAAGTGGCTGCTGCCCACCTTCAAACCCTCTCTTAGCTGTGTAGCCTGTGCGAGCCGTCTGCCCCTTGCCACCTCGAGTAGATGTCTTACCCATACCACTACCTTGACCACGACCCACTCTCTTAATATCCTTTACGCTTCCCTTAGCTGGTTTAATTATATGTAAAGAAGCCATACAATACCCCCTTATGCTTTAATCTGTGCTAGAGCATCAAAAGTAGCCCTAACTACATTGTAAGGATTACTAGAGCCCAAAGATTTTGTCAAAATATCCTTAATTCCAGCAAGCTCTATCACAGGTCTAGCTGACCCACCTGCTATAACACCCGTCCCTTCGCTGGCAGGTTTGAGCAAAATACGACTTGCATTATATTTATACTCGATATCGTGGGCTATCGTTGTGCCTTTGATATTAACCTTGATAACATTCTTAAATGCATCATCGACAGCCTTTTTAATAGCATCTGGAACTTCTTTCGCCTTACCCAAGCCAAATCCAACCATACCATTACGATTGCCCACGACAACAAGTGCATTAAAACGAAACCTTCGCCCACCTTTAACTACCTTTGTTACACGACCAATATTTACAACAACTTCACTAAATTCTTCTCTATCGATTTTCATAACATCTTCCTTAATTTTATAGTGCTATACCTTGCTCTCGCAAAGAATCTGCAAAGACGCGAACAACACCGTGAAACAAATACCCATTACGATCAAATACCGCCTCATTGATCCCCTTACTCTTTAGCTCTTGCGCAAATACTGCAGCAATCTGCTTAGCCTGATCTTTATTGTTGCCAAGCTTAAGCTTTCTCCCATCAACGGCTGCAAGAGTTATCTGCCTAACATCATCGATCGCCTGAGCATACAAATACTTATTTGATCGAAAAATACTAATTCTAGGGCGAGAATCCACGCCACTCACCTTATCTCTAATGCGAGCTTTTCTCTTAAGGCGCAAGCTCTTTTTCAATTCCAAAACTTTACTAGTCATATCAGCCCCTTAGTTATTTTTTCGCCGTCTTACCAGCTTTTCTAATAATGATCTCATCAGCATACTTTATCCCTTTACCCTTATAAGGCTCAGGGGGTCTAAACTCCCGTATCTCAGCTGCAATTTGCCCAATCTGCTGCTTATCGCTACCCTTGATAGTAAGCTGATTCTTATCAAGTGTCATCTCTACTCCAGCAGGTATGGGATATTTGATCGGATGAGAGAATCCAAGAGCAAGCTCAAGCATATTACCTGATACAGCAGCCTTGTAACCGACCCCGTTAATTTCAAGAGTTTTTGCAAACCCCTGAGTCAATCCAACAACTATATTATTTGCCAAAGCTCGATAAGTCCCCCAAAAAGCTCTAGACTGCGGAGCAGAATCCAATGCAGAAAAAACAAGTTCCCTATCCTTTAACTCTACCTTAACTCTGCCGTATGTTTCAAGCTCCTTTGTAGCTTTCGCCCCTTTAAATGTGATCTTACTGCCCTCTACATTCACTTGCACAGAATCTGGAATACCAACAGGTCTTTTACCAACTCTTGACATAATGTTCTCCTACTACCAAATACTACACAAAGCTTCACCACCGACATTTGCTCTATATGCTTCGTCGTTGGATATCACTCCCTTACTAGTGCTTACAACTATAGTCCCATATCCATTCTTAAATCGCTTTAGCTCACTGCGAGCCTTATATACCCTGCGACCAGGCTTGCTGATACGCTTGACCTCGTTAATCACAGATTTGCCACGCTCATCATAAGCAAGCTGCACAAGAATCGACTGCTTACCATCTTTCTCTGTTACATTATATTCCTTAACAAAACCCTTATCCTTAAATACCTCCAAAATCGATACAACGATCTTGGCATAATATAATGTCGTAGATTCTAGCCTTCTCATAGAAGCATTACGAATCCTTGTCAAAGAATCTGCAATAATATCATTCACCATTATTTACTCCTTTCTACCAGCTAGCTTTGCGCAACCCTGGGATTAAGCCTTCATTTCCCATTTTTCGCAAACAAACTCGACAAAGTCCAAAATCCCTATAAACAGAATGTGGTCTTCCACATACCTTGCATCGAGTATATGCCCTTGCACTAAACTTCGCTTTCCTATTGGTTTTTGCAATCATTGATTTTTTTGCCATACTATCTCCCTTTTGCAAATGGCATACCAAATAACTCTAAGAGCTTAAATGCCTCTTTATCATCTTGTGTCGAAGTAACAATCGTAATATTCATACCATGCGTTACCATAATATCATCATAAACAACTTCCGGGAACATTAATTGCTCATTCAAGCCAAAGCTATAGTTCCCTCTTCCATCAAACCCATTCCTAGGCACACCCCTAAAGTCCTTAACCCTAGGTAAAGAGATCACAATAAGTTTTTCTAAAAAGTTATACATCTGCTTGCCGCGCAAAGTTACCTTTACACCGACAGGCATACCTTCACGCATTTTAAAGCCAGCGACAGATTTTTTCGCCTTGGTAATAATGGCTTTTTGTCCTGCAATAAGCGAAATAGTGTCAGCTATATTTTGCATAATCTTAGAATCCTTAGCATAATCACCAGCCCCCACACTAATAACTATCTTCTCCAATTTTGGAAGAAGCATAGGGTTTTGTATATTGAGCTCGTTCTTAAGCTGTCCTTTTATCTCATCATTATACTTTTTCTTCAATGCAAACATAACCTACTCCCCATCTTTCTTAACATTAGAAATATGTATGGATTTTTCCTTAGTAACAAACCCACCTTTAGGGTTGTCATCAGTAGGTTTTACCGCCTTCTTTACCAGAGCACAACCCTCAACAACTACCAATGACTTCTTGGGAAACACAGCCAGCACTTTCCCTACCTTGCCCTTATCATCTCCAGCGATAACTCTAACCATATCGCCTTTTTTTATCTTACACTTTACCACTATAACACCTCCGGAGCTAACGATACTATCTTCATAAAATTAGCATATCGCACTTCTCTACTTACTGGACCAAAAATTCTCGTCCCTATCGGCTCTTTCTTGGCATCAAGAATCACTGCCGCATTATCATCAAATCGAACAAGCGAGCCATTAGCCCTGTGGATCTCCTTTTTTGTCCTAACAACAACAGCCTTGACAACCTGAGCTTTCTTGACTTTACCATTAGGGATCGCTTTTTTAACAGATGCCACAATAACATCACCAACACTTGCATAACGCTTATGGCTACCACCAAGCACCTTAATACACATAATTTCCTTCGCACCGCTGTTATCTGCTACATTTAAGCGCGTAAAACTCTGTATCATACTACACTCCTACTGATACAATCTCTTTGAGACTAAACGATTTGGTTTTAGAAATAGGTCTGCACTCTATCGCTATGATTTCATCACCAACCTTAACTTGATTCTTCTCGTCGTGTATTGTGTATTTCTTAAAGCGTTTAACGATTTTGCGATATTTTGGATGAACGACTTTGCGCTCTACCAAAACCACTGCACTCTTATCCGCTCGAGAAACAACTCTACCCTGTATCACTCTTTTATGTGGCATCTGGCTCATTTGTTATCCTTTTTTGCTGATATTGCAGTATTGATTCTAGCAATATCCTTTCTCACTATTGCAATTTGACTAGGATTGGTCAGTTGCATCGTTTTAAGCTTTAAACGTAATTCAAAAAGCTCGGACTTTTTATCTTTAAGAATCTTATGAAGCTCCGCCAAATCTTTATCTTTCAAATCAATAAATTTCATTTTCACTCTCGCTAGTTATGATTTTTGTTTTAAAAGGAAGCTTGCTCTGCGCTAAAGCCAAAGCATCTCGAGCCATACTCTCTTCAACACCAGTAATTTCATAAATAATTCTACCGGGCTGGATATTCATCACCCATTTTTCTACTGCGCCTTTCCCCTTACCCATTCTCACCTCAAGCGGCTTTGCTGTCAATGGCTTATCAGGAAACACGCGTATCCACACCTTACCAGATCTCTTAATATGTCTAGTAAGAGCTATTCTTGCAGCCTCTATTTGGCGAGAATCTATCCTGCCTAGCTCAAGAGCCTTAATGCCTATATTACCATAAGCCAAAGATGAGCCGCGTATAGACTTACCACGATTACGACCCTTCATTTGCTTTCTATATTTCGTCTTTTTGGGCATTAACATAATTTATTGTCCCCCTCTTCTGGATTTTGATCGCGACCCTCTTAATTCTTCTTCGCCATCTTCGCGTTTATCTGGCTGAATACCCTTTTGCAGAATCTCACCCTTAAAGATCCATACCTTAACTCCAATAATTCCATAAGTAGTAAAAGCTTCAGCGAAACCATAGTCAATTTTAGCGCGCAGAGTATGAAGCGGCACCCTACCTTCCATATACCACTCTGTTCGCGCCATTTCAGCTCCAGCCAAGCGTCCAGACACCTTAATCTTCACGCCTCTCGCGCCAGATTTCATAGCAGCTTGCATAACCTTTTTCATAGCGCGCCTAAATGCTACACGCTTCTCAAGTTGCATGGCGACATTTTCTGCAGCCAGCTGTGCATTAGCTTGCGGACGCTTGACTTCCTTGATATTGATTGAGACATCTTTTTTAATGAGTTTTCTCAATGCCTCTCTTTTGTTTTCAATATCAGCACCTTTTTTACCTATGATGAGTCCGGGGCGTGCTGCCACCACAGTTATGCGGATCTTTGCTGCTGCTCTCTCTATAATAATCTCGCTAATGCCCGCGTAATACAGCTCCTTCTTGAGAAATTTCCTAATAATGTGATCTTCAAGAATATTATCAGGAGCAGTTTGAACATTAGGAAACCAGCGAGATGTCCAATTCCTATTGATACCTAGTCTAAGTCCTATTGGATTAACTTTTTGTCCCATTGTTATTTATCCTTAGTTTCTGATTTTTTTGCTTTAGATTCTGGCTGAGCCTTCGCTTTAGAGACCGACACTCTAGCTTGCTTTGCTCCACCCTTGCGCACTTCCCCTTTATTTTTCACATCATCACCAGCAATAGATGTGCTAGAAGCAGTTTTAGCAGACTTTTTCGCTTGCAAAGAACTGACCTCGCTTTGAGACAATACTTCTACAAGGATGTGCGAAGTAGGTTTGCGTATAGGAGTAGCACGCCCCCTAGCCCTAGGCATAAACCTTCTTAGCACAGGACCTGCATCAACACGACAGGAATATACGATGGCATTTTTCGGTTCATATCCACCATTTGCCACGGCTGAAGCAATTGTTTTGGCAATCAGTTTAGCAGCCTTATTTGGAGTAAATTCCAAGCTAGCAAGCGCAAGCTCAACATTCATACCCTGCACTTCTCTCGCCACTAAGCGAGCTTTCGTTGGAGATAATCTAACAAAACGCAACAAAGCTTTACTCATAGCATACCCCTACTTTCCAATCTTTTTTTGAACACTACCCTTGTGTCCCTTAAAAGTTCGCGTAGGAGCAAACTCACCTAACTTATATCCAACATGGTTTTCTGTCACATACACTGGAACAAATGCTCTCCCATTATGAACATTAAAAGTCAAGCCTATCATATCGGGCAAAATAGTGCTTCTTCGAGACCAAGTCTTGATGGGCTTACTATCCTTGGTTTCTTTAGATTTTGCCACTTTCTTCGCTAAATGCTCATCAATGAAAGGACCCTTTTTAATCGATCGTGCCATACTATATCCTTACTTTTTCTTTCTTGAGATAATTAACTTATCGCTCGCTTTTTTACGGCGAGTCTTATAGCCTTTAGCTGGTGTTCCCCACGGAGAAACAGGATGTCCGCTAGATCCAGTCTTACCTTCACCACCACCATGTGGGTGATCCACTGGGTTCATAGCACTACCACGCGTTTGAGGGCGGACTCCTAAATGACGATTTCTACCTGCTTTACCAATGGATATGTTAATAAAATCTTCATTCCCCACGACACCAATGGTCGCCATACATTCATCAAGAACATAGCGCATCTCTCCACTTGGCAAACGCAAGATCACATACTTGCCCTCCCGCCCCATAATCTGCGCACTTGATCCAGCACTTCTAGCAAGCTGTCCGCCAGCACCCGGATGCATCTCAATATTATGCACAACCGTTCCAATAGGGATATTTTTTAACTTCATTGCATATCCTGTCTTAATATCAAGCCCGGACTCCGCAGAAATTACCATATCTCCCACTTGCAATCCACTGGGCTGAAGTATATAGCGTTTATCACCATCGGGATACACAACTAAAGCTATGCGACAATTCCTATACGGATCATACTCAATCGCTGCCACACGCCCTTGGATACCAAACTTATTGCGCTTGAAGTCAATCACGCGATACAACTTCTTCGCACCACCCTCTTTATGACGACTTGTGATTCTGCCATTGTTATTTCTCCCAGCAGAAACAGGAAGCTTAATCAACAGCTTCCTTACACTAGGCTTTGCAGTAATGTCGCTTGAGCTAAGATTGCTCATAAACCTACGACTTGGGGTATATGGTTTATATGTCTTAATTGCCATACTCTACTCCTCTATGCTGTGAGCGAATCAATTTTCGCACCCTCTGGAATCTTCACATAAAACTTCTTGTAAGAGCTTCGCTGCCCATAAAATTTTTGACTTCCATTGCCGCCCCTCTTTATCGAGCGTTTAACTTTACCATCTTGGCGCAAGGAATTAATTTTCACTGGAACCACGCCAAAATACTCCCTGAAGACCTCTTTGAGTTGATTTTTTGTAACGCGTGTTGATGTTTGCACGACCAAAACCCCACTCTCTTGAAGCGATAACGACTTCTCTGTGTAGAGAATGGATTTAATATCTGTTATATCAGCCATTTACTTCCCCTTACTTCCAGATTCTAAAAATGCATCAAATACAGCCTTTTCAATCACAACTGCGTGGAAAACCGCCACAAGATAAGCATTCATCTCACTTGCTTCAATAAAATAGCAATCCTGTAAATTACGATATGCTAAAAATGTCTTCTCATCACGGATTGACTGAGAGACAAAAAGCACACTTCTCTCATTAAGAGCCTTAAACACAGCATACGCATCTTTTGTCTTCCCGCTTTCAACACTTAGAGAATCTACAACATAAAGCTTGCCTGCTTCTGCCTTTTGTTTAATGGCATACTCAAGGGCAAGCCGCTTTTGCTTCTTGTTAATCTTTAAGTCATAGTTACGATTATTACTTGGACCATGAGCCACCCCACCTCCAACAAAAACAGGTGAAGTGATACTACCAGCTCTGGCACGCCCGCCACCCTTTTGCGCCCAAGGCTTCTTACCACCTCCGCTCACTTCACCACGCTTTTTAGCCTTGGCATTGTTTGCGCGCAAAGATGCTAAATACGACTTGACATACAAGTAGAGATTATGCTCCTTGATACCCTTATAGCTTTCAGGCAAAGCAATCTCGCTTGTCTTTTTAAATGATTTATCCAACACTACTGCACTACTCATTTGTAACCCTTATTTAATGATAGTAATCTTGCCAAATGCGCCATTATGCCCAGCGACAGAACCCTTTAGCACGATAATGCCATTTTCCTTGTCAAAGGAAATGACCTGTGCCTGCACTGTTACTTTTTCATTCCCATAATGCCCTGCCATTTTTTTCCCGGGCTGGACACGACCTGGCCACTCTCTGTTTCCTATAGATCCAAGTCTCCTGTGGAATCTACTGCCGTGCGCAGCTGGACCACCTTGGAAATTCCATCTCTTCATAGCTCCGCTAAATCCGCGCCCTTTCGTATTAAACGACACTTTGAGACGCTGTGCATTCTCAAGAGAAGTCATATCAAGATCGCCAACCTCAGTATTTGCCACCGCTAAAGTAGCAAAGCGGTTATACTCCTTGCTGAGATTATACTTTTTTTGCTGTCCTGCAATGCTCTTATTCTGCGCTTTGCCCTTAGCATAAGCGACCAATGCTTGACCATTTTCCTTAATCTCGCATACTTTGGTGTTTAAAATTTTTAGGAGTGTAACAGGTGTGCTAACACTACCGATAGTCCTGCTCATTCCTATCTTTTGCGCTAAAAATTCCATCTCAAATCCTTATGTAATTTATGCAAGCTATTTGCCCATCGAAGTTACTTCGACATCAACTTCTGGAGCCAAATCAAGCTTCATCAATCCCTCAACAGTATCCGGTGTCGCGGACATAATATCTATAATCCTAGTATGCACGCGGATTTCAAACTGCTCTCGAGAATCTTTATTTACATGCGGAGAGCGCAGCACGGTGTATTTCCTACTTCTAGTAGGGAGTGGGATAGGACCGCATATCTCCGAGCCAGTGCGCTTCACAGCTTCCACAATAGAAGCAACCGATCTATCAAGAACCCGATGATCATAAGCCTTTAGCTTCAATCGAATTTTTTCCATAGATTTTCCTTAAGTCATTGAAAGATTTATCAAACTCTAAAACAAAGATTCTCTGGCTATCCTCTTAAAGAACCCACTGCCATAAATGCAATGTATGAAATTTGAAAGCGAGATTATAGATAAAAACCATAAAAATAGTCAAGCGATTTGCCTATTTCTAGGCATAAAAAGAAAAAAATATTTCCTTATAAAAAGGACAAACCATAGAGTCGCGCAAGTGATTTTAGTCTCCACTAATGCAAGAAAATACAATGTGGCTTTGCCCACATTTAAGCAAAGCCTACAAATGCGCGCTTCATCAAAACAAGTGCGCTTAGATAGAATCTACTGGCACAAGAGCCCAGCTTCATAGAGAAATACAGAAGGCTCGTAGCTAATGTTTTTTATCTCATCTTTTTTTGCATAAGACAGGTAAAGAATCTCCTTTGCCCTTGTGATAGCGACATAAAACAACCTCCGCTCTTCTTCTATGCTTCCACCTTTGGCGATTAGTTTAAGATTAGGAAAACGCCCTTGCATTAGATCAATGATAAACACCATACCAAATTCTAGCCCTTTGCTTGCGTGGATCGTTAGGAGATTGACACCGCTTCCTTGTGTGTTTTCGCCGCTACTAAGCACCATAGCATTTAAAAATCGCCCTAGATTCTCATAATTCTTCGCAATATCTTGGAGCAAAATAATCTTGCGCACAATGGCATCTTTTGCCTGTGTCTTACGCTCTATATCAATGCTCCCGTCTTTATTTTTCGCACGCCTTGCACAAAGCAGCTCGATAATATGCTGATACAGCGGTGTTGCTGCAAGAGAGCTAATCAAATCATAAGGCTTGCTATGGTGGCTATGCTGATCCACTAGCGCGTAAAAATCACTCAAAAACCGCGCCCCATCAAAGCTAAGTTTCGGGTGCGATAGAATCGGGTGTCCCACAAATCCACCTTGCACAACAGAGTCAAACTTCTTCACATCTTGCAATGCGAAAAAATCATCAAAAAGCCCAAGCTGGGCGTTTTTGGCTTTTTTCTCAAATGCGCGCTTACTAGAATCTGGCGCTAAAAGCCCTTTTCTTGCACTGCCATCACCCAATCGCAATAATCCTTCATAAATCTCCCTAGCGATAGAGTCCCCAATCCCAGCACCATAGCTTAAAGTATGGATATATGCCATCATATCCCTTGGGTTGTATAAAAGCGAGCATAGATCAAGCATTAGTGCCACTTCTTTAGCGTCAAAAAAGCTCACCCCACCCTTGCGCTTTGAAGGGATATTAAGCTCTCGCAGCAATGCCTCGCAGCCATCCGCAGAAGAATTGTTGCGGAAAATAATCGCAATATCATCAAGCGGATAATTAGCTGTAAGGATCTTTTGCGCTACACCTTGATACTGCTCAAACAATCCATTATAAATGAGTAGCTTTGGTGCAATAGGCTCTTGCAAGTTGATGACTTCAAGCTCTTTAGGATAAATGCGCTCATTTTTCTCTATCACGCGATTAGCCAGATCAAGGATATAGCGCGTAGAGCGATAATTCTTGCTTAAGGTAAAGACACGAGAATCTACATAAGTCTCCCTAAAACTTGAAATAATCGAAATATCCGCACCATTAAAGGCATAAATACTTTGATCATAATCCCCTACACAAAAGAGACTTTTAGGATTTAGCGCGTGGATTACATAGTTTTGCAAAGGGTTGGTATCTTGGTATTCATCGCATAAGATCTCTTTATAAGGGCACTCTATCTCGCGCATTTCTTTGGCATACTCTAGGAGTAAGTCATTGTAGTCCATATAGTTATGTGATTTTTTTAACGCGCGATACTCTGCAAAAATCCCTTCATAAATATCAATATATGCACTATGATCACCTGTGCGTGCGCCAAGCCATTCTTCAAAGCTCTCATTATTGCGCGAGTTGAGAAAAAGAGAGTAAATATCAAAGAGATACTCCCCAGAGTAAGGCGGCGTGCTTGTCTGGTGCTGATAGACACGCGATTTTGCGATACTTTTAAACAGCACTTTCAATTCTTTTGGCTGCTTTAGTGATATGGCATATTTATCTTTCAAAAATCGGTAGCACACAGCGTGGAATGTCCCACACTCTATCTGCTTTGCCACCTCGCCAAAGCGGCTTGCCACGCGTGCGATCATCTCTTGGGAAGCTTTGTTGGTAAAAGTGAGCAGTAGAATCTCACTTGCCTGCACACCGCTCTCTAGCAAATGCGCTATACGCCCCACAATAGTAGAAGTTTTCCCCGTGCCAGCAGAAGCGATGATGAGATTATGCCCCATAGGTGCAGTGGCTGCTGCGTATTGCTCCGCATTTAGATTCTGTAAGGGCATTAGCGATCAATACTCTTTACAATCTCATCGATCACAATATCCACCGGTGTGAAAGCGCGCTTAAGCACTTTAAGCGGAGTTTTAAGCAAGTCTTGTGCGAGAGAAATTTGTGTTTTAGGATCTTGGATCGTGCCGCGCACGCTTACTTGGGTGGTTACCTTGCCATCTTTGCCAAGGAGCAAATACCCCACAATGGGGATTTTGTTTAAAATCCCGCTAAGGTTTTTTAGCGTGGAGATAGAAAGCCCCATATCCACTTCTTGGCTCTCTAGCTCGATAAAGCCACTCCCTTGTATATCCATAGATTTGCCGATTAAATCAATCGACTCTAAGCCCACATACTGCGTATTGAGCGCAAGCTTAATGCTACCCTGCTTGACCTCATAGCCCTTAGCACTAAGCCCCGGACTCCTAAACATCACAAGCGAAGGAATCGTATCAATTAGTCCAATGACATTTTGCACAATCGCAAAGCCCTTAAAGCTAGTATTTTGAATATGAACATCGCCATTAAACATATCATTTTTATAGATTCCACTTAGCTCAAACAATCCACCATCAACAATATGCCTCCCAACGACACGATTTAAAAACTCCCCACTAAAATTCCCTGCTTTTATAATAGTGTTGCCGTGGATAATGTCAATATTAGCAATGCCATTTTTATAAGTCGCATCAGCACTAATGCGATCATCGCGAATTTTGGCATTAAAGTCATCAAATGGGATCACGACATCTTTGAAAAACCCTGTGATATTCTGCGCTTGGATTGCTATGATTCTAGGCTTAATGCCATTTTGCCGCTCATATCTACGCTTAGCGCGCAAGAACTCACTCTCAAGCAAAATCTCTTCTCTAGTGAAAACCGCCTTTTTCTCACTTGATGTGCTAAAGGCTTCTTGGATCGCTGGGATTTTACTAGCAAGCAAGCCATCAATGCTTACATCAATGTCTGTAAAGTTTGCAAGGATCGTATTGTCATACAAATCAAGGCGGATCTTCCCATCATCACTAAGCACTTCTAGCTTATCATCTTTGTAGCTACCATTAAAGACAAAGGTATGCAGCAGTGTCTTATCTTTAGAGAGCAAAAATGTAGGAAAGTCAGCGATACGCACTTGGAATGCCACATCTCGCGCACCTTTTAGCTCCACGACAGCACTGCCAGATGAAAGCCCAAGATATTTCATAATGGGAGAAAAAGGCGCGAACTTGCTAAAATCCACCACATTAGCGCGGATTCCACTGCTAGAGATTTGCATATACACATCAAGGGCTGGGATACTTACCCGCACAGGCTCACTTGAAAAATCTATCTCCACATCAACTTGCGGCAATGTCTCTCGCGTAGCTTTAAAAATATCATAGGTGAATTTCTGCTCATCTTGGCTTTTAATGAGAGCGATAATTTTCTCAAGCATTTCTTTCTCACCCATAGGCTTTGAGAAGTCAAGCTCTACGCCATTTCTAGTATATTTTCTAGATTCTATCTTGGACTCTTGTGGCTCTTGCTCGCTAGGTGCGCTAGAATCTACACTTTCATCTTGCGCTAGATTCTTATCTTGCGGTGTGGGGAAATCTTGGGGAGACTTGGACTCTTGTGGCTCTTGCTGGGCTTTGCTGGAATCTTGCCCTTCTTGCTCTTCTTTCTTCTCTTGCTCCTTTTGCTCTTGCGTATCTTGCAAGATAGATTCTAGTGTCTCTAGCTCTTTATGCGCGCTCTCTTGGTCTTGCAAATCATCTTCGTGCTCCCTGCTAGAAAAGTCAATGATCTCTTCTGTAGGAGCTAGAGAAGCATCTGGCTTGGCAAGTGGCGTAGTAGGCGCAGAAGCATCGCTAGAATCTACTACCTCATCTTGTGCTGGCTCTGGCGTATTTGGCGTGCTAGATTCTAGCTCTTGCTCGCTAGTGCTAGGGCTCTCTAAATCTTGCTCTTGTGTGGCGGACTCTTCAAGGCTCTGGGTAGAATCTAGCTTGGCATTAGAAGCTAGATGTGCAATGTGTGCAAGCATATCTTGGGGGGTAAATGGCATAGCTTGAGAGAGTCTCAACGACTCAAGGCTTACGCTAGATTCTAGTGGCTTAAGCGCGGATTGTGCCTGCTTTTTTGGCTGGCGTATTTTATCTTGGGGGTTGATTAGGCGTTGGTTGATCTCTGGATTGGTGCTCACGCGCAGAGAATGCACAAAAAGGCTTGTCTTTAGCAGCTTTTGGGAAAGATCGATACGCATTGTTGTATCAATGTCAAAGAGATTTTCATAGCTTGTGTTTTGCGTCCATATATCGATGAAATTGCTCCCAGCCTTTGGGTTAATGTCAATCACTATGGAAGCTCCCTTGCTCACAAAGTCTAAGCCCCCGGCACTTAGGATAGCTTGCTGCGCTGCTAGCTTGCCCCCTAGCTTTAGCGGGGCATTATCAGCAAATGGAATGTTTATGCTCAAGTTTGCCTGCATATCCGCACTAATGCGATCAATGGGGATCTGCACACCATAGAATGCCAGCAAATCTCGCAAAGCTTTTGTATAAAGCAGCTTGCTAGAAGTGGCAAAGATAGAGAGCGTAGGCACAGAATCCACAAAGGCAAAGGCAAGTGTCGAGCCATTTAAGTCGATAGATTCTAGCTTGGGTGCTATCATCTCAAGCACAGCCTTGCCGTTTTCTACTTGGATTTTGGCACGATTTGCACTAAAGGGTGCGAGCGTGGGATCAAGCTTATATGTGGGCTTGGTGGCATAGAGTGTGAGCTTGGTGTTATTGATGAGTGATTTCATAAACTGCTTTTGGTGCAAGACTATATCAAAGCTTGCTTGATCAATCTCTAGCGTCTCAAAGCCCAGCGCATTAAATAGCCACATATCTAGCGTGGGGAGCAAATCTTTAGCATTTTGGGCTATAAGCTTTCTAATGGCACTAAGGTCGCTCATTTTTGAGGTTTTCGCCTTGAGCACAAGGCGTTTGAAGTCGCTTGTGCCTTGTAAAAATAGCTTGCTTGTGGATTTGCTAGCAGAAGCTTGTACCACATCGTGCTTGCTCCCACTAGAATCTATTAGCAAAGGAGCTACCGATACGCCAAAGCTAAACTGCCCACTCGCCCCAGAGTAGATAATGCGCCCAGCCACCTCAACATCTGGCTCAAACACCTGCAGCTTGCGAATGTCAAGCTCAATTGTATTGCCCTGACTTTGGACATTAAACACCGCTTGCAGCTTAGGGAAAGAAAGCGCGTAATGCTCTCCGTCATAAAACACGCTAGCGACATACTCATCGCCTAAGATGATTTTCTCAACCCGCAAATCCTCAAAATACGCCAGCCCCCAAAGTGCGTATTTGACATAGTCGCTAATCTCTTTGAGCGTAGGGGTTTGGGTGGGTTTTTGCGGTTTTTTCTCCATTGCTTTTGCTAGATCAAGTTCTTTGATCTCTAAGGAGAATTTATTATTTAGTTTTAGATACAATCCACGGACTTGTATATCAGCGAAGCGGAGACTACTAATAGTAATCCCATCAGATAGGATCTTGAAGCCACCAACAAGGGTAAATATGGTAAGAAACAAAATAATATATACGCTTAATGCTCTTTTAGATGGCATTTTTTTCATCATATTAGCGATCTTTTTCTACTTGGGGTTACCTATTGCTAGCGCACCTGTTGTCGTGGTGCCACAAGGCTCAATTAGCGGAATTATAGCACATCTAGCCAAAAATGGCTTGGATATTAACCAAATCGATAAGCATATTTTGCGCCTACTTGGCAAGCCACAAAGTGGGGCGATTGACATAAGCTCTGCTTTATCTAATGGCGTCATTGCAAAAGGTGATTTTCTCTACGCGCTCACTTCTGCTAAAGCCGCGCAAGAGAGCATTACGCTAATCCCGGGGGAGACAATGTATTTTTTCATCAAAGAGAGCGCGGCGCAGCTTGGCTTAGATGAAGACAAGCTCCTAGAATCCTATCTGCGCTATGCTCCCTATGAAGAAGGCGTGATCTTGCCAAATACTTATAAAATCCACGCTAACACCACAGAAGATACCCTTATGCAATCGCTTATCCAGCAGTCTCTAGCGATCCACGAGAATCTAGCACGCAAATATCTTGGGCGATACGACAAAGATGAGTGGTTTAAACATATCGCTATGGCTTCAATCATTCAAAAAGAAGCTGCCAATACACAAGAAATGCCCATCATCGCCGCAGTGATTTACAACCGCCTAAAGCTCAATATGCCCTTGCAAATGGACGGCTCACTCAACTATGGCAAATACTCCCATAGCAAAGTAACGCCAGAGCGCATACGCAACGATAGCTCCCCCTTCAACACCTACCGCAATAAGGGCGTGCCAAAGACCCCCGTGGGAAGTGCAAGTTTAGAAGCTATTCAAGCGGTGTTTGAGCCAGCGCAGGTAGATTATCTCTACTTCGTGCGCAACAAAAATGGCACACATTCATTTAGCAAAACTTTCAAGGAGCACAGAGAGAATTTTGACAAATAGCTTTGAGTTAGATTCTAGCTCAAAGCTAGAATCTACTTGGCTACAATCCCAAGCACAAGGAGCAGCTATGCAAGCGACAATTACAATACACAAAAATCTCCACTTTTCTTCAGATTTTGGGCAAGTGGCGTATGATCTCTATGAGCCAGCGCAGGTAGATTCTAGCCCTATAATTATCCAAATCGCACACGGAATGATCGAGCACAAAGACCGCTATGAGTGGGTAGCAAACACACTTGCGCAAAAGGGCTACATCATAGCAGTAAGCGATCACAGGGGGCACGGAGAGAGCCTTAATAGCGATAATGGCATTACACTTGGCTCAATGGGCGAAGATGGATTCTGCCGAGCGAGCTATGATCTCTATAAGCTCTCCTGCTTGCTTAAAGAGCGTTATGCAAATGCGCGCATTGTGCTGCTTGGGCACTCTATGGGATCGCTCCTAGCTAGACGATATACTTCACTATATAGCGAAGCACTTAGCGCGCTTATCCTTAGTGGCTCTCCAGCATTTGATGAGAATCTAAAATACGGCATAACACTTGCGAAACTTTTGCGATTTTTTGGGGCGAAGAGCTTTGGACAAAAGTTTTTTACCAATACACTTTTTGGCGGGTTTAACAAGCAGTTTAAGAAGGATCTTCCAGCGGGCTTAGGCTGGCTCTGCTCTAATGAAGCTGTAAGACAAGCATATAAAGATGATCCAAAATGCCAATTCCACTTTGATATAGAGAGCTTTTTGCACCTTTTTATGGGTATGCAAGAAGTCTATGGCACTTACCCTAGCCCTAAGAATGCGCATTTGCCTATTTTGTTTGTAAGTGGGAGCGATGATGCGAGCGGACACTTTGGCACAGGGGTGAAAAAAGCACGCGATCACCTAGAATCTCAAGGCTTTGATGATGTCAATATCCTACTCTATAAAGATGCGCGGCACGAAGTGCTAAATGAGCCTATAAAAGAGCAGGTTATAGCAGATATATTGCTATGGCTAGAATCTAAGGGCTTATCAAGGGGTTAAAATGAAGTGCGCCACTCTTTTGCTTTTAGTGTTTGTCTCTTCACTCTATGGTGGCTCAATTTGCGAGTATAAAATCAAGCAGGCACGAGATGGGCTAGAAGCCTATATGCAAAAGCCACACAAAGACCCCCATAAGCTCCAAGAAGCCCAAGATGAGCTAGCTAGCCTACTACAACACTGCGATGATAAAGAGATTTTAGAAGAAGTTGCAAGCTATATCGCCTCTATGAAATCCGCACTCACACACGCCAATAGCACCCTAGCTCAAGCAAAGCAAACAGGAGATAAAAGCGCGATCCACCAAGCCACATTAGCGCAGAAAATCGCCCAAGCCCAATACATCGCCGCGCGCCAAGAAGAGCTACGGCTTAAAGACTTGCTAAAAGACAATCCGTAAAACTATATAGATTCTAGCTTGCAAGAGCAACCAAGGAGCTAGAATCTAGCTTTTTGTGTATCTGTAATGATGATACACTAGAATCTAGCTTCCACCTTTGCCCTGCTACTTCCTAGCTTGCTATTTTAGATTCTATTTGCCATTGATCCACGCATTTAGGAGCTTATAGGCTCTGGTATCAGCCCTTTTGCTAAACTCGCCAATAGCAGCGACACGATCTTTAGCATATCTATCATCAAAGCTACCGGTATAGATACTACTGCCGTGGCAGTCAAGCAGCTCTAGCTCAAGTGCTACTTGATTATTATCATAATCGCCATCAATGAGCAAACCGACCTTCACAACAGAAGCGCGCCCATCATTTGCGCCCAGCACCTTAAAAAACTTACTAAACTCTTTATTTAGCTTGCTTTGTAGGATTCTAGCTTCGCTAAAGTTTTCACTATACTCGATCACTGTTGTTGGCTTTTCTAGGAGCAGTTTATTTAGCTCGGCGATTTTGACATCGCCTATACTATTGCCACCAGAGGCATTAAGCACATCGCGGTAGTGTATCGCTCTATCAAGCGCGCTTTGCAGCTCTCTTTGGTGCTTTGGATTAAGACTACAAGTAGAATCATAGGAGATAGATTCTAGTGCTTGGCGTTGCTTTTGTGTGTAGCTTTTGATGAGATCGCTTTTGCGGATTCTCACTTCTGCGCTCCACGCATTGCCCTCTTGCCTTGTCCCAAAAAACTTCTCCACATCTAAATCAATATCTTTAGATATGGCACTTGTGTTTAGCTTCGCGCTTGTTGTAAGCGTGCTATCGCTTCGCACTTTGCTTGACTCATAGCTTGAGCTAACGCTTATTAGCACTTGGCTTGAAATATCGTGCAAGGCATTGCGCTTGGCTTCTGCTTCTGTGAGTCCAACCCCCTTGCCGATGAGTAGATCCTGCCCTAGTGGGTTTGTGGCTCCATAAGCAAGCCCCACAAACGCCGCGCATATAAGCAGCCTTCATACGCATTCCTAGTTAGCTGGCGCAGTTAGGATAGAGCGCAGCATAGAGTCTGTCGCTGTATCGATATATTTGCGATATTTTTCTTCCGCATTTTTATCCATTTGTAGCAGCACCCAATACTCATCTTTATCACTCACAAAGGCTTCTTTTTGCGAAGTGCCGGGCAGTTTGTTTGCCGCGCCTTGTTTGAGCTGATTGAGCGAGTTTGTAACTCTTTGATGATTCATTTTATTGCCATCTCCTAGCTGGCTGCTAGATTGTATAGTTTTCTCATACTTACTATCTACATAGGCATAGATTTTTAGAATCATACTCTGCCTAGCAGCTGCCATAGCTTCCTGCCTAGCAAAATCCAAATCTCCACCTACAATAGGCGCACTTCCTACTGCTTCAAAGTCTCCTACACTGCCAGATTTGCCTAGCACCCACGCAGGCGCACCCTTTAGCCCGTGCTTTTCTTGCGCTTGCTTGCCGATACCCCCGCTAGCACAGCCTACCATAGCAGCTCCTGCTAGCACCACAGCTCCTGCTAGCACCACACTTTTAACGATCTTTTTCATTGTTGCTCCCTATTTTAGTTTGACGATTTTTTCTTCAGCGTCCCATAGCTCTTCACCAGTGTGCCTGTCCGTTAGATTAAAGATCAAAAAGTAATCTCTCTGCTCTTTTTTATTGACTCGAGTTACCTTTTCGATGATTTTGCCACCTAGGCTGATTTTGGCTAGGCGTTGGCTACCCTTTTCAGCGACATCAAGCTGGTTTATCTCTTCATTATCTCGTTGCTGATGCGTATTGATTCGAGTATTTACACGCCCGCCACTTCCAGCACTTGTCCGTGAAATGCGATACTTTTTCGCATTCCGCAAATCTCGCGTGATGAGTGCCGCCAATCGCTCGACATCAAATTCTTGCATAGTGTCATTGATAATATCGCCCACTTCTAAAAACTCGCTGCCATCAGCATTTGCACCATAGGATTCTAGGAAGTTATCTACAAGCTTTTTGGCACTCACTTCAAGATCTTTGCTATCTAGCCCAGCACTCACAAGCCCTCTTGCCTTAGGATCAAGAACGGAAACTTCTTTCCCACCACAGCCGATAAATAGCACCGCTAAAGTAGCGGCGGCACATAACTTTAGCGCGCTATTCATTTACTGCTCCTTGATGATTTGCGCATTTACCGGAGCATTTGCGCTTGTGGCTCGTAGCACTAGGATATTGTTTTTATCCGCGCAGAGAGATTCTGTCGAGCCGCTTTTATCCCCGCAAGTCTCTAGCTTGGCGTTAAAGATTTCTTTGCCATCGCCTTTTACGCTGATTTCATCGCCTGTATTTGGGATAGAGACTGCTAGGTATTGCTTAGGAAGTGTGCTGATAGATTCTACTATCTTTGGCTGCATAAGCGCATCGGTAGCTGCATCAGCTGCCACTTTTGTCCCCACAGCTCCTAGTGCGCCAAATTTCGAAGCAGCTGCTTCAGTAGCGAGTGCTTTTGCTACACTAATAGATAAGCCTTGTAAAATCGATAGAGTCACCGCCATTTTCGCACCTGCTTGGAGCTCATTTGCTGCCACAGCATCTAGGCTGCTAAGAAGCTTGATAGTCTCTCCATTTGCACTATAGCTGCCAAACGCACTCTTGCCTTCTTCAAGCTTCGGTATATAGAAAGTAAAATCTAGTGGCGCACTAAGCCCAACCGCTGCGCTTATCAAAATGCCACTGGCAGGATCTAGTTTATAAGGCTCTTTCCACTTAGCAGCGATAGAGCCATCTTCAATGAGAATCCAAGTGCGCTTCTGCGTATCGCCACTTGCCATAAGCTCAAAATCTTTGTTTAAAATCTCATTATTTTCTACAACTTTATCGATTTGCTTGTAGAGATTCTCTGCCTTTGGTCTATCGCCTTCTATCATCGCTGATAGCGCGCTTACATAGGTTACATAAGGATTCACAAAGCCTTTATACTTCTCATACTCTTTAGAGACTTTATATTTAGCACTAATTTGTGAAATCTGCCCTTCTAGCTTATCAAGTGGCACTTTCTCTGGGATTTTTGCCTTTAAGTCTTCTACTTGCTTTTGCTGCTTTTCTATCTTTTTGGCAAATGTCTCTTTTGCTTGATTTTGCTTGTCGTGTGCGCGGTTTAGTGCTGGGCGAGCCTTTTGCACATCATCTTGGCTGCCATAGTTATACGCAGTATAGAGATCTAGCAGCACGCTCTCATACACATAAGGGTTGTAGCCTGTGTTTATGAGCTTTTCTTGCGCTTTTTCTATGCCTTCATCGGCACTTTTTAGCAGCTTTGCTGCTTCTTTGCTCTCACCTAGCCAAAACGCATTCACACCACTTTGATAGTCCCATAGCACACCCTTGCCACCCTTAGCGATTTTGAGCGCTTCTTCTTTGTCTCCTGTGTAGAACGCCTGATTAAACTCCGCCATATTGACCTTGCCGCCGCAAGCACTTAGCAGCAGTGCCGCACACACGCTAAGACCAACGCCTAAAGCACCTTGTAACGCAACTTTTGTCTTCATTTCTATCCTTTAGTCCAAATATTTTCAAGCTATTTTTACGCGGCTTGAAGTGTGATATTGTCGTTTTTTTTTTTTTGAAGATTTGCTTAAATGGCAAGGATTTTGGCTAAAGTGGCTTATCATATAGTAGCTTGTAGTAGCGGCTTGCTTGATTTTTAATAGGCTTTGTTATACCATAGCCAGCTACCCAGAATCTAGGAGTGTGTATGAAAAGACAAGCAAAACTCTCACCAATTTTTCTCGCCCTAACGCTATGGCTCGGGGCTTTGCACTGCAGTGGCGCAGCCAAGCAAGATAATGCTCAAAATAACGCTATTGAAGCGCAGGGCTTTCACGCATTTGCCACGATTGATGGCTCAAATATTAGCGCAGCCTTTGGCACATTAAGCAATACAAGCGAGCAGCCCATAGCACTGCAAAAGGCTACAGTCATCAATAGCACAGCCACAGCAGAGCTACACCAAAGTATCAAAGAAAAAGGTGTGGTAAAAATGCTCCCGGTAGATTCTATTACAATCCCTGCCAAGCAGAGCGTAGAGCTTGCTCCGGGTGGGCTGCACATTATGCTAATCAATCTTCCAAAGCCCCTTGAAGCAGGCAAAACAATCGCTTTAGAGCTTGCCTTTGATAATGGCACAACACTAAAGATAGAAGCCCCCATTAAAGGGCGCAATATTAGAGAGCGCGTTATCAACAAGAGCGACAAGCACGCCCACCACTAATAGAGACCCGCAATGCCACGCAAAGATAAGCATTTAACCAAAAAGGGGATCATCACAATCCTTGTGGTGTGCCTATGCGCGCTTGCTATCTATCTCATCTGGGGCAGGGGCTCTCTCTATCTCTTGCAGCCCAAGGCAGACTCTAAGCCAAAGCACAAGGAGCAAAGTGTGCAAGAAGATGAAAGCAGGCAAGCACCAGAAGATCTAATGCGCCTATGTATGCTTAATGCAGGTAAATGCCAAGTAATTTTCACCAAGACTAATCACAGCACGCAAGAGCAGGAGCAAATTCGTGTCTTTGTGCAAGCCATACCTAGCAATATCGTCTCTATGGAATCTGTGGTATTCCGCGTGGAGGGGGCGGACTTCACTTCACTCTCTGGCAGTATCGTAGGGCTTAATATGGATATGGGCGAAACTATCGTGCGCTTCCACAAGGTCGATGATGAGCTTTATGAAGGCAGGGCGATTATGGCAAGCTGCACAGAAGAGACAATGCAATATCGTATGCGACTAAGCAGCGAAGACACAGACTCGGCAACATCTGTAGATTTTGATGCCAAGCGCAAAGAGTAGCCACTAGGCTTAAGGGGTAGAATCTATGGCAAGAGTTATGGGGATCATTGCTGTGGGGATGTTTCTCACAGGGCTTCTTTGGTGGAGTGTGCAGAAATACCACTCCTACCACTTCAATGCCCAAACCCTAGGCGGCGAAGTATCACTAAACACATTTGCTAATAAATATAAAATCGTGTATTTTGGCTATATGTCTTGCCCAGATGTTTGCCCAGCTACACTTGCGCTACTCCAAGATACCCTGCAAGATTTAGAAGATGAAACAGACCTTAGCGATGTGGTCGTGCTCTTTATCACGCTTGATCCTAAGCGCGATAAGCTAGAAGCACTTGATGCCTATGTCAAGCACTTTTATCCTAATGCCTATGGCTTGCGCTTTGAAGAGCCAACACTGCAAGAAGTTACCAAACGCTATGGAGTCAAATACGAAATAATCCCCCTTAAAGATTCTAAGCTTGGATATAGTATCGCGCATAGCTCTTCGCTCTATCTCTTTGACAAGCAAGGCTTCTTAACGCAAGAAGTGAGCAATCTCGCCACGCTCAAAGATGACTTGCTAAGCTTTTTTGCCAACCATTAGGAGCTACTATGCGCTGGGGCTTAATCCTGCTTGCTTGCTTTATTATTGGCTGCAAGGATCAAGCAAGCACACAAGTAGAATCTAGCACCACGCTTGCACTAGATTCTAGCATTGTAGAATCTAGCAAGCCAATCGTGCTTATGTTTTACTCCACCTCGTGCCAGCCCTGCAAAGTCCTAGAGCAGAATCTAGCCCACGCTAAGCTGCAGCACCTCCTTAGCTCCTTTGCGCTCTATCCCATTGATATTTATGCCAAAGACCCCATCACCCTGCCCTTTGCCACACCCACTAGCGCAAAGTCCCTACGGCAGGATCTACACATCTATGCCACGCCTACGCTTATGCTTTTTGACAAGCACCATTTAGTGGCTTTCAAGCACATTGGCATTCTTAGTGTTGATGATCTAGCACTTTTGCTCACACTTATCCCAACCCTGCCAGAAAATCTACAAACCCAAGAGTCCAAGCAGCAGTGGCTTAGCTCTCATCTTACGCACGCGCGTGCTAGCAAAGGATCATTATGAAGCTCCCGGATTTAGGATTAAACATCGATCATATCGCCACACTTAGGCAGGCTAGGCGTATCCACCAGCCAGACCCACTTGAAGCAGTTTTCATCGCTAAAAATGCCGGCGTGCAGCAGATCACTATCCACCTGCGTGAAGATCGCCGCCATATCCACGAAGATGATGTCGCGCGCATTATCAAAAGCTCCCCCCTGCCTGTGAATGTCGAGTGCGCAAGCGATTTGAGCAAGGGCGGGGTCGTGGAGATTCTATGTGCTTTGCGCCCGCATAAAATCACCCTTGTCCCAGAAAAGCGCGAAGAGATCACCACAGAAGGCGGGCTAAATATGTGCTCTAGCGCACTTGCTGAGACAATCGCGCGCTTTAAGCACCACAATATCCCTGTGGCAGTGTTTATCGAGCCAGATAGAGAAGCAATCCACCTAGCCAAGGAGCTAGAAGTCGATGGTATCGAGCTACACACAGGCGCGTATGCGCACTGTTATGATCTTTTGCACTCTTGCTTGCCACATAGCCACAATGCCGCACAAAGCCCACACACAAGCCAGAATCTAGCCCAACAAATAGAGCAAGCCCTGCAAGCCCTAGAATCTGCTGCCACACTCGCACACTCCTTAAATCTAGGGGTCTTTGCAGGACACGGGCTAAACTATGAAAACATAGTCCCCCTACTCTCTCTCCCCTATATTAGTGAGCTAAACATTGGGCATAGCATTATCGCGCGCGCTGTTATGGTAGGGCTCCATCAAGCCATCAAAGATATGCAGCAAGCCATCGCTCGCGCAGCTGGCTGTAAGTGATGCAAAAGTGGATTCTAGGGTAGCGATTCAGTCTTGGGCAGACAACCTTATGAAAAGTGCTCCTATGGGCAAAGTCAAAATCTAAGCCATTAAGGTGGCTATGAGATTCCTAGCGATACAATGCGCTTCCATTTTACTATAAAGGCGTATCTATGAAAGTTGCGTTACTAATGAGCGGGGGAGTAGATAGCTCCTACTCAGCTTATTTACTACAAAAACAAGGCTATGAAGTGCTTGGGATCTACCTAAAGCTACACAATAAAGAAGAAAAGCACAAAGTCTTTATCCCAAACTGCGAGAAAGTCGCTAAAAATTTAGGCTTTGAATTTATCGTGCTAGAGGCGCAAGAGCAGTTTAAAGCGATTGTGTATGACTATTTTGTGCGCTCCTATGAAAATGGCGAGACGCCAAATCCTTGCGCTATGTGCAATCCTAATATGAAATTTGGCTTCGCACTGCAAAAAGCCCTAGAGCTTGGCTGTGAGAAAATCGCCACAGGACACTATGCGCGCATACAAGAAGTCAATGGCATAAAGCGCATTGCCAAGGCGGTGGATTCTAGCAAAGATCAAAGCTACTTCCTCTATGCCATCTCTCAAGAGGCGATTGATCGGCTGATTTTCCCACTTGGCGATATGCTAAAGGCTGAAGTCAAGCCCAAAGCCTTTGAAGCGAT
Organism: Helicobacter canis; assembly: GCF_008693005.1. Taxonomy (GTDB): domain Bacteria; phylum Campylobacterota; class Campylobacteria; order Campylobacterales; family Helicobacteraceae; genus Helicobacter_B; species Helicobacter_B canis. The sequence continues at coordinate 111,512 of NZ_VXKE01000019.1, read as the reverse complement.
GCCGTGGTTTGGGACTTTGGAGACCTATAAAGAGAGTCAAGAAATCTGCTTTGTGGAGACAGATTATATTGATATTTTAAAAAAGCACACCAAAGTCGATAACCCCGGACTCGTGCGCGATACACAGGGCAATGTCGTGGGTAGCCACAAAGGCTATATGCAATACACCATAGGCAAGCGCAAGGGCTTTAGCGTCAAGGGCGCGCTAGAGCCACACTTCGTGCTAGATATTAACCCCAAGGCAAATGAAATCATCGTAGGCAAAAAGCAAGATCTAGCCAAAAATCTCGTGCAAGCAAGCAATGTCAGCCTATCTACACTCTATAACGATAAAGAATACGACATCAAAATCCGCTATCGCTCCGAGCCTACAAAGGCTAGGCTTGAAGTGCGAGATGATGGGATTGTCGCGCATTTGAGCGAGCCGGTGTTTGGCGTGGCAAAGGGGCAGGCATTGGTAGTATATGATGGGGACTGCGTGCTAGGTGGAGGCGTGATCGCTTAAGCTAGATTCTAGCTTAGCCCTACCAGCCTCGAATCAAGGCGTGGCATTTCATACAATTATGGTTTAGCTCTTGGAATGCCTCATAAGCCCGGACTTTGTCATTGTTTTTCAAAAATGTCTCTAAGGCTACACGATTTTCTACGATGTTATTGAGAAATGATGTGATAATGGGTGAGTAATTGAGCGTTTTTTCATCTAAAAACACTTCAATGTTGAATTTTTGCAGCGCGCTAAAATCCGCCTTATGCTTACTAATCCCTTCTGCTACGATGTCAAATTTATTTAAGAAAAATCCCTTTTGGATAAGGTCAGAATCTCTCTGTAAATACTGCATAATCTCTATGATATTAGATTCTAGCGCGCAAAGCGAGCTACAAAAAAACGCGATAAAAGCTATACTACGAAGCATTGGCTGTCCTTTTTTGGGGCTTTGTGTATTGTATAATAAAGTCTATAAAAATGTAAAAGGGTGAAAATGCTTAAATATAGCTTGGCAGCGATAGTGAATATTTGCGCAGCATTAGGGATCACTGCGCTACTGCAGATCTCAGCTGGGATAAGCTTTGAAGTAGCGTATTTTTCTACACTGCTTGTGATTATAAGCTCATACTACGCGCTACAAAAGCGGCTAGCTAGAGAGCTAGAATCCACACAGCAGCAAGTAGCAGAGCAAGACAAGCAAGATCAAGCAGCAAGCAAAGGTGTGGGCGTATCTAAGTTTATGCTAGGGGTGCAGCTATCATTTGGGCTATATCGGCTACTCTCTTATATCGTGCTTGGGCTTTGCGTGGTGGTTTTAATCGATCTGGGACGCTTCCACATTGTGGGCTATGTGGCAGGCGTGCTAGTGTGCTTGTGTAGTGTAGTTATCTTGCGCGCAGCTAGAATCTAGCAATTTTTGCGCACTTTAGCGCAAACTTCGAGTGTGCTATCTATGCAGTATTGCACTTGCTCATCACTCATCGCCTGATGACAGGGCAGCGACAACTCGGCATAATACCAATCAAGCGCATTTTGCCCACCACTTTTGCGCGCATTGGCAAAAAGCTCATAGAGAAATATCGGCTTATAATGCACCTGCACGCCAAGCCCCTTCTCCCATAGCATTGTAAAAATCTCTTCCTTCGCGCAATAAAGCTCTTTATGGAGCAAAATAGGGTAGAGATGATTGGTGCTTGTATGGGTGCTAGGGATTGCTGGGTGCGTGGGCGTGAAGTAAGGGTTTTTCATAAATGCTTCGTCATAGATTCTAGCGATCGCCTCTCTGCGCGCTAAAAACTGCTCGATTTTATGGAGCTGGGAGAGCCCAAGTGTGGCTTGCAGCTCATTTAGGCGGAAGTTAAAGCCCACTTGCGCTACTTCTGTGTCCCAAAGCTGCTTTTTCACTAAGCCGTGTGCTCGTATCAGCTTGGCTTGCTCATAGATTTGCTCATCATTGGTGCTAATGGCACCGCCTTCAGCCGTGGTTATGGGCTTAATAGCGTGGAAGCTAAAAATGCTCACATCAGCAAGCCCTCCAATCTTGCGCCCATTCACGCTCCCACCAAAGGCGTGTGAGCTATCAGCGATAAAGTGTAGGCTATGCTCTCTTGCGATAGCTTGGATTCTCTCTACATCAGCACTATTGCCAGCAAAATCCACGCTTACAATCCCTTGCAATCTCTCCCTATCGCTAGAATCCAAACTATCAATAGCGCGCACAATGGAATCTGGAGCGATATTGCCATCAAACCCAATATCCGCAAATATCGGCTCACAGCCGCAAGCTAGCAGCATATTTGCCGTGGCGACAAAGCTTATGGGCGTGGTGATGACAAGCGCATTTTGGCTAAAGCAAGCGCGATATGCGGCATAGAGCGCAGAGGTGGCGGAGTTAAAGCCCACCACATAGCGCACCCCCAAATACTCAGCAAGAGCCTTTTCAAACTCTTCTACTGCCTGCCCTTGTGTAAGCAAAGGCGCGCGCAGAGCCTGCGCCACACAAGCAATGTCTTCTTCATCAATAAGCTGTGTGCTATAGGGGATAACTTGCATTATCGTAGTAGGTGTAGCACTCTATCGAGTGTAACGCCACTGCTCCCTTGTGCAGCCTTGAACTCACTAGGATTTAGCCTGCTAGATTCTAGCTTCGCATACCTAGAATCTGTCTTTTGCACAGAGTCTAGCTTCTCATCAAGCGCACTTTGGACAAGCTTTTTTGCCTGCTTTGCATAGGATCTTTGCTCGCTTAAATCCTTAGCATAAAGAGAGAGATTCTCGGGCTGCTTAATATCAAGCTTATTTGGCGAGAGCTTTTTGGCATTGAGATGACTCTCTGGGATTTCTGCATAGCTTTTGGTGAAAACATTTTCATCATTAAAAAGCGCGGAGTCAAAAGTTTCTTGCATTTTGTCTTTTACTGCGTCTGCTTTACTTGTAAGATCCTTGGCTTCTTGGGTGTTGTCTTGGAGATTTTGAAGCTTTAGGGCGAGCTTTTGGTAGGCTTTATTCTGCGTCTGCAAAGAGTGGATAGATCGTATCATTACATCAAGTGCGCCTATCGTAGTGTTGGCATTTTTCACTACTACGCCTAGATCTTTTGCTTCTTCTTTGCCCAAAGATCTAGGTGTAGGTTTAGAAACCCTTGCGCTCTCTTCTTGCGCGTTTTGGGTGGCTTGTGTCGCTTTTGGCTGCTCACTTTGCTTTGCAGTCTTTCTTGCGCTCTCGCTCTTTAGAGCATCATCTTTCAAGGTAGTTGAAGCACTTGTATTTGCTACTTTCACGCTTGTCTCCTAATCCTAAGCCTACCGCTACTCCATATTTTGCTCAAGGTATTTGGTATGGATAGTGGATTTTAGAAAATCGGCATTACTCATCATTTTTAAATGGAAAGGTATGGTAGTTTTAATCCCTTCAATGCTAAATTCTTTAAGCGCGCGGCGCATTCTAGCGATTGCCTTATTGCGATCTTCGCCCCAGACGATGAGCTTGCCAATCATCGAGTCATAAAACATCGGCACGACATAGCCGCTATATGCGTGGCTATCAAGTCGCACATTTGCCCCACCGGGTGCTATCCACTGCGTGATTTTCCCCGCACTTGGATAGAATTTGACAGGATCTTCAGCGGTGATCCTACACTCTATGCTATGTCCTTTGCATTGGATCTCTTCTTGCTTTGGTAGCTTCTCACCCTCTGCTATGCGGATCATCCACTCCACCAAATCAAGTCCGCTCACCATCTCACTCACGGTGTGTTCTACTTGCAAGCGCGTATTCATCTCCATGAAGAAAAAGTCTTTGTTGTTAGAATCTAGCAGAAATTCAAAAGTCCCAGCCCCCACATAACCGATATGTTTAGCAGCCTTGACGGCTGTGGCAAGCAGTCTTTGGCGCACATCATCACTTAACACCACAGCTGGAGTTTCTTCGATGAGCTTTTGCTGGCGGCGTTGAGCAGAGCAATCACGCTCGCCGATATGCACGACATTGCCGTGTTTATCAGCTAGAATTTGCACTTCTATATGCTTTGGCTTGTTGATAAACTTCTCCATATAGATTGTGCCATCGCCAAATGCGCTTAAAGCTTCGGACTCTGCGGCTAGGTAGAGGTTTTTGAGCAGGGATTCACTCTCTACAATCCGCATTCCCCTACCCCCTCCGCCAGCAGCAGCCTTTAGGATCACAGGGTAGCCGATTTGCTTAGCGACTTCTTGGGCATGGTTGGCGTCTTTTAGCGCACCATCGCTGCCCTCAATCACCGGCACACCGGCATCTTTCATCACATCTTTTGCCTTAGATTTATCGCTCATCATCACCATCACATCACTACTTGGTCCAATAAACTCTATCCCGTGATGCGTGCAGATCTCTACAAAATGCTGATTCTCGCTCAAAAACCCATACCCCGGGAATATCGCGTCAGCATCAACAAGTGCCGCGGTGCTCATAATCGCTGGGATATTAAGATAGCTCTCTGCGCTCTTTGCCCCACCTACGCAAATCTTGGCATCAGCCACATCAAGATAATGCGTATCTTTATCCGCCACAGAGTAAATAGCGATTGCCTGCTTGCCCATCTCCTGTATCGTCCGTATCGCTCGAAGCGCGATTTCTCCGCGGTTTGCGACTAGAATGCGCTCAAGCTTCTTTGCAGCTACCTTTTTCATCTCTATACTTTTTCCACTTTGATAAGATGGCTACCAAACTCCACGGGCTGCCCATCTCCTGTCTCAATAGCTAGAATCTTGCAGTCAAACTCTGCTTCAATCTCATTCATAATCTTCATCGCCTCAATGATCCCTATCGTCTGCCCCTTTTTAATCACATCGCCAACCTTAATATACGGGTCAGCATCTGGGCTTGGGCGGTGGTAGAATGTCCCTACCATAGGAGAAGTGATAAAATCTCCACCCTTGCTAGCACTCACGCTAGATTCTAGGGCTTGGGCTGGGGCTGGCTCTACTGCTTTTGGCGCGTGCGCTTGCGCCTGTGGAGCGTGGGCAGCTGGCAGAGCTGGTGCTGGTGCAGCAGGGAGAGCTGATGCGCTACTTTTGTCAAGCTTTAGCTCAAAGTTGTCTTGCTTTATGCTAAGTCTTGCAATTTGTGAGCTACTATTGAAAATCTCGATAAGCTTCTTGATTTCAGCCAAATTCATCAAAAATCCTTTAAAAATGAAGTAAATTTTGTATAATAGCACACTTTTAAGCGCAAAATTGCTTAAAATCGTTTGGACCACTACTCACCCCACAAGATAAATTCACTTACTTAAAGGACAAACACTATGGGACTAAAATCAGATGCGTGGATACGGCAAATGAGCCTAGAGCATAAAATGATCGATCCATTTTGCGAGAAGCAAATCGGCAAAAATGTCGTGTCTTACGGGCTTTCAAGCTATGGGTATGATATTCGCGTGGGCGATAGATTTATGATCTTTAGCAATGTGGATTCTATGGTCGTAGATCCTAAAAACTTTGATGAGAAAAATGTCATCACCAAAACCGCTAAAGACGGATTCTGCATAGTCCCGCCCAACTCTTTCGCCCTAGCCCACACGATAGAATACTTCAAAATGCCCCGCGATGTGCTAGCGATTTGCCTAGGCAAAAGCACTTATGCAAGGTGCGGGATCATCGTCAATGTTACGCCATTTGAGCCAGAGTTTGAGGGGCATATCACCATTGAGATTAGCAACACCACGCCCCTGCCTGCCAAAATCTATGCCAATGAAGGCATAGCGCAAGTGCTATTCCTCCAAGGTGATGAGCCCTGCGAAGTAAGCTACAAAGACAAAAATGGCAAATACCAAGGACAAAGAGACATCACCCTCCCTAGAATCTTGCGAGATTAAGGCAGATTCTATATGCACGCAATGCCACATCTATACATTAAGATTCTAGCCTGCTAGAATCTTGCGCTAATGTTAAAAGCGCGACACACTACTCTATATTATGGAATCTTATATATGTAATCACGCAAAGGAAGCTTAAAGAAATTTTCATACCCTCGTGTAATCTCTTTGACAGCTTGATTAGAAAAAATGTATTTAATTATAGGTCTCAAACCAATGTATGGCAGCCCAAACCACGCACTTTCATATACAAGCGTGTATTTTTGCCGCATAGTAGCAAGATAGGTAGAATCTATCATTTTATTTGTATTAAGATTAAGCATAATATAATCACCACTCTGCGGTGCTTTTTGCAGCTGGATTGAGACATTATAAGTATCATAAAAAGCCTTTATATATATGTCAAAATAGCCCCAATACCAAGTAAAATCTCGCCACTTATCATTGTCATCACCATCAAAATAGAGATTGATATGCTCTGTATGCTTTGCCTCTTGCGCGATAAACATTAGCGCATTGTGGAATTTGATACCCTCTGTCTTTAAGCCCACATATGTTGTTATACCTTGGGGCAGGGAGTTTGTTATGTAAAAAACAAGTGTAGCAATACCCACTAGTTTAAAAACAAATTTTTTCCAATATCCTTGCACAAAAAGAAAATATATCACCCCACCAAATGAGATAAAATACATAGGCAAAATATAATAATTTCTAAAAAAACCCATTTTTATAAAAACACCGACATAAAGCAAAGAGCCAAACAATAAACCATCATAAATGATATGGACTGCATATCTATGCCGCACATATAAATAGATTCTATATACTACAAGCATAGGAAGAAATATAAGCAAAAACATATCATTTGTCGCAAGATTAGCAATGCCACTTATAAATGACAAAATCATCGCTCTTTGACTTTCATAGCCGACACCATAATATCCATTAACATTAGGAATAATTAACACGCAATAGAGTATAAAATACAGCAATGCACTACACACTAAAAATGCGTAATAGATATGCAGCTGTCTATGTCGTATATAATGCACAACAACGCCAAACACACCAAAAAATCCAATGAACAAAAATGTAGGCTCTTTATAATATAGAGCAATGGTAGCAGCAATGAAGCCAGCCCAAGCATAGCGCACTTTATCTGTTGCAGCAAATTTCATACTTGCCCACACAAATAGCAGTAAAAATAAAATCTGCATCCGCTCTGGATAGCAAATACCAAGCATTATAGTGGCAAACCCGGGGTGAAAGAGAAGAAGCCCAAGCGCAAATACTCTAAGCCATTTGTATGCTTCTCCGCAAACCAAGCGCGAAATCTGCCACAGAAGTAGCCCCACACATAGCACAATACACGCATTGAAAGTGAAAAATGCGTATGGATTTTTGCTCCATCGCATCAATATATTTAAATCCAGCGAAGCAAAGGGGAAAAATCTTCCAGCTTGTGGATCCCAGCCATTAAAAATAGGCATACCATAATAGATTTCAAGCCACATCCAAATATCATCAAGATTGAAAGTGTAGCGGGAGTAGGCAACCATACCCGCACAATACAAAACAAGCAACAACGCATAAATAAAGGCTGGATAAGTGATCTTATTGGGTTGGGTTGGGTTGGGTTGGGTTGGGTTGGGTTGGGTTGGGTTGCATAACTAACCTTAATTATTCATAAATTTCATAGTAAAAGTGCAAATACACAACACTAGGCGTAATCATAGCTATTTGGACTCTGCCTTGCAAGGTTTTGTGGCAAGGTTTTGTAGTGGTGGTGTGAAGTTTAAGCTAGATTCTAGGGTGTTAGATTCTAGCCTAGCCTTTTTTCCAAAACTTGCAAAATACTTCGCACACTTAGATTCTACTAGCGCAAATGATTTAGCGAGATTTGTGTATAATCCGCACTTCACTCTAATCCCACTTCTTTTAAGGAGCATTATGCCAATACTGCCCAAGGATAATCACTGCTGTGGCTGTAGCGCGTGCTTTAGTGCCTGCCCGCACGATAGCATTACAATGGCGCAGGATTTTTGTGGATTCTACTACCCTAAAGTCGATCCTAGCACCTGCACGGAGTGCAAGCTTTGTGAGATCGCCTGCCCTACGCTGCCCTATTTAGACTTCGCGCCCTATGATCAAGTGCGCAAAAAGTCGCGCTTCCCCTATGATGTCAAAAGCCATAGCCTAGATTCTCGTGGGATTTATGTGCATTTCTCTTGGCATAAGCCAAGCTTTTACTCCAAGCCCCTAGAATCTAGCGCGCTAGATTCTAGTATGGATTGCCACGCCGACAAGTCGGCTCGCAATGACAGAAAAAATGCAGAGATTCTAAACAAGCCACAAGATCAAGCAAGGCTAGATTCTAGTAAAAGCTCATACGATTCTAAAGATTTTAGATGAAAAATGTGGGTTGCAAGGAAAATCACAAGGGAGTTACCTAAGCGGTAATGACCGCAGGGATTTTTCGCCGCTCCCGCATTTTTCGCTAAAAGCTGAATCCCTAAATATTACCCCCCCCCCCCCGTTTTGCCTAGCACTTAAAGCCAAAAACCCCACCCTAAGAGCAAAGTCTTCAAGTGGCGGAGTCTTCTCCCTGCTTGCACTTGAAGTGCTTAAGCGTGGTGGCGTGGTCTTTGGCGCGTGCTATGATGAGAGCCTAAAAGTTATCCACAAGCCCATCGCTTCTGCCGATGAGCTAGAATCTCTACGCCGCTCCAAATATGTAGAATCTTTTATCGGCGATAGCTTCAAACAAGCAAAAGCATATTTACAAGCTGGCAGGCTCGTGCTTTTTAGCGGTGTGCAGTGCCAGATCCAAGGGCTACATAGCTTCCTGCGCAAGTCTTATGCCAATCTCCTTACCATAGAAGTGATTTGCAACTCTGTCCCAAGTGCGAAAGTCTGGGAGATTTATAAGCACAGCCTGCTTGAAGAAGAGGGCGAAAAGCTGCTTGATGTAAATTTCCGTGGGAAGGACTATGGCTGGGGCAAGGGGGCATTCGCCATAAAGACAAAGACAAAGACAAAGACTGCCGGAAAAGTCGTTTATATGCAAGGATTTTTGCGGCATTTTATCACGCGCCCAAGTTGTGAAAACTGCTACGCCAAAGGCTTCAAGTCTGGCGCAGATATCACACTAGGGGACTATTGGGGAGTGCATATCCATCACCCAGAGTTTTATGACACCACAGGCGTTACCTGCGCGCTTATCCATAGTAGGCAAGGCGTGGAGTTTATGGAGCTTATCGCAGAATCTATGGAGATAGTGCCAAGCACCTTTGAGAAGATCGCTTCGTGGAATGTCTCTCTAGTGCGCTCCCACCCCTACCCTAAACGCCCCTTTATCACACAGAGCAAAGTCCTACACAAGATTATCACCACCTATGAGCAGACAAATGACCCACACAAAGCCCTAAAGCCGCTAGAGCGTGCTTGCCTTTTAGATTCTATCTATGAGCTGCCCACAATCCTAAAGTGGCGACTGCGGGCGGCTCTTGTCGCTTGCTTGCCCAAGCCCATCAAACTCTACCTAAAATCCAAACTAAGGAGACACAATGCCTAATCCAAACACACCCAAACTCCCACTAGATTCTAGTAAATGCACGACCAAACAACACAAGGCAAAGACATTGCGCATCGTTACCTTTGTCTTTTGCGAGGAAAATTACGGGCAGATTCTACAAGCCTACGCCCTGCAACGCTCACTTAGAGACAACTACCCAAAGTTTGACACCAAAGTCATCTGGGGGCTGCCACAAGCCTTTAGCAAGAAGCTCTACTACTTCCACAGAATCTGTGGCGACTCCATCTACCGCTTTGTGCGCGCGTGCAAAAAGCGCGTGCTTGGCAGCAGCATACAAGAGAGCCAAGCAGAGCTAGATATGCGCAAAAGGCGTGGGTTTAATGAGTTTAAACAATCTCACATCGCCCTACACGCTTCTAGATTGCAGCACTATATACTCCCGCAAAAGCACCACTACCCAGAGCTTAGCGGCGATATTTTTATCACAGGGAGTGATCAGCAGTGGAATGACTGGGGCACTGCGCCAAAGGAGAGCCTACAAGGCTATGCCTACTCGTGGCTACCCTACTTCACGCTAGAGTTTGCTAAACCAGAATCTACAAAAATCGCCTATGCCGCAAGCTTTGGCAAAAGAGTGTTTAAAAACCAAGCCCAGCAAGACTACTTCAAAAATGTCCTTACAAGTTTCACCGCCATTAGCACAAGAGAGCAAGCGGGCGTTACAATGCTTGAGAGCATAGCAATAAAAGCCACTTGCGTGCCAGACCCTACAATGCTTTTAAGCAGAGAGCATTACTGCAAGCTTATAGATTCTGCTACGCTTGATCTGCCTAGCAATCTTAGTGAAAGTATCTTTATTTACACCTATGGTGATAGCGCATTTGGCGGGGATTTGCTACCAAAGATTCTAGGCAAATATGCCAATGTCGTAGCTGTGGCTAGCACCTATAAGCCAAGCGATACCTACAATGCCACGATACAAGAGTGGCTTGCTTGCGTGAGAGAGTGTAAGCTAATGGCAACAGGCTCATTCCACGGCACTTGCTTTGCCATTATGATGAACACGCCATTTTTCCTAATGCGCATACAAGATCGTGCGAGCGAGAGCCTAAACACACGCTTTGAAACCTTGCTAGAAGTCTTTGAGCTACAAGATCGTATGGTCTCTAGCCTAGAAGAGCTAGAATCTAAAATCAAAGAAAATCCACCCATTGATTAGGGAAAAGTCAATGAGCGACTTAAAGCGTGGAGAAAAGTGGGGCAAGAGTTTTTGGCTAAGGAGCTAGAGCCACACCACGCTAGCATTCCCTAGATTCTAGGGCTAGAATCTAAGAATCAATAAGTTTTAAGCCTGATTAGTTATAATGCTCGTTTTATTATTTTTTAAGGTTTAGCAATGGGTAATTTTTCTAAATTTGGCTTTATTATGGCGACACTTGGTAGCTCCATTGGGCTTGGGCATATTTGGCGATTCCCCTATATGGCGGGGCAGATGGGCGGCGGGGCGTTTGTGCTGCTGTTTTTGGTGATGACGCTTTTTATCGGTGTGGCAATGCTCGTTGGCGAAATGCTTATGGGAAATAAGACACAGAAAAACACAGCTGATGCGTTTGTCGAGCTAGATCCAAGCCCTAAGAAGCCGTGGCGATTCGCTGGGCTTACGCTCATTGGCGGTCCTATTATCCTTGCTTTTTATGCAGTGGTGCTAGGCTGGGTAGTGTATTATCTCGTGGGGGTGAGTGTCGATCTCCCAGACAATGCCCAGCAAGCTGACCAAATCTATGGCGCGCTGCTTACTTCACACTCTCTCTACCAGATTCTAGGTTTTACCTCTGTGCTAGGACTCACAGGACTTATCGTCTCTCTTGGGATTAAAGACGGGATTGAGAAGCTTAATCTCGTGCTTATGCCACTGCTTTTTATCATCTTTATTGGACTGCTTATTTATGCGGCATTTCAGCCATCGTTTATGCAAGCGGTGCATTTTTTGTTTGACTTTAAATATGAAGATATTAGCTTTAATGTCATTGTGGCAGCTATGGGGCAGATGTGCTTCTCGCTTTCACTTGGCATTGGGATCATCATCACCTATGCCGCTTCCACAGATCCTAAGCAAAATCTCCTTGAGAGTGCGCTATATGTCGTAGTGTGTGGGATTGTTATTTCGCTCATTGCTGGGGTGATGATTTTTACCTTTGTCTATGAATACGAAGTAGAAGTAACACAAGGCACCGGGCTTGTGTTTAAAGCTCTGCCCATAGCCTTTAGCAAAATGGGCTTAAGTGGGGTGATTGTGGCGATACTCTTTTTCATAGGGCTGGCATTTGCTGGGATCACTTCCACAATCTCACTCCTTGAGCCAAGTGTGATGTATTTTGTGCAAAAATACAACAAAAATCGCAAGGCTGTTACTTGGGCGATTGTCGGGGCGATTTATGCAGTGGGACTCGTGCTGATCTTCTCACTCAATAGCGACTACTCGCAAACTCTAAGCCTAGCAGGAAAGCAGCTTTTCGTATGGTTTGATAGTGCTAGCTCAAATGTCATTATGCCTCTTGGTGCGCTTATTAGTATGATTTTTGTCGGCTATGTGATTGGCAGAGATAGAGTCAAAGAAATGGCGCAAGGATTCTTAGGTGAGAGGGGGTTTGTAGTGTGGTTTTTCATTATCCGCTATATTGTCCCACTTGTTATCATCACTGCGTGGATTGGCACGATTATAAGCGAGTAAGCACAATGAATACATTCTCTAAACTTGGCTTTATCCTAGCGACACTTGGCAGCTCCATTGGGCTTGGGCATATTTGGCGATTCCCCTATATGGCGGGGCAGATGGGCGGCGGGGCGTTTGTGCTGCTGTTTTTGGTGCTTGCACTAGTTATTGGCGCAAGTTTGCTTATCGCAGATATGATCATCGGCAATCGTGGTAAAAAAGATGTTGTAGGCTGCTTTGAAACGCTTGATCCAAGCCCTAAGAAGCCGTGGCGATTTGCTGGGATAGCGATCATCGGTGGTCCGCTTATTTTGTCATTTTATGCTGTGATTTTAGGCTGGATTCTCTACTACTTCGTGGCTATAAGCTTCAATCTCCCTAGCAATATGTTTTTATCCAAATGGGCGTTTAATGAGCTTATGAGTGAAAGGATTTGGTGTCAAGTCTTAGGACTTTTTGCCTGTCTGTTTATCACTGCGCTTATCGTCTCTCTTGGGATTAAAAAGGGGATTGAGAAGCTTAATCTCGTGCTTATGCCACTGCTTTTTATCATCTTTATTGGGCTGCTTATTTATGCGGCATTTCAGCCATCTTTTATGCAGGCGGTGCATTTTTTGTTTGACTTTAAATATGAAGATGTTAATGCAAATGTCTTTATGGAAGCTCTAGCGCAGATGTTTTTCTCTCTCTCGCTTGGGGTTGGGACGATCATCACCTATGCTGCTGTGAGCCAAGAGAAGCAAAACTTCCTTGCTTCAGCACTATGGGTGGTGATCCCGGGCATTATCATCTCGCTTGTGGCTGGGCTTATCATCTTCACTTTCTACTTCGGCTATGATGGCTCACTAGGAAGCGATGGAGATAAGGGGATAAATCTAGTCTTCATCTCATTACCACTTATCTTTTCGGAGTTTGGCGCAGTTGGGCAGATTCTATGCTTGGCGTTTTTGGGGGCTTTGCTCTTTGCTGGGATCACTTCTACAATCTCACTCCTTGAGCCAAGCGTGATGTATCTCACGCAAAGACGCGGCGTATCGCGAGCCAAAGCGAGCTTTTGGGTAAGTGCATTGGTATTTGTGCTAGGGCTTTTTGCTATCCACTCTTTTAGCTCATACCACATACAGAATCTACAAACCCCACTGCTTATCACGACAGATAAGCACAGCATATTCTTCTGGCTCAATACCCTTATGCAATACAACAACCCAGCATTTTTCTGGCTTGATTATCTAACAGCCAAAATCATTATGCCCCTTAGCGCGCTTGCTTCGATCATTTTCCTTGGCTATGTTATCAAAGAAGACACTCTAAGGGGTTTTACACACGGATTCCTTAATCCCACTGCGTTTGGGGTGTGGTATTTTATCATTCGCTATATCGCGCCGCTTGTGATTCTAGCGGTATTTATTTTTAAATTTTTTGAGTAGTTGGAGGGGTGTATGGAGCACTTTGAGGACAGAATTAAGCAGACCAAAGAGATTCTACAAAAGCTCAATACCCAAGACCTGAGCCTAAAAGAAAGCCTAGAGCTCTATAAACAGGGTATGCAAGAGCTTAAAAATGCTCAAGATCTTTTAGAAAAAGCCAAGCTAGAGTATGAAGAAATCAAAGCAGGCGATAGCTCATCTAGCCAAGCAGAAGTAGAATCTTAAATGCGTATAGAGCTCTACCAGCAAGACACACTTGCCCTTAACGACTCCCGCTTGGCACTCTTCTGCCATAAACTCCAGCGCGGCACGCTGGTCGCCTTGCCAGAATACACGCTTAACCCATTTTTCACAATCTTGCACACACAAAAGATGAGCGACACTCTCGCGCACTCTAGCGCACAGCTTAAGCTACTTGAGAATCTAGCAAGCAAGCACTATATCCACTTCATCGCGCCCATCATCACCAAAGCCAGAGGCACGCTCTATAAGCAGCTTGTATATATCAGCCCAGAATCTAAGAAGCATATTTACTACACCCAGCAGCGACTAATCGAGTATGAATACTGGGACGAAGCAGCATATTTTGGCAACCCGCAGCCAAAAAGCATAAAAACTCCAAGTATCTTTATGATAGGCGAGTGCAAGATCGCTATGCTATTTGGCTTTGAAATACATTTTGACGAAATCTGGTGCAAGCTAAAGGCGCAAGGCGTGGATATTGTCATTATGCCTTGTGCTAATACCTTTGACTCTGCAAATAGGTGGAGAGAGCTATGCAAAATGCGCGCCCTGCTTAATGGCTGTGCAATTTTACGCGTAAATCGTGTGGGCTCTTGTAAAGTTGATAGCGAGCAGTGGGACTTCTATGGAGATAGTCTAATTGCTATGCCTGATGGCACGATTTTAGATCATTTAGGTGATACACAGGAGCGACTATCCATCACACTTACACGAGCGCAGATAACGCATATCGCTAAAGAATGGGGATTTAGAAAGGTATTTGACTAAAGCCTAGTATCTTATAAGGATTTTAGAAAAACTTTTCTACAATTCCAGCCTTATAAATATTGCAAGGAGGACAATCTACACTATGGAAAGTATGCCTATATCTCTACTATCTCATAAGAAAATATACGACCCAAACTCTAATGAATCTCTAGCTGAGCGCAAAATATTTGGCGGTAACCCAACTGCGATGTTTGATCTAACAAGGATCAAATACCAATGGGCATATAAGCTTTGGAAGACAATGATGGCAAACACTTGGTTCCCAGAAGAGGTCAATATGAATGGGGACAAAAAGGACTACGCGGAGCTTAGCGGTGCAGAAAGACAAGGCTACGATAGGGCACTAGCGCAGCTGATCTTTATGGATTCCTTACAAACAAACAACATAAACGACAATATCAACCCATTTATCACAAGCCCAGAAATCAACCTACTACTCATACGACAGGCGTTTGAAGAGTCTTTACATAGCCAGTCTTATGCTGTTATGGTAGAATCCATTAGCGACAATACAAATGAAATATACGATATGTGGCGCAATGATATGCAACTCCGCAATAAAAATGACTATATTGCCAACATTTACATAGGACTTGCCCAGAATCCCACAGAAACAAACTTCATCAAAGCCCTATTTGCCAACCAGATCTTAGAAGGTATATATTTTTACAGCGGATTTTGCTACTTCTATGCTATCGCGCGCACAGAAAGAATGCTAAATACAGCACAAATGATACGCTTTATCCAAAGAGATGAAGTTACACATCTGCTCATTTTCCAAAATCTCATCAACACACTCAAAAAAGAGCGTCCTGATCTCTTTACAAAAACGCTACAAGATGAAGTTGTAGAAATGTTTAGGGCTGGAGTAAATGTAGAAGCCAAGTGGGGAGAGTATATCACCCAAGGTCAGTCGTTGGGACTATCTCCTGAAAGTATTCGTGGGTTTTTAGAATACTTGGCAGATGAAAGGCTAAGTAAAGTAGGTATGCCAAAGCTATATAATGCAAAAAATACGCTGGATTGGTTTAGAAGCTTTAGTAGCTTTAATAACCAAAGGACAAACTTCTTTGAAGGCAAAGTTACAAACTATACTAAAGGTGGGGTAGATTTCGATGATTTTTAAAGATATTGTATCGCTGCAGATAAAAACAAAGCAAAACTTCCAAGATAATCTTGCTCGTGTGATTACAGAGATCCGCAATAGCCAAAATGGCTCAATTATACTTACTCCGGAATTGGTGTTTAGTGGATTCTGCTACCAAAATATGAATGAGGCAAGTGAGTTTAGCAAACACGCCACGGAGCAGCTCCTTAATGCAAGTGCCAACCACACCATCATCACCACAATGATTGAGAAAAAAAACCACAAATTCTACAACAATCTCAAAGTGTTTTCACAAGGTGAGCTCATACATAAGCAAGCCAAACACCAGCTCTTTATGCTAGGAGAAGAGCATTTACACTTTGCGGCAGGATCGATAAATGAAATTATCCCCTTTCGGCTTGATGGCATAAATTGTGGAGCACTTATTTGCTTTGAGCTGCGATTTGTGGAGCTGTGGCAGAAACTTAGAGGGGTAGATGTGCTATTTATCCCAGCACAATGGGGGCAAGCACGCAAGGATCACTTCGAAACACTTTGTAAAGCACTAGCCGTAGCTAATCAGTGTTTTGTCGTGGCAAGCAATAGTGCTAGCATACATATGGCAAAATCAAGTGCAATCATCAGCCCCTATGGTAAAGTTATCCAAGATGATGCTAAAGAGATCATTCAAGCACAAATCGATGTCGCTGAAGTGGAAAAAATGCGCAAATACATCAATGTGGGATTGAAGGAATGCATAGGATAAAAGGGCATTTGATGTGCAATGAAATTGCCAAGCATTTTCCTCTGCAAGACAAAATACGCAATGCACTAGAATCTGTCGATAGAGAAATGTTTGTCCCAGATTTTTCTAAGCACTTAGCATACAGCCTAGATCCATTACCTATGGAAGCAGCACAATGGGTATCTTCCCCACTCACAGTCGCCAAAATGACACAATATCTCACTCCCGGCGATAGCGTTTTAGAAATTGGTTGTGGGAGTGGCTACCAAGCTATGGTGCTTGCACAAATATTTCGGCGCGTTTTTAGTATTGAGCGGATAGAGCCACTGCTTGCAGAAGCACGCAAAAGGATCCGCTCAATGGGAGTAAGTAATATCCACACGAAATTTGGAGATGGGCAGCAAGGCTGGGCAGAATACGCCCCCTATGATAGAATCCTGTTTTCCGCGTGCGTGGAAAAGGAAATCCCCCAAGCAATTATTGATCAGCTAGAAGAAGGTGGAGTTTTAGTCGCACCCATTCAAGAAGCGACTGCTGCGCAAAATATCCTATCTCTCTCTGGCACCAAAACCACCCAAAAACAGGTCAAACAATATATCACGCGTTTTACAAAGCGCAATGGCATATTAAGCAATAAGGAAATTTTAGAAGAGTGTTTGTTTGTGCCAGTTGTAGATGGCACAACGCACTAAGGGCAAACAATGGAAATATTTGCCATCGCGCTCGATACAATATGGCGCAACGCTTTTACTACAACATTTTCGATTTTATGGTGTCTTATTGGTGCTTGTGTTGGCGCGATTGGAGCTTGGCTACTTATCCCAAACACACACAATAACCATCTCCAGCAAGATGCCATAATACACCAAGCCCAACCGCGCACCAATTTTCATAAATCACGCTATTTTTGGAGTGCTCTTGGCGCACTTATTTGTGGCATAGTGGGCGGCTTTGGAGAATCTATTTTACTACCTTGGTTATTTGCACTTGTAATTTTACTTCTATCTCTATGTATATGGGATATATACTATTATGCCGTGCCAAACTGGCAGAATCTAGCACTTTTACTCATAGGCATTAGCAAAAGTGCTCTACCACTTATCTCTCAAGTGCCATCGCATACGGGTTTTACTATCGATTTGTCCATTGTTTATCTTGAAAGTGCAAGATCCGTTCTCACCGATCTTTTGCTAGGGGCTGGTCTTACTAGCCTGATCTACATCTTAGGAATAATGTTTTTGCAAAAACACTTACTCGGCGAAGGTGATATTGTGTTTTGCGCGGGCTTTAGCGCGCTCTTTGGCTTTGGAGTTACATTGATTAGCATATTTTGGGGCTGCGTATTAGCAAGCCTAATTATGGTGGTTGGCAAAATTCTTTCAAAGGATACGCCACCGCTTGTGCCCCTAATCCCTTGCATAGTCAGTGGGCTTGGTATGGGCATATTATATGGACTATGGCTATGATGCAGCGTTATCTCTTCCAAGCAGCCGCGCAAATATTTTTGCCATTTTTTATCGTGCTGTTTTTTATCGCATCTGTTGTGCTGCTTATTGGGCTTGCAACCATTACGCAATTCATCAAGCTTAATGTTTGGGACTTAGGGCAGATATTTTTATACTCTATACCAAATGGTGTCTTTTTTATCATTCCCATTACCTTTTTTTGCGCTTGTGTATTAGGGCTATCAAGGCTATCCTTTGACTATGAGCTGCTGGTGTTTTTTTCACTAGGGATTTCACCGCGCAAAGTTTTAGCCCCATTTATTGGGCTTAGTATTTTTGCTAGCGTTGTGTTGCTGTTTTTTTCTCTCGCACTCATTCCACTATCAAAGAGTGCTTATGGCAATTTTATGGCTCAAAAGCGCGCTGAAGTTAATATCAATATCAAAGCCGGTGAATTTGGGCAAAAACTGGGAGATTGGCTTGTGTATGCGGATACTGCTCACGATAGGCATTATGAAGGCTTGGTGCTTTTTTCCAGTAATCTAGAATCTCAAGAAGTCTTCATTACTGCCCAAGAAGGAGAAATGTCCAACAATGATGGAGTCTTCACCCTACTACTTCGCAATGGAAATGCCTACTTCACTGAGCCCAATAAGGTTGAAAGAGTAGATTTTGCCCAAATGCTCGTGCATACCAAAATCGATGAAATTAGCCTGAGTTCCTATGACTTATGGGCATACTGGAAGAGTGCTTTTGAAGGAAGTCGGTCGCAGGCTAGAAGATTAGCACAAGCCATCATCACTTCACTATTTCCCATAGCAAGTATATTTCTCATACCACTATTTGGCATAGCAAATCCACGATTCCACAAAAACCTTAGCTATGTATATCTGCTAATTAGCGTGGCTGGATACTTCATAGCAATGCATATCTTTAGCCAAAATGCACCATTCTACGGGATCGTCATATTGCCCATCGTGTGGTTTGTGCTATCTTATGGGCTCTATCGTAAATTTGTATTGCGAATCTATTGATACCAATCTACTGCTCAATAATATCAACACCTACTGGCGGGACAAATACAAATATCTCATCACTAAGCGCGCTGTTTAAGCGCACATTATGCAAAGCAATCTCCACAACATTGTCAAATTCATCTGTGAAAGTAAGCTTTTTGGGAATATCACCATCTACAATAAGCACATAGCGCGTGCCTTCAAAATCAGTGGCGTATGAACCATCTTGCCGCCTCTTTGCCTTATGCAAAATCTCCAAAAAATCTATTTTTGTTTTCCCAACACTAACTTGCTCTAGAGCAGGCTCATAGATTGTCGCCTTGCCTGTTTCTATGTATATTTCTTTTTGTATAGGGGTCTCATACACCCACTTTACTTGAGACGGGGCTTTGATATACAGCTTCCCGCCATATACAAGAACACTCTCTTGACTCACTGTGCGCTGCGTAAAATTGGCTTGCAGCGTTTTAATATGCTCACCATAGCCATAAGCAACATTGCAGACTATGCCGCTAAATGCAGCACAAATAAACAATACTCTCAAACTTTGACTAATGGCAGCCACAAGACCCACCACCACAGCAGCCACCGCCTTGACTATGTTCGCTATGCTGATGGGAAGTATCACAAGAGCCGCTACCACAGCAGCCACCGCCCACATAGCCCTGTAGCACTTCATCAGGGGTTGCTTCGCGCATATCAACAATCTCCACATCAAATAGCAGTGTTTTACCAGCTAGCGGGTGATTATAATCAATCATCACACTACTATCATTGAAGTCCTTGACAATAACCTGCACTGTTTGTCCATCTTCTGCTTGCCCAAACAATGTCATACCTTTTTCCAAGACAATTCCATCAAATTGATCTTTTGGGACTTCTTGAACAAAATCAGCTTGATAAACTCCATAAGCATCTTCTGGTGCTATCGATAGATTAAGCTTATCTCCCTTTTTGGCAGTAGAAACTGCCTTTTCAAGCCCGCTGATCACCTGCCCAGCACCCAATAAAAACTCCAAAGGTCTTGAAGCCAAATTGCTATCTATAATGTCTTGCGTATCAGCATCCTTAACTTCATAAAATATTGCCACAACTTGTTTTTGCTCATTAGTATTCATACCTTACCCTTTGCTTGTGTTTTGTCGTAGATTCTTGGCTTTCTTACCTTGCTCAGATTCCGGATATAGCCGGATGAGAGAATCCAAGAATTTATTGTAGTTATCCATATCTTTAGAATACCTAAAAGCCCACGCGGTATGCCACAGAAGGATAGGCATATAGCTGGCTTTATCATCTATGGATGCACTTTTTTTATAAAAACCTATCGCTTCTGCAAATTTGCCGCGTTGATATTCAATCTCTCCAAGCATATATAAAGATGTCGCAGGTCTGTAATTGCGCTGCACAAGCCACTCATAGCGTTTTTTAGATTCTAGGAGCTTCTTCTCCTTATAGAGCTTTCTAGCTTCATCAAACACTTCTTTATGGCTTAATTTTGTAAAAGCTTCAGCCCGACTTCCTGTATCTGCCTGCTTGGTGCTGGGCTTATCGGTCTGCGATTTTAAGCTCGACTTGGATTGCCCTGAAGACTCAGCCCTAAGCTCCGCTAAAATTTCTTGGTTTAGCTTGGTTGTAAGTGTGGTTAAATCACTAAGCTTAGCATTGAGCTGATCAATAGCCTTTTGCATATCTGCGATAGTGGCACTATGCTGCTTTACTAACTCCCCCTGATAATCAAGACTTGACTGCAAACTTTGTATGCTTGTCTCTTGCTTTCCTATAGTATCAAGCAATGATTTAATACGCAAAGCCTGCCCATCTAAAACACTCTGCATTCCATCTATAGACTGCTCAAGCGTTTGGATTCTAGCACTATAATCAATCGCTAGATTTTCAAGATTCTTGTTAGTAGATTGAAGTGTTTTGAGCTCTTTCTTGGTCGCACCACTCTGCAGCTCAAAGGCTGATGGCTCGCCCCAAAGGGCTGCCACAGAAAGCAATAAGCACGGGTGGAATCTATTGTATTTCACTTATGTTGCTTTAATTACAAAATTATTTCGAAATTTTCACATCAGACCGGCGATTTTTTTGGTAGCAATCCTTTGTTTTATCCATACAAATAGGCTTACTCTCACCAAAACTTACAACACGAACAGCATCTTTACCAACACCCTTTACAACAAGCGCATCGCGCACAGCAATTGCACGCTTTGTCCCAAGAGCATAGTTGTATTCATCTGTCCCAAATTCATCAGTATTACCCTCGATTACTAGCTGGATAGATTCTTGATCCTTAACGCGACTGGCGATATCATCAACCACAGATTGCATATCAGTCCTAATGACAAACTTATCAAAATCAAAATACACACTACCAAGCAAATCTCCAGACTCTCCTGATGAAGCACCGACTGCAGGCTCATTGGGAGTTGTGCTCGCGCCGCTTTCGCCCGTCCCCACTACATTAACTTTTTCCTTTGGACATCCAGTCAGCATAAAAAGTGCTGCAAATACACCAATAACCGCAATTGTTTTCTTCATTTCAAGCTCCTTGTGAGATTTAAGCTTAGATTATACCAAAGCTTTTTGTTTTTACTCCATTTACTTACCAATCAAACGACTGGATATTGGCTTTATTAAGCGGGAATAAGTAGCTTTTATTATAATCAAGCCTAATTACACCCAATGCTGTTTGCCCAGATGTATGCTTTAAAAACATCACACTCCCACCATCTTTAGAAAATCTTGGCATTTGATTGTTGCCTATCGCAGTCAATCGTCTAATATAATCCGTCTTAGTTGAAATAAGATAGATATTAAAGGTATTGGCACCAAACTCATTATCACTCTCCCTGCTTGAGTAAGCTACATAGTCTCTATAGGCTGTGATGGAGTTGTTGTTTCGTCCGTGATAGACCACCTGCTCTGCTGGAGCGTCAATATCAAGTTTTTTTGAATAAATATTGGCATAGCCAGATCGATCCGATACAAACACCATAGATCTTTCATTATCAATGAAGTAGCCTGACACATCAATACCAGAATACTTGGTAAGCTGAGAGATTTCTTTACTTGCCACATTATAAAGATAAATATCTGGCTGGTGCTTTGGTGCCAAAGTAATTAGGAGATTCTGCCCATCTCTGCTGACATCAGACACCGCCGCCATACCATCACTATCAATAATCTGTTCAGATCTCCCACTATGAATGTTGTATTTTATAATTGTGGGGTGCGCAAGATACTTAGTAAAATAAAATTCTTGCTGTGTAGAATCTGCCCATTTTGGGAAAATATTTAATCCGCCAGTAACTATTGTGCGATTATATGTAAGTGTATAGTCGCTTAAGACTATATTTGCCCGCCCGGAGCCTGTATATTGAGAGTAGATCACATAACGATTCATCCAAGCAATCGTTGGTGCTTTAATATAAGCATTAATATCAATTGCCATTTTATGTGCCACAAAAGGATAGAGAGTAGAATCAGAGAGCTGATAGGTTTTGTTGATCTTGAGAGCAGATGAGTTACTATCATAAACTAATATTGTCGCCTTGAGAATCTTGTTTTCTTTAATAACCTGCACAATAGCTACAAGATCAATTTTCTTTGCTTGATAGGCACTAAAATCTATAGAGTCTTTGGCATATATTGCGCCATCTGTTGGTTCAAAATGCCCAGAGACATTCAAGTCTCCCAAGAGAATTTTGTAAATCTTTTTAGCCAGTAAGGATTCTCCACTACTGATATATCCAATTTCTATTTTTGGTGTCTTTTGTCCCGATTTGACAATATCAATCGTCGCATCTGCACCAAACAAACCACACATCAACGACACAATCAACAAAAAACTTCTCATAGCACCCCTTTGTTATTTGAGTCTAAAATTAACCTCTATCTCAATCACCCTGCCTTTTGGATAAGGCGGGAGCCTATCTTGCTTCAAAGACTCTAGGAGATCAATCACACTTTGATTATAATCTTCATATGGAGAAAGCTTTGTAACGCGATAATAAAAACTTCCAGTATTTGTTATACGAAGCAAAACACTAACTTCTGCATCTTGGTAATATTTTGACTGCCACTTGCGGTAGATTATATCATAAATTTTGCCAAACCATTCGTTATATTCGCCATCTGCAAACTCTGGAGAAATAGTTTGAGACTGCACATCAAGAGTTCTATTTTCCATTGCACTCAAGTTGGAATTAAGCTTTTCAAGCTGCTGTTGAATAGCTTGTAATTTGCTAGAATCTTTCTTATCTCTCGTATTTTTAGCATTTACACTACGATCATCTCCACTCTCTTTCGCCGATGCTGTCATATCTGGAATTGTTGAAAAAATATCTTTAATGCCTGTCCCTTCAAGATGTGTTCCAGAATCTTTTTTATTATCTTGGGGTATTTCAATCGAAGTAAGATCAATAGCCACCATCTGCTCCATCATTGTATCAGCACGAGGTGCATACTTCGTCATAAAAATGGGGGAAAGCGTCAATAATAGCACAAAAACAACGATGCTATAAAAAACAAATGCACCTACACCACTCCAAACAAGCAAAAACTCCTGCTTATGCTCACCCATTTGTCACCAAAGAAATTTTATTAAACCCTGCCTCTTTAACACTCTTTAAAATATACATAACACTTTCATAGCTTAGATCCTTATCGGCGCGAATAGAAATTGAGGTATCCTTTTTGCTGTATTGCTTTGCCAACAAATTAAAACTATCTGGAAACATTTTATAATCATAAGTGCTGTTTTTAATATAGATTTTTTTCTGTTTGTCGATGCGAATATCAAGTATGTTATTTTGGGCTTTTTTTGCTGTTTTACTACCCTTGGGAAGAGTAATATCCTCCTGATATACTATAGTGGGCGTTGTAACCATAAGAATAGCCAACAAGACAAGCATAATATCTACAAGTGGGGTAATATTTAACTCTGGCTTATCCTCCCACAAAAACTGCTCATCCATAACAAATACCTACTTCGCAGATGATAGATAATCAATTTGCATTTGTATATAAACACCCAGATCATATACCTTTCGCTTAAGAATCAAAAAGAAAGTGTATGCAGGTATCGCTGTTAAGATTCCAGCTGCAGTAGCAATTAGAGCTTTTGATATTACAGGAGCAATAACATCAAAAGAAACTTGACCACCACTGCCAAGCCTACCAAAAGCATCAAGAATTTCTACAACTGTCCCAAACAACCCAATAAAGGGAGATGTAGAAGCAATAATACTAAGAAAGGAAAGCCCTGTTGTAGAATGCCTGATCATCTTATTTTTCCACAAAGAAAAAAACCCAGAAGAAGCACTTCCATCGGTAGCACTGATAAATATCGCATCTCTTGGGAGTCTCTGCTCACCTTGCAGAATCGCTTCCAGCGAACTCTGCTCATCTCTTACCATCTTTGCAATACTAATATACTTATAAAAAAATATCCACAAAGTTGCGAAGCAATAAACAGAGAGCCAGCATAATGTAATGATTGTAATTAAACTAGACTCTTCAAAAAACTGAAAAATAGAACCCATTAGAAACGACTTTTTGCAACATGTTCAATTCTTGACACAACAGAATAAATAGCAACCTTATCGTTAGAAGCACTCTCAAGCAACTCCTTGGCACTAGCAATTGCCTCTGATACTCCAGTCTCATTTTGTCCGCCAATAGCCACCGCACCATTTGCAATAATATCCACCTTTGAAGATGTTACTTCAGCATACCCCCAATCAATGGCGACTAACTCCCTTGATTGTCCCTGAAAAATCTCAATCACACCCGCTTTTAACAAGGAAAGAAGGTTAGAGTGCCCATATAAAACGCCAAACTCCCCATCTACACCGGGCATTGTTATGCTATCCACATCACCAGAGAAAATCTCCCCATAAGGAGTAACAATACTTACTGCAAGTTTTTTCATCACTGCTCTCTTTAAGATTTCATTTTTTCTGCTTTATCTATAGCTTCCTGAATATTCCCAACCATATAAAACGCATTTTCTGGTATGTGATCATACTTACCATCAAGAATACCTTTGAAACCTTCCAGCGTCTCTTCAAGGGTTACATATTTTCCCGGACTCCCTGTAAATACTTCAGCGACAAAGAATGGCTGAGATAAAAATTTCTCAATTTTCCTAGCTCTCTCAACCGTCTTCTTATCTTCCTCTGAGAGCTCATCCATACCCAAAATAGCGATAATATCCTGCAAATCTTTATATTTTTGAAGGATTTGCTGAATCCCAGTCGCTACCTTATAGTGATCTTCTCCAACAATCTGAGGATCTAGAATCCTTGATGTAGAATCCAATGGATCAACTGCAGGATAAATACCCTTTTCCGCAATTTTTCTATTTAGAACCGTAGTTGCATCAAGATGTGAAAAAACAGATGCTGGAGCGGGGTCTGTCAAATCGTCAGCTGGAACATAAACTGCCTGGACAGAAGTAATCGACCCTTTCTTAGTGGAAGTAATACGCTCTTGCAATTTCCCCATTTCACTCGCAAGTGTCGGCTGATAACCAACGGCTGATGGGATTCTACCCAAGAGCGCAGACATTTCGGCACCAGATTGCGCATAGCGGAAAATATTATCAATAAACATCAAAACATCAAGCCCCTTTTCATCACGGAAATACTCCGCCATAGTAAGTCCAGTAAAGGCGATTCTGTTTCTTGCTCCGGGTGGCTCATTCATCTGCCCATAACACAGAGCAACTTTATCTAAAACACCACCCTCTTTCATTTCGTGATATAGGTCATTCCCCTCACGCGTCCGCTCTCCAACTCCAGCAAATACCGAGTAGCCGCTATGCTTATATGCAACATTGTGGATAAGCTCCATAATAACAACAGTCTTACCTACACCAGCCCCACCAAATAGCCCAACTTTACCACCTTTAGAATACGGAGCAAGCAAATCTACCACTTTGATACCTGTCTCAAACATTTCCGTCTTTGTGCTTTGGTTTTCGAATTTTGGTGCTTCTCTGTGAATAGGCCACTTCAAATCGGTCTCGACAGGCTCTCCACCATCTACAACCTCTCCAACAACATTAAAGATTCTGCCAAGCACTTCCTCGCCAACCGGAACCTCTATCATCTTGCCTCTTGCTACGGCTGCTTGCCCCCTTGTCAAACCTTCTGTCATATCCATAGCGATAGTTCGCACCCTATTATCACCTAGGTGTGCAGCAACCTCCAGCACCAGACTCTTTTTCTCCCCATCAAAATCATAAAACACATCAAGTGCTTCATTAATCGAAGGGAGATATGAATCGAAATCCACATCAACTACCGGACCCATTACTTGAACAATTTTTCCTTGCATACTTACGCTCCTTTCCAAATATTAAGTTACTTCATCGCTTCAACGCCAGCATTAATCTCTACAAGCTCAGTCGTAATAGATTCCTGCCGCGCCTTATTGTATGAGATGGTTAAATCTCTTACAAGCTCACCAGCATTTTTTGTGGCTGCATCCATAGCCTGCATTCTCGCACTGTGCTCGGCTGCCAAAGAGTCTATCAATGCATAATACATATTATACTCGACATATCTCTGCGCCAACTGGTCCAATACCATATCCTCTTCTTCATCAGGTTCAATATTAACAATATTATCTGCAGGAGGCACTACTTCACTCCCCGCTTGAATATCCAAACCTAATGGCAAGATACTTTTCACCTTAAGCTCTTGGGAAATCTTATTCCTGAAGCCATTGTGAATTAAAATAACTTCATCGGTCAATCCATCTAAATAATCCTGCGCTACTTTATGGATAAACTCACTTGATTTCTCATAGTCTGGACTCGAGCTAAGCCCCACAATTTTATCCAAAATCTCAATCTCATTAAAAGTAAAATACGCTATACCCTTTTTGCCTATACCACGCAATCTTACTTTGATTCCCTTGGATTTAAGGTCTGTAATCAATCTAATAACCTCTTTGATTGTCGTTGCATTAAATCCGCCACACAAACCCTTATCGGCAGTTACAAATACAATATCAACCTTTTTAATCTCTCTACGCTTCGCATTTACAAAAAAACTGCTATTGATATTATCCAATCCTCTCACTTGAATCTTTGAGACAATATCTTCAAAAATATCATTGAGCTTGTTTGCATAGATACGAGATCGCTTTGCCATTTCTTCAGCTTTTTTCAACTTCGATGTAGAGACCAACTTCATTGCACGCGTAGTCTTTTGGGTATTCTTTACGCTCTCAATTTTCGTTTTTATCTCTTTTAAGTTATTTCCCATATCTCACTCCATCCTACTACTAACTAAAGCTAAGTTTATACTCTTCAATAGCCTTTGCCAAAGCAGCTTCCAAATCTTTGTCTAGAGCCTTTTTACTACGAATTTCCTCGAAAATCTTGGGATACTTAGCTTCTATAAAAGGGTAAAGTTCATTTTCAAACTCCACAACACGATTCACAGGAATATCATCTAAAAATCCCTTAGCTCCCGCAAAAACAACAACAACTTGCTTCTCAATCGCCAATGGAGAATATGGTGGCTGCTTAAGCACTTCAACCATTCTCTGCCCTCTCTCAAGCTGCTTGCGACTTGTCTCATCAAGGTCGGAGGCAAACTGCGAGAACGCCTGAAGCTCTCGATATTGCGCCAAATCAAGACGCAATGTCCCAGCTACTTGCTTTGTCGCCTTAATCTGTGCCGCACCTCCAACGCGAGAAACAGAGAGTCCAACATTAATAGCCGGTCGCACACCCGAATTAAATAGATTTGTTTCCAAAAATATCTGCCCATCAGTAATGGAAATGACATTTGTAGGAATATAAGCTGAAATATCCCCAGCTTGTGTCTCAATAATTGGCAAAGCAGTCAAAGAGCCCGCCCCCTTCTCATCAGACAATTTAGCCGCTCTCTCCAACAAACGAGAATGGATATAAAAAACATCTCCCGGAAATGCTTCACGCCCCGGAGGTCTGCGCAAAATCAAGCTCATCTCTCGATAAGCGACAGCGTGCTTACTCAAATCATCGTAAATAATAAGAGCGTGGCGAGCATTATCCCTAAAATACTCACCAATTGTTACGCCTGTATAAGGAGCAAGATACTGCATAGCAGCAGAAGAAGAAGCAGGAGCATTAACAATAACAGTATATTCCATCGCGCCGTGCTCCTCAAGCTTACGCACAACTTGTGCAACGGTAGATTCTTTTTGTCCTATTGCAACATAAATACAAATGACATCTTGCCCTTTTTGATTAATGATTGTATCAATCGCCACTGTCGTCTTTCCTGTCTGCCTATCACCGATAATCAACTCTCTTTGTCCTCGACCAATTGGCACGAGCGCATCAATAGCTTTGATACCGGTCTGCAATGGCTCATGGACCGACTTCCTATCCATAATGCCGGGCGCCTTCTGCTCAACAAATCGAAACTCACTTGCTTCGATAGCACCTTTTCCATCAATAGGCTCACCAACAGTATTAATTACACGACCAACAACACCATCTCCAACAGGAACCTTCATAAGACGCTTAAGGCGCTTTACAGACATTCCCTCCCGTATATTGTTTCCACTGCCGAGAATAACGACCCCCACATTTCCTTCTTCCAAGTTGGAAGCCAATCCCAAATCACCAGTCTCAAACTCAACCATCTCATAGGACATAACATTCTTCAAGCCATAAACTTTAGCAACGCCATCTGCGTAGCCGATAACTTTACCTGTTTCGGATATGTCAATACCAACATCAAAACTACTGATCTTATCTTTAATGATTGAGCTAATTTCCTCTGCTTTCAGTTTTTGTACCACTTGCACACTCCTTTAATTTGGTGTAATTTTATGTAAATAGTTTATATGGATCTTAAGATATAAGCCTTAAGATCATCAAAAAATCTTTTCTTGAGAAAAGACACCTCTATGCCCAAATCCTGGACAACCAAGCGAATGCCATCGACCTTTGTCGCAGACTGCTCAATGTGCAATTGAACTCCCAGTTTAGCAGAAAGACTTTTAGCCACATTGGCAATCGTGCTAGAATCTAAATTTTTAGGCGCACACAAAACAGCCTTGTAACTATTTTCAAGCGCACGCAAGTATCTCTCTAGCACACTATCCACAAAGGGAATAATATCAACACGATTATTCTCTATCAGCAAATCAAGAAAAGCATCCAACTGCTTATCATCATCAAACAATGACAATAGCAATTCTTTCTTCTTCGTCTTCCCTACATAAGGAGACCGGATAATATCCCTAAAATTCTCTACACAAAAAGCCTGTGAAGCCTGCGAAAATAATTTAGACACACGCTCCAAATCCTCTC
Source organism: Helicobacter canis (assembly GCF_008693005.1). Lineage (GTDB taxonomy): Bacteria > Campylobacterota > Campylobacteria > Campylobacterales > Helicobacteraceae > Helicobacter_B > Helicobacter_B canis. The sequence goes on along the minus strand of NZ_VXKE01000019.1, from coordinate 82,372 downwards.
TATTAAAACACTGAATAAGAGCCTGAGCGTATTTCTTAGCAATAATCTCTTCCATCACGCTACCTTCTTACTTAAGATTCTTACATACTCTTGTGTATCAATATCTGCTTCATTGCTATTAAACAGCTCTTTTAATACCGACTCTACAAGCTCAACTCGAGCTTTTCTCTGCTCAAAAAACATTAACGACTCACTTGAATGAATAAGATTTTCTATATCAGCACTACACTGCTCTTCATACTTCTGTGCTATTATCACTGCTTCCTTCTTCGCAGTAGCAATAATATCCGCTGCTTTCTTTTGTGCCTCCTCAAGCTGTTTCTGCGCCTGCTCCCTGCTTTTCCTTGCTTCATTGATCTTTTCTTGAGCCTGCTCAAAACGACTGCTGATAGCCTGCTGGCGATTTTGAAGCAAGGCTTTTAGTCTATGAGCGCCCAAATACCACAATATGGCAAGAAAAATCGCAAAATTTATCACTCTCTCGCTGAAATCGGTATGAGCTATATCCACCCCGCCATCAGCGCAAGCCACAGCAACAAAACCGATTAACACAAAACCACATCGAAGAAAAAATTTCACCACCTTATCCCCCTTATATCTGCTGAATCTTACTCTTAAGTGCCGACTCAAAGCCCGCCATGTCTGCCAACAACTCCTGCCTCACCTGATATTTTTGGCTTTCAAGATCAGCTCGAAAACTCTCTAGCTTTGCTTGAATCTCGCTAGTCTTTTTCTCCATTCTTGCATCATAATCAGCCTTGGCACTATCGATAGCGTCTTCAATGATCCTACTTGCCTGAGCCTTAGCATCGGCAAAGACAGAACGAATTTTTTCTTGGATTTCCTTCACTTCATTATCATCACTTACAGCCGATTCCATATCCTTGCGCAAGGAGTTTTCGCGCTCATCCATAAACCCTATCAGTGGCTTAAACAACCAAGTATTGAGTAAAAACATTGTTATGATGAACACCACGAAAACTAACAACATCAGCCACGGATCAGGAATTGTAATACTCATCTCTATCCTTTCTTAACGATCAACTACATCAATTCTAACAACCCAAAACTTAAATTAAGATTTTAATTTTTTAATTAACTGAATAATTGCGTCTTTTTTGGGCTGGATAATCACTTTACCTTGAGAAATCTTAGCTTGCACACCAAGATCAGTAAGCGCGGCAAGCAACTCCTTTAGCACCTTACTATCTGCGCTAGAGTCTTGCTTTTTTGTAACACTATGCTTATTTTTAGGATCTAAATGCTTTAGATCTTTGACTAGCTGCTCCGTTTCTCGCACAGAGAGCCTCTGTCCAACGATAGAATCCGCAAGAACCTTTTGTTCATTTTCTTCCAAACCTACCATTACTTTTGCGTGTCCTTGCGTAATTTTGTTTTGGACAATTAGGTCCTGCACATATCCGCATAGCTCCAAAATCCGCATTGTATTGGTGATTTGAGCGCGCGACTTCTTAAGCTTTGCAGCAAGCTCTTCGTGCGTAATTTTATACTCATTGATTAGCTCTTGATAAGAATGCGCCAAATCAAGCGGATTTAGATTCTCGCGCTGGATATTCTCGATGATTGCTAGCTCGCGTAGCCTACTCCTATCAATGTATTCGTTAGCTACGACCGCCTTAATCGTGCTTTTTCCTGCAATTTTACTAGCCCGCAGTCTGCGCTCTCCAGCGATGAGAAAATACTCCCCTTCATCATCATAGACGAGAATTGGCTGCAAAAGCCCGTGCTCAACAATAGAATCTGCCAAATCATTGAGCGCATCGCTATCAAAGCTCTTTCTAGGCTGGAATGGGTTTGGCTGGATAATATCAACACTAAGCTCGATGATGGACTCCGTGTATTCGCTTAAATTCTTCTCATAAGCATTCTGCACCTCACCGAGAAGCTCCCCAAGCCCGCTACCAAGAGCATTTTTCTTCGCCAATCTACGCTCCTTGTAAAATCGCTTGGGCGAGATCTTGATACGCTATGCTACCGCTTGATTTAATGTCATAAAGCAAAATCGGCTTCCCAAAGCTAGGGGACTCTGCAAGCTTGACATTGCGCGGGATAATGATATAAGAGTCATCATCTTTGCCAGCTTTCTTAAACAGCTTAGAGTCAAAATGTCTAGACAAATCCGTGAATACCTGCTTAGAGAGATTATTCTGCGCGGAAAACATCGTAGGAAGCAAGCCGCGGATCTCTAGCGTTGGATTCACGCCATTATCCTTGAGCAGGCGGATTGTAGTAATGAGCTGCGCCAAGCCCTGAAGCGCATAATACTCGCACTGGATAGGAATGATCACAGAATTTGCCGCAGCAAGAGCATTGATTGTAAGCGGTCCAAGCGCAGGTGGAGAATCTATAATGATAAAGTCATAGTCATTCTCCACCTCAACAAGCTTTTTCTTCAAGATCAGCTCTCGCCCGCCCTTGTTAGTATAAAAGCTCTTCTCAATCCCAACAAGCCCAATGTCTGATGGCACAAGATCCATAAAGGGAATGTTGGTCTTTTTTATCACTTCAGAAATTTTCTTGCTCCCCATTAGCACGTGATAGACATTAAACTCTATATCAGATCGGCGAAATCCAAGACTTGTCGTAGCATTTGACTGCGCGTCAAAATCTATTAAAAGCACCTTTTTCTCTGCAATCGCCAGCGATGCAGCAAGATTCACAGCTGTTGTCGTTTTGCCAACACCGCCTTTTTGATTCGCCACAGTGATTACTTCATACATAGCCTACACTCCACACTCTCGTAAATTGTAAATCACCCTACCCCCAACATTCACGCTCCCATCTTCTAGCAAAAGCGCATCACGCAAAGAGACTCGCTCATCTCCTGTATGAAAGGCAAAAGGATAATTTCGCCAAAATTCTAGCTTATAATTGCTGAAAATTTGCTTCCAGCTTGGTGGATTTTGCAAAACTTCAAATAGCCTAGCAAAAAACCTCTCTTCATCAAGCAAAATATCGAGCGCACCGAACTTTCGGCTATCAAAATTCACCCCAATCCCACAGAGCAAAGCACCACGCCAACGCTCGATAAGAATCCCCCCAATCTTTTTCTCATCAATATAAAGATCATTTGGATACTTTAGCCACACTGATGAGCCAAATTCTCGCAAAATATCGCGTATAACGCAGCCTAAAAATATCGCCACGCTCTGTGCTGGCACATCATCTGGCAAAATGAGTGGGGCATTATAAGCAAATGAAAACATCAATGCCCGCTCATTTTCCCATACATTGCCGCGAGATCCGCGACCTTTGGTCTGCGATCTTGCTAGGACACATATCGGTGCGTGTAGATTAGATTCTAGTAACCTGCGCAGCTCATCTTGCGTAGAATCTACTCTCTCTCTTAAGATAAATCTAACGCCACAGATAGATTCTAGCACAGCACATCACCTACCCCAAGTCCCCTTGCGCGCAAAAATGCTCCAGCTTCCACGCGATTTTTACTAGGGGCTTGCAGCTCTTTTATAAGGAGTCTAGCCCCATCTCCACACGCGATGATACAAGGGCTAATGCTACAAATCTCCCCTGCGCATAAAGCAGACTTTGTTAGCGGTTGTTGCGCTGGATTGTGCTTGTGCGTGCTAGATTCTAGTGCTTCTCTCTCTAGTAGCTCTATACCAAATAGCTTCACCCCACTAGCTAGAAACACTCCGGGCCACGAGCTAAAGGCTAGCCATTTTTTATACACCAATTGCGCGCTACTAAAATCCACCAAGCCATCTTGCTTGCTAATCTTCTTGCAGTAAGTCGCTTTGCTGTGGTCTTGTGGCACAGGCACAATAGACGAAAATCTATCAATCACATCACAAAGCGTCTGCGCTCCAAGAGTCGCTAGATTCTGGCTTAAGGTGGCGTAAGTCGCGTGGCTATCTCTGGGGATTTTGGCTATGGCTAAAATATCCCCACTATCTAGCCCGCTATCCATACGCATAACGCTAATGCCAAACTCCCTATCATCGCTTAAGATCATCTGCTGGATCGGGCTAGCTCCACGATACAATGGGAGAATAGAAGCGTGCAGATTGATACAAGGTGCAAGGGACAAAATAGATTCTGGTAAGATCTTGCCATAAGCTACAACAACAATCATCGCAGGCTCATAGCTAGCTAGATTCTGGCGCACTTCATCATCTAGCACTTGTGGTTGTAGCACAGGGATATGCCTGCTCTGCGCCGCAAGCTTTATAGGAGATGGCGTGAGAATCTGCTTGCGCCCTACGGGCTTATCTGGCTGCGTGCAAACCACCACAATCTCATACCGCTCGCACAGCTGCCCAAACACCACGCGAGCAAACTCTGGCGTCCCCATAAACACAAGCTTCATTTACACTCCTACCCGCTAAATCCCACGCGCAATAGCCTAGGCTATCCAAGGTAGAATCTAGCCCCGCTAGATTCTACTGCTCACCAGCCCCATCACCAGCACCCGCACTATCTAGGACTGACTTAATCGTCCTAACACTGCTTGGAGAGCTAGAGAGAAAAATTTCCACGCGATTATTTTTCGCACGATTCTCTAATGTCGTATTTGGCGCGACAGGACTATATTTGCCATAAGATGAGTAAGATAGCTTCTCGGGATTCACACCATTTGTCAAAAGATTGCTCATCACAGCATACGCCCTAGCCGCAGCTAGCTCATAGAGATCTTTATACCTAGCATTGCTAGATAGCGGCTTATCAAGCGGCTTATCATCTGTATAGCCGCGCACATCGATCTTCACTTCAGGTGGAAGCTTATTGATAATCTCAGCGATCCTGCGCACATAAGTTATCATCTCTTCATTATTAAGATCCGCTCTCCCCTCTTCAAAGAGCAAGTCCGCTGGCAAGCGCAGGGTGATCCCCTGCTCGATTTGCTCTAGCACGCCACCTTCTTGGATTAGCATTTGGATCTGGGCGATACTATCCTTGACTGCGACTGCCGAAGCACTGCCATCTGCGGTTTGAGGCTTTTTACCCTCTGTATCTTCGCGCACCTCGCCCGGATCTGGTGGTCTCTGGAATATGGGCTGAAATACCGAAGACCTAGGTGGATTGGAAAAAGCTGTTACAAGTGCTTGGCTTAGGGCTTTTGCTTTAGAGCTCTCTGTGCTAGAGATCGCCCAAAGTGCGATAAAAAGCGCGAGCAAAAGTGAGAGAAAGTCCGCATAGGGGACCGCCCACTTCTCGCCAGCTGGACACTCTTGTGCTTTTTTCTTAGACATTAGAGTCCTTTACTCAAATTGTGAGATCTTGGGCTGATCTGGGCGCAAGAAGCCTAGCAGCTTGCTCTCAAGGTTACGCGGATTCTCACCATTTGCAATCGCCAAAATCCCCTCCATAATCACAACTTTCTCTTGCACAAGGTAGAAAGAGTTGTTTTTAATCTTATTGCCCAAAGGTCCAAAAATAACATACGCACACATAATCCCCGTAACAGTCGCGGTAAATGCCCCGGCAATCCCAGCTGCCATAGCGGTAGGGTCCTCTAGTAGCTGAAGTGCGAGCATAAGACCCATAACCGCCCCTACAAGCCCCATTGTAGGAGAGGTCTCCCCAGCGACAATCCAATAATGCGCCGCGCCGTGGTAGTAGTGCTCCATTTGCTCGATTTTAATCTCCAAATCTTCTTTCACCGATTTTGCATCGCGCCCATCGATAACCATACTAAGCCCATCGCGGAAAAAGTCATCTTCTATCTGTGCCGCGCGTCCTTCCAGTGCCAAAATCCCATCACGCCTAGCAAGCGAAGAAAACTCAACGACATCTTTTATCGTCTTTGTGAGATCAAGCTTAGGTCCCATAAAGGCGAGCCCAAGCTCCTTATAAGCAGCCTTAATCGCCGCAGAGTGCGTAGAAACCATCGCAGCAAACAAAGTGGTAGGAATAATGATGATACAAGAACTCAAGTGGATAACATGCAGCGGATTCCCACCCTCTAAAATATCCCCAATGGAGATAGAGGTGATCGCCAAAATAATCCCTAATAGTGTAGATAAGTCCATAAACACGCTCGCTGTGGTGATCTATTGTGCCCAAGATGATCAAAGGCACAATGCTTGCCAAGACTTCAAAGCAAAAAATATGCCAAGAATGCTCCAAAATCTACGCCAAGCCCGCGCACTCCCCTAACCTAAAGCGCGCAATACAACGCGCCCTAGCAAGACTTGCGCCAAACGCTAGGAAATATCGGCATACTAAGAGACTCTTTAAGCATAAACTTGAGCTAGAATCTAGCCTAGATCGCCCACAGCGCGCTGGGGCTTTGCTAGATCTAGCTAACTTCTTTCTAAATTTCATTTTGCTACAATCCGCGCACAAATTTTCTACTTATAAAGGTGTCTCTATGCAGTCTCCATACACTCATAATCTCGAAATTTTGGTGCTTGATTTTGGCTCACAATACACACAACTTATCGCTAGAAGATTGCGTGAATATGGCGTTTATACGGAGATTGTTCCTTACTTTGAAAAGCTAGATTCTATTAAAGCGAAAAATCCTAAGGGCATAATTTTGAGCGGAGGACCTGCTAGCGTGTATGAAGAGGGGGCGTATAAGCCGGATTCTGGGGTGTTTGAGCTAGGAGTGCCCGTGCTTGGGATCTGCTATGGTATGCAGTATATCGCGCATTTTTTTGGCGGAAGTGTGGTAAGGGCAGAGGCGCAGGAGTTTGGCAAGGCGGTGCTAGAAATCGCGGAACCTAGCGTGGATTCTGGACTCTTTAAGAGTGTGAAGCAAGATTCTATCGTGTGGATGAGCCACGCGGATAAGGTAGAGTCTGTGCCTAGTGGCTTTGTGGAGTTAGCAAAAAGTGGGAATACACAAAATTGCGCTATTGCGGATTTCACGCGGCGGGTGTATGCGCTGCAGTTTCACCCTGAAGTGGTGCATAGTGAGTGTGGCGGGGAGATTTTGCGGAATTTTGCCGTGGGGATTTGCGGGGCGGATACAAGCTGGAATATGCGAAATTTTGCGGAAAGTGAGATTGCAAAGCTAAGGGAAAAGGTGCTTGGGGATTCTAAGGTGCTTTGTGCTGTGAGTGGTGGAGTAGATTCTAGCGTGGTAGCAACGCTTTTGTATCGTGCCATAGGAGAAAATCTTATCCCTGTTTTTGTGGATACCGGGCTTTTAAGAAAGGGCGAGAGAGAAGCGGTAGAAGCGATGTTTAGAGAGAATCTAAAAGTGCCTTTGATTGTAGCAGATGCGAGAGAGCTATTTTTAGGGCGATTAAAGGGCGTAACTGACCCGGAAAAGAAACGCAAAATCATCGGCGAAACCTTTATAGAAGTCTTTGAAGCTGAAGCCAAAAAGCACAACACAAAAGGCGAGATAAAATTCCTAGCACAAGGCACACTCTACCCTGATGTGATTGAATCTGTGAGTGTGAAGGGACCAAGTAAGACGATAAAAAGCCACCATAATGTCGGCGGACTGCCTGAATGGATGAAGTTTGAGCTAATCGAGCCTTTGCGAGAGCTGTTTAAAGATGAGGTAAGGGCGTTAGGCAGGGAGCTAGGAATGCCAGAATTTATGCTTATGCGACACCCTTTCCCCGGACCCGGACTTGCCATACGCATTATGGGCGAGGTGAATGCGACGGATTTAGAGCTATTGAAAGAAGCAGATTCTATTTTCATAGAAGAGCTGCATAAATGGGGCTTGTATAATTCTGTGTGGCAGGCATTTTGTGTGCTTTTAAATGTGCGAAGTGTGGGCGTAATGGGCGATAATCGCACTTATGATAATACTATTTGTGTGAGAGCAGTGGAAGCAATGGACGGAATGACAGCGAGTTTCTCACACTTACCCCACGCATTTTTAGAATCTGTCTCAAATCGCATAATCAACGAAGTAAAAGGCATTAACCGCATAGTCTATGACATTACCTCAAAACCCCCGGGAACCATTGAGTGGGAGTAGGGGTATAGAGATAAATCAATGACAAAACCAACGCATTTAAGCACACAAGAAAAAGTCAATCTTGGCAGTTTTTATACCGCTGATTTTTTGGTCAATGCAGTCTATATAATGCTTAAAAAATATGTAGATTCTAAAGATTATGTGCTGCTTGATAGCTCGTGTGGGAGTGGGAATTTCTTGCAATCACAAGCGATTATTAAAAGCAGATTTGCTAAAGATAGCTTTAGTAAAATTATTGGAGCTGATATTGATAAAATGGCTTTAAGTGTCGCAAAACGCACACTAGATTCTAGGGTTATCTTGCTTCATAAAAATGCATTGCATAATGTTACTAGGGAGCATTTTTCTATCGCACAAACTGATAGGCTAATTATTGTAGGTAATCCACCTTATAATGACAGAACTTCCATCGTGCAAAATCATCTTAAAAATAAAGATTCTATACAAATAGATTCTGCTTTGCAACATAGAGATATAGGCATAAGCTTTTTGCGCTCTTATGAGAGACTAAAAGCGGATTTTATCTGTGTGTTGCACCCACTTTCTTATTTGATTAAAAAGGCTAATTTTAGTGCATTAAAAGATTTTGCAAAAGCTTATAGGCTTGTAGATTCTACAATTATTAGCTCTCAAATTTTTTGCAAGGATTCTAAGGGGCATTTTCCCATTATTATTGCCCTGTATAAAAGGGATAGTAATGGAATGGATTATGACTATATTTGCAATTTTAATTTTAAGACAATGGCAAACAAAAATGAGAGTAAAACATTCAGCTTAAATGATTTTGACTATATCGGCAATTACATTGATAAATATCCTAATAAAAAGCGTGTGGAAAACTCGCAAGTCAAAGCGATGTTTTACACAATGCGGGATATAAATGCCCTGCGTCGCTCTAAGACTTTTATAAGCCAAAAAAATAGCAATACGATTTTTGTAACAAAAGAAAAATATAGTCTTTATTGCTATGTTGATGTGTTTAAATTATTTTTGCCACATATCCCTTATTATTTTGGAAATTGTGATGTGATGATTGATTTTCAACAATTTAAAGCCTTAGAATCTCACTTTATAATGGCAAGTGAAAGCAAGATTCTAAGCCCTGAAATTTTGCAGTATTTTAGAGATTTACTAGGAGTGCATTATGAAAAGGTGTAGTATAATTTGATTCTTAAGGAGAAATAATGACACAAGCACATAAAGAGACATTGAATACCATATATCCATTGTTGATAGATAAGTCCAACATAGAAGAACACATTATGCACTATGCACTAGATACAATAAGGCCACAACAATTTGATAAGCATCAAAAAATAAATTCTAGTAACATTGATGAGAGCATTATCAATATCTTTAAAAAACACAACTTGCCTTTATGTCTTGAAACTTTCAATGTGCTTTTTGAAAAACTTTTAGAGCAATCATATAAAAATGAAAATGGTATTGTTTTTACTCCAAAATATATTGCTGATTTTATTTGTAAAGATATATTGAAAAATGAAGTAAATTTAGATTCTATAAAAATTATTGACCCAGCTTGTGGTTGCGGAATTTTTTTAATTTCTGCAATAGAGCTTATTAAAGAAAAAACACATAGAAGTATAAAAGATATAGTAAAAAATCAAATTTTTGGATTAGATATAAGTTCTATCAATACTGAAAGGGTAAAAATTTTACTTAAAATTATGTGTTTAATGTATGGTGAAACAATAAAGGATGATGATATAAATATACAATGCGTTGATAGCTTAAAAGAAAATTGGAATATGCTTTTTAACATTTCTTTTGACTATATTGTAGGCAACCCCCCTTATGTAAATCCACACACTTTAAACAAAAAACAAGTAGATTTTTTAAAAAATAATTTTCAAACAACAAGCAAAGGTGTCTTTAATATTTTTTATGCCTTTATAGAACAAAGTATAAAATTTTTAGATAAAAATGGCAAAATTAGCTTTATTGTGCCAAATAATTTTTTAACCATTAGCGCAGCAAAACCACTGCGAGATTTCATAGAGCCTTATTTGACGAAACTTATTGACTTGCAAGATAATATGGTTTTTAAACCGATAAGAACCTACAATGCTATTATTACACTTGATAAAACAAACACAAAGAGCTTAGAATATGCAAACTTGTCAAAAACAAATAATATCAAACAAGCCTTGCAAAATATACATTTTCAAGCACTTGATAAGCAGAATGTTTTTTTGGAAAAATGGCGTTTTTTAGATACTAAAACAGAATCTAATATTGCAAAAATAGAAAGTCAATTTTTTAATTTTGCCACTTTTATCAATGCAGGTATTGCAACACTAAGAGATGAAGTATATAGGGTAGAATATGATGGGAAGCAATATTATAAGGATGTAAATGGTAAAAGATACACTATTGATACAGAATTGATAAAACCCATTTATAAGATTCCAGAATTTAAAAATACAGGGCAGTGTGGCTATTTTATTTTTCCTTACGCAATTATTAAAGATAATGCTGTTATTATTGATGAAGTTAGAATGCAAAAAGATTTTACGCAAACTTACAACTATTTGCTTACCAGAAAAGATGAACTTGACTCGAGAGATAAAGGCAAAATAAATGCAGTATCTTGGTATGCTTATGGGCGAACACAAGGGCTTAATCGTTATGGTAAAAAATTACTTTTTGGCACTTTTTCATCAAAGCCAAATTTCACATTGATACAAGATAAAAAGGCTTTATTTTGCAATGGTTATGCAGTGTTTGAAAATCCTATAATGGAAATTGAAATTTTAGAAAAAGTTTTTAATTCTTGCATTATGGATTATTATATAAAAAACACAAGCTATCAAATTGAAGGGGGCTATTTTTGTTACCAAAAGAAATATATTGAAAAATTTAGTGTTCCTTTTTTAGATTCTGGTGAGAAGGAATTTTTACTTAAAAGCAATAATAAACAAATTGATAGTTTTTTAATCGATAAATATGGTTTGGATTTATAATGTTTGTTTATAGATTTTTAAAAGATTTTAAAACAATGCTTGAAGATGCTATTATAGAAAATGGGGAACAAGGGTTTAGCAATATTATTCGCTCACAAAAGCCCATTAATTGTATCCACGAAATTATTAAGCACGATTTGATAAGATGTGGAGTAGATGAGAAAAATATTTTTCCACCACTCAATAACTCAAAACCAGAAATTAAACTCGCAGGGTTTTTAAAACAAAAAGACCAAGATATTTGTGTAACACCAAACAATGTTGAAAAGAAAGCAATTTTAGTAAATTGGGGACCTTTAAGCTTTGAAAATAAAGAAGATGTTTATGGTTTTGATTTTTCTCAACATTGTTTGGTTGTTGGTATCCGCTCACAAATGAGAAGTATTGCTAAAAATACAGATACACTTTTTGAAAGAACTTTCGCTGAAAGCCTAAACTTGCATATGCGTTATCCAAAAATGGTATTAGGAGAGCTGTATGTTATTCCCATAAGAGAATATAGTCTTGAGTTTTCAAAAAAGAAGCAAATAGGATTTGAAAATAGAATGGTAAATATTGAAAAGTATATTTCATTTTTTCACGCTATAAGCGGTAGAACAAATGAAAAAGATTCTTTGTGGAAATATGAAAAATGTTGTCTATTGATTGTTAATCTTTGTTCAAAAGTACCTTTTTTCTATAACAACAGCTATGAGCTTATTTGTGATGGGATAATATCAAAGGATTTTACAATAGAATATGCAGATATTGGTTTTCACAATTTTACACAAGACTTGCTCACACAATATGCGGAAAGATTTGATATTAAAAATTTGCAAACTTACTAGGAGTGCATTATGAAAATACACAAATGTGAAAATAAACAAATCTTTGTAGAAATCCCACTTACCACGCAGAGTGGTAAAACGAGAGTAAAAATACGCAATAGTTTTTATGAATATGGACTGCCTACTGCGACAAGACAGATTCCATTTTCACAAAAACATTATATTGAGTGGCAAATCGGCTATGATGTAGATAAAAATGATAAAGAAAAGTTGGCTTTAAGCACTTTAGAGCAAAGTGAATTTATCGGGGCAAATGGCAAAACAAAAGCCCTATATGAGTTTAGTGAATATCTTTACTATTTCACGCAATGGGGGATTATCACAGAGAGTGAAATAACAAATTTATTAACATTTTTACAAAATATTAAAGATAATGAATATTTAGATTCTAGGAGCGATTTGCAGATTTTGCGAAGCCACCCTGTAAGCAAAAATATTTTAGGTGTGGAATTTTATGAATCTCAAGTTAAATATCCGCTTTTAGTGCATAAATTTAATCATTTTGATGTGCTAGTAGAAATCATCATTAAAGAAAAGCAAAGGGCAGTTGGTGTGCAACCTATGCTTTATGTCTGTTTTCCTATCACGGAATTATATTGCAACCCTGCACTTTTAGGCAGAGTGGCAGAATCTAAAGAATGCGGTTTGCTTATCTTAGATTCTAAGGACAAATGCTTTTTGCTAGAGACTTTTAAAATCTTTGGAATGCTAAGTAAAAATCACAATTATGATGTGTGTGAGATTGTAAAGATTATAAAAGTTAATATAAATAGCTTGACAAGTTGCAAGAAGCAGGGCTAATTGAATGGAGTAAAAACAACAATCCACGCAAGAAAGTTTATATAGATGAATGCAGGGGCAAAAAGATACAAGATATTTGGGAGTGTAAAGACTCTCAAAATCCAGCCTATCCTACCGAGAAAAATAGAGCAATGCTAAGGCGTATTATTGCGATGTCGTCAAATACAGAATCTAAAGTTATGGATTGCTTTTGTGGTGGGGGTGGATTTTTACAAGAAGCCCTAAATTTAGGGAGAAAATTCATCGGCATTGATGAAAGCATTGAAGCAATAAAACTTAATCAAAAATGGATAAAGAAAAGTGAAATTCACTTGCCTAATTGCAATATTGCTTTGATCAAGTAGAGATAGCCACGCCCTTCAGCCCCAAATACGCAAACACTCACTTCAACACTGCAAGACCCATAATAGCAGCCAAGATGATCGCCGCCCTTGACTTGAAAAAAAAAAAAAACGATAGAATCTAGCTCTATTTTAGCAACGCATTAGTCAAACTAAATCCTAAGATACACAATAAAAGGAGAAAATATGGAGAATAAAACAGAGCAAGAATGGAAATTGATTGAGAAAAATCTACAAGGCAGGCGTGTGTGGCTCTATAAGCCCGGAGAGCAAGGCTCAAAATGGGGGCTTATGTGCGAGCTTGGGCTTATGGGGATTGGCTGGAGTAAGCTTGGAGATTTACGACAATATAAAAAAGATGATGAGATAGAATCTAAGCTTAATGAGCTGTATCCAGCAAAAAATGGTAGCCTAAAGAGAATAAATGATAAGCCTGCAAATTGGGATATGTGCAATACGATTAGCAAGGGGGATATTATCATCGCTGCAAGTGGCTTGCATAAGCTATTGGGCTATGGTGAGGTGGTAGGCGATTATTTTTATGATGAAACTATCGATGATGAATTTGCTTCTTTTAGGAAAGTAAATTGGGCTTGTAGTGGGGAGTGGCATATTGATTGGAAAAATTTCGATACACAACAACTAGCTATAAAGACTTTAACAGAAATTTCTGATTCCAAATATAAAGATTATCCGCAAAAGCTTTTGGCAATTATGATTGGGGGGAATGCTTCAGGCAGGCTGGAGATCGCGCGAGATTTTGCAGAATCTATATCCGGCAATATCTCACTCAATCTCAATCAAATCCTTTATGGACCGCCGGGGACAGGGAAAACTTATAACACTATCGATAAGGCACTGGAGATTCTTTATGCTTATGAACTAATAGATTTTATCCCACAGGAGCGAGATGAGAAAAAGAAAATTTTTAGTGATTTTATAAGTGATGAGCAAATCGCTTTTGTAACCTTCCACCAAAGCTATGGATATGAAGACTTTGTCGAGGGCATTAAACCAAAAATGGATAATAACAATAAAGAAAAAGTAGAATATGAAATTGCAAATGGAATCTTTAAGGAAATATGTCAAAAGGCGAGTGAAAATTATAAAAATTATGAAGACTTTAAAAATCCCAGAGAAAATTATATAGTGCAACTTGATGACTTGTTGAAACAATATGCAGACTATGTAGAAAATGAACTTCAAGAAGGTAAAAACCCGAAATTTGAGTCTAAAAAATGGGCGACAAGTATGAAAATACAAGATATTCATCGTTTGCAAAATGGAGATTTTAACTCGATTGTAATAGGGGTTAAAAACTCTAGTTATCGAGTGCGGTTATCGCAAAAAATCATCAAAAGAGATTATGAGAAGTTTAAAAATAGCGAGATAAAAGACTGGAATGACATTAAGCCAAGCTATGAGTCAAAGTCCCATAGACACGGCAATGCTGGATATTATTTCACACTTTATGAATGTATTGCTGAATTTGAAAAGGAGCATTATAGACCTAGCACAATCCCTAGCCTAGAATCCACTTTAGACAATCGCTTAAAACCCTATATCCTAATCATTGATGAAATCAATCGTGGGAATATTTCTAAGATTTTAGGAGAGCTGATTACCCTGCTTGAGCCTAGCAAACGCAAAGGCGCAAAAGAAGCCCTTGAAGTTACACTACCCTATAGCCAAGAGCCTTTTAGCGTGCCAAAAAATCTCTACATCATCGGCACGATGAATACTGCTGATAGAAGCATTGCTTTGCTTGATACTGCGCTGCGTAGGCGGTTTGAGTTTATAGAAATGATGCCAGATTCTAGCAGGCTATCAACGGACTGCGATGGAGTGGATTTACAAAGACTTTTAGAGTCAATAAATAATCGCATAGAATTTTTGCTTGATAGAGAGCGGACAATAGGACACGCATTTTTGATAGATGTAAAAAATCTTAGCGATTTAAAAGCTGTATTTAAAAACAAGATTCTACCGCTTTTGCAGGAGTATTTTTATGATGATTATGCCAAGATAAATGCGGTGCTAAATGATAATGGAATGCTAGAATCTAAAACAATAAGTAATATGAAAATTTCTCTAAGCGATGAGTTTGTAGATAGTGAAAAAAAGGTATGGAAAATCACAGATTCTAGCAAGTGGGATATTGAAACTTTTAAAGCAATGTATAAAAATATAGAATCTAACTAAGGCTCATCTATGCCTACACTTCATATCGCTGAGTATCAAAGCTTTGGGCTTGAAGATATACAACGCACTTTAGAATCTTATGGCACAAAAGATTCTAAAGACAAAGCGCGAAAAATTTTTGAAGAGCTAAAAGACTTTGCTTCCTATGAAAAAAATCACGCATTTTTAATGTCCCACTCACCAAGCACTTTAAAAGCCACAAACTATGTCGGCACGATACAAACTAAAAGTGGCTTTTGTATAGAGATTTTACCTAAGACTTTTCATAATGAAAGAATACAAGATTCTAAAAAATGCGAATGTAAAATCCGCTTTGAGAAAGAAAAGATTAAAAAAGCTTTTGCATATTTTAGTAAGAATATTAGAGAATCTAGCTATACAGAATCTAATAGCAAAGAAAATAGCAATCTTTGTAATGTTTGTGAAGCTAAAATGATTCTATTAAATTGCCTTGCCACACTTAAAGACACGCCTTTTAAGCACAATGATTTTGCTAATCTCCGCACGCTTAAGTTCCCACTTTTAGAAATTTTTGTGCGTATGTTTTTGAATGAATGTGAGCGACTCATAAAAGCAGGGTTAAAAAGCGATTATCTTTGTATCGCACAAAATAGGGCATTTCTTAAAGGAAAGCTAGAGTTTAAAGAACATATCACACAAAATCTTATCCATAAAGAGAGATTTTTCGCAAGCAGTGATGAATACACACAAGACATACCCCCAAACCGCCTGATACAATCAACACTTCATATTCTATCACACTTAAATCTTAGCCCTAGCACACAAACAAAGCTAGATTTTATGCGATTTATCTTTGCTGATATTAGCCCAAGTGAAAATGTAGAATCTGACTTTATAAAATGTAATAATATGGGTAGGGCTAAAGAATATGAAATGATTTTATTGTGGTGCAAGGTATTTTTAGGACAAAAAGCTTTTAGCCCTTATGTTGGAAGAGATAAGTCGATCGCATTTTTATTCCCGATGGAAAAACTTTTTGAATCTTTTGTAAGTTTTTGGCTTAAAAAATGTGTCAAAGACTTTGAAGTAAAAACGCAAGAGAGCAGAAAATATCTACTACAAGATGAGGAGAATAAAGACATATTTTGCTTAAAGCCTGATATTGTAATGCGTAATGATGAAAAGATTCTCATCATAGATACAAAGTGGAAAATCCCAGATTCTAGCCTTGATGAGAAAAAATATGGAATCTCACAAAGCGATCTCTATCAAATGTGGGCGTATGCGAGTAAGTATCGCTTAGAATCTAGCAAAGTTAATGTAGTGCTTATCTATCCACAATGTGATAGAACAAAAGAGCTAGAAAAATCGTGGCAGGATAAGCAGTGGTTTTTCAAAGCAAGTGTAGATTCTAGCGATGTAGAATCTAGTAATGCTAACTCTACTAAGCTAGATTCTAGTATCTCAATCTCACTTGCCTTTGCCCCACTTGAGCCTACTATTTGAGCCTACTTTTGCAGCCCCGCTTCAAAGCCAAGCTAGAATTTATACTCTAGCTTGACATCTGCCTTGCCACCATAGCCGCCCTTGATGTCTGCCACGCCAGCTAGCCCATATTGCAGGGTAAATCCACGCCCCAGCTGCGCGCTGCCGACAAAGCCTAGCTGGAAAGTGAGATTGATAGGATTTAGCTCATAGCCGATAGAGTTTTGCGCATTGCTAAGGCTCACAAAGATTTGATCTGCGGAGCTATAGACATTCTGCCTAGCAAGGAAAGAGAGCGTATAGGACTGCTTCCTGCCAAGTAGGGCGTATTCTACCCCAGCTCCTAGCCCTAGATTAAAGGCGTTTAGTGCGTGCTGCTTGTAGTTTGTCCCTGTGTATGCGCCTATGCCATTATACCCCACACTTAGCAGCCCCACAGGCTTTAGTATAGAGTCAAATCTCTCGCCCTTTTTGAGCACGAAGCGGTATTTGTAGTAGGTGTGTGAGAGCAGCCCTAGGGAGTTGGCTTTTAGATTCTCGCTCCCTAGCACGCCACTTAGAGCGCGCTCACCCATAATCATACTAAAAGATAGGTTGCTTTGGATTTCATTACCGTCTTTTTGGTAGAGCCCATAGAGTCCTAGATTCACAACCTTGGCGATGTCATTAAGCGTTTGGGCATAGTAGTTTGAGCCGCCAAACCCAGCCATAGCCCCGATAATCAAGCTATCATCACCAAAGCTAAATGTCCTATCATAGCCCACATTTGTGCCATAAAATCCCATAGCCGCCTTGCTCTCCCCACCTTTGGCAAAGCCCCCTCCTGCCACACTTAGCCACGCGCCGTTTTTCTTTCTCGCTTCTTTGGCGGCTTGGGCAGATTTTAGAGCTAGGGCGATATCTTTGCTATCATTGCTGGCAAGGCGCGCGAGCCCAGCTAGAGGCGTAGCATTGAAGCGGCTTTGCGCGTATTGGACTTGGGCGATTCTGGCGTTTATACTCTGGTCATTGGCGAGCAGGATTTGATCGCTTAAGCCTAGCTCGCTGTGGTGTGCTATCTCGCCTAAGTCATTATCGATACGCGCTAGATACCCATCTAGCTCTTTGTGCTGGTTTGCCGTGCCCGCCATTTGGACGAAGTCGTCTTTGGGGTTATGCTGGATTAGGATTTCTAGCAGCTTATCATCGCTGATATAGTTTTTTAGCTCATCGTAGCTGCTTGGATCTTCTTTGGTAAATTTGACTTTGATCTCGCCATTTTCCACAATCGTTACCCAATACAGCGGCGTGCTACCCTCTGCAAAGCTAAAGTAGATTCTCTTATCTGTGCGATTATCTGTAATGCTCCCAGCAGAGATAAGCGTGTAGTATTTATTGAGCTGGAAGTCGCCGGGCTTGCCGCCGCTAGATTCTGCTTTGATACTTTGGTCAAGCTTGACATCAATGCGCGTGCCATTCTCTAGAGTGAGATTTTTGCCTGTGTTTTGCACTTCGCCGCCCTGCATAGTGTTGCCCTCTAGCTTTAGCGCGTGGAATCTATCATCACTCGTGCCAGCTTGTGCGGCAAGCTTTAGCGGATCGGAGTTAGATTCTACTTGATTGGTGGGCGTGGGGGCACTCTCGCTTGTGATTTCTCTAGTCATCATATTTGTAGCTGTGCCACTTGGCGCGGCTTTGTTCCCAGCACTTGCTGTAAGCTTGCCGACATTCTCTAGGCTTAGGTGCTGGGAGATAGAGAGATTTGCCTTGATGGGCTGGGCGATGTAGTTTGTCTTTGCCATATCGTGCTTTAGTGTCCCAAAGTGGATTCTAGAATTCTCATCAGTAGTTAGGCTTGTCTTACCATTATCAAACCCAGCGCGATTCATATCCCAGCTATTGACATAGACATTGCTAGCATTGTTTGCTTCAATGCTGAAATTTTTCTGCTGGCTTGCAGACTTTTGCGCGCTAGAGTCCTTTTCCACTTTGTCCAAATCTAGCGCGATGATTACCTTGCTTCCGCCTTGGGCTAGGAGCTTGCTAATCTCTAGCTTTGAGCCAATTTCTGTTTGGATTATGGTCTCTCCGCTTTCATTCACGCCCAAAGTCCCATTGCCACTTGCTATGCTAAAGCTAGATTCTCCGCCGATTGAGAGCTTTTTGCCCCCGCTTAGTATCGCTTCATTTGGCGTGGTGCTAAAGGTGGATTTGCCATCGATGTAGAGATTGTGATTAAGCGTGCCTCCATTTGCAAGCGTTACTTTTGCTCCCTCTTGTAGCCAGACATTTTGCCCATAGAATTGATTACTGCTGACATTTCCCTTTTTAAACACAAAGTTTGTAACATTAAACTTTGATTCACTTCCCACGCTTAGCGTGAGATTTTTCAAATCTTCCGCGATAATCGTGCCGACATTAAGGGCAGTATCTTTGCCATCTAGCTTAATGCTATTGAAAGTGTCTTTAAGCGTTAGGATTCCGCTGGTTGTGAGCTTCGCGCCGTTTTTTAGATCCACGCTTGCGGTGATATTGCTTAGGGTAGAATCTATTTGCGAGTCATCTGCGGTGATTTTGCCCTGATACTGCGAGGCTTCTAGGGCTTGCTTCAAAGGCTTAGAATCCTTTGCCAAAGACTCTTTAGCGTAAGCGCTTAGCGTGATGTGGCTTTTCTGCTTGGCGGTGATGTCAAACTCCTGCTGCCTTGCTCCGCCTAGCTCGAAGTTTAATGCCACGCTTGAAGCATTAGATTCTAAAGTTTTGCCACTGCCCAAAAAGCTAGAGTCCTTATCCACATCGACATTGAGCTGTAAATTTGTCGCCTTAAGGTTAGAATCTAGCTTGCCTCCGGTGCTTAGCACGATATTGCTAACCTTGCCCTGCATAGATTTATCAGCAAAGCAGCCCACGCCGACTTTATCGCCATCGCATCTTGTCTCTAGTCCGCGCTGCGTTGTGCCTTGTAGCTCTATGCCCCCACTCGTGCTTAAAGTCGCGGAATGCACCACTTCTTGCCTTTGCCCCTCTACTCTATCGCGTGTGCCTTGGGCAGTGGTCTCTCTAAAGCCACTAACGACAATCAGCGTGTCATCTTGGGCTGTAGAGCTGATCTTGCCGCTCACACTTAGGCTAGAGTTTTTGCCATCTACGAGAATAGAGTTTTTATGCTTGCTAGATTCTGGGGTGGATTGCGCTTGTGTAGAGTCTGCCCCTGTTGTCGAGCTAATATCTTTTAGCGTGATAGATTTTAGCGTAAGGCTAGATTCATTCATCACGCCGACATTGCCGGTGATGTCTGTGCTATCTCCTGTGATCTGGGAGCTATCTTTGACAAAAATATCGTAGTTTGTGGGCTTTGTGAAGCTGCTTCCACCAATAGAGCTAAGATTTTTCAAATCAAAAGTCGATTTCTCAAAGCCTAGAGATTCTGTAACCTTAAGGCTCGAGCCGCCTGTGATATTTACGATGTCATTCGCACTGCCATTAAGCCCTTTGAAAATAAGATTTTTCACATTTGCACTGCTGTTAGTATTCATTGTAAGAATCGCGCCGCTTGCGTGCGTCTCTCTATCAAGGGTTAGAAAATCTGCATTAAGCTTCGCGCTATTTTTCAAATCAAGCTTGGCGTTGAAGTCATAAATGTGTGAGTTTATTGTCGTGCCTGTGGCATCAATACTGCCTTTGAAGTGGATAGTTTGATTGGCGAGCTTCTGTGTTGCTTCTTTTAGCTTCTTTTTTTCTACTTCTTGCTGGTATTCAAAGCCATTGCCCGTGGTGTTTTCGCCGTCCTTTTTATCGATGTAATGGTCTATATCCCCGCCAAAGTTAATCGCCGAGCTAGAATCCGCTGTAATATTACCCTCCAAAGTCGCTTCACGCCCCACATCAAGCCTTGAGCTTTGTAAATCAATCTTGCCAATCTTAAACACTCTGTGGTCCCAGTCGGGCTGCTCTAGTGTGCTAGGGCGACTTAGGTCCATCCAGTCGGGCAGTTTGCTGCCCTCGGCTTTTATAACGAGTTTTAAAAAATTCTGTGTTCCAAGGTTTGTTGTTATGTTTTGATCTCGTATATATGCGTGGGTTGTGGGGTGTCCTTGCAGCACGACCTTGCCGCTATCTACCTGCAAGCCCTTGGCATTGACATTGCCGTCAAAGACGAGCGCGGCTTTATTTTCATCAGTAGCAGCTTTCTCATCGCCTTTATAGACAAGATTTATATTGTTATTTTTATCGGCATTATCTTTTTTAGAATCTGTGCTTTGCCCAAAGCTCGCGTGGATAATAGTGTCGGCTTTGCTGCTTGTTTTCTTTTTATCCTTATCGTAGCCCAAGCCCTCGATAGTCATCGTGCTTGTGTTTTTCTCATCAGTGTTGATAATATTTGCACGCGCGTCATTGCTAGAGATAGCATTGAGCGTTAGGCTATTGCCCTTTAGGTCCAAGTTCCCGCCGCCATTGCCAAAGTAGATTCCTAGCTTGTCTCTATGCTCTTGGTTTAGTATGAAGTGATTTGGGAGCGTAGAATCTAGCTGTGAAGGATCTTTCACCGCGCCAAAGGCTTGCGCCTTGCCATTTACCAGCTCCAAAGTCCCGCGCCCACTTGTGAGATACACGCCATTAAAGGCTTGAGACTCGGTATCAAAGACCACTTTCCCATCGCCCACGCGCAGGTAGCCGTATTTGCCATCATCTGGCGGCGTATCATACTTTGTGGTTATGACCAGTGTGCCTTTACCGACTTTATGCAGGGCGTCATTGACACCCCTTTTATCGCCAGTGCCATTACCCTTGATAAAGCCTAGTCCCCACTCTACTTTGACATTTTCCTCGATATCAAGCCCCGCCCCGTCAAAGCCATAGAGCTGACCATTTTTGCTTGTGATTTTGTAGGTTGTGGGACTGCTAGCATTTGCTCCATTTCCAGCTTTAAAGACAAAGCCACCGGTTTGCCCGCTATCAAGCAAGCGTATGTCTTTTTGGACTTCTATGCTCCCACCATTGCTAAACACGATGTCTTTGTTTTGCTGCTTGCCTGTCCAGCTTCCATTTTGGAATCCACTCCCATCAAAAGTCCAAGTATGCAACCCCATTAAATCAATATTTTGCTCATTACTCTCTTTAAACTTCTCAAAATCCTTTTTAGTCGCCACAGCAATAGCAGAAGTCCCACCCCCTACAAAATCCGCTTGGGCAGTTACACCAAGTAGTAGCCATTTTTGCTTCGTCTTATCATAGATATAGAATCCACTTCCGCTATCTCCTGGGCTTATAGCATTGACCCAAGTAAGATCGGTGCGCTCTACTATTTGGAGTCCCCTAGCATCGACATTTTGATTCGCCTTTGAATTTTGATAAGTGATTTTCTCAAAATCAATCGCACCGCTCAAGCTCCCTCCACGCGTCCCGGTAATCGCAGCGATCCCTGCTTCTTTAAAGCCACCGCCCGGAGCGTTAAAAAGGCTCAGTCTCCCTGACCCTGCTTGAAACACGATAAGATTGCCATTAGAGTCTTTTTGTTTCTGTAAATATTCTTTTAGCTTTTTTAGATTCTCTGCTTCTTTTGTCGGGTTAGGCTTACTAGCGGTGATACCTTGATCTGACTCTAACCCCGCGTCAAAGATTTCTGTCTCGCCCTCTACGATATATTTATTAAACCGCGCAAAAGACACATCAAAGCCCTGATTTTGAGATTTATTATCTGTGTTGATAGTGTAAGAAGTCTGCCCCCAGCGTCTTATCTCTACATTTGACGCATTAGCAAGCGAGTCGCTGCTACTACCGCTACTCCCTACCACATGGGTAGCGGTGATGACGAAGTTGCGCCCAAGGGAAGTGGAGTTGCCATTATTACTTCTGGCGGATTGATCGATGATAGGGGCTTCAAAGCGCATAGAGGCGCCGGGCTGCTTGGCTGACTCTATCACCACGCCTTGCGCCCCAGCGGCAAACGCCCCCTTATTCTGCCCTAGGTCCAAAAAATCGCGGTAGAAAAACTTATCAGCGTGAATAATCTGCGCATCGGCTTGGGCTAAAAGCAAGGCGGATAATGCTATGGAAATACGCAAGCCTCTCACTCATCTCTCCTTGTCTCTGTGTGGATATTTGCCACAAAATCGCGGTAGTGCCTTGAATGCCTTAAAAATTTGCGCGATTATACAAAAAAAAAAAAAAAACGCTTTGCAAGAGATCATTATATAGATAAAGGTATTCTAGGATTGGGACTGATTGTGAAAAAACGATTCTAAGATTTCTAAAGAAACCTGCTGCGGCTACGCCTTGCACCGCTTCGCTGGTTTTGCAGTGGGGCTGTGGCTGTTTTACACGATTTTTAGGGTAGGAGTTACCTAGATTGGTAATGACTGCCATAAAAATCGTGTAATCAACCGCATTGCTCACCCAAAGCTGAATCGCTTGAAAAAGTAGATTCTAGTGTTTAGACAATGCTCCGTCTATGTCATATTGCCCTAGTGCCTCGCGCTCCCATAGCCGCCAATAGCTTGCATACATTCTAGCCGGAGATGCTTGAAGCTTGCTAAATTCATAGCACGCATTGCTAACCCCAAGCACACACGCCCTAGAGTAAAACGCCCTAGCACGCACAATATCACTCGCCTTTTTATCGCCAAACAAGAGATTTTGCGCGACATAGAAGCACGCGACTCCATCGCCTTTGGCGCACCAGCTTGCAGGTGCTGTGAGATCTTGGGGCTTAGGCTTCACTAGGCTAAATGCGCTCACTATGCTCGCTGTTATCCCCAGCAGCACAAACACTATCCATACATACAATATCAATGCCCGAATATTTGGGTGCTGCATACAAATCCTTTACTTTCTAGCTGCATTAAAGTAGATTTCATTACATCGCACTTTTTATTAAACTTTGTAGCTTTATCTTAAAGCCGCAAGCACAAAAAGAATGGATTGTGCTAGAATCCACTTTTACTTTTCACTAGGATTTGTCTATGGATTTGCGTGCGGATTCTAAGCTATTTTTCTATGCTGGAGCTTTAATAATCATCGGCGTGGTGATGAGCTACTCTCTACCTGCCTACACCACGCTTGCCTATCATTATAGCGAGTGGCACTTTTTCCAAAGGGAGTTTGCGAGTGCTGTGCTTGGGATTTTGCTAATGTGGATGATCGCTCAAATCGCTCCAGAAAAATACTTTTTAAAGTTTGGATTCTTGCTCTTTTTTGTCGCGCTTATCCTTATGCTACTTATGCCATTTTTGCCAGAGAGTTTGGCGACTTCTGCTGGGGGTGCAAAGCGGTGGATACGGCTGCCATTTATCTCTATCGCGCCAAGCGAGTTTTTTAAAATCGGCTTTGTCTTTTTCCTAGCGTGGAGCTTCTCGCGCAAGTTTGTCGATAACCACAAGCGCACCATAGCGCAAGAGATTCTAGTGATTTTGCCTTATGTTGCGGTGTTTCTCATCGCCGTGCTGCTCATAGCCGTGCTGCAAAATGACTTAGGGCAGGTGGTGCTACTAGCCCTTACACTTGTAGTAATGCTCATCGCAGCTGGTGGAAGCGTGGGGCTATTTGGGATTTTGCTGCTTGTAAGCTCAGCTCTTGCTAGCATTTTTATCGCCATATCACCACACAGAATCCTGCGCCTAAAGCTCTGGTGGGCAAATGCCCAAGACTCCGTGCTAGCGATTTTACCCCAAGGATTTGAGCAGTATTTGCGCGTGGAGAATCTCCCAGAGCCTTACCAAATCTATCACGCTACCAATGCCATACACAATGGCGGACTACTAGGGCAAGGGCTGGGCAATGGCACGATCAAGCTAGGCTTTCTAAGCGAAGTGCATACAGATATGGTGCTAGCAGGGATTACTGAAGAGCTGGGATTCCTTGGGCTTAGTGTGTGCGTGGGGCTGCTTATGCTTGTGGTCTTTCGTGTGCTTAAAGTCGCCAATCGCGTGCAAAATGATGTGTATTATCTCTTTTGCATAGGGGTGGCTATGCTTATAGGAATAAGCTTTATCATAAACGCCCTAGGAGTAGCTGGGCTTATCCCGCTAAAAGGCATTGCCGTGCCTTTCCTTAGCTATGGGGGTAGCTCTATGCTAGCAAACTGCCTTGCCATAGGGCTTGTGCTAAGTATTAGCCAAAAAGCCCAATACCAAAAATCCTAGCCTATGCCCACGCCCAAAAGCCTGCCTGCCAAGCTAGAATCTAGCCTAGCGTGTAAGCCCAAGATTCTAGCCCTAGTCGCCCCCACCGCAAGCGGCAAAACAGATCTCGCCCTAGAGCTAGCCACTGCCTTAGACGCAGAGATTTTCTCCATAGATTCTCTAAGCATTTATAAAGAGATCAATATCGCCTCTGCCAAGCCTAGCCAAGCAGCCCTAGCCCAGATCCCCCACTATGCTATCAATGTGCTTGAGCCAAGCGAGCACTGCAGTGCTGAAGTCTTCCGCACACTTTTTGCACAAGCACTCAAGCAGTGTAAAAAAGAGTTTTTACTCATTGTAGGTGGAAGTGGATTCTACCTAAGCTGCCTATATGAAGGGCTATCTGCTATGCCTAGCTTAAGCCAAGAAGAGCAAAGTGCTATACAAAAGCGCATAGAAGCCCTGCCCAATCCCTACGCATTTTTAGCAGAGATTGACCCACAAAGCGCACTACGCATAGCACCTACTGACACCTATAGAGTGCAAAAGCTACTCTCTCTCTACTTTGCCACACACATCGCCCCTAGTGTGTATTTTGCCACCCACGCCAGATCCCCCCTAATCCAAAAGCCTAGAATCTACACCATACACACGCCCAAAGCTGAGCTACACGCACGCATACAAGCGCGCACAAAAGCTATGCTAGATTCTGGGCTACTTGATGAAGCAAGATATTTGCTAGAGAGCTATGGGCGCGCCATTGAGCCATTTAAAGCCATAGGGCTAAAGGAATGCCTGCGCTACTTTAATAGAGAGCTAGAATCTAGCGAACTAGAGCCACTTATCACCACCCACACGCGCCAGCTAGCCAAACGCCAAGCCACCTATATCCGCGCCAAATTCCAAGACGCACAGATAGAGTCTAGGGAGCAGCTTTGTGAGCGGATTTTGCACGATTGTGCGCAAAAATATCGACTATAAACAACCTCCCTAGAATCCACTTTTGGCAAATGGATCGCCACGCCGCTAACGCGGCTCGCGATGACGGAGGGGCTGTCATTGCGCGCGGTGCTTGTGTAGGTGTTGTTTTTCTGTCATTGTGAGCGAAGCGAAGCAATCCACTCTCCACACTCTCACTCCCCCACTAGAATCCACTTTTGCGTTTTTTTGTGCTTTTCTTTATATGGATTGCCACGACTTCCTTGCGGAAGTCTCGCAATGACAGAGAAACAAACGCAAAGTCGCAAAAGTGGATTCTAGGATTAAAGCAAGAATTGTAAAAAAACTAGCAAAGGATTCTAGGATTTCTAAAGAAACATCGGCTAACGCCGAGCGGTGTCCCTTGTTTTGCGATGAGAAATTGGGGTTTTTCAAGCGCGTGCAAGGGCGCATACTAAAGCGTATGTAACCGCAGCACGCGCGCAGAAATCCACGATTTATCGCGCAAAGCCGAATCCTTACCCCTAGAATCCACCACCCTAGAATCCACTTTTTATACTTCACGCTTTTTTCTGTCATTTTATGCTTGGCTTAAATTTGCGTGTGCTAGGATTGCGGCTCTCTAACGACAAACAAGGAATATCAATGCAAGGATTATCAATGAAAGCAAAGGTGCTATGTGTCTCTCTTGTGGTGGCACAGGGCTTGTGGGCGATGAATGTGGATAGATATAACTTCTACACGCGCGACTACCTAGACTTTGGGCAAAATCTAGGGCAATTTACTCCGGGGGCGAAAAATCTCACAATCACTAAAAAAGATGGCGTAGTAGTTGATCTGCCAGACTTACCTTTCCCTGATTTTTCTAAATTTAATGGTGCAAATAAAACTTCAGTCGGTGGGGCTTATATGGCTTCATCAAAGCATATCGTGCATCCAAATGGCAGACCACAAGTCCTAGACTCAAATATTAGAATCGGCGATTCATCGTATGCTGATAAAAGCGTTACAACATACGCAAATGACTCGGCATATACAAGAGTTAATAAATTTATCGTAGAGGGGGGATATAAAGTTATAAGTTTTAATGAGTTGAAAAACAATGCAGAAAATTATATGACTCGCTATAAAGATGACAATCGCATTGTTATTTATAGAAGTGGCAGTGGGATTATGAGCTTTCAACATTGGGATGGTAGCCCTAATGCTAAAGAGATGGTAAGAACAGGAGCTAGAGCAGGAAGCTTATTTTATGTCAAGCCAAACGATATTGGCGGCAATCAATTAGTGGTAAGACCAAATGGCAATCATTATGGACCTATTAAGGGCGTGATTAACTCAGGCGATAGCGGAAGCCCTATTTTTGTCTTTAATAACAAAACGCAAGAATGGGAGCTTGTAGGGACTACTCACGGCGGGACACCAAGCGGACAAAAAGTTGTAAATACTTTTTGGGCTATTACTGATCCTAGTCGGCTTGATAATTTTAAAAAACAATTTGAAGTGCAAAGGGTTGCAAATGGTGAGACATATCAAAATGAACAAAATAAAGACAGCGTATATACTGAGAGTGGGACAATAGTTATCAATAACGAAGTGCAGCAGGGAATGGGGGGAATAATCTTAAGGGGGGGGGGGGTAAAACGCTTAACATTACAGGCAGCGGCTCTTTTAAAGGTGCGGGGATAGATATAGATGAGAAAGATTCTAAAGTGGTATGGGATATAGAAGTCAAAGGGGATTTACATAAAATCGGCAAGGGGGAGCTAGAAGTAACTAAGCAAACAAATGGTGCTTTGCGTATGGGCGAGGGCAAGGTAAGGCTAAGGGCTGAAAATAGCTTTAAAAGCGTATATCTAGGCAATAGAGAGGGTGAGCTGATAATTGAGAATGACAAGGCGATAAGCGATTATAATCAAGTGAGCTTTAGCAAAAGTGGAGGCACACTCAATCTCAATGGCTTTAATGCTACGATGAGTGGGGTTAGAGCTTATAATGCCGCAGCATTGATAACTAATAGCAATGAAAACACACTCTCTACACTCACACTCAATAACACAAGCAAAACGATGATACACGCCCATATTGACGGCAATACCACCATACAAGCACAGGCTGCTAGCAATGGCACAAATGGTAAAAGTGGGAGTAATGGGGATAGTGCAAATAGAGCAATCATCTTTGATGGGGGCTTTGCTATAAAAGAGCTAAAGGGGAGCGGTCAGCATATCGCTTTGCAGGGCAAACCTGTGCCACACGCGACTTGGAGAACAGGCTGCCAAGGTCCTGAATTCTTGGGTATTTGTGAAGTAGGGTATTACATCAATAAATACGATAGGAAAGATCCCAATAAAACAAGAAATGAAACCGTCTCTTTTGAGCAGCCCGATTGGCTGCAAAGGGAGTATCGCGGGAATATCAGCCTTGATAACGGCTCAAAGCTCTATATAGAAAAAAATGCCGATGTCAAAGCAAATATCACACTTGATAACTCTACCCTAGAGTTTAATAGTAAAACGCTCTATCTTGATAGCAACGATAGCAAAAACCTTAGCCAAAGCATACAAAGCAAAAGCCTTAACAATGGCGATCCAAAAGACACTATCACCTATAAAGGCGATATAATCGCAAAAAATAGCTCAAAGATAGAATCTAAAAATAATGGCATTAAAAGCTTTGAAGCAAGTGTGTATTTAGATAGCAACTCCACCTTTGACGCCAAGCAAGATGACATCAAGCTCCTAGCAGGAGGCTTAACTCTACTTAATGGCAGCACCTTTACCGCAAAGTCCTTGAGTGTTGATAAGGTAGAAAGCTTGATATGGATAGATAAAGATTCTAGCCTAAGCGTAGAGAGCATTAGTATCAAAGACAGCCCCTTTACTGCGCTCTACACCGCTAAAGAAGACTTTGGCAAAAGCAACACCACAACACCTACTGCTAGAAGCACGACTCCTAGCCAAACTACAACACCCACAATCACTGTCAGCGGCTCCACACTCTATATCGCTAAAGACTCTCAAATCCCTAGCATAAGCTTACAAAACAACTCAAAAGTATGGTTTGAGTATATGAACGATAGCACAAGCTTAAACAATATCAATTTCTCTAGCAATGGCGGTAGCAACAACATAATGGCACAAACGCTCCACCACGAGCAAGGCAAATCTATCGCGTGGAATGGAAATGGTAACACAGGCAGCGGTAGCAATGGCACGATAGCAAGCCTTACAATCACAGATATGCTACACCTTAGCAATGTCGGCAGCACAAATAACACAAGCACAAGCAGCAGCGATCAATCAAGCAGCGGCGCAACCACTAGCGATGACAATCGCTTCCTAGCCCTAGATTTGAGTAATACGAACTTGACTTTTGAAAACAACGCCCGAGTGAATGTGAAGTTTGCTAACTCACACGATGAGCTTTTTGCCGATACGACTTTAAACCACGATGGCAGTAAATCCTACCCAATGGTAAAGGCAAAAAAGCTAGAGACAAAGGGCGATCTCATCGTGGGCTTTGAAGGGCAGACTAGCCGCAGCATACGACAGGCTGTGGCTACGCACACAGATAAAGGCATAGACATAAGCTTCACAGATATAAACCAAGTCGATCCTAGTAAAATCCTAGCCGACATCAGCAAAACACTGCCAAGCATAAATGACATAGATTCTCGGCAGAAAACACTGCTAGATAGCCTGCTGCAAGCACAGAGAGATCATTATCTAGTGCTTGATGCAGCGTTTAACAAGCATAGCGTAGCCGCTGCTTCTCAGCTGCTGCAAGGTGTCCAAAAGATTGATGACAATGCCAAGCAAATCGCCAAAAATGTCAGCCAAGATGCCAACCTAGCCCTAATCAACGAGCAGCACAATGTCATCACAAACCGCATAAGCCTACTGCGACTTAGCCGCAAAGACGCGCCGCTAAATCAAGCTGTCCGCCTTGCCGCGCTTAAAAGCGATGTGCTAGATAAATCGCTCACAAGGGCGGCTTTAAACAAGCTGCCGCGTAATAATGCGTGGATCAACGCTGGGGGTGGGTATTTCAATGGCGCAGGTGGTAGCACAAGCAGCGGCTATCTCGCATATGCTAGCACGAGTATGGGCTATGACAGGAGCTTTGGCAGTGGGGAGAGAAGCTGGGTAGCAGGGGGGCTACTAAGCTTTGGCGCAAGCTTTGGGAGCAATAGCGCGTATAGGGAAAATGCGATGAACTATGGGGCTGGGCTGTATAGCGCGATGAAGCTTGGGGCAAATGAGCTGCAGCTTGATGGCAGCTATGTCGCAAGCCTAAGCCAAAAATCCGCACAAAATGTGGATAGGATCGAGACGCTTAATCATAGCGTGGGGGTCAATGCGACTTATAAATACGCACTTGAGATAGACAGAGGCAATGCGATAAAGCCGGTGCTAGGGCTAGAGTATGTGGCAAATATGATGGCTGGGTATGCGCTAGATCTACTAAGGGTCAATGACTATACCTACTACGCGCTAAGTGGGCTAGCAGGGCTAGAGTATGCCTACACAAATAAGAGCTTTTTCTTTAGCATTCGGGGGGCTGGGAAAAAGGCTTTTGCAAGGGCTGGCGATGTGCAAGTGGGGATAGATGGGGCGAATCGCTTTATCGGCTATGCCTTGCAGGGTGATGAGATGATATATAAGCTTGATTGTATGGGGGACTATAAGGTGGGTGCGCTGACTTTGGGAGCTGCGGCGAACTTGCAGGCGACTATGAGTGGGAGAATGGGAGTAAGCGGGCTGGTGAAAATAGAATATAGATTTTAGGGGTTGGTAGGCGTTGGCTTTGCCGCGCTTTTTGGGGATTCTGCGCGGTGGGCTTGCTCATTACCGACTAGGTAAATCCCTGCGCCCACCGCTTGAAAACCCCAAAAATCATCGACAAATCCTGCCGCCTGCGACTCTCCTAATTTTTCAGGCTTTTTAATTTTCAGCCGTTTCTCCGTCATTGCGAGCGGTGCTTGCACCGCGTGGCAAAGCAAGGCGCAGCCGCAGCTTCTTTAGTAATCCATAAATTTTGCGATAGCAAAATAGTCTTTCTTAACATTCCCTAGAATCCACTTTTTGAAAATGGATCGCCACGACTTGCTAGCGCAAGTCTCGCGATGACAAGAAAAAGGCAAGGCTCGCTAGATGAAGCGACCTACGATTCTAGCCCACAAGCTGAATCCCTTTAGAAAAAGTGGATTCTAGGTAATTAAGCATAGTTTGTGCTACTTTTTGGCTACAATTAGCCCCAAAATCACAAAGGATCGCCCAATGCCAGAAGCAAACGCACAGCAAGCCTGCAATACTTTTACCAATATTGAGCTAGAGACGCCAAAAATGGTGCGTGTGGTGCTGCTCAATGACAACTACACGACACAGAATTTTGTCATAGAAATTTTGCAAAGTATTTTTGATAAGAGCCTAGCAGAAGCCCAGCAGATTATGCTAGAGGTGCATAACCACGGCAAGGGTGTATGCGGGATCTACCCTTATGACATCGGCGAGACCAAAGCACAAGAGACCATCCAAGCCGCTCAAAAAGCCTCCTACCCGCTTAAAATCTTCACAGAATCTATCTAGCATAATGACAAGCCCCACTTTTAAAGACATTATAAATCGTGCGGTAGAGATTGCTAGAGAGCTGCAGCACGAGTATTTAACGATTGAGCATATATTTCTAAGCCTATTAGAGCACCCTAGTGGCAAGGAGTTTTTGCAGCCCTTTTGCGAGATTAGCACAAGCGAGCTGACAAAGCCCCTGCGCGCTTATCTAGCCAGCCATATCCCCACTAATGCCAATATTTCTCTGCCCAAAGAAACTCTAGCCTTACATCGCGTGTTTGAAGCGATGCTACATCACGCGCGCTCCTCTGGAGATGAGCATATAGAGCTATGGGACTTCCTAGCCTTTGCCATTGAAGAGAAGGACAGCTATTGCGCCAAGCTCCTTAAAGCCGCCAATATCACACGCCTTGATATTTTGCAACATATCCCAAGCAGCACCCCACCTAGCCAAGACATCATCCCCAAACGCCAAAAAGCCCTAGAGACATTTGCTAAGGATCTAAACGCCCTAGCAAAAGAGGGCAAAATCGATCCACTCATCGGGCGCGATGATGAGCTTATAAGAATGTGTGAGATCCTCTGCCGCAGGAAGAAAAATAATCCCATTTTACTCGGTGAGCCCGGAGTCGGCAAGACTGCCATAGTAGAGGGGCTAGCCCTTGCCATTACGCAAAATCGCGTGCCCAAAAAGCTTGCAAATGCGCAAGTGTATGCGCTTGACTTAGGTGCGCTGGTAGCTGGAAGCAAGTATAGGGGAGATTTTGAAAAACGACTAAAGAGTGTGCTAACGGAGCTAGAAGGCTTGCCTAATGTGATTGTCTTTATCGATGAAATCCACACGCTTGTAGGAGCTGGCGGGACTATGGGCGGCACAATGGACGCAGCAAATTTGCTCAAACCCGCACTAGCAAATGGGACATTTAAGTGCATTGGTGCTAGCACCTTTAGCGAGTATAAAAGCTCCTTTGGCAAGGACAAAGCCCTTTCACGCCGATTTTGCACCATTGATGTCAAAGAGCCAAGCCTAGAATCTTGTTTAGAGATTTTACAGGCACTTAAGCCATTATATGAGAGCTATCATAATGTGCGCTACGATGAGAGCGCGCTGCAAGCCTGCCTTGATCTATCCCACCGCTATATCAATGACAAATTTCTCCCAGATAAGGCGATTGATCTGCTTGATGAAGTAGGGGCTAGCCTCACGCTTAATGCCCCCTTAAAGCGCGTCATCACAAAAAAAGAGGTCGAGCACACCATAGCCAGAACCTACCATATCCCAAAATCCCAGATAAATGCCAGCGAGCGAGCGCAGGTCAAAACACTAGAATCCAAACTCAAAAGACGCATTTTCGCCCAAGAGCAGGCAATAGAAAAGCTCGCGCGCGCGATCAAAATCGCCAAGGCAAACCTCACAGAATCTAATCGCCCCATTGGCAGCTTTCTTTTTAGCGGTCCTAGTGGGGTGGGCAAAACAGAGCTAGCAAAAGAGCTTGCCAAGCATTTAGGGATGCACTTTGAGCGATTTGATATGAGCGAGTATTCCCAAGCCCATAGTGTCGCCACGCTTATTGGCGCACCTGCTGGCTATGTGGGCTATGAAAATGGCGGGATTCTCGTAGATAAAGTGCGTAAAAATCCCCACTGCGTGCTAGTGCTAGATGAGATAGAAAAGGCGCACAGCGATATTTATAATATCTTGCTGCAAGTGATGGACAATGCCACGCTTACTGACAATATGGGCAATGTCGCGCATTTTGAAAACGCTATTCTTATCCTTACTTCTAATGTCGGCAGCAAAGAGGGCAATGCCATAGGCTTTACCAAAGATAGCTCCCTGCGCCAAAATGCCGCGCTAAAGGACACATTTAGCCCAGAGTTTCGCGGCAGGCTTGATGCAATTGTGCATTTTAAGCCTTTGGATAAGGCAGCCTTTAAGCAAATCGCACAAAAAGTGCTTAGCGATATGAACGCCCAGCTACACGCGCGCAATATCGAGCTCAAGCTAGAATCTAGCGCGCTTAATGCCATTATCAACCAAAGCTTTGAGAGCGCGCTTGGGGCTAGAGAGATCAAAAAGATCATAAACACGCACATAAAATCCGCTTTAAGTGATCTTATCATCAATGGGGAGCTTGATAATGGCGGGGTCGTATCAATCGCCTATAAGCACAATCACTTTGTGCTCACACCCAAGCTAGCCACCAAGCGCACACCCAAACCCCCTAGGCAGACAAAGCCTTGATAGATTCTAGTAAGCATAGATTGCTAGAATCTATGCTTTAAAGCTTTTGCAAACCCATTGTAAGGAACACTATGACAATAAATGGAGAAAAATTCACACAAGACTCGCTACCACTCCTTGACTACCTTAAGCAGCGCGATCTGCAAATCACACACATAGCCATAGAGCTAAATGGCAAAATCGTGCCTAAAGATGAGCTTGCCACGCTTGTGTTTAAACAAGGCGATGTCGTAGAAATCGTAAGCTTTGTAGGAGGAGGGTGATGCCAAGCCCCAAAGATCTAGCCCCACTTTTGCATATCACGCTAAATGGACAGCCCTTAGCCACGCAAGCAAGCACAAGCCTAGAGCTTTTCCAAAGTCTTGGGGGCAAGGATAGTGATGTGTGGATTGTCAATGGCTTTGCTACCAAAGAGCCTGTGGCACTGCAAAATGGCGATGAGCTCTTTTGCATACAAAAGGGCGTGCTACCGCCAGAAGATGCGCTAGACTCTATGATGAGAGCGCGGCACACGCCAAAGCTGCACGACAAACTAAAGCAAGCAAAAGTCGCTATCTGCGGGCTTGGCGGGCTTGGCTCTCACATAGCCATAATGCTTGCTAGAAGTGGGGTGGGCGAGCTAGTTCTCATAGACTTTGATGTGATAGAGCCTAGCAATCTCAACCGCCAAGCCTATGAGATAAGCGATCTAGGCAAATACAAAACCCACGCGCTAAAGCAGCATATCGCCCAAATCAACCCCTACACCACCATACATATCCACACGCTAAAGATTGATGAAGCTAACCTCCCCACGCTTTTTGAGGGCGTAGATATTGTGTGTGAAGCCTTTGACAACGCCCTAGCTAAAGCAATGCTAGCCCAAAACTTCCACAAGCACTACCCGCGCACCTTTCTCATCTGTGCTTCTGGGCTAGCAGGCTATGGTAATAGCAACGCAATCCAAACCAAGCAGTTCGCGCCCTATCTCTACATCTGCGGCGATGGAGTGAGCGCGGCGCAAGTGGGACAGGGGCTAATGGCACCAAGAGTGAATATCTGCGCGGCACATCAGGCAAATCTCGTGCTAGAGCTTATCGCGCAAGGCGAGTAGCTTCAAATCCTAGAGCTAGAATCTACTCTACCCTTAAGCCCTTTTTGAGTGTGAAAAGGGTGTCTAAAGTTTGCACGATGTGTTCTTGTTCGCATAATGGCGGCAGGGGGGTAGTGAAGTTTTTTAAAATATCTAGCGGTGGAATATTTTTAATAGCTGAACCTTTGCTGTTTTCTTGAGATTTTTGCTTAATAAGAAAATCAAAAAAAATCATAAAATATGGTATCCACTCTTCATTGACTAGCTTGATTTTCATTAAGGCTTGATTGATAATTCCTTTTGGTGCATTTTTTGGAATTCTAAAAATTTCGCCTATCGTCCCCGCACAACTTACAATAATGTCATTTTCAAAAACTTCAAATTGCTTTAGTTTTTCAAAATGTTCTAATGATATTGCGTCAAAGTCTGCAAAATCGTATCGTGCATTGGGGTGTGGCATTTAGCACATTTATTTTGATTGCAAGTGGGATTTTCCAAATGCCTGTGTCAAAGCGATATATGATAAATGAGCTGCCTTTAATGGCGTGGAGTGGGGACTATCATATAAGCTTAATGCTGCATTATGTAGGGGCGTTTGGACTAATCTTTTTTGTGGCGTTTCACTTGTATTTTCATATCGCAAGGGCGGAGTTTGATATTTTCCCTAAAAAAGGCGATGGAGTGAAAAGTCTTAAAATCATCAAGGCTATGCTATTTGGAGGAGTTGAGCCAAAGAGTGAAAAATATCTGCCTGAACAAAGACTAGCGTATTTTTTCATCGGGCTTGTGCTGCTGCTTTTAATCGTTACTGGTTTAGTAAAAACAGCGAAAAATCTTGCTGGGTGGAATATAAGCGATAGTTTATATCTATGGAGTGCGCAACTGCATAATCTTGGAATGTTTCTTATCATACTTGGAATCATCGGGCATTTAGCGGCATTCATTTTCAAGGCAAATCGCCCGCTTTTACGCGCAATGTTTAGTGGCAGGGTAGATTCAGCTTACATTGTGGAGCGACATAGCTTGTGGCAAGAGGGGTGAAAATGGCTAGGGATAAAGTAGCGGAAAATAATCTAGATTCTATAAGCTGTCATACTAAGCCTTTAGGCGAAGTATCTCACATAGAATCTACACAAAATAAGGACTAAGCTATGCAAAATGTAAATACAGAATCTAGCCTAGATTCTACAAGCCAAACACAAGACAAAGCAAAATCTAAACTTGCTAATTTGCCTATCGCATTATTTGCTTCAGTTATGGGGATAGGCGGACTTAGCCTTGTATTAAAAAAAGCAAGTGTGGCATTTTGGAGTGGGGCAGAATCTACTTTAGATTCTACATTAGAATCTAGTTGGCAAGGGGCAGTCGCACCATTTCTATGGTGGGGAGCGTATGGCTTTGCGGTGTTGGCAGTGGTTGTTTTCGCCCTTTTGCTTGTGTGTTATGGTGCGAAAATGCTTTATCATTTCAATGCGTTTAAAGCAGATTTAAAACATCAAGTAAAGATTAACTTCCTATCAAGCATTCCTATTAGTATGCTTATCATCGTAGCATTTTGGAGTGATTTAAGTAGCGGGGTAGATGTGCTATGGCAAGGGATTTTGGGGCTTTTTTATGTGGCAAGTGCCTTGCAGCTCGTGCTTAGTTTATATGTGATGAGCTTTTGGTTTAGGGAGAGTATGAAGAGTGCTTTGCTATCCCCTGCGTGGTTTATACCGATTGTGGGCAACTTAATCGTGCCTTTAAGTGGTGGCTTAATCAACGCTCCAAAGGAATTATTACTCTTTTTCTTCTCAATTGGTTGCTTTTTTTGGATACTTTTGAGTGCGATGATAATGCAGCGGCTCATCTTTGAGCAGAGTTTGGAATCTAAATTTATCCCTACACTTTTTATTTTTATCGCTCCACCTAGCATTTTTGTGGTGGATTTTCATAGCCTTTTTGGATTCCATAATGCGTTGAGTTTTGTGGGCTTTAATGTGGCGTTGTTTTTCGTGCTATTGCTTTTAAGTTTAGGGAATATTTTTACTAAGCTTAGTTTTGCGCCATCGTGGTGGGCTTTTACCTTTCCGCTGTGTGCCTTTGGGATAGCGAGTTTTGATTTATATATGATTGATTTTAAGTGCTTTTATGGGCTTTTAGGGATTTTAGGGATTTTAGGGATTTTAGGGCTTGTGATGGCATTTTTTGCGGTGGTGTTTATCTCATATAAGACCTTAAGGGCTGTTGCAAGTGGAGCGATTTTTAGAGAGCCTTAAGTTTCCCTTAGGCATTGCTTAAGCAGGGCTGTGGTAGCTTGGATAATTTTTTGGCATTGGGCTTTGGTGAGCTGATCCCTTGGAGCTTCTAGGGTGATGTAGTGGAGATCTTTATGCCCCCAGCGCGGCTTGTCATACTCGGCATAGAGCCCAATGCTTGGCACTCCTAGATTTAGTGCTAGGTGCGTTGTGCCTGTGCTTGGGCTAATGCACAAGCTCGCGCGAGTAATTAGCGCGATAAGGTGGGGGAGTTTATTGTTGGCAAAAATGATGAGATTGCGCGAGTTAAGCTCCCTGCATCGCTTGTGGTCTCTCAAAGCTTGCATAAACTCTCTATGCACGGCAGGATAGGTGATCACTAGCACTTGGTGGGTTTTGCACACTTGCGCTATAAGCTCTAGCCACGCGTGCTGTGGGAGTGAGTAAGCGTTATTGACATTAAAGGGATTGATCACAATTAGCCTAGAATCTTCTAACCCCCCCCCCAAACACGATTTGGCAAAACGCTTTTTATAGATATAGCGCAGGATTGTATCAGCTTGGGCTTGGATAGGCTCTGGCGCACAGAGCCTAGCAGGAGAGAAGTCAAGCCTTGCGATACTAGTATCAAAGGCTTTGGGGTTAATGAGTCGCACCAAATGCAGCAGTATATTTTCAAAGCTCATTTGCTTATAGGTCTTGCTTGCATAAATAGGCAGAGTCCTTGCACGCCACGCAAAAAGGCTCACAAACTTCCTAGCGCATAGCACACGCCTAGCATTGGTAGCAAGCCCAAAGCGCAGAAATGAGCTTTTGCTATCACTTAGGATAAGATAGTCGCAAGCAAAGCTATTGATTGCAGCAATTTGCTTACTAATACTCTCTTTGGGGCTAGAATCTAGCTGCCATACATCAAGCCCAATATCTAGCAGTGTGTCAATATGGCTTGCTTGTGAGTAGAGTGCGGTGGTCGTGGCATTGCCAAAGACTATAAGCCTGCAAGAAAACAACGCCTTAATCGCATACAAAGCTTTAGCATAGATGACATTTGAGCCAAGCTCCCTTGAAGCGCAAACAAACCCCACAACCACGCCAGCGACCCCTATGCTTTGAAAAACAAAAACTCTTGCGCTTTTTGCTTATCAAGCGGCTCTACTTCTAGGATAGATTCTCCCACTTGCACGCGCTCCTTTGCCCCACTATGCTTAGCATAAGCAAGCGTGAGCCTAGCTGCTAGGATTCTATCTTCATCACTTGCGCTAGATTCTACAAGCCCAAGCGGTCCTTTAGAATCTAGCAGGGTAATATGCGACATTTTTGGGTTGGGGGCGGAGAGCTTTTTGTTTTCTTCTTCGTTGCGAGCGATCACACAGCGTGCGCCATCTGGCAGCACCATATATCGCCCCACTTTTACCAACGCCACATCTTCTAGCACCATTTTTCTATGCGCACTTAAATCTTTGATTTTATTTGCCACGCTTATATCTGTGAGCAAGCAGCCTCCGCCGGGGTTTTCATAGTATTTAAAGTCCCATTGCTTCACTAGCTCAAGCTGCCTTGTGCGCCCCCTGCCGCTTATATCAAGGAGTTTTTCTCTATCGACCCAGCCCATTTTCTCTGGGAAGCTTGGCTCTAAAAGCTTGGCGCACATCGGGCGCAGGAGTAGCTCATCTAAATACTGCGGCTTGCTAGAATCTTGCCCCTGTGCTAGCAAATGCGCAAATCGCTCATCACTCCCAAAGCCTCGCACAAGCCTTTTTACTTGATCTAGGGCTTCTTTGCGCTGGGATTTTGGACGCTGCCCTAGCACTTCCCCGCTTACTACAAAGCTAGCTCCCAGCTCTTCAAGGCGCAAAAATGCTTGGGCAAACATATTAGCGTGGCAGTCGATACAGGGGTTAAAATACTTACCATAGCCATATTTAGGCGCAAAAAGCACATTGTCAAAAAACTGCTTTCTAATGTCGATTAAAACAAGCTCCGCGCCGACTTGCTCTGCAGCATTGCGCAAATACTCACTCTTGTCTTTATTGCCTCCAAAGCCTATATTAAAATGCACGGCTTTGACTTTGATCCCTTGGAGTGTGAGTAGCTTCATTGCAATGAGACTATCACACCCCCCACTAAAAAGTGCCAATGCTGTCATATTGGTTGTAGTTTCCTTTCTGTTGATTTGGTAGTTTTAAGGCGTAGAATTTTAGCGCGAAGTTGCGTGATTTGGGCTATATCTTTGGTCTGCTTGAGCTTAGATTCTAAAAAGCGCAGGATAAAAATGCGCAGCTCTGCTTCAAAGCCCCCTTCACACAAGGGCAGCGGGTCAAGGGCTATGCCCAAAAGCTTTGGGTGGCTAAGGTTATTAGCACATAGAGCGTCAAAAGCATCTTGATAGTCTGTGAAAATACTTCTATCAATATAGAGCAAGGCTTGATTAAGCAGGGTTTCATCTTCAAGCATATAGCGCAAAATGAGCCGCTCGAGTTTATCGCCGCTGGATTCTGGAGCGTGTATGGGGGCTGGCTTTTTCGCCCCCTTTGTAGCGCGTAAAAACTGCAATGGCACTTGGATCAAATCTGCGCTAAATTGGGCGTATTCATCTTGCATAAGGGGACTAAGTGTAGTGAGAAATGCTTTGACTTCTTTGAGTGCGTCCTCTTTGCTAAGAGGGTTGGCGAGATTGTGCTTGCTAGCAATCATTGTAAGACAAAATTCAATAAAAGGCTTAGGTCTTGCAAAAAGCTCTTTTACTTCCTGCTCTCTGCCTGCTAGGATCATATCTGCTGGGTCTGCACCATCAGGGAATATCACCACCCCACCCTTTTTGCTTAAAGGTGCTAGCATACTGCTTGCACGAAAAGCTGCGTTAATGCCAGCTTTATCGCCATCATAGCTTAGGATAATCTCTGGCTCGCCTTTGTTAAGTAGGGGAATATGCTCTTTGGTAAGGGCAGTGCCAAGCGTGGCTACGGCGTTGTTAATGCCAGCTTTATGGAGCATTATTGTATCAATATAGCCTTCTGTGATGATGATTTGCTTGCTAGCAAAGATTGCTTGCTTGGCAATGTGGTAGCCATAAAGCAAGCGCGATTTATTAAAAAGTGGGCTTTGGGGGGAGTTTAGGTATTTCGCTGGCGCGCCATCTTTGAGACTGCGCCCACCAAAGCCTACGACCTTGCCATTTGGCGAGTAGATAGGGAACATCACTCGCTCACTAAAGCGCGCATAAAATGGAGCAGACCTAGGCTGATCATTCTTACCAATAATGCCATTTTTTAGCAGCTCATCTGTGGGGAGATTGTGAGCGTTGATAAAGGCTTGGTGTCTAGCGTGGCTTCCACAAAGCCCTAGATTCCACTGCGCAATGAGCCTATCATCAATGCCACGCTTATGCAAATACTCTAGCACAGAGCTAGAATCTAAAAGGCTTGTGTGGTAAAAAGCCGCGACTTTCTCTAAGGTATCGGTGCGCTTTGCACGCTCTTTGTTGTCGTATTCTAAGCGGAAGTCAAGCATATCGGCGATTTTTTCAATCGCTTCTACAAAGCTTAGCTTCTCATACTCCATCACAAACTTTATGCTATCTCCGCCTATGCCGCAGCCATAGCAGTGGAAGATCCCCTTGCTAGGTGAAACCATAAAGCTTGGGGATTTTTCATTATGGAAAGGACAAGTAGCAGCATAGTTGCTCCCCACGCGCTTTAGCTCAAGGTAGTGGGTGATGATTTCAAGAATATCAATGCGGTTTTTTAGATTCTCAATTGATGCGCTTGTGATCATTGTATGCCTTTGTTAAAAAGTGGATTCTAGCATAATCTTTCTTATCACTTATCGCACTCCAGCCTAGCTAGGGCTACTTAGATTCTAGCTAGCTCACAAAATCGCACTTATGTAGAATCTACTTAGCACTCTTTGCCCTATTGCACTTTACACAAAGCATTTGGCAGTTTTCTTTCTCTGTCTTTCCGCCTTTGCTCCACGCTAAAATATGATCAGCCTCCATTTGCTCTAGCTCTAGCTTTTCATTTTCGTGCGGACATTTCACGCCCTTTATATGTCCATCGCTATTGGCACACACGCCCCCTTGCTTCTCATACACCGCCCTTTTGATACTATCGCTAAACGCCCTTAGACTTAAATGCTTTTCATCACCACTTAGCACATACGCATACACGCCCTTTTTACTTCCCACCTCATCATCTTGCATAAGCTCTATAATTTTAGATTCTAGCTCTTTGGCATCTAGTGGCTTATCTTTATATGTATTATAGAAAAGCCCCCATTCTAAGCCTTTCATCTCTTTGCGATATTTTTCAAACTTCATCTCCACCCAGTCTATCACCTTTGCAAAATACTCCCACAGCTCATCAGCATTTTTAGAATCTTTGGCATTTTTAGCCATATACTCGCAAATCTTTTCATCTTTCCTAGAATCCACTTTCCAAGCAATAGCACTCTCTAAAAACTCCTGCCGCAATGCACTGCCATTTAGATATTTAGCTCCCTTTAATATATTCGCATATACTTATAGTCCTTTGCTGTCCATCTAGCACTTCATATTCACACTCCGCACTAGAATCCACATTTTTCACCCCTTATCGCACCCTTAATGCCGCAGATCTGCTACTCTAAGATAAATCTCTTTAAACTTAGAATCTAATTCGCCTTTGCGTTTTATGCTTAAATTTATAAAGCTAGATTCTCTCTCAATGCCTACAAACCGCCTGCCTCAAAGATTTGCGGCAATCCCTGTGGTGCTATAAATGGATCGCAAATTATAAAATTTGCTATTAAATGCCCATTTCATATTTCATACTTTCATTTTCATATTGTTTTACAATGCTTTCATAATCTGCAAAATTCACAAAATCTTTAATGGGTTTATAAATAGAATTTTCCATTATAGAAAGAAATTGTGCCTTGCGTTTTTTATCAGCGACAATATAAAATTTTGAGCGAAAATCTTGTAGCTCAAAAAATTTATTTAAAGAATTTTTAAAATCTGTTGAATGCTCCACCTCATAAAATGCGTGAGGCATTTTGCGTTCATTAAACCATATACTATCAATAGTCTTTGCCTTATTTACTAGCTCCAAATAAGTGAAGGTATGGATTGTATCCAAAGTGGCTATGTCTTTTAGCGGTTTATTGATAAAGAGCTTGTTTTTATCCTGTGCTGGTATAAATGTTTGAAATCCTCTTAAAGCCCCTAATTCAGTAATAATTCCTTGATAATATGCATGAGTAAAATGCGGGTTTTCAGTAGTATTTGTAGTGATGTGTAGATTTTTTATAATCATATCTTTTTGGTGAGATAATCCCCAAAGTCCGGGCTTAATTTTGAAAAACTCTTTGTTTGTTTGCACTATTCTCCTTATGGAAGCATAAGGCGTTTTAGTTTTCCATATTGAAGTATCTACAAGAGCATAGAGCTGTCCTAGTGTTGCCACACCCTGTAATGTTTCAAATATGTGGATTACACATTCTTTTTGCGACATAGTAAGCCTTTATAAATTTGATATTGGTAAGCCAAAAATTTGCAATGGAATATACTCAAAATAATATCTACAATTCACGCTAATAATATAATCTAAAACATCTCTATATTCCGGCTTTCTAAACCAATCACTTAGCAAATACACATACTCCACTTCCATATTAAGACTAGAGAGAAGTTTTTGATATTGTTTCTTTTTAAAATCACAAGTTTGTAATTTCTCATCAACCGATCCTGCAACTCGCTGAAATTTACACTCAATGATAAAAAATGTGTTATTGATAATAATATAAATACTATCATCAGGCAAAAGCTTTTTAGAGATAATATCTCGCCAATTTAATCCACGCTCTTGTAAAAAGCTATAAAACTTATGCTTTTTAAAGATTTGCGCTACCAATTCATCGCAATAAAACACTTTTCCATCGCTATCAACGACATATTTTGCTGG
Source organism: Helicobacter canis (assembly GCF_008693005.1). Classification (GTDB taxonomy): domain Bacteria; phylum Campylobacterota; class Campylobacteria; order Campylobacterales; family Helicobacteraceae; genus Helicobacter_B; species Helicobacter_B canis. Next base: position 39,737 of record NZ_VXKE01000019.1, on the reverse strand, counting down.
GATAAAAATGTCGCTAAATCCACTTTGCCTTCAAAAACTAGCCCCGTTCTTGTATTTGCTCCACCAATGCCATTTGCAATCATTTACACTCCTTGTATGATTTTTCATCACAATTACAATAGACAATTTTATCTTTAAAATGCTCTTTGTAGTGTTGCAGCTCGTTTTCTATATCGCTTAGTTGCGTGTAGAACTCATCTTTTTTATTTTTCTTGGCATCGTGGAGGTTTGTGTTGGCTACTTTTTGCATTGTTACTCCTTGTTGTATTGATAGCTTAGGATCTACTTTTGTCATTGCGAGCCGACAACGGCGGCGTGGCAAAGCAAGGCGCAGCCGCAGCTTCTTTAGTAATCCACCCTATAATCCACACTAGAATCTTTAAAACGCGAAGTCCCCGGCTTCGCCTTTGTTCATACTTCTATACACCGCCTTGACATAGCTCTGCCGTATCTCGCACTGCTCCATATCCGCACAGCCAAAGCAGCCTTGCTTGTGTGGGTCGCTTGCATCTGGCAGCAGCCCCCTAGCCTCTTGGCACTCTTGTAGCAGCTTAAGCTGCTCCTCTAGCTCTCTTTCAAACACATCTTCACTAGGATTCGCACTCATCATTTCTCCTTATTTCATATAGGTTGTGCGCACTTGGGCTATCTCCTCCTTGCTTCCTAAAAAGCAAGGCGTGCTCTCGTGCAGACTATCACAAGGCAGAGAGAGCAGCTGCCTTTGCCCATCTATCGCTTCTCCGCCAGCTCTTTCATAGATAAAGGCAAAGGGGAAAACTTCAAAGAGCTTCCTTAGCTTGCCACTTGGCGCATCGCTTGTAGCAGGGTAGCTAAAAAGCCCGCCCCTTTTGCATAAAATCTGGTGCAAATCTGGCACCATACCCCCAGAATAGCGCAGGCGATACCCTTTGGCAAACAAGCTCTCCACTAGCTCTTTGTGCCTTGCCTCCCAATTCTTTTGCGTGCCGCCGGGGGCATTAAGCTTGCCCCTAGATTCTAGCTGCAATGCGCCCTTACTGCGCCACTGCTGCTCATTACAGACATAGTGCTTTGCTTCCTTGTAAGCTAGCACGACTTCTAAGCGTGGTCCATACACGATATATGCAGCTGCCACAAGTGCGCTCGCACCAAATACGCTATCATAAATCCCAAATATGCTCCCCACGCTTAAATTTGAGTCAAAGAGACTTGAGCCATCAAGTGGGTCATAGGCTACAAGCAAGCCGCTCTCTAAAGCGTGTAAAGAAGTGGATTCTACGATGTTTGCGCCCTGCTTATAGAGTGCGCTTGATTTTTCTTCCGAGCAAACACCCTTTACACAAGGGAGCTTTAGCAAGGCTTGCTCTAGTAGCATATCTGTGCGCACATCAACGGCTAGCTGTGTATCGCCACTAGCATTGGTGCTAGCTAGGTAGCCACTATCATCGCGTTGTAAAAGCTCTTGCACTCTAGTAGCGCACTCTTGTATGCTGGAGAAAATCTCTGTAATCATAGATTCTAGCTTGGATTCTGTCATTGTATGTCCTTGGTTGCTTGGGTGTTGTGAATTTCGCTGTGATTATAAACTAAAGCAAATTATGCTATGCTTTAAGCATATTTACTTAATCTACAACTCCATATTTTCTAAAGGTCTTTTATGCTTGTTTCTCCTAGTTTGTTGTCTGCGGATTTTTTGCGGCTTGGTGAAGAAGTGGATTCTATCTGCAAGGCTGGTGCAGATTATTTGCATATTGATGTGATGGACGGACATTTCGTCCCTAATCTTACCTTTGGGCTACCTATCATCTCGCAAGTCGCTAAGCGCGCGAGTATCCCGCTTGATGTGCATTTAATGGTGGAGAGAGTCGAGTGGTTTGTGGAGTATTTTTTGCCCTTGCACCCAGAATTTATCAGCGTGCATATTGAAGCAGTGGCGCATTTGCATAGGCTCATCACTCATATCCGCGCAAATGGCGTGCGCCCCGCAGTCGTGCTAAATCCACACACAAGCGAAGAGAGCTTGCGCTATATTTTGCCAGATGTGGATATGGTGCTTTTAATGAGTGTGAATCCGGGCTTTGGGGGGCAGAGCTTTATCCCAAGTGTGCTTGACAAAGCGCGGCGATTAAAAGACTTGATAGAGTCCAAAAACCCTAGCTGCTTGATTGAAGTTGATGGCGGGGTCAATGCAAGCAATATCAAAAGCCTGCAAGAAGCGGGCGTTGATGTCGCTGTGGCAGGGAGCTATATCTTTAATAGTAGCGATTATGCTAAAGCTATATGCTCGCTAAAGCCTTAAAGATTCCCATTGATAGCCAATCTAACACCACTTGCCAAAGCCCTAGATACAAGGCTACATAGCCACGCGCTCGCACACGATGATATGCAAGCACTCCTAGAAAGCTTTGGGGCAGATATGCTAGAGCTAGAGCTGCTAAAAGCCCAAGGCTTCCCACTAGAATCTAACGCGCAAGCCTACTTCCTCCACACTGCTAGCACGCCTTATACCAAGCAGAAATTTTGCTTTGTTGATATAGAAACCACAGGCGCGCGCCCACAAGAGTCCCAAATCATAGAAATTGGTGCGATTATGTATGAAAATGGCGCGATTGTGGGGGAGTTTGATGAGTTTATTTACGCGCCATTTGTGCCAGAGATTATCACAGATATTACAGGCATTACTGCTGATATGCTGGCAAATGCGCGCAAAGTGCAAGCGGTTTTAGAAGATTTCCGCGCATTTTTGGGGCAGAGTGTGTTTGTCGCGCATAATGTGGGCTTTGACTATAGCTTCATTAGCCACGCGCTAGAATCCTGCGGACTTGGAAGCTTGCTCAATCACCGCCTATGCACAATCGATTTAGCCAAAAGGACTATTCTCTCCAAGCGATATTCCTTGCAATATTTAAACGAATTTTTAGGGATCAACACGCCAAAGGCACATAGAGCCTATGCCGATGCACTCACCGCGCTAAAGGTATTTGAGATCGCGTGCCTCTGCCTCCCTAGCTCCATTTGCACAGCAAAAGACCTAATCACTTTCTCACGCAGCAAACATAAAGGATTCTAGGCATAGTTTTTGCTTACTTAACTAGAATACCATAAGTTATAAGGAGTTTGTGTGCCGCATCTACCATTTTCACCTACTCTTATGCGATCGCTATTTGCGCTAGCATTTGGCGTGCTTACCCTAGCTAGCTGCGCCAAAAATACAGCAAATCCGCTTGCAGCAAATATCAATGGCAAAATCCCTGATCAAATCGATGACCCACTAGGGATAGGCACAAAGCCCACCGCCCCAGCCAAGCAGGCAGCCCCAAGCTTTATCCACAATGCAAAGTCTCGCCTTAGCCCACTCTCAGGCGATGCTAGAGACTTTGTCGCACTGCTCAATCAAGGTGGCGGCGTGGTGAGTGTCTGGGCTAGCGCACCTGCTAGCTGGGTCTGGGCGCACTCTGCGGCATTAAATGCAAGCTTTGGTGATGCGTTTAACTGGGCTATGCAGCCCATTGGCGATGGGCTTTTCCGCTTTGTTAATAAGCTTACGCGCACTTGCTTAAATGCCTATGGGCAAGGTGTGATACACTATCCGTGCGACCCCAATAACCCTAATCAGTTTTTCCGCATACTGCCTATGGATAATGGCGCAAGTGCTATCCAAAGTGCTAGCACAAATCTCTGCTTGCAAACAAGTATGCACACCAAGGCAAACCACCCAATCACGCTTAATAAATGCCTACAAGTGGCAAACTCCGAGCAGCAGTGGTTTATTATCCCGCCTTTTCTCAAGCCCACGCCAATTATCTACCCATAGTTTGAAGGAGATGCTATGCCCACATCATCGACCATATCCCACAAGATTCTACTTATAGCCCTAGTGGCGTGCTTTGCCATTACACACGCGCTAGCTGATATGCGCAGATACAAAATAGGCTCGTGGAATCTAAATGACACACAAATGCCCATCGAAGAAAAGTGGAACAACACAATCCGCAGCCTACTTAGCGGGAGCAATGGTGTAGATATTTTAGCACTACAAGAAGTCGGCGGGCTTCCTACAAATGTGGAGTTTCTCAATACCTTCACCCTGCCTTATGCGACCACACTTCCTATCCAAGAATACCAATGGGATCTAGGCAGGGGACAAGGGAGAGTGTATGTGTATTTTATGCGCACAGATACTGATATGCGTGGGATCAACCTTGCCATAATCACCAAAAAGCGCGCGAGTGAGATCTTTGCCATTAAGCCAAGCAGTAAAATCTCCTTACCAATGCTAGCCATAGCTTTGGGTGATGATGTCTTTATCACGATGGATTCTATCGATAGAAAGGGGGCAGACACTCTAGCTAATATCACTAATGTGTTTGACTACTTTAGCAAGCACCAAAGAGCGCAATCGCTGCAGTGGCTTATCCTTGGAAGCTTTAATATCCACCCCCAAGCCCTGCAATCATCTATCCCACCAAAACTACAAGAGCGCATAGCTATCATCGCACCATCTGTGGCGACTAGGAAAAGTGGCGGCATCTTAGAATACGCCCTTAGTGGGAACTCTGGTGAGTCTGCATACCTAGCCCCCACGCTTAATGCCTATCTAGGGTATGGCAATGTAAGGCAGCAGTTTGACTCCGTGTTTATCCCCATTATCTTTAGCAAGTTAAGGATTATCTATGACTTTTAGCAATCTCTCTAGGCTGTGGATTCTAGCTAGCGTGCTAGTGCTTACCCCATCACTTTATGCTAAAAAGCTTATCACCAATCAGTCTGTCTCTATCCGCACTATGAGCACAGGAGAGTCTCTCTATGCTGGCGGTGGTGTCGCAGAGCTAAGCTGGAATCTTGTAGAAGTAATGCTGCCGGGCTATTTGACTAGGAAATTTCCCTTTGGCGCGGTGCAGTTCCGCCATATTAGCAAAGATGATAAATGCCTTATGAGCAATGGGTTTTGGCTTAGTGTGGGTGAGTGCTCGGCAGTTAGGCTCGGTGATCACCGCACGCTATTTTCCCTACTGCCAACTTCTAGCGGTGCCTTGCAGATACAATCAATCGCCACTGAAGGCTGCTTAGTAGTAGAATCTAATGGCAAAAAAATCGCCCAAAGCATACGCCTACAACCTTGCTTCACTAACGCACACGCACCGATAGATTTGCGCTGGCTCTGGGTGCTAACTCCCCCAGTCATTGACGCCAAGCTAGCACCCTAGCCTTTAAGCCCCAAAGTGATCGCGCGCTTTTTGCGATAGATCACACACTCTGTATAGCCCACCGATCTAGCCAGCTCTAAGCACTGCCCATAGCCAGCCCCCACCTGCTCTATACTATGCGCATCTGAAGAAAATGTAATAGGGATTTGATATGCAAAAGCACGCGATAAAATCTCCTTGCTAGGGTAGGCTTGCGCGATTGTCTTACGCAGTCCTGCGCTATTTATCTCAATGCTCATTTGTGCTTTTGCGATAGATTCTAGGGCAGATTCTAGCTCATCGCCCACGCACTCTGGCATTGTGTGTCCAAATACTTTTAGCAAGTCCAAATGCCCCACGATTTGAAACAGCCCGCTATCAGCCATAGCCTTTATCGCCCTCAAATACTCTCTCCAGCATTGCACCATATCACGCTTGGCATACTCTGCTATAAAGGCTGGATTATCAAACCCCCAAGTATCTAAAAAATGCACCGAGCCTATGAGATAATCCACACTAGCTTGCAGCACACGCTCTTCTAGCAAGCTCTCCTTGCCCTTGATAAAATCCACTTCAAGCCCGCATAGCACTTCAATCGCGCCTTGCTCTGCTTGGGCTAGCTCTCCAATCTCTGCAAAATAAGATTCTAGCTCATCACTACCCATACGATAGGCTTCATCAAACTTCATTGGCGCGTGGCAGGAGAATCCATACACATCAACCCCAAGCTCCTTAGCACGCGCGATAAACTCACTTGGACTTCCACTTGCGTGCTTGCAGCGCGGCGTGTGGTTATGCAAATCTACGCGCATAGCCTACCCGCGCACAAAGTGATTGCGCAAGAACTCTTCAAGGTTAAAGCGTTTGCGAGTATTGTCTGTAAAAATATGCACCATAATCTCCCCCAAATCCGCGACAATCCAGTCTTCACTCTCATCATCAACATAGTAAAACTCTTCATCACTACACGCAGTCTTTAGATGATCAAGCAAGGCATAAGAATGCTTGCCAGCTAGTGCTGTGGCAATCACCACGCTATCGGTGATATACTCGCTCTCTTCTACATCAAAGATCTCAATATCTTGGGCTTTTTTCTCATCAAGTGCTTGGACTATGGCTTGTGTGCGCTTGGATAATGCCTGATTCATCTTGCTCCTTTTAGCAAAGTTAGCGGGTATTGTAGTATATTTTTCGCATACAAGGAACAATGCTTGGCGGGACCCAGTGTGCTACTTGCTCAAACTCGCCGCGTGCAATTGCAGCACGGATTTGCGTGGAAGATATGGGGAAGCCTGTGATATGCAAGGGCTTGGTGGTGCTATACCTAGAATCTAGCTTTTGTGTTTGTGTGGCTATCTCTGTTTGGGAACTGCTTGTTTGAGTAGTTTCACAAGCCCCAAAATCCCGCATAAGTGGCACAATCTTAGCAAGCTGCGCTAGCTCGCTAGCTTCCTTCCACCTAGGCAAAGACTCTAGCGCATCACTCCCTAATGCCAGCCCAATCTCCCCATATTTACTAGCATAATAGCGCACATACTCAATGGCATATACCACGCGATTAGCTCGTGCCTCAAAGTCGCTAATCTCCACACGCAAATAATCTGCGCAAAGCTCTTCTAGCCACGCTATGCGCGTATGTATCGAGGCTAATGGCATAGATTTAAATGGATTGCAAAATGCAGGGATTACAATCACGCGCTTATAGCTAGAATCTAGCCTTTTTATAATCTCCAAATGCCCTAAATGTGGTGGGTCAAAGCTGCCGCCAAAAAGCACTACCATAGAGTGCTGCGAGCTAGAATCCACCTTTACACCCCGCTACTGCTGCATATCAAATGTGCTAGCGCGCGTAAGCTTACTAAACTTCACACCTTTAAGCCCAGAGAGATCAAGTGCAAACTGCTGTATCTGCCCGCCCATTCCACGCAAGATAATCGTCTCAAGGCAATTATGCGCATCGATATGGATATGCGTTGTGCAGAGGATCTCTAGTCCATTGTGGCTGGCGTTATGCCCTATGTCGATGATCTTTTGGTTCAGCTCTCTTTGATGGTGGTCATAGACAATGACTAGCACTGCTGTTTGTAGATTGCCATCATCTTGCCACTGCTCTTGGGCGAGCTTCTGGCGGATTAGATCACGCACAAGCTCGGAGCGCGAGGTATAGCCCTGCTTGATAAAGCGCATATCCATAGCTTCTAGCAAGCTTGGCTCTAAAGACACAGAAAAGCGCACTACTTTACGATCTCTCACTTACTTCTCCTTGTCATAGAGCCAAATTTGCGCGCGCTTTTTTAGTCCATTCACATCGCTTGAAGCAAAAAACTCTATCTCCGTTTTTCCATAAGTATTGGGCTTAAGCTCGAAATGCTCCACCAAATACTCCACAATCGCATCGCCTGAGTGGATCAGCGTGCTTTGGTGCTGAAAATACGCGCTAATTTCTTTGGCGATAAGTGGGAAATGCGTGCAGCCTAGGATAATTGTATCAGGAGCTTCGCCGCCAAACTCACTTGCTTGCAAAAATGGGTGCAAATAGTGGTGCAAACACGCTTGCAAGATGGGCGCGCCACTTGGTGTGCGATAGCTGCCCTCCTCTACAATTGGCACAAAGAGCCCTGTCGCCACCGCGCAAAGACGCGAGAATCCAGCTTTTTGCAGCAGCGTTTGATAACGCGCTGAAGTGATAGTCGCCTGTGTGCCGAGGATTAGCGTGCTAGAATCTAGGGCTGGATTAGCATTGATCCTAGCTAGCACGCCCGGCTCTATCACACCGATAATGGGAAAGCTCGCATAAGCGCGCATAGATTCTAGCGCGTAAGCACTCACAGTGTTGCACGCCACAAGCAGCATATCCACTTCTTGCGCACGGAAAAACTCTAAACACTCTAGCGCAAAAGCCACAATGGTCTTCTCATCTTTGACACCATAGGGCACGCGCGCTGTATCACCAAAATACACCGCACTCTCAAATAGCTTAGATTCTAGCACGCTTTTTGCGACACTAAGCCCCCCCACTCCACTATCAAAAATCCCCACACGCTTAAGCGACCCCATAGGCTTGCCTACTCTTTTTCATTCATTTTGTTTAAAAACTCTTCATTGTCTTTTGTTTGCTGCATTTTGGCGTAGATAAAAGATAGGGCTTCAATATCGTCCATCTGCTGCATTACATTGCGCAGCATCCATACTTTTGTGAGCTTATCTTTGCCAAGCAGGAGATCGTCTTTTCTTGTGCCAGATTTTAGAATATCAAAGGCAGGATAGATTCTGCGATCTGCGATATTGCGCGCCAAGACTATTTCGGCATTTCCTGTGCCTTTAAACTCTTCAAATATCACCTCATCCATTCTTGAGCCTGTGTCAATGAGTGCAGTGGCGATGATAGTAAGGCTACCACCTTGCTCGATATTGCGCGCCGCGCCAAAAAATCGCTTAGGCTTATGCAAGGCATTGGCATCAACGCCCCCGCTTAGCACCTTGCCGCTTGCTGGAGTTACCGCATTATAAGCGCGAGCAAGACGCGTGATAGAATCTAGTAAAATCACCACATCTTTGCCATTTTCTACTTCGCGCTTAGCGCGCTCTAGCACAAGCTCTGCTACGCGGATATGGCTGCTTGATGGCAAATCAAAAGTCGAGCTATATACGCTACCTTTAACACTGCGCTGCATATCAGTAACCTCTTCTGGTCGCTCATCGACAAGCAGCACCATAAGCTCTACTTCTGGGTGGTTGGCACTAATGCCGTGCGCTAGCTCTTTCATAAGCTCAGTTTTACCTGTGCGAGGAGGAGCCACGATCAAGGCGCGCTGCCCCTTGCCAATGGGACTAAAGAGATCAAGCATTCTACCTGTAACCTTTGTGGGCTGGTATTCTAGGCGTAGCTGCTGGGTGGGAAAAAGTGGGGTGAGATTATCAAAAAGCGGGCGATTTCTCATCTCTTCAAGCGACATATAATTAACTGCTTCAATCTTTAGTAGCGCGTAATACCGCTCCTGCTCCCTAGGCAGACGCACCTGCCCTGTTACAATATCACCATTACGCAAGGCGAAGCGATAGATTTGTGTTTGACTGACATAGGTGTTGTTTTTGCTATCGGTAAATGTCTCATCAATAGCACGCAAAAAGCCGTAGCCCTCGTTTGTAATCTCTAAAATCCCGGTGAAGAGTATGTAGCCACCTTGGGAGACTTGTGTCTTTAGGATTTCAAACATCAAATCTTGTCGCTTAAACTCTTGGGGGTTGTCGATTGAGAGAGATTGCGCGATTGCGATGAGCTCGGCTATGGGCTTGATATTGAGCTCTTCTAGCTTATAAGCTTCCACAGGGATATGTTGCTGCCGTTTATGAGAGTGATCTGCCATTAAAAATCCTTATAGTTAGGTTCAGTGTGTGGGCGTGAAAGCAAGCACGAGAGACACAAACTGCTGGAATCTTTGAAGATAATCAAAAAGTAGAGTGAGATTGTAGCGAAAAATAAGAAAAAATCAAGGTGAAGCACATTGGGCATACACCCAATGTGTAGGGGCTATTTCTTATGTAAGCCGTTGATATAAAAGCGGATAGAGCTAGTGCCTTCTTTTTGCGCCCATTCAAATGCGCTAGAGACAAACGCCCAATTGATATGGCCAAAAAACTTCTCCAAATACGCAGGGCGCGCATTTTTATGATCAATATAATACGCGTGCTCCCACACATCACTTACAAGCAAAGGCACTTTATCTTCTGTGATAGGTGTAGCTGCATTGCTTGTTTGGACAATTTCTAGCTTGCTAGATTTTGGGTCAAACACCAGCCAGCACCAGCCAGAGCCAAAGAGTGTAGTAGCAGATTGGATAAACTTTTCTTTAAAGCCATCAACGCTGCCAAATTCTTTCTCTATCGCAGCTTTTAGCTCGGCACTCATTTCGCTTGACTTTGGCGCGATGCAATCCCAGTAAAAATCGTGGTTATACACTTGGGCTGCATTGTTAAAAATCCCGCCGCTAGACTTTTTGATAATGTCATAAAGCTCGGCATTTTCAAACTCATTGCCTTTTGTTAGGTTGTTGAGATTATTGACATAAGTTTGATGATGCTTGCCATAGTGGAAGTCAAAAGTTAGCGGGCTTAGAAAATCTCCAAATGCGTCTTTTTCATAAGGTAATTTGCGTAGTTCAAACATATCATCTCCTTTGGTTGTGTGTAATTATTGAGCGATCTCTCGCAAGGCTCTATTATAACACAACTACACTTAACCCTAGATTCTAGCTAGAATCTAAATGCACTAGCGCAATATCTGCTACAATGCCTTACTCCTTAGAGCCGACAAACATCACTAAAAGCTTTAGATCCTACATTATGGAGAGATTATGACACAGCCACTACGCAGCCCGACCCTTATCACTAAGCTTGCTATTTTTACCATCGCCTCTACCACCGTGCTTGGTCCTACTATCATCGCACCAAGCTTGCCTGAGCTTGAAGCGCATTTTGCCAGCACGCCACACGCGGATATGCTCTCTAAGCTTATCCTTACGCTACCAGCACTATCGATTATGATTTTTTCTCCTTTGGCTGGGTTTGCCTATGCTGCTTATAGGAAGCTGCCTATTATCCTTGCTGCACTGCTTCTATGGAGTGTGGCTGGGGCAAGTGGTTTTATGCTCGATAATCTCTATGCCTTGCTTGTATCGCGCTTTTTCTTAGGCGTTGCTACGGCGTTTTTAGCCACAGGTGTGGGCGTACTGATAGGGGATTACTACAAAGGCAGGGTAAGAGAAAAGGTCCTTAGCACGCAAAACTTCGCTATGGCTATTGGCGGGGCGATCTTCCTTGTAGGCGGGGGAATGCTCGCAGAAATTAGCTGGAGATTTCCATTCCTTGCGTATTTGGGTGGGGTGCTTATCTTTATCTATGCTAGAAGTGCGCTCTTTGAGCCAAGCCCCACACCCCGCACACCAAAGGTGGCTTGTGATTCTATCGCGCAGCGCGCGCAGGCTATGTGGGCTTGGCTCTACAAATTTGCTCCTGTGTATTTTCTAGGATTTTTTGCGATGATGATGTTTAATGTCGTGCCCACACAAATCCCCTTTTTCATCTCCCATATCCTAGATAAGCCTAATTCTCAAATTGGCATTTCTATGGCGAGCACAAGTTTGGCTATGGCATTTTTCAGCTTGATGTATAACCGCGTGCGCGCATTTCTCTCTATCAAGCATATCGCCTCTGCTGCACTTATGCTCATAGGCACGGGGCTGCTCATTATTGGGGTGTTTCATAGCTATGGGGCATTACTTATCGCGCTTGTGTGTGTGGGTGCTGGGCTAGGACTCATACTCATCAACAATAGCTCGTGGCTCTATATGCTTGCAAGCGATAGCGAGCGTCCTAAGGCGTATGGGTTTTTGGCAAGCTTTTTGTTTATGGGGCAGTTCTGCTCGCCTTTTCTCACCCAGCCCATTGTCAAAGCCTTTGGGCTTATTGAAATGTTTGTGATTATGAGTGTTGTTTTATATGGGCTAGCTGCTGTGTTTTTCTTCTACAAAGGCGCGCCGCTAAAGTCCTAGCCTAGCTTGACATTATTTGCAGCCTTTGGCTATAATGCGCGTTTCTAAAGTGTTTGGGATATGTGATCGGGGCGTAGCTCAGTCTGGTTAGAGTACTTGGTTTGGGACCAAGGGGTCGAAGGTTCGAATCCTTTCGCCCCGACCATTTTAGAATCTTATTTTTCTTTCTTTTCGTTTTTTATTATGGTGGGTGTAGCTCAGTTGGTTAGAGCATCAGTTTGTGGCACTGAGGGTCGTGGGTTCGAGCCCCATCATCCACCCCATTTTGTGCGTTCGTAGCTCAATTGGATAGAGCACCAGACTTCGGATCTGGGGGTTAGGGGTTCGACTCCCTTCGGGCGCACCACCCAGCTCCTGCGCCCATAGCTCAGCTGGATAGAGCAACGGCCTTCTAAGCCGTAGGTCAGAGGTTCGAATCCTCTTGGGTGCGCCAGCTTGATTCTGGACACACTTATGATACACAAGCAATCTCACGCTAATGATACTAATAAGCCTACGATAATCTTTCTCCACGCAGATAATGTCAATGGATTGGGGGATAATGTCATCGCCCTTGATACTCTGCTCGCATTAAAGAGAATCTACCAAGCCCGCCTTGTTGTCTTCGCCCGTGATACCCTACAAGAGCTGCTTGAAGGGCTAGATTTTGTCGATGAGTTTTGCCTGCTAGAAGGTGAGCTTGCCACCGCTATAAATAGAGAGAAAATCAACGCCTATAATGCCACCTACCTGCTCTCCCTTAGCTGCAAGACGAAAGCTTTGCGCTTCTTTGCCTCTACAAATGCCACTACCATCATCACACGCGCCAAGCTTGCTAATATCCTGCGCAAAAGATTCCGCCCTGTGCTATTGCTAAACCCTAGCATAACCCACAGGCAAACGCTCCTACTCCTAGCACGCGCTATCGATAAAGCGCGCTTTGATAAGCATATAGACTCTATCGATTTCCTAGATTCTAGGGTCAAAAGCAGCGATAAGCAAAAGCAAGAAATAGCGCACTTCCTTGCCACAGAGCTTACGCGCTTTTGTCGCAGTGATTTTAATGCCAACGCCACCCTAGAGAGCAAAATCGCTTTCACCAAAGCCCACCGCGCCCGCACACCTAGCAGCCCCCCAAATCCCCTTGCCCTAAGCCTAAGCAGCTCGCAAACCCCACTATATCTAATCTGTATCAATCCTTTCACCATAGCAGCCACGCACTCTCTCCATCTTGAAAGCTATCTCACACTCATTGATAAAGTCGCTGCTTTGCCTAATTGTATCCCTTGTATCTGCACCTATGGCAAGACACACGCACTGCTCCAAGAAGCCTTGCAAGACTACAACGCCACGCACTCTTGCACCCTGCAAGATCGCTGTATCATCTACCACAATCAAGGCGACCTCCACAATCTCGCAGCATTTTTAGAGATGATGAGCTGCATTATCACAGGCAGCACTGGGGCATTGCATTTAGCAGAAAATCTCTTCACCCCAAGTATCGCTCTAGTCTCACACACTGATACCAAACGCTGGGGCAGCCAAGATAAACGCTATGTGATCATACAAGAGCCGCTATCAAGCATTAGCAAAGAGCTAGAATCTAGTGTGATAGATTCTAGCATTGCCAAGCTGCAAGAGCTACTACCACGATAGAGAGAATCTACTCCCCACTCCCACTTCACTCTCCACGCTAATGCCTATCCCATAGCGCGTGGCGATTTCTTTCACAAGGCACAGCCCTATGCCAAACCCGCCTTGGCTCTCGTGGTAGCGTGTATAGCGTGTGAAAATCTGCTCTATCTCGCTAGGCTCTAGTCCGCAGCCGCTATCAGCGATAGTAAGAGTGGATTTAGATTCTGCATTGCGCATAAGGCTTATGCAAATGCTCCCGCCCTTTTTGTTGTATTTCATCGCATTGCTTAGGAGATTATCAAGCAAAATGACGATTTCATCATAGTTTGCGTATAAAAAGGCTGGGGCTAGGTCTTTGGTAATGGTAAGGGATTTTTGCGCAAAGAGCGCGCTAAAATACTCCAATCTTCGCTCTACAAGCCCCTGCATATCAAGCTTTTGTATCACGCCCTTGCCTTGGTAAAAATTTAGGAAAATAAGATTCTGGTAGAGGTGGTTGAGATTCTGGGCGGAGAGCTTGATATGCTGGAGTTTAGTGAGATTACTCGCGCTAAGATTTTTGGTATCAAAGCTCTGCACACTCATCAAAATCACGCTAAGTGGGGTGTTGATCTCGTGTGTGGAGTCTTTAATGAAGCGTTCAAGCGTTTGGATTTTTTCTCGTATGGGTGCTAGGGCTAGGCGCGTAAGGTAGTAGGCGATTATCCCCATAAGCACAATGGCGCAGGCAAAGTAGAGCCAAATTTCTACCTTGAGCTTGCGCACTTCTTTTGGGACATCGATGGCGGCTAAAGAGAGCTGCTCTATGGGCTTTGGCGCAAGCAGGGGGAAGCTATCATCGATATTGTAGCCTTGCAAAATAATGCGGATATGCAGGCTATCGACATAGTGGAATATCTTTTTTGGGAATTTTTGACTAGGGGGCGGAATATGGCGCAAAAATCGATGATCGATGAAAAATTGCTCCCCAAAGCGTGCGGGACGCTGTGTTTTTAATGCGCTTATGATCGCGCCAATATCAAACGCAATGGTGCTAAACACAACTCCACCGCTAGAATCCACAATCGCAAATGGCGTATTTATCGCGCTTTCTAGCTCATCTATCGCATTTTCTATGCCCTTTTGCTCATAGATAATTGCCGCGATTTTTATGGAGTCATCGCGCATTTGCGCCATTTGGTTGGCTTTAAGATTCTGCAAGCCTTTGTGATACATCACAAAGCATATCACCCCAAGCAGCACAATACTTGTGCCAAGATACAATGCCAAGATAGACAAAATACTCTTATGAAATTTCACGCTTTTATAGAAATTTGTGCGCACTCTTATGCCTTGTAGCAGTAGCCGCAAAATCGCTGGGTGATAATGCTCTCTTTTCCCAAAATTTTGCGCAAGTTTTTCACATATACGCGCAGTGCCATACTTGTAGGACTCTCATCATAGCTCCATACGCGCTCAAATATCTCATCTTGAGAGACAAACTGCCCTCTTTTTTGCACAAGCAGGGCTAAAAGCTCGCGCTCTTTGTTTGTCAGCGCGATTAGCTCGCCTTGTGGGGAGTAGAGCGTCTTTTGTATGCAGTCAAAGCGCACGCCGTTATGCAGCGTGATTGTGGGAGAGTCTTGGTGGTAAAATGGTCGCTTTAGCAAGGAGTTGATACGCAGCAGCAGCTCTTCTACATCAAAAGGCTTGCGGATATAATCATCACAGCCAGACTCAAAGCCCTCTTTGACATCGCTAGCTTGGGCGAGAGAAGTGAGCATAATCGCAGGGCTAGTTTTGCCAGCTTCGCGTAGATAGCGCAGGAGAGTAAAGCCATTGGACTCTAGGCTAGAATCTGCCCTAGAATCCACTTTTTGCACATCACCGCTTGGGAGCTTTACATCAAAGATATAGAGGTCAAAATGCTCTTCATAGCCCTTTTCCATAGCACTTTGCACATCTTCGCATAAGCACACGCTAAAGCCCTTCTCCTGCAAAATAGAAGTAAGCATACTAGAGAGCAGGACATCATCTTCTACAAGCAGGAGTTTTGCTGCCATTGTGCTATTTGTCCTTTTTGGGCTTATCGCTAGGCTTTTCTTTGGGCTTATCTTTATGATTGTGGCATTTTGGCTCTTTGCGTTTGGACTCTTTTAGCCTCTCGCAGTCGGCGTGGATTTTCAGCCCCGCTTCTCTAATCTCCTTGCCACTCATAGAATCTGTCTTTTTCTGCATAGCCTTGCACGCTTCTACTGCGCGGCTTTGTCGCTGCTCTTTAGATAGCTTATCGTGCGCGGCTTTGCGTGCTTGGTGGATAGCGTCTCTAAATGCTTTCGCCTGCGGCTCGTCTTTTGCCTTTAGTCGCTTATGCACTTCCATTACAAACTCTGGCTCATCTTGCGCACTTAGGCTTGCGACTTTCTTTACCAACGCCGCATCATCTAGCTTGCTAAAATCCGCGCCAAAGCTTGTGCTAAACCCACAAGCCACAAAACTTGTCGCTACGATAATCGATCGCAATGTGGTCATTTTCAATCCTTTAAAGTGGTGTAGTTTATAGAAAAATCCATAAACACTGCAAGTATAGTGGAGCAAGATAAAATCAGCGTGAAAGTAGAAAGAGATAAATAATGAAGCTAGATTCTAGGGTTTAGCCCCCGCCCAAAGACGCGGAGACCAGCCTGCCAAGCCTATTTGCCAAGCAGAGTTTTAATGTATTGATCGACAAGATATAAGCTATTGCCACTATCGCCTACAAGCTTGATTTTATCCACAATACCGCGGAATAGTGCTTCTTCTTCGTGCTGCTCGGCGACATACCATTGCAAGAAGTTAAAGGTAGAGAAGTCCTTTTGTGCTAGCGTAAAATCCACAAGCTCATTGATAGACTGCGTGATACCAACCTCGTGCTCATAAGTTTGTGTAAAAACATCAAGCAAGCTTGCAAAGCTAGATTCTGGCTCTTTGATCGCTTGTAGCTTGAGATTAGAGTCTGTCTCATTTAGGTAGGTGATAAGCCTTTTTGCGTGCTCACTCTCCTGTCCTGCGTGCTCGAACAAAAACGCCCCAGCCCCATCGAAGCGGTGCGTATAGCACCAAGAGCTCATACTCAAATACAAATTTGAAGCGAACATTTCCTTAGCGACTTGGTCGTTTAGACGCGCGATAACCTCTTTTGATAGCATTGTAGCTCCTTTTCATTTTTAAGTGGATTCTGGGAATTATAAGTGAAAATTCTTAAATCATTCTTATAATTTATAAAAAAGTGAGAAAAGCCAACTGCAATCGCGCGAGAGTGCGCAAGTATTAAAGCTTTTTCACCTGCCAATAGCCCCTTTTATACACGATATAAAACACCAAAGCACGGATATAAGTCTCTACAAAAATCATCACAAACACCCACCACAAAGGCAGCCCAAGCTCTATGCCTAGCCACATCGGCGCGATACGCGCACACCAAATGCTAAGGGCGTTGATTAGCAAGCTAAGGTTTGTGATCCCAGCACCCCGCAGCACACCATCAAGCACAAACACCACCACCAAAGGCACTTGCGAGAAGCCAACTGCTAGCAAATACCACACAGCGATTTTTACCACCTCTTCATCGCGGTAAAAAATCTCGCTCAAAGGAGCTGCAAACACCGCCATAAGCACGCCAAGCACCCCCATAACCACGCACGAAATCTGCAAGATAGTCTTATGCAAATCTCTTGCCACTTCTATGCGATTTGCCCCAAGACTCTGCCCTGTCAAAGCCATAGCTGCGACCATAAACCCAAACCCAGGCATAAAGGCAAACGCCTCTATCCGCGCGCCAATTTGGCTGCCCGCTACTGCCAAATCTCCAAAGCCTGCGATAAACTTTGTCGTAAGCACTAAAGACCCAAGGGTCAATAATCGCTCAACCCCAGCAGGTATGCCCACAGATAGCCCCACGCGCACATACTCTCCCACAAGCATAGGCTTTTTGGCGGAGAAAAACTGCCCCCTTTTCCACACAAGCAGTGCGAAAATCACAAGCTCTAGCACGCTAGTAAGCACACTAGCAAGTGCTGCACCCACAATATCTAGCCCAGCCCAAAAAATAAGCGCGACATTTGCCAGCAAGCAAAATGCCGTCGTAGCAAGACGCACGAGAAATACACTAAGCGTATCGCCAATGGCTGCAAAAGCGGAGGTGATGATGTTTTTTAGCAGCATTGTGGGAAGTGTCCAAACCACGATATACAAAAACTTCGCCGTAAGCGCGCTAGAGCCATCGCTTATATCCATCCACGCGATAAATGGCATAACAAGCGCACTAGCAAGCCCCAAAAGTGGCAGCGCACACACAAGACAGAGTGTGATAAGCGTGCTAAAGACTCTCTTTGCCGCTACTTCATCGCGCGCGCCATAAAGCCTAGAGATTTGTGCATTTGTGCCGATATAAAACACCGCATTGATGGCAAAAAACAGCATCACAAACTGCATGCTCACCGATAATGCCACTAAATATTCTTCACCAAATTTGCCCATAAAGAACATACCAAGAGCTAGCATTATAATATCAAGCAAGGAGTTCGCGCCAGAGGGCACAGCTATACGGAGAATCTTGCGCGCTTTTTGTGCGTAAGTGTAGGACATACTCTGCCTTAAAATCTTTTAGCAATCATACTTTAATAAAGCTAAATTCTAGCACTACTAATCCTACCCATAAATCCACACCTAAAACACAGGCTAGATTCTAGCTTTTATTATGGACTACCAAAGAAACTACGCTTTGCCACGCCACTGCTGGCGTAGTGTCTCGCAATGACAAGGAAGCCTGATGTTCTTCTTCTTAGGATTGCGGAGCTAACATTGGGAGCTAAAAAGTAGATTCTAGAATAACTTGCTCGCGGTTGGATTTGGGTGATAAAAATGGGGCTTTGCAAGGCGAGTCAAAGGCGCGCACTTGGGCGTGCGTAACTGCAGGCTCGCCGCAGTAATCGCCATTTTTAGCCCCAAAGCCTACGCGTTTAAGTTGCTCCTCCGCAAGCCCTAGATTCTAAGCCAGCTCTTATCCCGCACACACTACAATACAAGCTCTCAAAGAATCATAAAGAAACCTCAAGGACTCCTATGCAAGATCTATCACACAAGCTTGATAGCTTATGGAAAGTTATCCGCCGATGGGCGAACTTCACCTACGCAAGCTTCAAACTAGCCCTAAAGACAAAGCTCTCTTCTACCAAGCTTGTAGCACACTCATTGCCCACACACAAACACACCCAGACATCTGCCGCGCATATAGCCGCTGCGTGAAATCGCGTGTGCGCACAATCGCACATCTACAAAATCTCAACTCCTACTTCACGCTAATCCAGCCTGTGCGCTCCCCTAGCTTAGAAATCGTGCGCATAGGTGGTGCAGGCGATGGCGGATATTGTATGCTTCTTCCCCCCCCCCCCGCAAAAGCTAGATTCTAGCCTAGAGAAGCCCATAGCTATCTCACTTGGTGTATCGCATTATGCGCCTTGGGATTTAGAGATGGCAGATAAGGGCTATACAGTGCTAGAGTTTGATGGCTCTATTGATGACACGCCCTACCCCAATCACCCAAATATCCACTTTTACAAAGCCTTTGTCGGTGTAAGCGATGATGCTAGCACTATAAGCCTAGCGCGGATTCTAGCAGAATCTAAGCTAGATCCTAGCGCGCATAATATCCTGCAGTGTGATATAGAAAATGCCGAATGGGAGATTTTAGATGCGATTGTTATGCAGGATCTTTTGGCATTTGCTCAAATTATCTTTGAGTTCCACGGGTGCGATCCAGATGATTTACAAGGCAGCATTCTACGCTTGCGCGTGCTAGAGAAGCTAAGGGAGCACTTCACCCCTATCCATACGCACTACAACAACTGCGCAGGCATTTGCCTTGGTGTGATTGATAGCATAGCCTATCCCTTTTGCCACTCTTTAGAGATAAGCTATCTGCGCAATGACCTTGTGCCAAGCGATGCGCGCTTAGTCTCTGGCTTGGCTAGTATCGCGCTTGATAGCCCCTGCTCTGCTAATAAAGCCGATATTCCAGTGATTTTCCCAAATCCCACACCTAAGAGCTAGCCCAAACATTGCCAAAATCGGCTACAATGCACACTTCCAAAGTGCTCTTATATAAGGATTGTGATGCTGGATAGTCAAATTGTAGCCCCAAGTGCAAAGCCTAGCACGCTTGCTGAGCTTTTAGAGCAGACCCCCTTGCATAGCAATATCCTACTTTGTGTCAGCGGCTCTATCGCTGCGTATAAAGCTCTGGAGCTAGCAAGTATGCTTAAAAAGCTTGGTGCGCAAGTGGCAGTGGTGATGAGCCAAAGCGCGCAAAGATTCATCACACCCCTAAGCTTTGAGGCAATCACGCACAACAAAGTCTTATGCGAGCATAGCGAAGAGTGGAGCACTATGGACACAAGCGTGCAAAAGCTAGATTCTAGCTCTAGCAAGGCAGATCGCCCGCACTCTTGCAACCACATAGCCTATGCCAAATGGGCGGATTTATGTATCCTAGCTCCTGCCACTGCTAGCTCGATTGCCAAACTCGCCCACGGCATAGCAGATAATCTTCTCACCCAAACGCTACTTGCCACAAGCGCGCCTATTTTATGCGCCCCAGCGATGAATACCGCTATGCTAGAATCTAAACAAACTCAAGCCAATCTCACCACCCTTGCAGCAATGGGCATACAAATCATAGAACCAAAAAGTGCCCTACTAGCGTGCAACACAAAAGGCATAGGCGCGCTAGCAGATGTTGATGAGCTAGTGTTCGCCCTGCTTAAAGCAAGCAAGGCAGATAGATTCTGGCTTGATAGAGAAGTATATATCACAGGTGGCGGGGCTAGTGCTATGCTTGATCCTGTGCGCGCGATCACCAACCACTCTAGCGGCTTGCAAGCTAGTGCGCTAGCTATCGCGCTCTACACGCTTGGCGCGCGCGTTAGGCTTATTAGCAGTAGCTTCCCCACTCCACTGCCTAAAGCCATAGAAGTAGAGCAAGTGCGTAGCAATGATGACTACAAGCAAGCACTTTTGCGCCTTAACAAGCAGCGCAAAAAGCATAGCAAGCAGCGTGCGATCCTCCTTATGGCGGCAGCTCTAGCAGACTTCGCGCCAAAATACAGAGCCACTAGCAAGATCAAAAAGTCTAAAACCACGCAGCTACACCTAGCCCTAGAGCCTACCCAAGACATCTTAGCAAGCTTAGATTCTAGCGACTTTGTCAAAGTGGGCTTTAAGGCTGAAGACTCGCTTGAAATAGGGCTTAGTAGTGCTAGGGCTATGCTCTTACCCCGTGAAAATGGCGGTAAAGATTGCGAGATCGTATGCCTAAACACGCTAGATTCTAGCCCATTTGGTGCAAGCCACAATGCCTTCACCTTACTCAATCGCCAAAGCCTGCAAGACTCTAGCGCGCGCACTCTCCCCCATAGCACCAAGCTTGCTCTAAGCTATGAGATCGCTAGCTTTATCAAAGCTAGCCTAGAACACCTAGAATCTAATGCTTAACAAGCTTAGCCAGATCGACAAGCTAGCAGCTCCCAAGCTAGCTTCTGCTCTAGAATCTAAAGGCACAAAGCACTTTAATGCCAATCTCCCCATCTTGCTAAAAGTCCTAGCCAAATCACAAGGTAGCTCCTATCTCCTAAAGCTTGGGAACACCACCTTGCAAACCACCTCGCACACCAAGCTTGAAGTGGGCAAAAGCTACTGGGCAAATATGCAAAGCAACCACGCAGGGCAGATTGTGATAAGCAAGCTTGTGAAAAAGCCAGACATCGATGAGCTAGTGAAAAATATGCCCCTAAAGCTTAATGCGCAGGATCTAAGCCTGCTTACCGCAAATCCCAAGGCATTTACCCAAGAGCTTAAAGACTTTCTACTCTCCCAGCTTGCCAATGCGGCGCATAAGGAGGATTTTAAGGAGCTGGCATTCCTAGCACTCTCTCTTGCGCAAGGTGTTTTATCGCTTGTAGTAAGTGAAGATGGCAAGGACCAGCTCTTGCAGCTCTGTCCTAAAAAATCACGCAATGCGCTGGATTTTTACGCGATTTTCCCGCGACTTGGACCAATTAGCGGCTCTATTTGGCAAGAGGTCTCCCCCAAGGGTGCGAACAATGAAGCAAGGCTGTGCGCGCAGCTTGCTGTGATGAATGAGCGCGTGGAAGAAATCTTGCAAGAGCATAGCGATGAGCTAGGGCTTGATAGCGTGCAAATCTCTAGCGCAAATACGCCCAAGGAGCTGTTTTCTCTCTCTTCACTCTGCCTGTTAGATGTGAAAGGCTAGAATCTACTTTTTATGTGCCTATATGGCAAAGCTTGCAATGACAAAGAAAGCTAGAATCTAAGTAAAGCCCACAAGCGGCATTCTAATAAGTCTTACACATCTCTTCTTCTAGCTTGCATTGTTTGGCGATGTCAAAAATCTGCATAAAACACACTTGCACTACTTCAAGAGAAGTTCTGTGGGGCGTTTTCAATCCGGTATTTGCCTAAATTGTCTATCTAAAAATTCCTTCGCACTCTTTGCTATCGCTTTTGCTAGTGGCGGTGGGACGGCGTTGCCTACTTGCTCACAACGCTTGGTGTGAGAGCCAAAAAACTTATAATTAAGCGGAAAGCCTGTAATAGTCGCTGCCTCTCTTATAGTAATGCTTCTATGCTCCTTTGGGTGCAAGGGGAAGTTGCTATGTCCGGGCACTAGTGTAGGGGCAAGCTTGTCAAAATGCAGCCGCATTGTATTGCCCCTTGAGTAGAATTTAGAAATTTGCAAATGCTTAGGCAGTAAATCTAGGGAGTCTGCGATATTACAACCCTCTTTGATATACTTAAATCGCTCAATGGTCTTGGCATTGTGCTGCATAGGGAGATTATCTGTGTCGTTTTCATTTGTGTAATCAATCTTGCTTAACACTTCGCGTAAAGTTAGCGGCTTTTTAAACTTGCATTTAGCTAGCTCATCATCGCTAAAATCAAGCTTCGTACCTATGCTTTCATCATAGAATCTAGGCAGTGGGTAGTGAAAGTCGCCTTGTAAGTCAGCCCTTGTGGCGACGATGATAAGCCGCTCTCGTTTTGTCGCTGCTCCATACCACGCCGCATTTAAGACTTTATGCTGGACTTTATAGCCCATAGCTTCATAGATTTTATATATATCATCTAGCACAGAGATTTGATGCAGTTTGATTTGCTCTAATAAATTTTGTTTTCTTTCTCGCAATTCTAAGCCATAGTCTAAAATTTTTTGTGTTATATTATTTTCTTTTCTAAGTTGCGATTTTTTACCCTTGAAATTTTCTAATTCTTGCCATAATTTATCCACTTCATCAAGCAGTTTTTTGGGCGCGTTTGGATTTAGGATTCTAGCATTTAGCATTCCTTTGACATTTTCTATCACGCTTACTTTTGGTCTAAGCTCTTTAACAATATCTAAATAGTAGCGGTAAAATTGATTTCTCTCATCAGCTGGGCTTCGCTCCCCTGCTAGAGAAAAGCCCTTGCAAACAATGCCGCCAAACATCACATCTACACTAGAATCCACTTTTTTCTTTAGCTCTTTTGGGTTAAGCTGCGTTATATCTGTGCTATCTAAAATGGCATTTTGCAAATGCTTTTTATTGTTGTGCTCTAAGGTTTTTAACGCATTGCTATCAAAGTCATTTGCATAGAGCGTGCTAAAGCCCTCTTGCATAAAGCCCAAATGCGACCCACCAGCCCCTACAAAAAACTCTACTATGTTATATTTCATCACAAAGCTCCATAAATTTAGCTTCAAAATCATTCCACTTTGAATGTTTTGCGATATGTTCTTTAAATGCCATTTCACTAGAAACACAAGGATTAAAAAGTATTTTTCTCTCATTTGAGCGTGGAGCAAAATCAATAATCCCAAAATCATCTCTAGCGATATTTAACCAGCTTGAAATATATCTACCATTAGATTGTGTGAGAAATAGCACATCATTTTTGCAGTTAAAATGTTCCTTAAGTTTAGCGCATAAAACTTGATTGCTTTCGTTAAGATTGTTTGGCAAAACAGCAAATATTGCTTCATAAAATGGACGCAAATAAGAGGCAAAAAGCATATAGGCAAATTCATAAAAAGGCTTATTTGCATAAGTTAGCCCTATTTGCGTGGGGTAATTGTCTCTATCAATAAAGCCCAAAGATGAAAGAGAGATAAAAGCATTACGCCAATTGGCATTATTTATTGTATTTGTTTTTCGTAAAAATCCATTTTCTCCGTGTAGGGTAAATCTATGCACTTTTTTCTTTTTGATTTTTAAAAGCATTAAAACTTGCAGTAAAAAATACAGCTCAAAAAGCCTATTATCTCTTATGTAGTATTGTGAAATGATTGTAAGATTATTAAGCCTACTTTCTTCAAGCCTTAAAAGCTCATTTTCATCAATCAAACGCACTGCTAGAGAGTGGGAATTGACTTCTAAAATTTTCTTAGTTTGTGGGTATTTAAAAAGCCCTATATTAAACTCATTATTTCTTAAAACAGAATCTGGGAAAATATACACACTAGAAAACTCGCACAAAGGGTAAAACTCATAATCTCTTATAGATAAGCCCTTTTCTGCAAAATACTCATACTGAAAAATCTGCCCTATGCCCCTAACATAATCCGTTACATTGATAGCCCCACCTTTGCACTCCATAAGGGCTTTGATTCTATCGTTTTCAAAAAGCGTGAAATCCGCCGTGATTCCGTTGATAAACTTTGTCTCTTTATGGAACTTGGTTTGATAAAAGTCCATATCAAGCACGGAGCAAATATCTCTTTGCAAGCTTTTGTTGTTAAAAATCTCATTTTGCAAGTCTTTTTCTTGTGTAAAGTCCATAAGCTCTCCTATACTACCTTGTGCCTATCCCGCTCACTCTACGCGCACGGCAAGCGCGCTTGTCTTGGCGAAAAACTCGCCATCATACATAGCTTCTGCCAAAGCCTGAGATAAAATATACTCCCCAGCAAGCGTGGCGGTGCATTTGATAAAGACTTGGTGCGTGTTGTAGGTGGTCGCACCAGAGCCAAAATCTAGCCACTCATCGAAGAAAAACGACACCCTATCGCGCCCTATATCCACATAGCTTGCGCGGTTGTTCGCCTGCATAAAGGCACGATCAGGGTTAGCTTGTGAGCCTTGCTCATCATCATTAGTAATGCGCGTGTTTTGGATCTCCCAGCCAGATGGGATAATTTGCGTGAGAGCTAGGTTGCGCACGGGCTTTGCGCCAAGGTTGCTAAGCTTTAGTGCGATGTAAAACTCATCGCCCTTTTTAAGCGTAGCAGGGTCAATACTTACGCGCACGCCATTATCATCAATTTTGAAAAACTCCCTTTGCAGAGCTAGATTCTGCGAGCTAGCTGGGAGTGCAAGCGGGCTAGCACTAGGCACGCCCGTGCTTGCCAAAGAGACATAGAGTGTATCTAGGGCTTGCAAGCTCTCTGTGCCATCTCCTAGCTTGAAGGTTGTAGGCTTGGTGATACTATGCTCCTTGCCATTTAGGATAAAGCGCACCGCCTTAGAGTCGCTAGAATCTAGCGTGCTTAGAGCAAGCAAGCTTGTAGCAATATCCTGCGTGCCAAGCCACCGCTCATCTTGGAGAGATTTAGCAAGGGAGTTTAGCAGGGCTAAATGCGGCTTCTCATCAATGATAGATAAGAAATACGCGCTTAAAGCCTGATTGCTTAGCGCACTTCCATAGTAATAATAGCCGCCAAACACGCGATCAAAGTCATCGACATTTTTACGATAGTGGCTTGCTTCAAGCAAGTTGGCTGGGAGCTTGGCGCGGATCTCTTTGCTAATGCTATCTAGCCCACTAAGCTTATAGCTAGCAGCCAAAGCTAGCTTCTCTCGCATTGAGAGCTGTGCAAAGCTTTGCGTATAGACTTGATTCATCGCAGCAATATTTGGCGTGCCAGCTAGTGCTAGGACAAAGAGCGGCAAAGTCTTAAGCGGATCGAGCTCGCTTGGTGCTTGCACGCGCCTTGAAGCATAGTGCGCGTAGGATTTTAGGCTAGATTCTGGCACTTCATAGCCCTTAGCTTTTGCGATAGTAAGGAAAAGCGCGGCATAATCACTGCCAAAGGCATTGTCCTCTTTAGAATCGATCCAATACCCAAAGCCCCCACTACTATGCTGGAATTTGACAATGCGGTTTATGGACTTTTGCACCTTAGCTTTTCTGCTTTCTTCACTCTCAAATCGCGTGCCATCAAAGCCAAGCAGTAGCGGCATAGTCGCAGAGACACTTTGCTCAATGCAGCCATAAATATATGAGAGTAGATACTCGACCTTATCTTGATATGAGAAAAGCAGCGTAGGCGAGATGGTAAGCTTGCGTGTAAGAGATTCTGGCACATATACTGTGCTTGGCTTAAACTCCTTGCGCTCTTTTGCCTGTAAGGAAAAAAGCTCTTCTTGTGTCTGGGCTGGAGTAGGTGTGGTGGTGTGTAGGATATAGCGGTTGCTTTGGGTGATTTGCTTCTGGCTTATCTTGCTTGGGTCGCTAGAATCTACTTGCACTTTGCTTGTGATTGTAACTTCTGCTTCTCCTAGCTTTTTAGGGCTTATGGCAAGGTATTGCATAAAGCGCGTGCGCTTGTCGTTCATACTAGATTCTAGCTTTTTGATTGCAACTTCGCCGCTAGATTCTATCTCTACACTCTTTAGTGCCACGCCATCTTGGGCGATCACCTCAACAGGCGCGATAATGGTGTCATTGAGCTTAATTTCATCAGGGATATTGGAGTAGAGATTGGCAGCTTGGGCGATTTGGACGCTAGATTCTGCGCTGCCTACACTGCCCTGCTCACTTGCTACAAGCATTATGCGCGCGCTGCCTACATAGTTTGGCAGCTGGTATTCTATGCTTGCTTTGCCGCTATCATCACTTAGCCCACTTGTGAAGTAGATGAGATTTTCTCTGCGCTTTTTGCTAAAGTTAGCAGCTTGGGTTAGAGCCTCTTCATCGCCGCCGATTAGCACACTTTGATGCACTATGCCAAAGAGTCGCTCCATAAACTCATCAAAATTATCATAATGCATAATGCCGTAGTTAATCTTGGTGTAGAGCTTCATAGGATCTGGCGTGCGGAAGTTGATGATATTTAAGATCCCCTCATCAACGATTGCAAGCGTGTAAGCCATTTTGCGCTTGTTAGGATTGGCGATCTCTATATGTAGCTTTGAGCCGGGCTTGATAGATTCTGGTGCATTGATCACTGGAGCAAGCTTAAGGCTAGGGTCTTGCACAGGGATAGTGATCACCCCAAAGCTTCGCTTAATGGCAGCACGCTTTTTATCCGCGCTAGATTCTAGCCCACTAGAGGGCGCATCTTTTGCCACAAGAGTTACGCTCACATCGACATTAGGAGCGTATTTGGCGATGATGGGGATCGTATAGCTCATCTTAGGCGTGGTGCTTGGCGTATTGATTGCTACAAGCTCGCTGCTAAAGATCAAATCCCCCTGACTTAGCGTGATAAGCGCGTAGTTAAAGCCTTTGGCATTGAAGCGTATCTGCGCACTCTCCCCTATATCATAATGCGACTTATCAAGCTCTATGGGCAGCTGCATAGGATTTGCCTTAATGGCGGCATCGCCATACATATCTGCCACAAGCCACACGACCTTAGGCGCACTTACTCCATCATCTAGCTCGATAAACACAGAGTCATAGTCTTCTACCAAAGAGCGTAGATCTTCTTCTAGCGCGATAGGCTTAGCAGCAGAAGTAATGCTGCCTTCTTTAATGAGTGTGGTGTTTATATCGCTTTTGATTTTGGCATTAAATCGCTCTTGCACATCATAGTCAAACCACCAGTAGCGATTGTTGCGGTAGATTTTATAGCGGATTGCTCTATTGGCTATGGGGGTGTCTTTTAGCGGATCTAGCACGACTATAGGCAGCGATAAAGGCTGGCTTAGATCCACATAGTGCGGGATCTGCCCCACACCTATCACACTACCAGAGCCAAAATATTCCACCGCCGTGCCGTTTATCACAGGGTGTCCGGTGGCTTCAAACACTTGCGCCTTAATCCCTAGCCGTAGATTCTGTGAGCTAGCAAGATCACTAAGTGGGAGTGAGAAGCTTGCTCTGCCACTCTCATCTAAAGTGCCTTGCAGATTTTTGTCATAGCCAGATTGTGTGTTTGGCAGTGTGAAGTCAAAGCTTGAGTAGGCTTTTGATTTGTATTGCAGTGGCGTGGCTTGGAGATTGACCCGATAGGCTAGCCCTGCAGACTTCGCGCCTGTAAGGTAGCTGCTCTCTAGGTAAAAGGCTAGGCTGTCCTTGTCCTTTGTGAGACTCTTTGGCGCATCAATATCTACGCGGATTTTATTGGGCGTGATGTGCTCGACTTGGAAATTCCTGCTAAAGCTCTCACTCCCTATACTCCAAATCGCGCGATAGCCGCCGGTTAGGGTAGTAGCATCAGTGTCAAACACATAGCTATAAAGTCCATAGCCTATGGGCTTTATAGGCTTATCTTTTAGCACCTTTTGTCCGCGCGGGTTGATTATAGTAAGCAAAATGGGCGCATCTTGTATCCGCTCATCGCGCACTAGGGCATTAAGCTGGATAGACTCTCCGGGATTTGCCAGCCCCCTATCTGTGTAGGTGAAAACCTTGCGCTTCCTGCTCTGCGCACCGCTTGTATCCACACCATCATAAAAGCGTCCATCATAGCGCAGGGGGATATAGGATTTATCATTATTAGATTCTGCGATGATATAGGCTGGACGCAGGGCATAGTCTTTTGAAGGCTCATTGTCTTTATCTTTTATGATCTTGCCCCCTAGTGCGCTTGATTTGTAGGTGCTAAGTGTGGCAAAGCCTTTAGAATCGCTCGTGGCAGAATCTATCAAGCGATGCGTGCTTGAAAACAAAGAGAGCTTGACACTAGAGAGCGGCTCGCTAGAGCTAGAGTCAAAGGCATAGGCATTGATCTTCTCTCCATCTTGCTCAGCGATTAAAGCGATATTTGAGATGATAAGCAGCTTGCTAGGGCTTTGGGAGTATGCTACCCACTCATCATCTCCCGCCCATTCATCCCATTCATCATCGCCCTCTTTATTTGGATACACAAGATCGCTGCTTTTTGTCCTAAAAGCTAGCACATACGCGCCTTTTTGTGTATCTTGCTTTAGGAGCTCTCTTAGATCAAGCACGCTTTGAGTTTGATCTTTACTAAGGTCAAAGCTAATTTCTTGCTCAAAGATCTTATCACCAAAAGAGTCATACCCAGACGAATACTGCAGGGCATTGGCTAGGTTTTCATCAGGGATTTTATAGATACTAAGCGTGCTTTTTCTCACTCCTGTGCTAAGCACACCGATTTTCACATCACCATCGCGGCTCATCATCGTGCCTGCTTGGGCAAACTTCAGCTCCGGCTGGAGGGCTGGGAAGCTTATGCTTATGTCTTTCTCATCGATTGGGTGGGTATATGCGATAGTATAAGTGGCATTTGGCTTAAACTCCCCGGTGATGATAAGCCTGCTGCCTTGCACCAGCACTTTATCAATCACATCTCTACTAGCAGAATCTAGCACTTTTACACTACTTCGCGCCTTTTGTGAATCTAGGTGCAAGTCTTTGTCAAGGTAGATTTCTAGCGTCTTTTGCCTGCTATATGCTTGTATGCCAAGCACTTTGGCACTCTTGCTACTAGAATCTAAAGTGATTGCTTTGCTAAAGTCCTTTGCCACTTGGATTTTATACTCTTTAGACTCTTTGGGCGCGCTAAAGCGCAGCTCCCACTCGTGCGGGCTTTGCTCTGTGAGCTGTGAAGGCGATATAGGAGCGGAATCTATGAAGATTTGCTCCGCTAGCGCGTGAGCTTGCATAGCGGTGCTTGTGAAAATTGGCAGGGTAATCTCTACGCTAGAATCTTGCACCATAAAGGTAGGAAGACCAAAGCGCACCTGCAGGGCTTCTTTGGCTTGCGTGGGGCTTTTAGAAGCAAAGATAGCAAATAGCCCAAGGGCTACAAGCACGCAAGCTAGAGCTATGATCAGCGGCTTTTTGCGCGCGAGAATGCTTGCTATGGTGTTGGACTCTAAGTTTGTTTGGCTAGGGGTTGAGCTAGATTCTGGCATTGTGTCTCCTTAAGATGTGTTGCTTGAAGTTTGCTAGTGTTTAGGCTACTTTTGGCTTAAGGCGTGTATTATAGCAAGTAATATATATATATATATATCGCCTGTTTTTACCATTTATGCCCCAAGGTGCTGCTATGCCAAAGCCCCAAAATATCCCTACAAAACGCTTAAGATTATGGAGTGTGGTGGGGCTTTGTGCGGCTTTTGTGGGCTTATTGTGGGTGCTTAGTGATACAAGCAGGCTTACCTTTGAACAAGAATCCTTAGTAAGCTTTGATAGAGATGATGAGCTGCTAAGCTTTTTTGTCAATGAGCAAGATAATTTCAAAGTCAGCATCAATACGGACAAAACCCCGCTGCCAGAGCTTGTGCAAAGCCTTGTCATACTCTATGAAGATAAGCGGTTTTATGAGCACTATGGGGTAGATTTGCTAGCACTTGCTCGCACGATTTGGGTCAATCTCACCCGCCAGAAACGCCACGGGGCTAGCACTATCACTATGCAAGTGGCAAAGCTTGGCAGCAGAGATAAGCGCACCTTGTGGAACAAATTCACCCAGACCCTCCAAGCCCTGCGCCTAGAATCTAGCACAAGCAAGCAAGAAATCTTGCGCCTCTATCTTGATAATACTCCCTATGGCAGCAATATTGTGGGCATAAAGAGTGCCGCCCTGCTCTACTTCCACCGCCAGCTAGAGAGCCTAACCCCAGCCCAAGCCGCCTTGCTCGCTGTGCTGCCAAACACGCCCAACCTGCTTTTCACCAATCCGCAAAAGCTCCTACAAAAGCGCGATATGCTGCTAAAAAGAGCGTTAGATTCTAGACTCATTAGCGAGATGGACTACAAGCTAGCTCTACTAGAGCCAGCCCCCACTTTAGAGCGGGCAAACTCCATAGCCCCGCACTTAACGCGCCACCTAGCCAAGCACTTAGGCAAAAGAGTCTTGCGCACCACGCTTAGCAAGCCGCTCCAGCTACACCTAGAATCTATGCTCAAAGACTACGCCCAAATCACACAAGATAAAGGCGTGGCAAATCTCTCCTGCCTTGTGATAGAAGCAAAAAGCGGCGATGTCTTAGGCTATGTCGGCTCGCAGGATTTTTATGATCTAGCGCAGCTTGGGCAAGTTGATGGCGTGCAAGCAAAGCGCAATGTCGGCTCAACGCTTAAGCCATTTCTCTACGCACTAGCCCTAGACTCTGGGCTGATAATCCCTCAAACCAAGCTCAAAGATACCAATCAATTCTACGGCAATTTCAATCCCCACAACAATTCACGCCAATTCTATGGGCAAGCAAGTGCGCTATGGGCATTGCGCAACTCACTTAATGCACCCTTTGTGGCACTGCTGCAGGAGTATGGCGTGCAGGAGTTTTTCTACTTTTTGCGCGAAAATGCACCCTTTAGCGACCGCGATTATGCCAAATATGGGCTTTCTCTAATACTTGGGACAAAGGAGCTTAGTCTCTACCAGCTTGCTACACTCTACCTAGGGCTAAGACGCGGCGGGGAGTTTATCGCGCCAAATCTTTTAGAGCAAGGCACAAAAAAGCCCACACAAGCACAAAAAAGCCCCCCAAAAGATCTCACACAAGAGTATATCCATACATCAGCTAGAGCCGGTATCTCCCAAGCAAGCGCGTATCTAACCCTAGAAGCTCTGCTCAATCTCCCCATAAATACTAGAAGCTCTGTTTTTGCGCATAAAGTGGCGTGGAAGAGTGGCACAAGCTATGGCAATGTCGATAGCTGGGCGATTGGGGTGAGCGATGAGTTTGTCGTAGCAGTGTGGGGCGGGAACTTCAACGCAAAATCTAGCACCAATCTCACAGGCAGAGAAATCGCTGGGGTGGCTATGTTTGATATTTTTGAGCTTTTAGGTGGCAATAATGCGCGCGAGTTTAAGGAGTGGAGACAAGTGGGCAAGTGGAGCAGCACGCCTAGATTCCGCCAAGTGCGTATCGATAGCGATGGCTATCGCACTTTGGAGAAAAATGCTAGGCTCGCTACTATGCCTTATTACGCCAAGCCCTTGCGCACCAAAGAGCAGCTAGACAAAGATAGCTCTATCATCATCTACCCCACCCAAGATCTGCGCTTCTCGCGCCTATCTCATAGCGATGATGGCATTGTGGCACTAGTGCGTAGCAAAGAGCTAGCCTACTTTTTTCTCAACAGCGAGTTTATCGGCACAAGCCACATTGGACGGCTAAAAATCTCGCCCAAAATTGGCACAAACACGCTCTATGTCATCACGCAAGGCGGCGAGCACTCTAGCGTGCGCTTTGAAGTGCTAGAGTGATAAATATATAGTATAATCACCGCTTTTAAAGGACTTGATATGGTTTTTTACTTTAAACGCTTAGGGGGGGGGGCAAGAATCTTGTAGGGATTCAGCTTTTTGGCTAAAAACAGCGATTTCATCGTCGCGCTTCGTCGATAGACCCCAAGTCTTATCTTCCTTGCGCGGCTTGAAAAACGCCGTTTTTAGCTCAAAAATCTTAGAATCCTATATCGATAGCCAAAAACACAAATCCCACCGCGAGCAAGTGGAATCAAAAGCGCAAAGCCCCGATTCTAGCTCCACAATCCTAGAAAAAGAGAGCCAAGCACAGCAATTTTCTTTAGCAAAATCCCACTATGAGAATGCCACACTAGAATCTAGTATAGATTGCCGCGCCGCCACTAGCGTAGCGGCTCGCAATGACAGAAATAACACCACTAGCAAGAAAGTGGATTCTAGCACCGCCACAAATCTAAGCAAGCCGCAGGCGGCAGCAAACAATGACGATGAAACTACACAAACCCAAACGCCCAGCGATTCTAAGATTTTTGAAAGCCAAGCTCAAAATGTGTTTTCCCAAAACGCAGCTAGGCGGCAGCTCAAAAAAAGAGAAAACGCAAGAAATCGCGTTTATGAAAACAGCTTACAGGATTCTAGGATTTTGGAGCTAGAATCGGGGTTTTTCAAGCGCGCGCAAGGGCGCATACTTGGCGTATGTAACCGCAGCACGCGAGCAGAAATCCACGATTCTAGCCCGAAAGCCGAATCCTCCAAAGAAACCAAACCACTCATCTGTATCCCCACTTATAACGAAGCCAAAAACATCGCACCCCTTTTGCGCGAGATTTTCTCCCTTTTTCCCAAAATCCATATCCTTATCATCGATGACAACTCCACTGATGGCACACAAGAGATCCTAGCTTCACTCTCCCGCTCCTACCCTAATCTCCATGTCCTAAAGCGCGCGGGCAAGCTAGGGCTAGCAAGCGCGTATATCGATGGCTTTTTATGGGGACTGAAAAGCGGCTTCTCGCACTTTATCCAAATGGATGCCGACTTCTCCCACCACCCCCGCTACCTAGCCCAGACTCTAGCTAATCTCCCCCATTTTGAAGTGGTGATCAACTCGCGCAATATTATTGGCGGCGGCGTTGTGGGCTGGGGGCTTTCACGCAAGATTCTCTCGCGCTTTGGCTCTTTGTATGCAAGACTCTGGCTTGGGGCTAGGGTTATGGACTTTACCGGAGGCTTTAATGCCTACTCCGCACGCGCTTTGAGCGCGATCGATCTGCACAGCATAAAATCTAGCGGCTACTGCTTCCAAATCGAGATGAAATACCGCGCCTACAAAGCTGGGCTAAGACTCCTTGAGCTGCCCATAATCTTTGAAGATCGCATAGCTGGCAAGTCCAAAATGAGCAAAACAATCGTGCTAGAAGCCCTATGGCGCACGCCATTTCTACGCTTGCAAGCCATCAAAGCCACCCACAAAAAGGTGTGCAAGTGAGAGAGCTTATCTCCTTTGGCTTTGTCGGCGCACTTGGGGCTTTGAGCAATCTTGTGTGCTTTTTCGTGCTTGATTTTTTCAATGTGTGGTATTTGCTCAATGCCTGCTTGTGCTTTGCCCTAGCAGTTAGCCAAAACTATGTGCTAAACACTATTTTTACCTTCAAGCATAGCCTAAAATGGCGCGCATATCTAAGCTATGTGGGGGCGAATCTCTTTGGGTTTTGTATCAATCTCCTAGTCCTAGCTCTGTGCCAAAAGCTCCTGCTAAACCCCTGCCTAGAGCTGCTTATGCCTATATTTGTGGAGCTAGATTCTAGCGCGCTTAGGCGTGGCATGCTTATGTGCTTCCAAGCCCTTGGCATTATCTGCGCATTTATTAGCAACTTTCTCTTTGCCAAATTTCTCATCTATAAGGAGTCTCAATGCGACTAACACTACAAGCTTACTTTGTCATCTCTCTAGTCATAGCTATTGCTGCGATCGTGCTTAAGCCAATCTATACTAAAGCTTATGCCAATGTGCCAAATGCCTTTGCCCCGACACATATCGCAATCGCTACTACCAGCCCTTGTGAAGCCTACGCGCTTAGTGCTAGCACTAATAAAATCGCGCTAGATTACGACAAAATGCAAGAGCCTTTTAGATTCTACACCATTGCAAATCCTAGCGCACTAGAATCTAACGAGCTAGATTCTAGCTCACATATCTGCGCCCTAGCGAGAAACGCTATCACCGCGCCACTTACGAGCCTAAAGCTTAGTGCAAATGCAAGTGATATGGAGAATGTAGAGTTTGTTGCTCTTACTATGGGGAGTGAGAGCTTCTATATCCCTAGAGATTCGGTCTTGGGGCTTGAGCGCGTTAGCTTTTTGGCTAAAAATGGCGATTGCTGCGATGAGCCTGCGGTCATTACCGCTCAAGGTAACTCCCTTGTCTCACCTTGCAAAGCCCCATTTTTATCTCAAAAATCCTGCCGCGAGCAGCTTGAACTAGAATCCTCGCTTCAGCAAAGCCCAATTAGCACCACCGCAATTCCTAGAATCTTGGATTCTAGCACTGCCACTCCATCGTCATCGCGAGCCGCGCCAAGCGGCGTGGCGATCCACAAATCCGCGCAAGTGGATTCTAGGCAAAAAGCTCAAGCTCTAGAATCCAGCCAAACACTCACCCTAGATCTATCCAGCTACAAGCTCCACCCCTCTAGCGAGATCCTAAACCTCTATGGCTCTACAGTGTTTGACTCCATTTATCTTGGATTTCTCTACTACTTTCTCTCGCCGCAATTTTTGTTTATATGGCTTATGTGTGCTTGGGTATTCATCGCGCTAAAGCCCAAACGCCAGAATCTAACAGCAAAGTATAAAGAGCTTATCGCGCTAGCTTTGCTTCTCGCACTTGCCTTAATCTTGCGACTCTATCACTATGATAGCTTTAGCTTATGGGGTGATGAGCTCTACTCTGTGGGCGTTGTAGGCTATCCTGATGGAGACTTTGCAAGCGTGTTTAAAGACCCGGGGAATCCGCCCTTTTACAACTTCTTGCTAAAGCTATGGCTACACTGCTTTGGCTACACAAGTGGGGCTGCTAGGAGCTTGGGGGTGGTGATTGGGGCGATGGGAGTGGTTGGGATCTACTTACTTCTACGCTTTGGGGATTCGGCTTTGGGTGAGCAAAGCGGCGTGGCGATCCATAGCACAAACGCGGATTCTAGGGCAAGGGTGGTGGATTCTATGGATTGCCACGATTTTGCTAGCGCAAAATCTCGCAATGACAGAAAATTGGATTCTACAAATGCAACAATCCCAAACGAGCTAGCCAAGGATTCTAGGATTTTTGATAACAACGCTCAAAATGTGTTTTCTCCAAACGCAGCTAGGCGGCAGGATTTTGGAGATAAAAATGGGGCTTTGCAAGGCGAGTCAAAGGCGCGCACTTGGGCGTGCGTAACTGCAGACTCGCCGCAGCAATCGCCATTTTTAGCCCAAAACAAGCGAAGCACAGTTTCTTTAGAAAAGCCAACGCCCAAACCAATCAAAGCCGAATCCACCAAAAAATTACTCATACCCACTCTAGGGGCGTTTTTCTATGCTATATCTTTTGTCGCCATCGGCGCAGCACACGAAGTGCGCGGCTATGTGCTAGAGCTAGCACTGCTGCCATTTGTGTTTTACTTTTTGCTGCATTTTCTTAAAAACCCCAGACTCTCAAACACGCTAGGCTATGTGCTACTCGGGGCTATGGTGTGCAACACACATTACTTTGGCGCGGTGATGATCCTAGCTGGCTTTATCGCAAGTGCCATTTTGCTATGGCAAGCCACAGAGCTTAGCAGAGATCAAAAGCGCAAAAGGCTTGTAGCACTACTGCTGCTAGATATGCTTATCGCTAGCTCTTTAGTGCCGTTTTTTGCTATCACGGCTTTTTCACAAGCATTAAGCGATACAAGCTTTAACACTTGGATTCCAGCTCCTTCGCTTAATGGGCTGCTGCAGTTTCTCCCCCAAGCCTTTGGCAGCTCTAGCGGGGCATTTGTCTTTATCGTGGCGTTTTTGCTCACCCCTATGCTCAAAAATCGCTTCCTAAACTTCTGCGCGATTGTTATAGCTCTTGGCGTGCTGCTACCATTTATCGCTAGCTTTGTGCGCCCCATTTACTACCCTAAATACGCTGTGTATGCGACCTATGCCTTTATGCTAGCACTTTGCGCCACAGCTATTGTGCTTTTTGCTAGAAAAGTAGCAGGCAAGAATGCTAGCTTTCTCATCGCGCTGCTTGTGTGTATGCTTAGTGTAAGCCTGCTTGATCATAGAGTGCAGCCCATTGGCGTGGGGGACAATACACGCGCAAAATTCCGCTTCATCACACTAGATTCTAGCAATGAGTCCAATAAATCCAGCACAAAACCTAGAATCTATATCATCGATTTACACACCGCAATGGCTACAAAGCAGCGGCAGTATGAGATCTATGGGTTTAAGCCTAGTGCGGAGTTTTTACGCATAAGTGTGCCAGAGCTAGAGCAAAGACACTTCCACAAAGGCGATATACTCTACCTTGATGGCTACTTCATCGATAGCCCCACTATGCAAGCAATCTTAAGCGCACTTAGCGCAAAGGGAGCTAGAATCCAGCCCATTCCCTTTGGGATACAAGAAGAAAGAGACCTAAAAGAGTCCCAAGATCTCATCTACAAAGTCATCTTCTAAGTTACAATAAGAAAAGCTTAGGAAAATTTGCGCGTGAAAATGTAAGTGGCTTTAAGCAACTTTGCCTAAGATTAGTGAGAATCCACTTACACAAAGGAGAGAAAATGAGCTTTATAGAAGAAATCAAAGCAAAGGCAAAAGCGAGCAAAAAGACCATAGTCCTGCCAGAGACAAGCGATGAGCGCACAATAGAAGCGGCGATTTTGGTGCTTAAAGAAGACTTTGCAAACATCATCTTACTAGGCGTGAGAGATGAGATCCTAGCAAAAGCTAGGGAGCTAAAGCTAGCAGACATTGCACAAGAGCAGGCACTAGCCCACCTTGAAAAAGCCACTTTCATAAACCCTAGAGAATCTAGCCTGCTAGAAGAGTTTATCGCGCTTTTTGTCGAGCTACGAGGGCGCAAGGGAATGGACGCCACCAAAGCGCGCGAACTTTTGCGCGGGGATAAGTTGTATTTCGGTGCGGCTCTGGTGAAGTCTGGGCGGGCTGATGGTATGGTCGCAGGGGCGATCCACGCGACTTCTGATGTCTTGCGCGCGGCATTGCAGATTGTAGGCATAGCAAAAGATGCGGCGATTGTATCAAGCTTTTTTGTAATGGTAATGCCTGATAGCACTTATGGAGAAAATGGGATTCTAGTCTTTTCTGATTGCGGGCTATGCCAGAATCCAACGGCTAATGAGCTTGCCCACATTGCAATCTCTAGTGCGAAGAGCTTTCAATCTGTCATCAAAGCCACGCCTTATGTCGCAATGCTTAGCCACTCCACCTACGGCAGTGCCAAGCACGATGATGTAAGCAAGGTTGTAGAAGCGACAAAGATCGCCAAAGAGCTTGCCCCAGATATTGCCATTGATGGAGAGCTGCAGCTTGATGCAGCCATTGTCCCAAGTGTGGGAGCTTCTAAGGCGAAGGGCTCAAATGTCGCTGGCAAGGCAAATGTGCTTGTCTTCCCCGATCTTGATGCGGGCAATATCGGCTATAAGCTTGTGCAGCGGTTTGCTAAAGCTGAAGCGTATGGACCTATCTCACAGGGTATGGCAGCCCCTGTCAATGACCTATCAAGAGGGTGCAGCGCGCTTGATATTGTGGGGGTAGTGGCACTCACCGCCCTTCAAGCACAGGGCTAAATATTTATCGCCAGAGCCTAGAATCTACTTTTTCAAGCGATTCAGCTTTGGGTGAGCAATGCGGTTGATTACACGATTTTTAGGGCAGTCATTACCAATCTAGGTAACTCCTACCCTAAAAATCGTGTAAAACACCCACAGCCCCACCGCAATTCTTAGAATCGTTTATTTTCAAAATTAACTTAACTCCAGAATCCACTTTTACCAGCAATGTCCGTTTTCTCTCACTTACGAGCCGCCGCGCTAGTGGCAGCGCAGCAATCTAAGCTAGAATCTAAAAGCCTAGATTCTAGCTCTTAAATCGCTTGAAGACCTTTTGTGTATCAAGGGTTAGAGTAAGCATTTGCGAGAGTGCGAACTGCCTATCAAAGTTATAAAACGCAAAGCCGACATTTACACGCAAAAAGTCGTTTCTATACTCATAGTAGGCATTTATGCGATTAAGCGATGAGGCTTGATAAAAGGGCAGCCCATTATACACGCTCTCTCCATACTCCCCAAAATACCGCATTTGCGGCTTGCCAAAGTAGTAGCTCTCCTCTATGCCAAAGCCCTTATACTGCAAGCTTGCCCTTATCTCTCCCCCACTGCCGACATAGAAGTCCCCAAGCCCGCTAGCCTGTCTCTTGCGCTCTAGGCTTCCTAGTGCAGCTATGGCAATATCTGCTTTTTGCAAGTGCTCAACGCTTACAAACTTCGCAAAATCCACCCCAAAAGCCACTTCATACAAAATCTTGTCTAAAAGCTGTGTGTTTGGCAGGAGTGGGTTGGCTGGGTTTTTGCTACCATCTGCGCTAAGGAGCTCTTCATTTTTGATGTGATAAACAAGCCCATTTGCACGCAGATAAAGAAAGCGAAGCATATCAACTTCAGCGTGCGCAAGGGCGTAGAACTCATCATACCGCTTGCTTAAATTACCCCCATACCAATCAAATACAAACTCCCCCCTAAGAGCTAGCAGCACGCCTTTTGTGTAGATATTAAGTGCTAGTCCATTGACATTTGGCTGGAAAAACAAAAAATCCGGGCGGAAAAAGCTAAGCGGATAGCTCCCCTTAAGCTTTGTGCGTGGGAAAATCCCCACCAAGCTCCCAAAGCCTTCATTATTATACGCATAGTAAGCGGTGATATTTGCCTTTGTGGGGAAAGTGCGCGCGCCCATATTTTGCAGCACAAAGCCCCCAAACATTAGTGCGTGCTTGTGATTGATCCCAAGCCCTATCTCTGGGCTAAGGCGCAGAGCATAGAGCGTGCGCGTAGCCCAAAGCGCATTATCGCCCTCTAAGTTATCAAGGTAGGAGTCAAAGCCAATAAAAGCGCGCAGATCAAGCATTGTTTGCGCTGGCTTTTTGTAGGTGATGATGGTGAGCTGCTCTGGGGCTATTTGCCCCTTAGATTCTAGGGCTACACTATCTAAATCCCTAGGATCATCTTCAAGCACATTCACACCAAAGCATACGCTAATAGCACACAACAGCCCCAAACATACTCGCATACAATCTCCTACTTCTTTGTTCTAGCAATCTTATAAAGAAGTATTCTAGCGCATTTGTTATAAGGCAGCTATGGCAAATGCGAATTCTAGCCCCCTTTCTGTCATTGCGATCCAATGTAACCCCTAGAGCCTGCTTGCTCTGTCATTGTGAGACACTGCGCTAGCAGTGGCGTGGCGATCCACAATCCACGCAAGTGGATTCTAAGGGGGTGTTTTTGTTTATGAATTGCCGCGCCGCTAAAGCGGCTCGCAATGATGGATAAACGCTAAAAGTGTAAAAGTCTAAAATCTAATAAAAGTCTAAAATGTAAAAAAGTCAGCAATGGATTCTAGTGTGGGAGTTAGTTTAAGAGTAAAACGATTCTAAGATTTCTAAAGAAGCTACGCTTTGCGGTGTTGCTAGTGGGGTTTTTTAAGGATTTTAGGGGGGGAGCAAGAAATGTAAAAAGTGAAAATGCTAAAAATGTAAAAAGCTAGCAAAGGATTCTAGGATTTGCGATGATAAAGCAGGGTTGTGCAGTGGGGAGCAAGGGGATAAGACTAGAGGTCTATTGACGCAGTGAGCCACAAACTCCCTGCTTTATCGCGCAAAGCTGAATCGCCCTAGGCTAGAAAAAGTAATGCCACCTTACAGAAGCATTATGCGTAATCCCCAACTCCC
>NZ_VXKE01000018.1 GCF_008693005.1 Helicobacter canis | reverse complement strand
GGAGTATTTAGGAAGTATGTTAGAATTTCAGTAGAGGTTGCCCAAGAGAGTTGCAGCCTCTCTTGGCGTAGCCTACTTCTCACAAAGGAGGTTACGATGAGTAAGATTTACCAGAAAATCTTAGTCGGCATTATACTGCTTTCATAGTCGTTCGCTTAAGCTCACTTAAGACCGCTTCGGCTAGAGTAAATCTAGCCTTGCTCCTAAAGGATTGAGCTATGACTACCCTTGCGGGTATTCATCAACTCGTTTTCTAAGGTTGTCAAGTGCTACTAGATAATCCATAGCCTACCTTTGAAATGCTAGGGGTTTTTGCGGATTTGCTATAATCTAGGGGCTGGTTTAGTGGCGGCTGCTCTTTATGCGCTATAAAGAGAGGAAAGTCCGAGCTACAAAGACAGGATTCCATTTAACAAATGGCTAGGGCGACCTAAGGGAAAGTGCAACAGAAAAGAACCGCCAAGCTAGATTCTAGTCCCCCCTAGAATCCACTTTGGTAAGGGTGAAAAGGTGGGGTAAGAGCCTACCGATTTTGCAGCAATGCACAATGTCAATGCAAACCCAATCCGTAGCAAGAAGAGCGTGGTAAATGTCTTAAATTTGCTCTTTGCTTGAGATATATTGTGAAATATATCCTAGATAAATAGCCGCCCTCGACAGAACTCGGCTTATACTAAACCAGCTCCTTACACAATCATTGCCTTTATGCGCTACACTTCGCCAAACCACTTCACTATATAGGTATCTTATG
The DNA here is from genome assembly GCF_008693005.1 of Helicobacter canis. Classification (GTDB taxonomy): domain Bacteria; phylum Campylobacterota; class Campylobacteria; order Campylobacterales; family Helicobacteraceae; genus Helicobacter_B; species Helicobacter_B canis. Next base: position 20,232 of record NZ_VXKE01000018.1, on the reverse strand, counting down.
CACCAATATCGACTAGAGAATCTTGACTGCCCAAATTGCGCTGCCAAGCTAGAATCCACTTTGCGCAAAGATCAAGGCATAGGGCAAGCGCAGGTAAATTTCGCCACTAGCACCTTGCAGACTGATTGCAATGATATGCAAAAGCTTCAAGAAATTATCACGCAAGTAGAGCCGCAAGTGCGCCTATCGCACCTAGAAGAGAAGCAATCAGCACGCAAATTTCTTAGTGCTCAGCTATTTGTCTTGCTGGGGCTAATTGCTGTGTTTCTTACAAGCTTGGTGGTGGAGTATGCGCTGCTTGCACCACTAGAAAATACTAGGCAGGGGGATTATGAATCCTACAAAACTATGCTATGGCTAGGGCATATTGCGCTCTATATCATCGCAGGCAAAGAGGTCTTCAAGCGTGCCTTGCACAATGCTAGGCGCAAGGAGTTTTTCGATGAAAATGTGCTAATGATCGCAGCTTCTATTGCAGCATTTATCATTGGAGCAAGCGAGGAGGCAGTTGGGATTATGCTCTTTTTTGCTGTGGGGGAGTATTTGCAAAATGCCAGCGTGCGCAAAGGTATGGAGTCTATCAACGCTCTAGCTAATCTTGCCCCGCCAAAAGCCCATAAAATCCACAATGGAAAAACTATTGACATAGCAGCGCAAGAGCTTGTGGCAAATGATGAAATCATCGTGCTAGCAGGAGAAGTAGTGCCGGTAGATTGCGTGCTACTTGATGAGCTAGCTAGCTTTGATACAAGTGCCATTAGCGGAGAGTCCCTGCCTACTACAAGTAGCCAAAATGCCGAGATTCTAGCGGGATCGATTGTCTTGCACTCCCCAGCAAAACTACGCGCCTTACGCCCCTACCACACAAGCCAAATCGCCAAAATCACCGAGCTTATCGAAAACGCCACAGCAAAAAAGGCTAGGACAGAGAGCTTTATCACCTCTTTTGCTAGGTATTACACGCCTATTGTGTTTTTTGCCGCTTTGTGTATCGCCTTTGTGCCGCCAATTTTTGCAAGCGGTGCTTATAGCCAGAATCTCTATGAGTGGGCATATCGCGCAATTGTGGTGCTTATGGTAAGCTGCCCTTGCGCGCTTGTCATCTCTGTGCCGCTTGGGTATTTTGGCGGGATTGCCGCTTGCTCAAAAGCTGGCGTGCTGCTTAAAGGCTCAAACTACCTAGAAGCCCTAAGCCAGCTTAATATGCTAAGCTTTGATAAAACAGGCACGCTGACAAAGGGGGTGTTTAAAGTTACAGACATTGTGCCTGAAGAAGGTGTGAGCAAAAGGGAGATTCTAGGCTTTGCCGCGTGCGCACAAAATCTCTCAAACCACCCCATAGCCCAATCAATCAAACAAGCCTATATGGATATGGCGCACACGCATCACATCAGCGAGTTTGAAGAGTTTTCCGGGCTTGGCGTGCGCGCAGTGTGCGATAGCAAAGAAATCATCGCGGGTAATGACAAAATCTTGCATAAATTTTCTATCCCGCATAACACTTGTGATATAGATGGCACGATCGTGCATATAAGTGTAGATAAACGCTACCTAGGCTACATCACCATCGCTGATGAACTTAAAGCAGAATCTAAACGCGTGATAGATGAGCTAAAGCAGCTGCATATCACGCCAATTATGCTAAGTGGCGATGGGGCATATCCTTGCAAAATTGTAGGAGAGCAGCTCTCTATCGCGTATTATAGTGGGCTTCTACCGCAAGATAAAGCAGCACTTTTTACAAAGCTCAAGACAGAGAGCAGGGGTAAAATCGGCTTCGTGGGTGATGGGATCAACGATGCACCCACGCTCGCACTTGCTGATGTGGGGATCGCTATGGGAAGTGGGAGTGATCTCTCGCAGCAAAAAGCTGATATTGTCGTGCTTAATAGCTCGCTAGACTCGCTCCTACAAGCCATCAAAATCGCCAAAAAGACAAAAATCATCATTTATGAAAACATTGCCCTAGCACTTGGGATAAAGGGGCTATTTATCATCTTGGGTATTTTTGGGGTGGCAAGTATTTGGGAGGCGGTGTTTGGAGATGTGGGTGTAGCACTGCTAGCACTAGCAAATGCTATGCGCACAATGACAAGTGCCAACAGACTTACTAGCTCACCGAGCCATAAATAAATCTTATCTAGTCCTTTTTCGCTCGCTGCCACGCTGGGCTATCATAATCGACCACCTCATCACTTCCACTCGCACGCAGCAGTGCAGTAAGATCCATTTGAAGAGTTTCTTGCTGTGCTTTAGCCGCTGGCTGCTTGACTTCCTGCTGTGGAGCTTGATGTGAAGTAGTTATGCTTTTTTCAAACCCTGTGGCAATCACCGTTACACGCATAAAATCCAATGGACGACTTTCATCAGTATTTGTCCCCCAAATAATCTCTGCATCATCAGCATCAGCGACCTCGTGAATGTAGCTTAATGCATCTGTTAGCTGAAACATTGGGTGATCAGGGTGCATTTCAAAACTCAAAAGCACGCCTCTAGCCCCGCTTATGGAGAGATTGTCAAAAAGTGGAGATTCCACAGCATTGCGCAAGGCATCTATACAGGCATTCTCTCCAGAGCCTTCGCCTATGCCCATTAGTGCTAGTCCTTTGTGCTGCATAACACTAGTCAAGTCAGCAAAATCTACATTAATATCACCAGCACCATAGGTCAAAATCACGCTCGATATACCATTAGCCGCGCGCGCAAGCACATCATCAATATGGCGGAAGCTCTCTCTTAAGCCAGTATTTTTGCCAATGATAGATAGGACCTTATCATTGGGGACGACAATAATAGAATCTGTGATTTTATTAAGCTCATCAAACCCTCTTTGCGCAGTTTTTATGCGCTTATTGCCCTCCATAGTAAAAGGCTTTGTCGCAACAGCAACGGTCAATGCTCCCAAATCCTTAGCAATTTGCGCCACCACAGGAGCAGCTCCTGTGCCTGTCCCACCACCAAGACCAACGCACACAATCACCATATCTGCTCCACTCAAAGCCTGCTTAATCTCATCAGCACTCTCTAGCGCAGCCTTCTTGCCTACTTCATCATCTGCCCCAGCACCCAAACCACTTGTAAGCCGCTCGCCTAGCTGGATTTTATTTGGCACTGGGCTTACGCTAAGATGCTGATAGTCGGTATTTGCCACGATCAAAGTAAGATCTTGATGCTGGTTATTATGATACAGATGCGCTACCATATTTGAGCCGCCACCGCCCACGCCAACAACGACAAGCTTCGCCCCTTTTGTCTGCCTAATTTCTTGAACTTCTATGTGAGTATCTTGCATCGCACTTCCTTTCTAAAATAATTTCTCTGCAAACTTAGTGAAAGCCTGCTTTGCCTTGCTGAGAGAAGACTCTCCCTTACCCTGATCTGCCCTTGGTGAGCTTGCCTGTCCTCTCACCCCTTGAGCGAGATCTTCCTTGAGATTTGACAAATCCGTATCCAAGATATTTTGATAGTCGCGATTTGGAGCGTATGGGCTTGGCTGCGAGAAAGATGGCAAGGCGTCTTGATTCTTAGCTTCTTTATGACAAATCTTCATCATCGAATCACGCTCGTAATTCGTGCATTTACCAGCCCCATACCAAATCAATCCAAGCACCGTGGAATACGAAGGATCTCGCAGCTCATCATAAATCCCGGGCATTTCAATAGTTTTTGAAATCCTTGTGGGCATATTATGGAAAAACACCTTTGCAAGATCGCGGATACCCTGCATATTCATCATTCCACCCGTTAGGACAATCCCCGCGCCAAGCCTATCCTTAAGCCCGCTTTGATCAATATATCGAGCAAGCACGCCAAAAGTCTCCAGCACGCGCGCCTTAATCACTGCTTGCGCTTTAGCCAGCTCGACAAAATGCACTGCCTCATCTACACCAACAGATGGCACTTCAATCATTTGATCGCTTTGTATCTGCCCACCTGTCTCACTATCACTTTTTATGCCCAAATCTCCATAGCGGATTTTGACCTCTTCAGCAGCAGAAATCTTTGTGTTTAGCGTTATGGCAAGATCGCTTGTAATATGGTGCGATCCTACGCCAAAGAAATTGTTATAGCGCATAGCATTACCATCGTGGATCATAATCTCACAAGTGCTTCCGCCAATATCAATACACGCTACACCTAGATTCTTCTCATCATCGCTAAGCACAGCGATTGAAGAAGCATAAGAGGCTAGCACGATATTTTGTATCTCAACACCAGCTAGCTGGATTGTCCTGCGCAGATTCTCTAAGCTTGAGTGCTGCGCTGTAACAATATGCGCAAACACTTCAAGCCTACGCCCAGTCATACCCATAGGATCTTCTATGTGGTCTTGCTCATCAAGGCGGAACTTATATGGAAGCACATGAATGACATCGAATTCTTGCGGGATCGAGGCATTATAAACAGCATTATTAAGTGCTTTGCCAATCTCTCGAATGGTAATTTCATTTTCTGTAACATTATAGACACCAGAGCTTAATACACTTTTTGTATAAGCACCAGAGACAGAGACAATGGCTTTGTTGATAGATTCTGTGCCCTCAGCCTGACTCTTTGCTTCTTCTACTGCAGCCTTGATAGCCTTGCTCGCCAAATCGATATTGACAACCAAGCCCTTTTTAAGTCCCTGCGATCGATGCCTGCCCACCCCAATAATGTGTGGCACGCCATCACGCACACTAGCAATCACGGCACAGATTTTGCTAGAGCCTATATCGATGCCCAAAATCGTCTGATCCAAACTATCCTCCTATGCCTAAATAAACTTCTTAACCTTGTAACGCTGCTCCAAGAAGCTAAATACAAGCTTTGTCATAAGCTCCATTTTAACCTGATCAGCAAGCGCACCCACATAGCTATCCGCAGAGTTCATAGGCGACACAGACTGCGAAACAATCCTAAACAAAAACGCATTTTCGCCAATTATAGCATAATTTGCACTTTTATGGCTATCAAAGATATGCTGCAAAAGCCCCATAGATGTATAAAAATCAAGACTGCCAAGCCTGTATTGCTGCTTGGAAATCTCTGATTGTGTGGGGAATCTTGCTACAACCTTTTGCCCCTTAAAAGTCCCAAGTCGTGCTGATGCTAGCTTGTGAAGCTCCTTTAATCGCTCGCTTTTAATATATTCTTCTTGGATTTGCGCACGCACTTCACCAAACGGATATGGCTTAGGCTGGATCTTCTCCAATATTTTTAATGTGATAAAGTCATCGCCTAAAGACATAGGCTTAAGCACACTGCCTGCGGCACCAGAATCTAATGCTTGAAGAATCTCTTGGCTATATTCACTAGAATCTTGTGTGATCACCTGCTCTTTACTATCAGTTTGCTGTGATTTTTGTAGCTTGGCATACTCTTTAAGCGCGGCAACTCGTGCCTTTTGCTGCTGCAAGGCTAGAATGACTTGAGGCTTTATAGATTCCGGGATCTCTTTACTCTCTTGGGTAATGTAGTTTTGCTCATAGAATTTTTGCAGCTCTTCTTCATCATAGGCTTGGGACTTTGCTGGAGAAACAACCATCTCTACCTTATAGCTCGCTGGGGTTTGATAAGCGTCTTTATGCTCTTCCCAAAATGCCTTGAGCGCACTCTCACTAGCGGTGATTGCCACGCTTGTGCCATAGATCACTTCTAGCTCTACAATATCCTGCAAAGCAAAGCCAAAGCTCAAGGCACTACGCTCAAGCGGTGTAGCTGGTAAGGGCTGCTGCGCGATAAGCTGTGGAAACAAGAGTCCTAAAATCTTATTTGTGAGAAGCTGCTGCCGCACTTGCTCCTCGAAATACTGCTTTGTAATCCCACTAGATGCGATAAATTGGTCATACTTCTTAAGATCAAATACCCCATCTGTGCGAAAAGGCTCATAGTCTCTCCCCGCACTAATCTCTTTGGCAATCTCCTCATCACTCACACGCAAGCCCAGATCTAGCGCGTAATTACGGATAAGCGCATTAGAGATGAGATTGTTTAAGACATATTGATCAAGCCCCATTTCCTTAGCTTGAGCTTCATCTAAAGCGCCCCCTTGCTGGTAATTGCGGCGATCAAATTCGTTTTGATATGCTTGGGCAAACTCTGCCTTGCTAATATTTATCTGCCCCACTTTTGCCGCAGAATTTCCAGAGAGAGAGTAGTCATAAACCCCCCAAGCAAAGCCACCAGCACCAATAAACGCTATCGCGCTAATCCAAATAGTAACCACAAGCCACTTTTTGTGCTTTTGCATCCATTCAATCATTCATTTATCCTAAACACACAAATAAAGCGCGATTGTAACACAGAAAACCATTATCCACAATAACGCAGCCCCACTTCACAGCCAAACTAAAGCCCACTATGAGGCTTGCTAGATTCTAGCGCAAGTGATATAAGATGTTTTTGCCATCTTGATAGGAGAGAATTGAGACCACATTAGAGTCCAGCACCAAAGCGCGCGCATTGCTAATCTCACTAGGGTAGCTCCATACACGCACGATCTCTTCGCTTACTGGGCTAATTTCTGCAATCACATTGTAATTCTTGCTAAGTGCTAGAATATTGCCATTGTGGATTGTAAGCGCAGTGATGTAGAGCTCGCCCAAACTGCGCGTATCCTTTAAATCCGCCTTTGGGGTAAATTCACCAGATAGGATTCTATCACTAAGGGCGTATTTACTGATGACAAAGCTTTGCTTATCAAGGTTGTTTGGCAGTGTCGCCATATAGAAATACCTAGAATCTGCTGCAATACTTCCAGTGTGGTGGAATTTCGAGCGCACGGTATCAATTCTTCCGCGCCCAAGCCCGCTGCCCTGTCCTTCAAATCTATCACCCCCACGCACAAAGTCTGCAAACTGCAGGGCTTCATCTGCATTGTCATTTTTCCCAAAGCACAAGTAGGTTTTGTTTGAACCCATAAGGATATATTTGCCATTAAGGTAGGGGATCACACCAATGATTGGATCAATGGTCGCGGAGAAAAATGGATCAATCTCAAAGCTATCGATGATCTTGTGAGCACGATCCATAAATAGCACTTCAAACTTCGAGCTGCCGACAAACTCACCATCGATATAAGCAAGGGAGTTTAAAGGCTGCGTAATGGGCAGCTCTTGCGCAGATTGTATATGCAGCTCTCTATCAATGCGCGCAAAAGGTGAGTTTGCGCTCTCGTTATCAAATGTAATGCCAAGCTTTTTTTCATTAGGGGCGAACGCATAATCAGGTGCTTTGACATTGCGCTTCCCAAGAAATGAAAAATCGCTATAGATTTTCTTTGTCCCCTCACTTGACCAAATGATATATTTTGGGTTAAGCGAGAAGCGCACGGGATCGCTCTGCCCGCTAAAAGGTGGCACACCAGTAGCAACAAAAGCCTGAAACACATTTGAAGCAATCACCACAGCACTTATAACAAACGCCCCCAGCGCAAAGCCACCAAGCTTACGCACTTTCTCGCCATTCATCTCTTGCTCAAATGCTCCAAACCTAGGTGCTAGATAAAACATCGCCCCAAGCAGCACGACAACTGCCCAAAACACCACCTCTGCCCAAAAATATGTGTGCAGCCCAAACACCTGCAAACTAAAGCCCTGATCCAAATCTCTGTGCGCGTGGTTACCATAATGAGAGAAGCTTTGATACAAGCCAAATGCCGCCATAATAAGTAGCCAAGCGATGTATTTTCCTTTCACACCATAGCGCACGATAAAAAACGCCACCACGCCGATAAAAATCATCGACTCTCTCTGCGCCCAGCAAAGTGTGCAAGGACTATCGCCAAGCATATAACCAAAGACAAAATTTGCAATACCAACAGGCAGAAGAATGATCAAAAACCCAGCCCAGCACATAAGTGTGTAAAAGTTTTTCGCTTTTGCTAATTCTTTTTCTTGCATTATTGCCCCCTAAAGATTCATAATTGTCAAAAATGCGCCAGACTTATGCCCGATGAACATAAATGTCATAAGTGCCCAAGAAGCGATCACAAGCCCAAAGGCAAGCTGCTCTTTTTCCGGCTTTTTGATAAGCAACACCACTGCGACAAGCACCAATAGCAACTCCAAAAACTCCATACTAGTCCTTTTAGCCATTTAAGATAATGGCGCATTATAGTCAAAAATATGCGAAACTACGCACAAACATATAGATTCTAGCTACTTTGGCATTTAAAGCAAAAAAACTTCAAAGCCTTTTTAGAATCTTCGCAGGATTCCCGCCGACAATGACATTTGGCGGGACATCTTTAGTTACCACGCTTCCTGCGGCAATGATTGAATTTTCCCCAATGGTAACGCCCGGGCAAATCGTGGCATTTATCCCTATCCACACCCTATCTTTTATCACAATGGGCTTACAAAAAGTCGCCTTGCGATTATAGGGGTTAAAATCGTGATTGATTGTGGTTAAGCACACTTTAGGAGCGATAAACACATCATCGCCGATTGTAATCCCGCCTCTATCCATAAAAGTGCAAGCTTGATTCATAAAGAAGTTTTTGCCTACCTTGATATTGCGTCCAAAATCCACATAAAAAGGCGGGATAATCCAAGTGCTAGAATCCACCTCATAGCCTACAATCTCGCTAAAAACAGCCCTTGCGGAATCTTTATCTAGTGCTTGTGTGTTTAGCTTATGGACTAACTTTTGCGTGTTTTCTATAACGGCTAAAATCTGTGAGAAATCCTTATCATCTGGGCTTATTAGCTCTCCATTTATATCCCGTGTGAAAATGTCTCTGTTTATGTTATTTATATCTTGCATAGTTGTATCCTTGTAGGTTTTTATAGAATCTAGTGGCAATCTTGCGATTAAGATTCTACAATAAAAGTATAAAGCCTGACACCTAGTGTCTGTCAAGGCGAAAATGCGAGATTCTCTATTTTATTGAGATAAAAGGGAGTAATTTATAAGAATCTTAAAATTAAGTGTAAGCTAGGGCAATCTAGGGGATTTATAGCCTATTTGGTGAGAATTATGCAATTTTAGCAATCTTTAACACCGCTTTTTACACTCTTTATAATCCCTGCTTTGTGGGTTAAAGGTATCCACACCCTTTTCTATCATCTCATCATACATTCTAAGTTTTGTCTCTAGCCTTTGTGAAATCTCTTGCAGCGAAGCGATGTGTGCTTGTAAATTCGCATAGCTTTTTTGCAATAATGCCCTGCGTTTTGTGGCAGTTTTAATGCCCCCGCTTAAAGCCTCCGCATACTCTCTAATTTCTTTCAAGCTCATTCCACACTGCCTAAGCCACTCCATATCACTTTTTGCAAAGTAACGCACCCCATTTTCATCGCGTTCCACAAAGGGAAATAGCCCCTTATCAAGCCAGAATCTAATCTTTCTTGAAGGGATATTTGTTGCCCTCTCAACCTCTATGATTGTATATGCCATTTGTTGTCCTTTATAGCATTTTTATCGTATCAAGGTTTAAGCTAAATTATACCCTTTATAGATTCTCATTTCTTTTACACCCCCAACACCACTTTTCTAAATTCGTTTTGAAACTCCACTTGCTTTTCTTTATCACCGACACTAAAAAACCCAAGTCCCCTTAGCCTTAGATTCTTAGCATTCTTCTCCCTCTCTCTCACGCTTTCAAACTCCCTCTCTAAAGTTAGCAAAAGATTCTCTTTCCACTCATTATTAGCTAAATACTCCCCCTTAGCCTCTATCACGCATTCAAATAGCACTTCCTTATTATCCCCACTCACACCAAAAAACACAAAATCCGGGTTAAACCCCCGCACCTCCCCCGCATTATCCCTGCCAAAAAGCTTAAATTCACTAAAGCATTCATTGCGTATCACGCACCAGTGCTGATACTTTTCATCTAGCCTGTCTTTATACTCATTGATAAAGTCTAAAAACGCCCCTTCATAGCTAGAATCCGCTTTTAGCATTTTGTCATACACAAGCCATTGATATTTGCTTTTTTCTAGCTCTTTTTCACTCCATAGCTCTCTAGCCTTTAGCGTAAAATACTTTATCCTAAATGGCTCTATCTCCCACTTTGCACCCTTAGCGTTTAGAATCTCTTTTAGCCTTTTTACTATGAAAGTTGCGATATGCAGTTGCGATGCTCTGCTAAATTCCTGCCTTTTGTGAAACCGCACTTCAAGCGTATATAAATGCTTTTCTATAAATTCCCTTTTACTCCCCACTTCACGCAGATTTTTTAGCATATTAAAGCCTATGTCCTCTTTATTCATAGCCTTTAGAAACACAGCTTTATTGATAGATTTTAAGCTCTTTATAGCAAATTCATCTTCGCTAAATTCTTGCTTTTTATAGGCTTCCACTTGCGATTTTTCCCTGCTATTTAAGAGTGGTATAGAGAGTGTGCTTATAGTATTTTCTATCTCTTTTGCTTTATGAAACAAACTCTCATTTTCCTTAAGCTTTCTTATATCATTACTCATTATAGGTAAGCTTAGGTTCTCATCGTGTTTTGCAACATCTTTAGAATTTTGTGTCGCATTTTTAGCAAACTCCCTTGCAAGTGTGAGTGCCTTGTTTTGCGGTTGTAGTTTGTAGAGAGTCCTTGTATCTTGTGCGGGGGTGCCTTGATTTTCTAGCTCTTTTTGTAAAGCAGTGATATAGCCACTCTCATTGAAAGAATGATAGCTCAAAGCCTCTAGCACATCTAAGGCATTTTGCTCATTGTCAAACTTCCTTTTACCCACTTCATAGCCCTCTTTGTAGTCAAAGGGATAATACCTAGCCCCTCTCCCTATAAGCTGGGCATTGCTCGTTGTTTTATTATTATCCTTAGCATTATCAAGCCGCACGATGTCATAGAGATTTAGCACATCCCAGCCCTCATTTAGCCTATCTACGGCAAATATCACACGCAAAGCATTATCCTTAGATTCTAAAGTATTGACCCTTTTTTGATTTGCTTGCAAGTCTGTTTCATCATTCATATTTATGCAGTAGCTTTTATCAAAACTCGCCTTTATATGCTCTGCTATCTTTATCGCATAGTTTTCAAACGCCTTTTCAAAATAGCCCTTTGCTTTTTGTAGTAGCTCCTCCCCACTAGAATCCACCCTAGCAAAAAAGCGTTCAATCTCTCTAAAATCCAGCTTTTCTAAAAACTCATAAAAGTCCTTTTCATTCTCCTTTGACTTAGCGATACTCCCACTTTTAAAGAGTATCACAGGCTTGACATACACGCTAGAATCTCTGCCTACAAACTGCCGAAAAAGGCTCAAAATACACGCCCCTAAAAATAGCTCCTTTAGCTCCCTACTCTCATATTTGACTAAAAAGATTTTCTTACTATATCTATCGTTATAAAACTGCTTCAATGCGTATTCATACACGATTTTATCTCTATATTTTTCTAGCACTTTTTCATCATTTGGTATCGTAGCACTAAATTCTAGCAAGAGATTTTCGCTATTTTGTTGCAAGGCGTTTTTTATCGTGCCCTCCCAGCTTTGCTTTTCTATTTCTTGTGCTTTAGTTAGCTTACTTTTGGTATCTGTGTTTAGATGATGTGCTTCATCAGCGATAAGCACTATTTTACGCCCTTTTAAGTCGGCTAGAGTTAGGCTATTTTCTCTCTCTTGGGTGAAAAGTGAGTGCAGTCCTTGAATGGTATTAAAGCTTATATTTATGCTTTCACTATCACACGCACTAAAGCTATCCACACTTCTCACTTCCACGCGTTTAGAATCTATGATGATACTCTCACTAAAGAGATATTTGCTACTTGCCTTATTGCAAAAATTATCCCTAGTCTTTTCCACAATCGCACTAGAATTCACAAAAAACACAAACTCCCTATATCCCCTTTTATACAAATCCAGCATTAACGCCGCCATTATGAGCGTTTTCCCACTGCCTGTTGCCATATTAAAGAGTAAATGATTTGTATTAGGCTTTTGCCTTTGTAGGAGGTAGTGTTGCAAGGCTTTTGTTTGATACGCTCTTAAATCCTTGCTTAGATTCTCACTTATATAGCTTGGTATCTCTATATTTTGAAATTCTAAGGCATTTTCTAGCTTTTGACTTAGCTTTTGTGTATTTTCACTCATCATTTTCCCCATAAAAGATTTTATTTAGCTCCCTTAGCTCCTTACTCACTCCACACTCACTATCATCTATATCATCATACAAAACATAGTCCATATTAGAATCCAAAATCACATATAAAACCTTTAGTTTTTCATCTACACTTAATGCGTGAAATTCCTTGTCTTGTAGCATTGCTTGTATATCCACTCTATAATCTACAAAGGCTTTAGATTCTAAATCGTTGTAGATTTTTTCTAGTTCTTTTTCCACTTCTTTGTCATTGCGAGATTTTGCATTAGTAAAATCGTGGCAATCCACACTAGAATCCACTTTTTGATTATGGAAAGCTTGAGCTTCGCCTCGCAATGACAATAGCTTTTCTTTATACACTGCATTTAAAGGCATAAGCTCCGCATAGATCAAGCTCCCACCTCCACTCCAGCCTACCGCTTTACTAATGCCCCCTTGCTCTCCATTTATCACCTTTTTTAACCGCTCTTTTGTGATAGATTCTATATAGTCCATTTGTTCAATCCCTATAAATCGCCTTTTCATTTTATGTGCTACGGCTAGAGTTGTGCCACTTCCTGCAAAAAAGTCCATTACTAAGTCGTTTTCATTTGTGGATATTTCTATAATCCGTTTTATAAGGGCTTCGGGCTTAGGTGTAGCAAAAAGCGTTGTATTGTCATTTTCAAAAAGGACTTTTATTTCTTGTTTAGCTTTTTGAGTATTGCCGACTTCATCTTGTGTCAAAAGTGTGTTGTGAATCACGCCTTCTTTTATTTCACTTAGAAATTTTTTTAATCTCGGCGTATTTTTTCCGCTTTCCCCAAACCACAAGCGATTTTCTTTGTATAACTTTTCTAAATTTTCTTTTGAAAATCTAGGATAAGTTCCTGTCGGTGCTTCCCACTCAACGCCATTATCAAATTTAATTCTGTATCGCATAGAATCTGTTCCGCTTTTTGCCTGTAATGTAATTGAAGTCCAAACGCCTCTTGGGTCGTTGTCTGGGTTTTTGTATTGTTGTAGCATTTCTAGCGTTCGTTCTAAAAGGTTGGGTTTAAAGCATTCTTTTTTCTTTGCATAATTTAAAATATATTCGTGATTAACGCTATAAAATTTTGCATCATTTTGTCTGCCCCCCTTTTTTTCCCAACAAATTGTAGCTACAAAATTATCCCGCCCAAATATCTCATCACATAGCACTTTTAAATATGCCTGTTCGTTATCATCACATTGTATAAATATCACGCCATCATCGCTTAAAAACTCCCTTGCAATTTCAAGGCGATTTTTCATAAAGGTAAGCCAAGTAGAGTGATTGAAGTTATCATTATAATTAAAGCTATCATTGCCTGTATTATAAGGTGGGTCAATATAGATTAGTTTTACTTTATTTGCAAACTTCTTTTTTAAAGAATGCAAAGCTAAAAGGTTATTGCCTTTTATTAAGAGATTAGCCCCTGTTCTTAAACTATCTTTAAGCTGCCGCTTCGTTCGTTCGTTCGTTCGTTCGTTCGTTCGTTCGTTCGGTTGGTTGGTTGGGGCGGATTTTGGGAATGAATCTTGGCATTCTATGAGTTCAAAATTGTGAAGCACCTTTTTAGAAAACAACACATCAATTTCACTTTTTTCTAACACTTCGTTAAAAAATATCTCCTTGCTCTTTTGCTCATCTTTGCTTTGTGCGCCCTTTAGAACGCAGTCTTTAAAGGGGAAGTTTAGCACCACTTTTGAAGTGGTTTCAAAGCTAGAATTTAAGCCGATTTTATTACTAAAAGCAGTGTAGGATTTATCAAGCATTCTCAACTTTAAAAAGTCTAAGAATTTATCCTTTTCAAAGACCGCTATGCTATCAATGCGTGTGAAAAACCGCTCTCTAAACTCGCTAGATTCCAGCAAAAAGCTTAAAAGCTCTCTATTAGAATCTATGGCTAAAAAACGCACATTTTCTAAGCTAGTAAATTTTTCTTGTAAGATTTGTAGCAAGCTATGCTCTTGTTTAGATTTTGCCATTGTTACTCCTTGTCGTTATTGCATATAAAGTATAGTCCAATACTAGGCATTTTTATGCCATTATTTAGGGTGATATATTGCATTTATTGATCTTTGAGATATTTTTAGAATCTGCCTAGCTAAACTAGGCAAGAATATGCGCCACAAGGGCGCGAAGTCAAAGTGTAATTATAGCTTGTCGGCATTTTTTGCTAGGTAGTCAGCTACACCTTGGGCGGTTGGCTTCATACCATCTTGTCCTTTTTGCCAGCCAGCTGGACATACTTCTCCGTGCTCTTGGAAGAACAACAACGCATCAGCCATACGAAGCATTTCGTCCATATTGCGTCCAAGTGGGAGGTCATTGATCACAGCGTGGCGGACAACTTGGTCTTTATCAATCAAAAAGCTACCGCGCAATGCCACAGCACCATTGATTAGCACATCATAATCCCTAGAAATTTGCTTGGTAATATCAGATACCATAGGGAAGCTCACATTACCAATGCCACCTTGATTAACAGGGGTGTTTCTCCATGCAAAATGCACTACATCAGAGTCGATAGACACGCCAATGACATTAAAGCCTTTTTCTTGGAAATCTTTTACGCGGTGATCCATAGCAAGAATCTCACTTGGACAAACAAAAGTAAAGTCCTTGGGCCAGAAGAATACAACTGCGCCATTTTTGCCGAGATTTTTGCTTAGCTCAAAATTCTCTACAATTTGTCCATTTGCCAAAACTGCTGGAGCCGTAAAATCTGGTGCTTTTCTTGTTACTAACATACAAATTCTCCTTGAAGCGAAATAAATTTGATAATAATCAAGAATTATTATCATTTGTGTATTGTAGCTAGCAATGGTTAATAATCCGCCCAAACATTAGCAAATAGAGACCCATAGCCACTTTTAGCCTAGAGTTTGCGAATTTTTGCTACCATTATGGGCTTAATCACCCAAGCAGACCAAATCACACCAAAAGGATTATTTTATGGATTCTACCCATCTCTTTCTTATAGATGTCGCCTATATGGCTGATTTACCGACGATAGAGACACACCTAGCAGAGCATAGGGCATATCTTGCTAAGAGCTATGAAGCTGGCTTTCTGCTTGCTTCTGGTCCCAAAACTCCGCGCACTGGCGGTATGATTATTGGGCGTTTTACCTCAAGGGAAGAAGCGCAAGCTTTTGCTAATAATGATCCATTTGCCCTAAAAGGTGTAGCAAGCCACACCATAGTAGAGTTTGATCCTGTGCTATACGCCAAAGACATTGCCGAGTTTTTGACAAAGTAGGCAGATATGAATGACATAATCCACTTTATCGTCGATGCAGTTGGCACGCTTGGGTATGTAGGCATATTTTGTATGATGTTTTTAGAATCTAGCTTCTTCCCTTTTCCATCAGAAGTAGTGATGATCCCTGCAGGCTATCTTGTCTATAAAGGCTCTATGGATATGAGCTTAGCACTTGCAGCCGGGGCGGCAGGCAGCCTAGCTGGGGCGATATTTAACTATGTTTTAGCCCTGTATTTTGGGCGCGCATTTGTAGTGCGCTTTGGAAAGTATGTGTTTTTTAGCGAGCAAACAATGGCAAAAATGGAGGGCTACTTCTCACGGCACGGAGAAATTAGCACATTTTTAGGGCGTTTAATACCCGGCGTGCGCCAATACATCTCCTTGCCTGCTGGACTTGCTAAGATGAATCTCTGGAAATTTAGCATTTATACAACCCTTGGCGCACTCATTTGGATCACTATTCTAGCGGTGTTTGGCTACTATGTGGGCGAAGTATTTGGTGATGATTTAAGCGCGAGCGGAATTGCTAATGTCTTAATTGACAAAGCCACGACTTTTGATATTAGAAAGTCCTTGCACATTATCGTGCTATCCACCCTTGGAGCAGTCGCGCTCATCGCACTGCTTTATATCCTATGGTATAGAAGAAAGCACAAAAATGCCTAAAGCCCCCCAGCTTGTCCTAGCCCTAGATCTCCCAAGCTTAGAAGAAAATCTCGCCTTAGCGCGCATTGTTGGCAGTAGCCCTAAGAGAGAGAATATCTGGCTCAAAGTGGGCTTGCGCGCCTTTATCCGCGATGGTGCAAAAGGTGTGGAGATGATCAAAAAGACAAGTGGAGCTAGAATCTTCCTAGACCTTAAGCTCTATGACATTCCTAACACAATGGCAGATGCGGCTAATGAATGTGCGAATTTAGGCATAGATATGATGACTATCCACGCAAGCTCTGGGCTAGAGGGTATGTGCGCTGTAATGCAAGCCCTAGCTAAAAGCGCGCCCGATATGAAAGTAATGGCAGTAAGTGCGCTTACAAGCTTTGATGATAGGAGCTTCTATGCAGTATATGGGAAAAAGGTAGATTCTGGTGTGTGCGACCTAAGTGCGCTTGCTAGTGAAGCTGGGGTAAGTGGTATGGTCTGCTCCGTGCTAGAATCTAGCGCGATTAAGGCAGCGCACAGCCACCTACTCACCCTAACCCCCGGAATCCGCCCGGCACAGGATCAAAAGCCAGATGATCAAAAGCGCACCGCCACAATCCAAGAAGCCATAAACGTGGGGGCGGATTTTCTTGTCATCGGTCGCCCTATCTATACAGCGCAAGATCCCAAAGCTGCCATAGAATCTGCGCTTATGCAGATAGATTGCCTGCAAGGTGGCTTGCAATGAGCTCTATGGCAATTTTGCGCACAAAGCAAGAGCTGCTAGATTTTAGAGCCACCCTAGATCCTAGACAAAGTCTAGGGCTTGTGCCGACAATGGGGGCTCTGCACAATGGGCATAAATCCCTAATCCAAGCAAGCACGCAGGCAAACCCCCACACCATTGTCTCAATCTTTGTAAATCCTACACAATTTGCCCCAAGTGAAGACCTAGCACGCTATCCGCGCACATTAGAGAGCGACTGCGCACTCTGTGAGACGCTTAATGTAAGCGCGGTATTTGCCCCAAGTGTGGAAGAAATATATCCTAGCAAGGCGCAAGGCGTGCTTGATGAAGTAAGCCTACTTCCGCCAAAGTCTATGGGCTATGTGCTAGAGGGCTTTGCGCGCCCCACACATTTTGCCGGGGTGCTACAAATTGTGCTAAAGCTCTTTATGCTTACACGCGCGCACAACGCATACTTTGGGCAAAAGGACGCGCAGCAGCTTTTGCTCATTAAGCGTATGGTGCGAGATTTATGTCTGCCCATTGACATACATAGCTGCCCCATTGTGCGCGATGAGCTTGGGCTAGCCCTTAGCTCGCGCAATGCTTATTTGAGCCCTAGCGATCGCACACAGGCACTAAGCTTGCACAAGGCACTAGAATCCATTAAGCGCGCTTATGATCAGGGTATAACAACAAGCCAAGAGCTGCAAAACATAGGCAGAGCAGAGCTTAAGGGTATGGATATAGAATATCTTGAAATCATTGATGAAAACCTATCGCTTGTAGAAGATTTGCGCCACGCCTATGGCGCGCGCATTGTCGTGCTAGCGGTAAATGTCGGGGGAGTTCGACTATTGGATAATATATGGCTATGAGAGTCAATCAAGGAGCAAGTATGAAAAAAGTTTTTTCTATCATCTGCGCGCTAGCACTTAGCGTGCAGGCGAGCTTTGGGTTTGAGAGCATTGATGAAGCGTTGAAAAATGGCGTAAGCAAGGGCGATGTGATTTTGTATGGGAACTATGTGGGGCTACAAAAGGGCGGTGCCACTGCCATAGGAGATGAGTCATTAGGGCTTGCGCACTATGCCTACTTAGGAAATCTGGGCTATCTTATGGGCAATGTGGGGCTAAGCTATACTTCTGGCTTCTACAAAAATTTCCGCGCTTCTATTGGATTCCGTGCGGTGGCGTCATTTTATGATGCACACGCTGGATTTTTCCCACCCACTGGCGGCAAGGGCGATACAAAAGCCGACTTTTTCAACCAAAATCAAGCTGCCATCGCAGAATCCTTTATCGAGTATTTTGATGGCGATACAAGTCTAAAAACAGGGCGCATAGCCATCGCGAATGATTGGGTCAATGTGCTTGCTGATGGAGTGTGGCTGCGCAATCGCTCCTTTGAAAAACTCTTGCTTGAAGCATTTTGGGTCAATGACTTTGGGCGCATTGACTACTATCAAATGACTAGATTCTACCGCCCTACAAAAGTCGGGCTCTACCACACAGGCTTAAAATACTATATCCTAAATGACGCTCTAAGTGCTAGAATCTACACCTACTTCGCACCGCCGATTTTCACCGCTGTGGGGGGCAGAATCGATGGGAAAATTTCGTTTTTGGACTTTGATTTGAAAGGAAATGTAGGCTACGCATATAGCATTGAGCACAAGAACGCACTCCCTACAAGCAATCTCATCAACGCTGGCAAAGATGGCAATGCCCTTTATGCACAAGCGTCATTTGGGCTACCCAATGTCTTTGACATAGCAGTAGGCTATATCCACACAGGCAAAGAAGCTGGCTGGGGGAGTCTGGCAATTATGGGCAATAGCATTGATCCATTTTTCATCTGGGGGGGCAAGGTGCTAAAAACACAGCCAAATGTCAATCTCATCTATGCTAAAGTCGCCACAAAGGTCGAGCGATTTAACTTCCTTATCACCTATGGTGCAAGCTTCTATGACTACAACTCTGGCACCAAAATTACCAAAGCCAACCAAAACGAGCTAAATCTCGCTATGGAAATAGGCTTCACGCGCAATGTTATAGGTGTAATCAATGTGCTAAATACACATTTAGACTCTCTTGGTGTGCCTACGATGACACAGGTCAATGGCGGCTTGCGGCTAACTTTCTAGCAAGCCTACATATCCGCATCGCGCAACATTTCTTTGACTATGTATTTTGGGCGCGCTTTGATCTCTTGATATGCCTTGCCAATATACTCTCCAATGATCCCAAGACTTAAAAGCTGCACCCCGCTCAAAAAGCACAAAAGCACCGCAAGAGATGTCCAGCCTTGCACTGCCTGATGTGTAAAGATCTTTACCCATAGCACATAGAATCCAAACAAAACAGACAACACAAAGAGCGCGCCCCCAACCGCACTCACAAATCGCAAAGGCGCGATAGAAAAGCTTGTGATACCACTCCACGCAAAAGAAAGCATTTTTCTAAGGCTGTATTTAGACTCGCCAGCAAATCTTGGCTTCACATCAAAATACACAATATCCTGCTTAAGCCCTATGTCTAGCACAATGGCGCGCAAGAACAAATTAGATTCTCCATATTGAAACAACGCCTTGAGTGCCCTATGACTAAGCAAGCGATAATCGGCGTGATTTTTTACAATCTTTACCCCAAATACCTTCATAAGCTTGTAGAAAAATAGCGCGCTATATTTTTTAAACACAGAATCTGTGTCTCGATCATTGCGCACGCCAAGCACCACATCAGCACCATTGCAAAACTTCTCCACAAACTCTATAAGCTTCTCTTCATCTTGCTGCAAATCACAATCAATACTAATGGCACAATCACACTTGCCAAGCGCGTAATGTAGCCCAGCCAAAAGCGCACTTTGATGACCAAAATTCCTTGCAAGTTTTATGGCTAGAAATTGCGGCTGGTTGCTCTTAATGGGGGGGGGGGGGGGGAATTTAGCGCAGGATCTCTCATATATCGCTCATCAAAATGCGCCTTGGCAATCTCCCAAGTCCTATCGCTACTACCATCATCGACAAGCACTAATGCACTTTCTTTAGCTATGGCATTAGATTGTATCATCTGTGTGAGTTTAGATTCTAGCACACACAAAGACTCTAGCAGCACCTGCTCCTCATTAAAAGCTGGCACAACTAGATATAGCTTAGGGCTTGCAGCCACTCTTTTTGCACTCATTCTCTTACCGCCTGTGGATAAAATTGGTAGCATTAGAGCATAAAACTGCTTAACAACACTTGAGCATAGTCTAGCTCTATATGGAATCTAGCTTTGCCCTAAGTTTTTATCGACAACAAAATATATCTGCCTAGACAGGATGACCACCAAACCATCACTTTTTGCTTCCTAGTTTCACTTCACCAACAAGAACTTTACATAACTTTAATACACACAAGCGTGCCACTCTCCCCAAACACCATATAAAGCCATCTACCCAACACATACCAACAAACAGAAGATAATAAAAACAACTAGAATCTAAAAAACAAAGAGCAACAAACAACAAGTAAGAATAAAGAAATTATCGCAGTAGCAAAAAAAGA
>NZ_VXKE01000017.1 GCF_008693005.1 Helicobacter canis | reverse complement strand
CCATATAAAGCCATCTACCCAACACATACCAACAAACAGAAGATAATAAAAACAACTAGAATCTAAAAAACAAAGAGCAACAAACAACAAGTAAGAATAAAGAAATTATCGCAGTAGCAAAAAAAGAATAAAAAGAATCTCCCTTATCCCTGCATCGACCTACATTCCCACACCTGAAAGATGCAGTATCATCGGCGAAGAGAAGCTTAACTGCCAGGTTCGGAATGGAGCTGGGTGTTTCCTTCTCTCTATAAACACAAGGAAAAGGGAAATAAAGACAATGTATCTAAGGATTATCCACACTAGAATCCACTTTTGCTTTATTGTTAGATTCTAGCTATGCGACTCTCCAGCCTGCTTGGCTAGTCTAGATTCTAGTAGAATCTAGACTAGCCAAGCATTGTCCTTATTTCCATTTTCCATAAGGGTCAAGTCAATAGCCTAATAAATACTCCATACACTCAATAAGGCAGTGTCTCTTAGAAACATATAAACATAAGCCAAACGGTCTATTAGTAGTAGTCAGCTAAACATATTACTATGCTTACACATCTACCCTATCAAGCAGCTAGTCTTGCTGCGACCTTCAGGGAAAGTTAATCTTGGAGTTGGCTTCCCGCTTAGATGCTTTCAGCGGTTATCACATCCACGCGTAGCTACGCAGCGATGCTCTTGGCAGAACAACTGCTACACCAGTGGCGTGTCCATCCCGGTCCTCTCGTACTAGGGACAGCTCTCCTCAACTTTCCTACGCCCACGGCAGATAGGGACCGAACTGTCTCACGACGTTCTGAACCCAGCTCGCGTACCGCTTTAAATGGCGAACAGCCATACCCTTGGGACCTGCTCCAGCCCCAGGATGCGATGAGCCGACATCGAGGTGCCAAACCTCCCCGTCGATGTGAGCTCTTGGGGGAGATCAGCCTGTTATCCCCGGGGTACCTTTTATCCTTTGAGCGATGACCCTTCCACACAGAATCACCGGATCACTATGACCGACTTTCGTCTCTGCTCGACTTGTTTGTCTTACAGTCAGGCTGGCTTATGCCATTACACTCTACTTGCGATTTCCAACCGCAATGAGCCAACCTTTGCAAGCCTCCGTTACTTTTTAGGAGGCGACCGCCCCAGTCAAACTACCCACCAGGCATTGTCCTGCTAGAGGATAACTCTAGCCAGTTAGCAGACAGAAACATTAAGGGTGGTATCTCAAGGATGGCTCCATCTCCACCAGAGTGAAGACTTCAAAGCCTCCCACCTATCCTGCGCATAATGCTCCCATCGGCAGTGCCAAGCTGTAGTAAAGGTCCACGGGGTCTTTCCGTCTTGCCGCGGGTAGGAGGAATTTTCACCTCCACTACAATTTCACTGAATCCCTGGTTGAGACAGCTCCCATCTCGTTACGCCATTCATGCAGGTCGGTATTTAACCGACAAGGAATTTCGCTACCTTAGGACCGTTATAGTTACGGCCGCCGTTTACTCGGGCTTCAATTCAACGCTTCGCATTGCTGCTAACGAATCCTCTTAACCTTCGAGCACCGGGCAGGCGTCACACCTTATACTTCCTCTTACGAGTTTGCAAAGTGCTGTGTTTTTGGTAAACAGTCGGGAGGGACTCTTTGCTGAGACCTAATTGCTTAGGCACACCTTATCGCGAACTTACGGTGCTAGTTTGCAGAGTTCCTTAACCAGAGTTCTTTCACGCGCCTTAGAATACTCATCTCATCTACCTGTGTCGGTTTGCGGTACGGGCAATATAAGCTAAACTTAGAAACTTTTCTTGGCACGACGGTATCAGTGATTCTCTCTTCCATCCGAAGACTTCAAAGAGCCTGTCAAGTTTCGAATACAGGGGCGGATTTGCCTATCCCCCAATCTACGCTCTTCGACCAACACTTCCATCCGTTGGCTCACCTAACCCTATGCGTCCTTCCATCGCACACTTATATTGGTATAGGAATATTAACCTATTTTCCATCGACTACCCATTTCTGACTTGTCTTAGGACCCGACTAACCCTACGATGACGAGCATCGCGTAGGAAACCTTAGACTTTCGGCGAAGTGGATTCTCACCACTTTTATCGCTACTCATTCCTGCATGCTCACTTCGCATCGCTCCAGCACTCCTTACCGGTATACCTTCAACGCTGATACGAACGCTCTTCTACCACTGCACAAAGTGCAATCTACAACTTCGGTGTCTATCTTAGCCCCGTTATATTTTCTGCGCAGAATCACTAGACCAGTGAGCTGTTACGCTTTCTTTAAAGGATGGCTGCTTCTAAGCCAACCTCCTGGTTGTCTGAGTAACTCCACATCATTTTCCACTTAGAATAGAACTTTGGGACCTTAGTTGGTAGTCTGGGTTGTTCCCCTTTAGACGATTGATTTTATCACCCACCGCCTGACTCCCAAGATACGGCAATAGGTATTCGAAGTTTGACAGGGGTTGGTACCGCGGTGAGCAGCCCTAGCCCAATCAGAGCTCTACCCCCTATTGCTATTACTTGAGGCTATACCTAAATATATTTCGAAGAGAACCAGCTATCACCAAGTTTGTTTGGCCTTTCACCCCTATCCACAGCTCATCCCAACCCGTTTCAATGGGTACGAGTTCAGTCCTCCATAAGTTGTTACACTTACTTCAACTTGGCCATGGATAGATCACTTGGCTTCGGGTCTGCAGCATCTGACTAAATCGCCCTTTCAGACTCGCTTTCGCTACGGCTACGCGTTTGCTTAACCTTGCCAGATACCACAACTCGCAGGATCATTATGCAAAAGGCAGTCCATCACCCTGATAAATCATAGGGCTCTGAATGATTGTAGGCAAATGGTTTCAGGTTCTATTTCACTCCGCTCACTGCGGTTCTTTTCACCTTTCCCTCACGGTACTTGTTCGCTATCGGTAAGAGAGTAGTATTTAGGGTTGGAGAGTGGTCTCCCCGTCTTCAGTCCGGATTTCACGTGTCCTGACCTACTCTGGATCCTGCTACCTAACAACAACCTTTCGCATACGGGACTATCACCCTCTATGATGTATTTTTCCAAATACTTCTGCTAGATTGTTGTAGTGGATATTGCAGTCCAAAACCCCAGTAGCAAGCTACTGGTTTGCCCTGTTCCCCGTTCGCTCGCCGCTACTAGGAGAATCTCTGTTGATTTCTTTTCCTCTAGCTACTGAGATGTTTCACTTCGCTAGGTTCGCTCCATATAGGTAATGCGCATTGCTACGCATTGGGTTGCCCCATTCGGAAATCTACGGATCAAAGCTTCTTGACAGCTCCCCGTAGCTTATCGCAGTCTAGTACGTCCTTCATCGCCTCTCTCTTCCAAGGCATCCACCATTTGCCCTTAAAAGCTTATGTAATAGAAACTAAGCCTTTGCTCTTAGTTTCAGCTTTTGGTAGTGCATATGTATTCTAAAGACACTGCCTTATTGAATGTATGTTGTCATCATTCTCTAAGACGAATGTATCGTAGTATTTACTATCTAGGCTATTGACAATGAATTGTTAAATAACATTTAGACAAAAGTCTAATAAGAATCCTAAAATACTAGAACTCTCATTAAACCTTCACTAAAAATACAAAGCTAGTCTATCTTTGATGGTGGAGAATAGCGGGATCGAACCGCTGACCTCCTGCGTGCAAAGCAGGCGCTCTCCCAGCTGAGCTAATTCCCCACAATGGTGGGCTTAAGAGGACTTGAACCTCTGACCTCACCCTTATCAGGGGTGCGCTCTAACCACCTGAGCTATAAGCCCATAAACCTTAGTGGCATAATCTCTGACAACTAAGCAAGAATCTTTAACTACTACTACAAAAGCTTGGATAGGATAGAAGCAAATCTACCTATCATTTCTCTAGAAAGGAGGTGATCCAACCGCAGGTTCACCTACGGTTACCTTGTTACGACTTCACCCCAGTCGCTGCATCCGCCGTGGGCGGTAACCAATTTAGTATCCCGACTTAAGGCGAATACAACTCCCATGGTGTGACGGGCGGTGAGTACAAGACCCGGGAACGTATTCACCGTGACATTGCTGATTCACGATTACTAGCGATTCCAGCTTCATGTAGTCGAGTTGCAGACTACAATCCGAACTGAGAGACATTTTAGAGATTGGCTCCACCTCGCGGTATTGCTTCTCATTGTATGCCCCATTGTAGCACGTGTGTAGCCCTAGGCGTAAGGGCCATGATGACTTGACGTCGTCCTCACCTTCCTCCTCCTTACGAAGGCAGTCTCCTTAGAGTGCTCAGCCGAACTGCTAGCAACTAAGGACGAGGGTTGCGCTCGTTGCGGGACTTAACCCAACATCTCACGACACGAGCTGACGACAGCCGTGCAGCACCTGTTTTCAAGGTCTAGCAAGCTAGACACTCCGCTATCTCTAGCAGATTCTATCAATGTCAAGCCTAGGTAAGGTTCTTCGCGTATCTTCGAATTAAACCACATGCTCCACCGCTTGTGCGGGTCCCCGTCTATTCCTTTGAGTTTTAATCTTGCGACCGTACTCCCCAGGCGGAATGCTTAATGCGTTAGCTGCATTACTGCCCTGACAAGCAGGGCAACAACTAGCATTCATCGTTTAGGGCGTGGACTACCAGGGTATCTAATCCTGTTTGCTCCCCACGCTTTCGCGCATCAGCGTCAGTAATGTTCCAGCAGGTCGCCTTCGCAATGAGTATTCCTCTTGATCTCTACGGATTTTACCCCTACACCAAGAATTCCACCTACCTCTCCCATACTCTAGAAAAGTAGTTTCAAATGCAGTTCTGTAGTTAAGCTACAGGATTTCACATCTGACTTACCTTCCCGCCTACGCGCTCTTTACGCCCAGTGATTCCGAGTAACGCTTGCACCCTCCGTATTACCGCGGCTGCTGGCACGGAGTTAGCCGGTGCTTATTCGTAAGATACCGTCATAATCTTCTCTTACAAAAGGAGTTTACAATCCTAAAACCTTCATCCTCCACGCGGCGTTGCTGCTTCAGGGTTTCCCCCATTGAGCAATATTCCCTACTGCTGCCTCCCGTAGGAGTCTGGACCGTGTCTCAGTTCCAGTGTGTCCGATCACCCTCTCAGGCCGGATACCCGTCATAGCCTTGGTGAGCCATTACCTCACCAACAAGCTGATAGGACATAGGCTGATCCTTTAGCGAAAAACTTTCCCCCATAGGGAGTATCCAGTATTAATCACCGTTTCCAGTGGCTATCCCAGACTAAAGGGCACATAACCTATGCATTACTCACCCGTGCGCCACTAATCCACTTCTAGCAAGCTAAAAGCTTCATCGTTCGACTTGCATGTATTAGGCACGCCGCCAGCGTTCACTCTGAGCCAGGATCAAACTCTCCATAAAAATATGGAAGTTTGTATCAACAATAAATGATGACCGCAAACTCTCCATAAAAAATATCCGCGTTGCATTGGATTGCTCAAATGCTAGCAGATATGGAAAAATTTGTCCCAATCTCTTTATAAATCACAAAGACCTACTCTAGCTTCCAGCCACACAAAAATCTTTAATGCAGCTAGAAACAAGATATAGTCGAGTTGTATAACATATAACAATGTTTAAAGAGATTTAAGTCTAAAAAAGCAAAATGCTCTTGTAGATTCCTTAAATCTTCTTGCTTAGATGTCAAAGATCACTGCCAATTCTTATCTAAGGTGAGATAAAAACTAAGCAAAAGAACACCCAAATCCAAAAACAAAAAACCAAAACAATATCACGATCCAAACCATACTTAGTATGATAAAGGCTGAGATAAGAAAGCTAAATGCTATGAAATTTTGGGAAGCAGAATGTTACAGATTCGTTACTTAAATGTTGCTGAAAGGATGGGGGGCAGAAAAAATAATATGAGACATATTAAGAAAATCTAAACTAAGTGCGTGTGAAGT
>NZ_VXKE01000016.1 GCF_008693005.1 Helicobacter canis | reverse complement strand
TAAATGCTATGAAATTTTGGGAAGCAGAATGTTACAGATTCGTTACTTAAATGTTGCTGAAAGGATGGGGGGCAGAAAAAATAATATGAGACATATTAAGAAAATCTAAACTAAGTGCGTGTGAAGTAGTTATAATGCCACACTCATAGCCAGCAGATTATCTGCTATAATTGGGCTCATCACAAGACTAATTATGAGAATCCACCAAGCTACCACTACTAGAATTTAAAAATGGAGTAGAGCTATGAACCAGCAAAACACAACACATCGCTACGCGCACCACACACTCGTGCTATCAACTATCTGCGCCATAATCATTGGGCTATCACTACAAGCCTGTATGCATTCTACGCCCACCAAAGCCCAGCCACAAGCAAGTAGCAAGCAAACCAGAGCAAGCAAACCAGAACAAGCAGCCCCCGCGCGCACTACTAAACCAAAAACCACTCCAAAGTCCGCCCAAAGTCAAGCAGCAAACCCGCCAAAATCTGCGCAAGCACACCCACAAAAGCCCCAAACTCAAAAAAACCCAGACACACCAGCGCAAAAAACCAACACAAACAACAATACACTAAATGAGCGCACACCAGAATCCACAGAATCCACAGAATCTATGGAATCTATGGAATCCGCTCCACTGCCACTAAACATCAAGGCAAAAGACATTCTAAGCTCCCCCACGCTAAAAGACAATCACCAGCACATCACAGCCAAAAAGTCATTTGACTCTGGCTTTACCTTTGTGGAGCTCTATGGACCTGCGGGCGATTTGCGTGCTAGATTAAGCTTCAAAAATGATGTGCTAGATGGGGTTAGCACCGCCTACCAAAATGGACAAATCGCACGAGAAATCCCATACAAAAATGGGCAAATAGATGGCATAGTCATCACCCATATCCCCCCAGACAAACGGCTTGAAAGCAGCTATAAAAATGGCAAAAAACACGGCAAAACCATACTCTACCACCAAGGCACGCCCATTAGCTCTAAGGACTACAACAATGGCATTTTACACGGCACTTTTGAGACAGCCCTAGATCTTGCCGATAGCTCCACTTATCAAAACACCAACTCGCTTACCCACTACCACTATGGCAAAAAGCAAGGGGAGTCCATAGGCTACGCTAATGGCAAAATCGTCTTCAAGCAGCACTACAACAAGGGTGTGCTACAAGGGCAAACACAAACCTATGGTGAAAATGCCATCATCAAAATCTCTCGCAACTATTACAATGGATTTTTGCACGGGGAGGAGATTGTCTATAACTACCCACAAGAAACCCCCGCATATAAATCCCATTACGAGCTTGGCGTGCTTGTTGCACCTTATGAAAACTACGAAGCAAATGGAGCGACCTACTACTCCATAGCTCCAAAGGACAAAGCACACCCTGTCATAAAGGGTAAAAGCACCGACACACAAGAGCTGTGGCTCTATGAAGCTAGCCAGCAAGTCGCCCTAGAAATCACCAAAGATTCTGGACACGAGCGCGTGCGGATCTTCCACCAAAATGGCGCATTAGCAAGCGATAGCACCATCACACCCACACAAGCTAGTGGCTCTTACTACACGCAAGACTCACACCTAGAATCTAAAGTCCTTCACAATGCCAGCGCGCCACTTAGGACGACTTGGCACTATGCTCCACAAGGGCAGCTACTTACAAAAAGCCAAGAATCCCCGGCAAAAACCATCACACAAAGCTACAGAGATGGTGCGCTAGATTCAGAAGTGGTCGTCCTAGAAGGTGAGGAAATCACCATACAAAAGGGCTTTTTCCCAAATGGAGCTTTGCAGTTTGAGCACCACTATATAGAAGATACAATGATCCAAGGCACACTTTATGGCAAAGATGGCAAAGTCATCTACTCTTTCCCCCACACAAGCAAGGATATGATCTTTGATGAAGCATTCCCCAACACTGCGGCAAAAAGACGCGCAAAAGTCTTGCCAAGCCACTAAGGACACCTATGAATATCCATACAAAAAACATCGACTCCCCTACGATTAGCTACCTAGCTGATATGGCTCACTCTCTGTGCCAAAGCGGCTTGCTTGGCGTATTTTATGGCTCAATATCTGCACGCCTTGGGGCAAATAGCTTCCTCATAAACCGCAAAGATGCCCTGCTTGACAAAATGGATCAAGACTCCTTTATCACACTCCACGACAAAGAAGACTACCGCTGGCAAGAAGCAAGCCTTGATAGCTTTATCCACGCAAATATTTATCGCAACTTTTTAGAAGCGCGCTTTGTGATGTATTCCCACGCGCCTTATGCGACTTCCTACTCCTTAAAGCACGATGTGATAAAGCCTATTGACTATCTAGGGTGCAGGATACTTGGGAGAAATAGCAAGATTTTAGATTCTAAAGAGTATGAGACATTGTATGAGCGCGCAGACACAGACATCGTGCGTTACTTTAAAACCAATGCCACAAACTTTGTCCTACTCAAAGGCTGCGGGATCTATGGCTATGGGCGCGATCTCTCCGCGCTTGTGAAGCTCATATCTGTGGTGGAAAATAGCTGCAAGATTCTACACTTTAATAATATGATCGATCAAAGCTACACCGATGAAAGCCGCTTTGAAATTTAGATTCTGGCAGGTTTTGCTATGCTGCGTAGCTATTATACCCACACTTGCCCTAGCCACACACCCACCAACACTGCAGACCTATGCCATCGCCGCGGCATCTCGCTTGCATATTGGCAGCACTGCTATGCACTGCAGTGGTGAGCTGCTGCTTAGCGCAAGTCCAATGCCTTTAAGCCTAGAGCTACACGCCACACCTAGAATCCAGCACCCCACACTAGAATCTATACATTTACTTATCTCTATCCCCAAAGACAATCTCCCAAAGCTTTTGCAAGCTTCCTCATATATCCAAGGCACACTCACAATCAATAATAATATTTCCCAGCCAATCACGCTAAAATCAAGGCTTAAGATAAAGCGCGGCAAACCCCACACCCTAAAGCTCTCTGGCAAAGTATCATCACACGCCCTAGCAAATGGCGCAGCCAAGCTCAAAGCCACGCTTATCTTAAGCGAGCTTCTTTAGGTTCAAGCTAGAATCTAGCCTGCTAAGTAGCCACCTAGCAAGCAGCCACAGGCTCGCACTCACGCAAAGCTAATAACAACAATAAATAATCAAAGTGGATTCTAGGGGGGGGGGTAAAAGCATAGAGAGATAGATCTAGTATGCCAGCACGCATATCTAGCGACACGCGTGCTGCTGGCAAGGCTAAGCTATCTACTCCACTTCTGCATCGATGACATCATCATCTTTGCCCTTTTTCTTCTGCTCTCCTTGCGCCTGCGCGCCTTGCGGATTTTCTTTGGCATACATTGCTTCTGTAAGCTTGTGGCTCACTTCTGTCAATGCCTTTAGCTTCTCATCGATTTGCTCTTTTGTCGCATTCTCATCTTTAAGCACCGCTTTTAGCTCTTCTAGTGCGGCGTTGATCTTCTCCACCTCGCTAGATTCTAGCTTGTCTTTCATCTCGCCTAGGGTCTTCTCTGTTTGATACACAAGAGAGTCTGCCATATTGCGTGATTCTATCGCGCCCTTGCGCTTGGCGTCTTCTTCTTTGTGAAGCTCGGCATCTTTGACCATTTTTTCAATTTCAGAATCCGATAGCCCGCTAGAACCTGTGATTTTGATCTCTTGGGATTTGCCGCTTACCTTATCCTTTGCTGATACTGTTAGAATCCCATTGGCATCGATGTCAAAGGTTACTTCAATTTGTGGCACACCGCGCGGGGCTGGTGGGATACCCTGTAAGTCAAAATTCCCTAGCAGCTTATTATCCCTAGCAAGCTCTCTCTCGCCCTGTAGCACGCGGATTGTAACGGCTGGCTGATTGTCTTCGGCAGTGGAGAAAGTTTGCGCCTTTTTAGCAGGGATTGTTGTCCCCCTATCAATCACGCGCGTCATCACCCCGCCAAGCGTCTCAATCCCAAGGCTCAAAGGCGTAACATCAAGCAGTAGCACATCTTTTACATCACCTTTCAAAACGCCGCCTTGGATCGCCGCGCCCACTGCTACGACTTCATCAGGATTGACAGATTTATTCAAATCTTTGCCGATGAAGTCCTTGACTCGCTCTTGCACTTTTGGGATTCTAGTAGAGCCCCCTACCATCACCACTTCGCTAATATCGCCCTTGCTAAGCCCAGCATCACTAATCACTGCATCGATTTTTTTAATCGTCTCATCGATTAGATCATCAATCAAGCTCTCAAACTTCGCACGAGAAAGCTTTTTGACAAAGTGCTTTGGACCGCTTGCATCAGCTGTGATAAAGGGCAGATTGATTTCTGTCTCCTGCGCGCTAGAGAGCTCTTTTTTAGCATTTTCTGCGGCATCTTTTAGTCGCTGCAGCGCCATAATATCCTGCTTAATATCAATGCCGCTTTCATCTTTAAACTCACTCGCAGCCCAATCGATAATGCGATTATCAAAGTCATCGCCGCCTAAGAACGCATCGCCCCCTGTGGCAAGCACTTCTACGACATTATCACCTGTTTCAAGCACAGTTACATCAAATGTCCCCCCGCCCAAGTCATAGACCATAATCTTTTCTGCTTCTTTTTTATCTAGCCCATACGCAAGCGCGGCAGAAGTAGGCTCGTTGATAATGCGCAGCACATTAAGCCCTGCGATTGTGCCAGCTTCTTTTGTCGCTTTTCTTTGTGCGTCATTAAAGTAGGCTGGCACGGTGATCACCGCTTCTGTAACGCTCTCTCCCAAGTAGCTCTCCGCATCTTCTTTGATTTTCATCAAAATTTTTGCCGAGATTTCTTGGGGCGTGTAGGTTTTATCCGCGATTTCTACCGCACAAGCGCCATTTCTATCTACAATTTTATAGGGCAGTCGCTCTTGGGCTTGCTTTGCTTTATCTTCATTAAGCATTAGCCCCATAATGCGCTTGATAGAGTAGATTGTCTTTTGCGGATTGGTGATCGCCTGTCGTTTTGCTGGCTCACCGACTAGAATCTCGCCTTTATCAGTAAATGCCACGATTGATGGGGTGGTGTTTTTACCCTCTTTATTAGCGATGATTTTGGCTTCATTGCCTTCATAGACTGCCATTGCGGAGTTTGTCGTCCCTAAGTCGATTCCAATTACTTTTGCCATTTTGTATCCTTTATGTTGAGATTAGTTGTTTTTCACCACTGCGACCATCGCTGGGCGCAAGGTGCGTTCCTTATACTTATAGCCTTGCTGCATTACTTGGGCGATTTGCCCATCTTGTGCTTCTGGCTTTGCCACTTGCATAATGCACTCGTGCAAATTGGGGTCAAACTCCCCACTTGTGTCAATCGCCTCTACGCCGTGGCGGCTAAGGATTTTTAGGAAATTATCTTGCACAAGAGCTATGCCCTCTAAAATCGCGCTGTGATCTTTGGCTGCTTCTTTAGCCTTATCAAGCGCATCTAAGATAGGGAGCAAGTCTTTTGCGATTTTCTCATACGCATATTCTAGGGCTTGATTTTTATCGCGCTCTAGCCGCTTTTTGACATTCTCAAAGTCCGCATACGCTCGCATATACTTTTCTTCAAGCTCTTTGTAAGCTTGCTGCATAATCGGCGCGCCAGACTCTCTAGGCTCACTAGAATCTACGCTAGATTCTAGCTCTTCGCCCATATCCTGCGCTTGTGTCTCGCACGCTTCTTGCGCGGCTTGCTCATCTTGTGTATGTGGCTCTTTCATCGTCTCTTCTATTTCTTCTTGCATACGCACTCCTTACATATTAAGATTCTCTATGATGCCTTGGACTCTAGTGCTTCATAAAAGCCCTGATAGTCTCTATCAAGCCGCCCAATGCAGAGCATTTTCGCCGCCTGTCCTAGCACTTGCGCACTATGTGCGATGACAAGATAGTCGCTAGAATCTGGGAAATGCAAAGCGCAATCAACCCTAGCAAACAAATCGCCATTAACGATCTCAAGCGCACTCTGTGGAGCCTGCGCAAACATCTCGCCCAAAAACTCTAAGCCAAAAAAGCGCGTTTTCTCCGCACTTTGCAAAGACCTTAGAGCTTGAGCTAGTGTATTTGCGCACACATCTTGCGCGATCCTTTGCATATCATCGATTGCCACGCCAACAAGCTCTTGACAAAAGCGTGCCATAGAAGCGACAAAGGGGATCGCCACGCAATCGTGCTCAAACACCAGCACAATCGCGCCATTCTCACCTGCTTCTATCTCTAGCACGCGCAGTAGCTTCTGTGGCTTTGCAAGACGCAGCGCACAAGTGAGCCCAAACTCATCACATAGAGAGTGGAGCTGTGTAGTATCAATCTCTGGCTCAACACACGCAGGCTGAAGCATTTCTCGCCAATAATTCCTCAAAGCAGCGCGCGTAGGCACACGACCACTGCTAATATGCGTCTGCACAAGCACGCCTTCTTGCCCTAGAATCTTAAAGTAGTTGCGAATAGTTGCAGAAGAAATCTTCCCCTGCAAGCAGCTCTTTAAAGATTCTGACCCGATAGGCTCTTGGCATTTGACATATTGCTTGATCAAATGATTGAGCAAGAATTCCTTTTTCTGCATAGTGTAAAGCCTTTGACTGCTAACTACAACGAGCGAAATTCTAGCCCATAAAAGTAAATGAAATTAGCATTTATAAGAAAAGATTGCTAAAAATCGCTAAATATTAGTCTAATAGTATAAAGTTTAGTTAGTGATATACGCTAATTATTCTTTACTACATATCGATAATATTTCCCACTAGGTGCGTGCCCCACAAGCACAAGTCGTGTGATTTTAAGAAATCTCATAAGGATTTTTAGGCACAATGCGTAGCTTCACCAAGCCCATAGAACCTAGCCTTTATACACAGCGCGCCACGCCCTAGCGTGTGCTTAGGGGGCTTTGGTATCTACACTTTAAGGATTGTTTATGCCTATCATCACTGAAGAAAATCTCCCCCTACTCACCCAAGCAGCAAATGAGCTGCGCTATCTCTGTGCTGATATTGTGCAGCGTGCTAATAGCGGACACCCGGGCGCACCTATGGGGCTAGCAGAAGTGGCAGTCGTGCTATCCCACCACCTGCGCCTAAACCCCAAGAACCCGCGCTATCTCAACCGCGATCGCCTAGTTTTTAGCGGCGGACACGCCAGCGCGCTTGTGTATAGTCTGCTGCATTTATGGGGCTTTGAAGTGAGTATGCAGGATTTACAAGCCTTCCGCCAGCTTGACTCTACAACGCCCGGACACCCAGAGTTTGCCCACACGCCCGGCGTGGAGATCACCACAGGACCGCTAGGGCAAGGCATAGCCAATGCGGTGGGCTTTGCTATGGCACAAAAACGCGCCAATGCTATGCTAGCAAAAGTGGATTCTAGGGCGGTGCGTGAAAATGGAGCGTGTGAAAAAGTGGATTCTAGGGCGAAAGTGGATTCTAGCCCTGAAGTGCTTAATCATTTTGTGTATTGCCTTTGTGGTGATGGAGATTTGCAAGAGGGCATTAGCTATGAGGCTTGCTCGCTTGCTGGCTTACACCAGCTAGGCAAGCTTATCATCATCTATGATAGCAATGGCATAACCATAGAGGGCGGCACGCAAATCGCCTTTAGCGAAAATGTGCGCGCGAGGTTTGAAGCACAGGGCTTTAGCGTCTTTGAGTGCGATGGGCATAACCTTGTAGCCATAGATTCCGCGCTAGAATCTGCCAAAGCCTCTCCTAAGCCTAGCCTTATCATCGCGCACACCACTATCGGCAAGGGCGCGCTAGAGCTAGAGGGCAGCCATAAAGCCCACGGCGCACCGCTGGGCGCAGAGCTTATCGCTAAGGCGAGAGAGCAAGCAGGCATTAGCAAGCAGAGCTTTGCTATCAGTGATGAAGTGGGCTTTGTCTTCCGCGCGTGTATGGAAAAGGGTGCGAGCTTAGAAGCTTTGTGGGAGAGAAACTTAAGTGCGCAAGCAAAATCCCTGCTAGACTCCCTCACCGCGCCACTAGAGCAAAAAGTGGATTCTATCTCCTACCCCACTTTCACACAAGGAGACTCCCTAGCCACGCGCGTGAGTAATGGCAAGATTTTAAACGCTCTCTCTCAAGCCCTACCAAACTTCATCGGCGGCAGCGCAGATCTCGCCCCTAGCAACAACACCACCTTGCTAGATTCTAGCGACTTCCCTAGTGGCAACAATCTCCACTTCGGTATCCGCGAACACGCTATGGGCGCGATTTGCAATGCCTTTGCCAACTACGGACTTTTCCTGCCCTTTTGCGCGACATTTTTTGTTTTCAGCGATTATATGAGTGCGAGCGTGCGGATCGCTAGCATTATGAGGGCAAAGGTGTTTTATATCTTTACGCACGATTCTATCGGTGTGGGCGAAGATGGCGCGACCCACCAGCCAATCGAGCAGCTAAGCCACTTCCGCGCTATGCCAAACCTCTTAGTCTTCCGCCCAGCCGATGCGAATGAAAACATCGCTTGCTGGCAAGTAGCACTAGAATCTAGCGCGCCAAGTGCCTTTGTGCTCTCGCGCCAAAATCTCTCCGTGCTAGAGCCTGTGGCAAAGAGCCAAGCGCAAAGGGGAGCGTATATCAAGCAGGATTCTAGCCTAGATAATCAAGCGCAAATCACCCTGCTAGCAAGCGGGAGTGAAGTGTCTTTATGCCTGCAAGCCCAAGAGCTGCTAGAATCTAGTGGCATTGCTACGCGCGTGGTGAGTATGCCCTGCTTTGAGCTACTATGCGAGCAAGATTGCAGCTACCATAAAGAGCTTTTTGCTGGCAAAGTGCTAGCTGTGGAAGCCGCTAGGGGCAATGAACTCTACCGCTTCGCAGATTTTGTGCTAGGGCTAGATAGCTTTGGCAAGTCGGCTAAGGGTGAGCAGCTTTTTACGCATTTTGGGCTTAGCGCAGAGCATATCGCCAAAATCGCTAAAGATCTTGCAAAAGAGTCTCTATGCTAAAACACGCATTGAGAATCTGTGCAGGCGCACTGCTTGTGCTAGCCCTAGCACAAGCCAAAAAGTCCCCCTACTACATCACAGACTCTAAAGACTTTAGCACCATAGGCATTGATCGCCACGATATAGAAGCAGTGGTGGAGAAAACCACGCGCAAGCTCCTAGAATCTAGCTTTATCCGCGAGCTACAAGGGCAGAAGCTCCTAGCCATAGCGGATTTACGCAATCTTACAGAAGAGGACATTGATGTAGAGTTTTTAAGCCGCAAGATTACGCGCACACTGCGCAAGAGCAAGAAATTTACCCTGACAAACGCCATTGCTGGCAGTGGCTCTAGCACGGATAATTTACTCACAGATTCTAGGAAGCTTACCAAAGACAAACGCTTCAACCAATACACCACCCAAGAAGATGGCACACTCCTAGCCCCTGATCTCTCCCTAAGTGGCAAGATTATCCAGCGGACAAAAAGCGTGGGCGATAGGGTGAGGGTGGATTATGACTTCTTGTTTGTGCTAACCGATTTAAAAAGTGGGCGCGTGGTGTGGGACGATGAAGAAAACATTGCCAAGGCAATTGACAAATCCCAAGTGGCGCGATTTAGCAAGCTAGGGGCTGGGACTTGCCAAGGTGGCGATGCGATCGCGTGTGAGAGAGAGGCGCAAGCCGCGCTAGATTCTAGCGACTATGAGAGCGCGCAAGAGCTTCTCAAGCAAGCGTGTGATTTGGGCAATCGCCAAGCTTGTGAGAATGCCGCCTATCTCAAACGCGCACTAAAAGAGCAAAAAAAGCAAGAGAAAAAGGCTAGAAAGCAAGCAAGAGGCGGGCGATTTGGGCTAAGTGTGGGCGCGGATGTTGGCTTTGGTGGGGGCAGTGCAAATATGGCTCCTGTGCCTTATGTCTCTAAGCCAACGACTAGCAGCGGTAGCAGTAGTGGCAAGGGATTTATCCACTACACCGATGGCGAATACTCCAAAGATATTTCATCAGCCTATATGCTTAAAGCTGGGCTATGGTATCGGCAGAAAAATGGCATATATCTAAGTGCCGATGTGCTCTATGGCGGCTATCAGGCTAAAACCTATGACTCACCATATCAATTTACCTGCACAGGCAATAGCTATGGGTATTGCAGCTGGGAGGGCGTGGATATTACAGGGCTAAAGTTTGACCATAAGCTCTTTGGCGGTGGGGGGCGCGTGGGCTATGCGATCGCAAATGATGACAATAGCTCGGCGCTAGTTGGCTTTGTAGGTGGGGGCGCGCTAAAAGATATAGGCTCTAGTATGAAAAGTGTCGGGGGCTATGTCATCAATCAAAAGCTTGATAATCTCTTCCCATTTTGGGAAATAGGGCTTATGCTAAGCTTCAAATATGTATCACTAGAGACAAGCTATCGGCATTTGTTTAATGGCAAAGATGATAAAAGCTGGGCGAGTATCGGCGCGTTTAATGTGGGGGTAGGGTTGTTGCTCCCGGTATGGTAAGCCTAGAATCTCAAGCCATGCTAGAATCTAACTCTTTTACACTAGATTCTAGCATGCGCTGGATTCTAGCTCCTAGCTTCCCTACGCACACCCCCCGCACAAGCCCACACTATCTCACGCACGCTGCCACCTTGCGCTATCAAGCCCAGCGCATCTTGCAGCAAGCCAAGCCCCACACTAGAATCCACCAAAGCCACCGCGCACAAGCAGTTCTAAATCGCACGCTACACAAGCGCATAAACCCCAAGCACCGCCACATCATCACGCTAGGCATAGGCGCAAACCTTGGCACAAAGCAGGCGATTTGCCAGCGGTTTGCCCACCTGCTAGGCTCTCTCACGCGCAACAAGCATTGCACCTTGCTTGCCACAAGCCCTATTTTGCACAATCCCCCCTTTGGCTACACCAATCAGCCCTATTTTTACAACGCCATTATCACACTTGCCACCAGCCTAAGTGTCGTGGAGCTATTTGCGCTTGTGTTTTACTTGGAGCGGCGATTTGGCAGGGGGAGAAAAAGAGCGTTCAAAAACGCGCCTAGGACATTAGATATTGACATAATTTTCTATGATAAAGTGATAATAAAGCGAGCATATCTTACAATCCCTCATCACGGATTCCGCACGAGAGATTCTGTGCTGCTGCCGCTAGATTTTATGCTAAGGCAAGTGCTAGAATCCAAATCTACCAATCCACAAGGAGTAAGCCGTGCAGACCTTTACTTTCACAGGAGAGACACCAGCAGAAGCTCTCAAAAAAGCGCGCGATGAGCTAGGCGATGATGCGATGATTTTAAAGACCCAAGAAGTGCGCAAGAAGAGCCTAAACCAAAGCGCGCTTTATGAGCTAGTTGTGGGCGTGGAAGATTCTGCTGCTAAGCCCCTACAAGAAGCCCCACAGACTTCCACACATACGCAAGAAGAGATCGCCAAACCCCTGCCAAACAATAGCATCCAAAAGCGGCTTGAAGCCATAGCGGAGAAAGAAATCGCCGCGAAGAAAAAGCAGCGCAGCCTTAGCCATATCTTTGATGATGATGTAACTATCGAGCTATCAAACACCGTGCGCGAGATAAGCAAGCTCGCAGGGCTGCCCACTTCTATGCCAGAAGCTAGCGCACTCATCGCCAAAGCACAAGAAGCCAAAGAGCCTAAAGCAAGAGAGCCTATCGAGCTAGCAGAGGTAGAATCTATCCCCAAAATCCCCAAAGGCTATGCCGATGCACTAGAGCCTACACAAGAGCGCGCAAAAGCCAAGAGCGCGCCAAGTGAAGTGGAGAAAAAGCTAGATTCTAGCCCCAAAGCTCAAGCGACTTTCACGCCTATTGATGAGACAAACAATATCAAAGAAATCCAAAGCGAGCTAAAAAAGCTCAACGACAAAATCAAGCTCATACAAAACACCTTGTGGGACGAAAAATCCCCCAAAAATATGAGCGTAGCAATCCCCAAAGAATTTGCCGAAATCTATCGTATCGCCAAAAATAGCGGTATGAACAAAGCGCATTTAGAAGAGATTATGCGCCTAAGTTTGGAGTTTATGCCGCTAAAAATGCGCGAGCAGAGCCAGACAATCCGCCGATACTTCCGCGAAGTGCTGCGCAAGATGATCTACTGCCGCAAGGAAAATAGCGTGGGCAAAAAGATCATTATGCTAGTGGGTCCCACAGGCGTTGGCAAAACCACCACACTAGCAAAGCTTGCAGCGCGCTACTCCCAGATTCTACCTGAGAAGAAAAAGGTCGGCATTATCACGCTTGATGACTATCGCATTGGAGCTATGGAGCAGCTTGCGTGGTATGCGAGAAAAATGCGCATTAGCATAGATTCTGCGAGCGAGAGTGATGACTTTATCAATAAAATTGAAGCCCTAAGCTATTGTGATTATATTTTGATCGATACTGCTGGGCACTCCCAGCACGATAGAGAGAAAATCAATGAGCTAAAGCGATTTATCCGCAATGATGAGTATAAAATCGATGTAACACTCGTGCTCTCTGCTAGCACAAAATACGAAGACCTAAAAGATGCATACAATGCCTTTGGCGAGCTTGGGGTAGATACCTTCATCTTTAGCAAGCTTGATGAAGCGCGCGGACTTGGCAATATCTTTTCACTCGTGTATGAGACTAAGAAGCCCATAAGCTACCTAACCATAGGACAAGAAGTGCCAAGCGATGTTGTCGTAGCAGATAATATGTATCTAGCCGATTGTCTTATTAGTGGGTTTTTCTACCCGAGCAAAGCCCAATAAGGAGCTAGTATGCAAAGAAACCAAGCTGCCAACCTAGAATCTATGATGCAAGCTAGCAAAAAAAGCACCGCAAAATTTATCGCCATAACTTCAGGCAAAGGCGGTGTAGGCAAGTCCAATATCTCGGCAAATCTCGCCTACTCGCTCAATCAGCTAGGCTATAAAGTCGGTGTATTTGATGCAGATATTGGGCTAGCAAATCTTGATCTAATCTTTGGCGTAAAAACGGAGAAAAACATCTTACACGCGCTCAAAGGGCAGGCGGATTTTAAGGAAGTAGTCTATGAAATTAGCAAAGGACTCTACCTAATCCCGGGCGATAGTGGGGAGGAGATCCTTAAGTATTCTGCTTCAAGTATGCTTGCAGACTTTGCTAGTGAGGCTGCGATTTGGGATCTCTTTGATTATGTGATAGTCGATACGGGTGCTGGGATTAGCACGCTTACGCAGGCATTTTTGCAAGCAAGTGATCACATCATTGTCATCACTACACCGGAGCCAAGCGCAAAAGCCGATGCCTACGCTATGCTAAAGGTAAGCTCCAAATTTACCAATGAGTGTATGATGCTTGTCAATATGGCTTCTTCTGCCAACCAAATCACCCAAGTTTTCACCACGATTTCCAATGTCGCTAAGGCAAATATCCCCAATCTCTCACTCACACTACTTGGAGGCTTTGAGCATAATGCCGCAGTAAAGAAGGCGATACTACACCGCAAGCTTATCTGCCAGAGCGAGCCGCACAACATATTCTCCATAACAATGCAAGAAGTAGCGCAGAATCTCATCAACAAAGTGGAACATAATATGCTTAATACACCAAAGAAAAGCATTGGAAGCTTTTTCAAGCGTTTGCTAGGATATTTGTAAAGGACTACTATGCGTGTATCAAATTTTATCAATCTCTCTGTTGTGGCTGGGTTTTTCATAGGGCTTGCCATTGGGATTATGAAATTTGAAGAGCCAGAACATATGCTGTTTATGACCATTGTTGTAACGATCTCTATGTATCTAATCTCTCTCACAATGGCAGCGATTTATATCTATATCATCGAGCCCAAACGCTCTATGCTTGCCAATAAGGACTTTATCGAGCGGCAGCTAGAGTATTTTGATAGTGAGTTTGACCAAACAGAGCGGCAGGCGCGCGCAATTAGGCAGTTTATCAACAATTTTGACTTCACTGAAGAGAAAGCTACTCCTAAGAAAAAGGTACAAAAGTGAGAAACAACGGCTACGCAAACGAGAAGCAATTCTCCCAAGATCAACTCGCCATTCAATATCTCCCAGCAGTAAAGGCTATGGCATATCGTATGAAAGAGCGACTGCCATCGCACCTTGAAGTAAGCGAGCTTATCTCCATAGGCACAGAAGAGCTTATCAAGCTTGCTAGGCGGTATGATGAAGGCTTGAATGACTCCTTTTGGGGCTATGCGAAATCGCGCGTATATGGGGCTATGCTTGATTATCTGCGCTCACTTGATGTAATCTCGCGCGCAAGCCGCAAGCTTATTAAAGCAATCGACATGGAAGTGAGCAAATACTTCAACGAGCATGAAGAAGAGCCTAGTGATGAGTATCTCTCTGGCGTGCTAGGTGAGAGTGTGGAGAAAATTAGAGAAGCAAAGATCGCTGCAGATATTTATATGCTTGTGCCAATCGATGAGCAATACAATCTAATGGAGCCTACCAATATCATCGACAAATTAGAAAAAGAAGAGCTGATAGAGAAAATCCACAATGTCCTAAAGACCTTTTCAAAGCGCGAGCAGCTCATCATACAGCTCTACTTCCTAGAAGAGCTAAATCTCAGCGAGATTAAAGAAATCTTAAACATCACAGAGTCTAGAATCTCACAAATCACCAAAGAAGTGATTAAAAAAATCCGCAATAGCTTGGGAGAAAGATAATGGCTGATATACTAAGTCAAGAAGAA
Source organism: Helicobacter canis (assembly GCF_008693005.1). Lineage (GTDB taxonomy): Bacteria > Campylobacterota > Campylobacteria > Campylobacterales > Helicobacteraceae > Helicobacter_B > Helicobacter_B canis. The sequence goes on along the minus strand of NZ_VXKE01000016.1, from coordinate 112,939 downwards.
ATCGATGCCCTATTAGAAGCTGTCGATGATGGCGAGAGCGATGAGGCACTCCAAAAGCAAGACATTCTCCCGCAAAAGTCTGTAACGCTCTATGACTTCAAACGACCAAATCGTGTCAGCAAGGAGCAGCTACGCGCTTTCCGCTCGATCCACGATAAAATGGCGCGTGCGCTCTCTAGTCAAATCTCAGCCATTATGCGCTCCATTGTAGAAATCCAGCTCCATAGTGTTGATCAAATGACCTATGGAGAGTTTCTAATGAGTCTCCCAAGCCCCACAAGCTTTAATGTCTTTTCTATGAAGCCTCTTGATGGCACAGGGGTTTTGGAGATAAATCCTAGCATTGTCTTCCCTATGATTGATAGGCTTTTAGGCGGCAAGGGCGATCCTTATGACAACTCGCGAGAGTTTAGCGATATTGAGATCAATTTGCTTGATACGATTTTGCGCCAGATTATGCAGACACTAAAGGACGCGTGGAGCTCTGTAACAGATATGTTCCCAAGTATTGATGCCAAAGAGTCAAGCCCCAATGTCGTGCAAATCGTGGCGCAAAATGAAATTGTCATTATGGTGGTTATGGAGCTTATCATCGGGCATAGTAGCGGTATGATCAATATCTGCTACCCTGTCATCTCGCTTGAAACCGTGCTGCCGCGCCTTGGCAGCAGGGATTTAATGCTAGGAGAGACCAGCAGCAAAAAGTCGCGCAACAAAGAGCTGCAAGCTCTCATCGGTGGGGCTGATGTGAATGTCGAAGCCTTTATCGGTGGGACAAATCTAAGCCTAAAAGAAGTGCTAGATCTCCAAAATGGCGATGTCATACGGCTTAATGAAACGGCGAGCAATGATGTGATTGTAAGCATTGATGGTAGGGATAAATACCTTGCCACCATTGGCTTGCAACGCTTCCGCAAGAGCATTAAAATCCAAGAAGAAATTCTCACAGAAAAAGACAAAGTCAAAGAGATTTTAGAAATGCTAGAAACCCAGCGCAAAAACAAAATCGATGATGAAGAGAGTGAAGATGAAGAGGAATAGACTACAAGAGAAGCAAAAAATGCTAGAATCTAGCGCACTAAAGCACACCAAAGGATTACAATAATGGAACAATTTATCAAACTTCTTGCCCAAGAAGCGACACAAACGATAGAGGGGCTCACTGGTAGCACCCCCACCATCGCCAATGTCAAAAGTGGATCTATCGCTGATTTGGTAAAAGACTTTCCTTGTGTGCTAACTACCATCAGCTTTACAGGCGATACTATTGGCACTATCGCTATCCTTAACCCAATCGATCTTACCACCGCTTTATCAGATCTTATGCTAGGCGGTGATGGACAAAGCCAGCCCGAAGCAACTAGCGATGACCTAGATGCACTCAAAGAAATCAACTCCAATATCCTAGGCGCGGTATCCACAGCTATGGGATCGCAAAAAGATGTCCCCAAAGTCAGCTTCGCTCCACAAAAGATAGAAATCATACAAAACGCTAGCGCGCTTGGTAGCTTTACAGAAGCGTACGAGTTCTCTTTCTCACTAAACTCTATCGCTTCTAATACTTTCTTTCTCGCTTCTCAGGCGTTTTTGCAGCTTTTTACCCCAGATAGTAGCGATGATAGTGCAGGATCTGCTGGCGACTCTCAAGGGCGCGCAATGCTCAACCCAGATGAAATCCGCAATATTGGTATGCTCCTTGATGTCAAGCTCACCATCAAAGTGCGTATCGGGCAGAAGAAAATGCTGCTAAAAGATGTCATATCTATGGACATAGGGAGTGTTGTAGAGCTTAATCAGCTAGCAAATGACCCACTAGAAGTGCTGATTGATGACAAAGTCATCGCCAAAGGTGAAGTGGTGATTGTTGATGGGAACTTTGGCATACAAATCACTGATATTGGCACTAAGCGCGAGAGATTAGAGCAGCTTAGAGGTTCTTAAGACTTGATGAAATAAGGAGCAAGTATGAGTCAAGCCACCGCACCCAAATCCACGCCAATGCTCAATGGGCAGTCCCTAGACAAAGAGATCCAATTTATCCGCGAAATAATGATAGAAATGCTCCAAAAAGTCGATAGAGAAGTATGCGACTTTTTTCTCTCGCTAAACTCCAAGCTCCAAGCCAACACCAGCACCACCAAGGATCAATCAAACTTCCAAGCAATCCGCGAGGAGCTGCACATCATCAATCGTGCAGGCAAGACCCTAGAGATTATCAAGGCATTTTCTCTTTATAATATCCTAATCAACATTGTCGAAGAGCGATTTAATATCGATCGCAAAAATCCCCTAGATCGTATCCAAAATGCTTATGATGATCTTTTGCACAGGGGATTTGATAAGCAAGATTTAGACAAAATCCTAGAATCTATTTGCTTCTATCCTGTCTTCACTGCCCACCCCACAGAATCTAGGCGCAGGACATTTTTGGAAGCACATTCTGAAATCACACAAGATCTGCGCAAAATCTTTGAGCTAGGGGACAAAAAGGCAAAAGACCATATCCAATACCGCCTCCATCTCCTTTGGCAGACCAATCTTGTCCGCACACAAAAGATCGAAGTGCTTTTTGAGCTAGATAATTTACTTTTCATCGTGGAGAATTCTGTTTTACCATCTAGTCAAAAGGTGCTTGAATACATCGAAACTATGCTAGAGCACCCACTCAAACACTCGCCAATTCGCTTAGGAAGCTGGATAGGCGGGGACAGAGATGGGAATCCATTTGTTACCAATGATCTAATGACAGAAGTGATGAAAATCCAGCATAAGCTCATTATCAACTTTTATATCAAAAAGCTCGAGCGACTTGTGCGTGAGCTATCTATCTGCAGCGATTGCACGCAAACTTCCCCCAGCCTTAGCAAATCTCTCCAAAAAGAAATGCCAATCCTTGATGAAAAGATCGCGCAAGTTTGCGCTAGCGAGCCCTTCCGCGCGAAACTCTACATAATGATCAAAAAGCTGCAAAATCGCCTTGTCTTTGTCAATGCGCCAAGCACGATCACACATACCTACTCCTGCCCACAAGAGCTAATCGCTGATGCAGATATGCTTATTGAAAGCCTTGATAGTGTCTCTAGTAAATATTTACGCCAATTTAGACGTTTTGTGCTTTTAGGCGGATTCCACCTTATGCGCCTAGATTTTAGAGAGCATAAAGATGTCTTTGCGCAAGCACTTAGCGAGATTCTATGCCTGCTTGGAGTCTGTGATAATGACTTTATGAGCTATAAAGAAGAGCGCAAAATCGAAGTGCTAAACACCGCGCTAGCGCGCCCTAAGCTTGAGCTAGGCACGATTCAAGATCAGCTTAGTGAAAGCGCGCAAAATGTCATTGAGATTTTTATGCGCATTGTCTGGGGGAAAAAGTATATCAACGAAAATATTCTAAAAACCTTTATCCTATCAATGACTACTGATGCAAGCGATCTGCTTTGTGTGCTGTGGTTTGCCAAGCAAACAGGGCTTTGGAAGCCGAGCAAAAAGCTAGATTCTAGGGCAGAATCTAGCAACACAAGAGAAGAAGACAAACTGCGCGCGCGCATTGCGATCACGCCACTTTTTGAGACGATTGATGACCTAAATCGCGCTGGGGGCATTATGCGCACACTCGTGGCAAACCCGCACTACTCACACTATCTGCGCGATATTGGTATGCGGCAAGAGATTATGGTTGGCTATTCGGACTCTAGTAAAGATGGCGGGATATTTGCGAGTAACTACAGCCTTTATGGTGCGATCCAAGAGCTAAAGGCACTAGAGAGCAAGCTTGGTGTGGAGTTTGTGCTATTTCACGGAAGAGGCGGTAGCGTGAGCCGTGGAGGCGGGACACTAGAATCCGCCCTGCTAGCCTCTCCTCCTAGAAGTGTGCAAGGGTTTTTAAAGACCACCGAACAAGGCGAAGTCATTAGCTCTAAATACCTTAATAGCTCTTCAGCACAATTCTTCCTCTCTTCCACAATGGCAGCCCTACTCAAAAAGACAAGCTATGATGTCTTCTGCGCACAAGAGATAGCCACAATGCCCACCAATATCGCTGCAAAATGCTCTATCAATCCCCACCATAAGCAGCTTATGGAAGAGCTCTCTCATATCTCCTATAAAACCTACCGCAAGCTTGTGTATGAGACACAGGGCTTTATAGACTACTTCAAAGCCGCCACACCGCTTGCCTTTATCCAGCAGCTAAACCTAGGCTCACGCCCCAGCAAGCGCAAAGACACGACCAAGGTAGAAGACTTGCGCGCGATCCCTTGGGTCTTTGCTTGGACGCAAAATCGCTCCATAATCCCTGCGTGGTATGGGTTAGGAAGCGCACTTAGCGCGGTGGATTTATCCGCCCTGCAAGAGTGCTATGCAGAGTCTGAATTCTTCGCTGCAACCATTAGCAATATCTCGCAGGCGTTCTTGAAAGTCGATTTATGTATCGCCAAGCAGTATAACGACTTCGTGCAAGATCCCGCGATAGCGCAATCGATTTGGAATCAAATCACACAAGAATACGACAAAACCGCCCAAATGCTGCTTGCTATCCGCAAGGAGAGCAATCTCCTTGATAGCGAGCCCACTTTGCAAAAGTCCATTTTCTTGCGCAACGATTCTGTGATGACGCTCAATCTCTTGCAAATTGAGCTTATCAAGCAGTATCTAAGCACCCCGTATGAAGCCAAGCGCGCACGCCTAATGGAGCAAATCCACTCCACAATCATTGGTATCGCGCAAGGCTTGCGCAACACGGGCTAAAACTAAAGGAAGGATTCTAGTGGGGAAGAAGTTTATTTTAGGTATTAGCGGTGCGAGTGGCGTGCAGCTGGCACAAGGATTTTTAGCGCATTTGCCTAAAGATTTTAGCGTGCATATCATCATCTCAAGGGGTGTGATAGAGTGCGCGAAATATGAGCTAGGGCTAGATTCTAGCGAGCTAGAATCTAGCTTGCTAGCAGTGTGTGAAAGTGCGCAAATTTGGCGCGATGATGACATCGGCGCGCCGGTGGCTTCTGGGAGCTTTGGCGCGGAGGCTATGGCGATTATCCCTACAAGTATGGATACACTTGCCAAGATCGCTTGCGGCATTAGTGATACACTGCTTACGCGCACAGCAAGCGTGATGATAAAAGAGCGCAAAACCTTGCTGCTAGCCCCTAGGGAAATGCCGCTCAATGCCATTGCCTGCGAGCATCTCCACAAGCTTGCAATGCTACAAGTCATCATCGCCCCGCCCATCATCGCCTACTACTCTTATCCCAAAAATCTCCAAGAAATGGAGCGTTTTCTCTATGGAAAATGGCTAGATATTTTGCAAATCCCAAACAATCTCTACAAGCGTTGGGGCTCACAAACACACACAAAAAGCCCAAGCAAGCCAAAAAACCCCAAAAAGAAAAGCGCGCGATGAAGCACCCAATTGGCATATATCCGGGCACCTTTGACCCCCTTACAAATGGGCATTTAGACATTATTAAGCGTAGTAGTGAGATCTTTGACTCTGTGCTTGTAGCCATCGCGCATTCTGCGTCAAAAAACCCGCGCTTTAGCGTCCAAGAGCGGCTAGAAATGGCACGGCTTGCTACCAAAGATTTTAGCAATGTTGCTTGCATTTCCTTTGGTGGGCTGCTTGCTGATCTTGCCAAAACGCACAATGCAAAGTTCCTAATCCGTGGCTTGCGCGTGGTGAGTGATTTTGAGTATGAATTACAAATGGGCTATACCAACTCCTCGCTAAACCCAGAGCTTGATACTATTTACTTTATGCCAACTTTGCAGCACGCTTTCATTAGCTCCTCTATCGTGCGTAATATCCTAGAGCATAATGGCAAAATCTCCCACCTAATCCCAGAATCCGTATTTCACTTCATTAAGGAGCGTGCGCAATGTATGTAGCACTAGAAGGTATAGACACTTGTGGGAAAAGCACGCAAATCGCAGCCCTGCGCGAGCATTTCCCCCAAGCGATTTTTACCAAAGAGCCCGGCGGCAGTGCGCTTGGGGCGACTTTGCGCGAGCTTATCTTGCAAGCACACACAAGCTCACAGCCCTCCGCAAGCCCCATAAGCAAAGAAGCGGAGTTTTTTCTCTTTTTAGCCGATCGTGCCGAGCATATCGATAAAGTCATTAAGCCAAATCTTGATCGCTTAATCATCGCTGATCGCTCTCTCATCTCTGGGATCGCCTATGCCAAGGACCTGCCAGAATCTAGCAGCATAAACCTCCTTAGCACGCAAGGGATTGTGCCGGATTTATGCTTTGTGTTTGTGATTGATAAGCCTAGCTTGCAAGATCGCCTAAGCACAAAAACACAAGATGCCATAGAAACGCGCGGTATAGACTATCTCCTAGCTATTCAAGATCGCATTATCCACACCGCGCACAGCACTGCCAAGCACACCATAGAAATAGACGCCACAAAAGACATCGCCCAAATCACGCAAGAGCTTTGCATGCATATACGCCAAGCCCTAGAATCTAGCCCAGCAGAATCTAGCCTAGATTCTAGCTCCACACCAGAATCTAGCGCGCGATGAAGTGCCTAACTTGCGGGAGATTTTGCCTAAGCGTGCTATGCCAAAACTGCTTAGATTCTATCCCTTTACGCCCTAGTGTGCGAGAAGTGATGGGTGTGAGAGTCTATTGCTTTTATGGTTATGATGATGTGAGCTTTTTACTAAACTCCAAGTATTACACCATAGGCTCTAGAATCCTAGCACGCTTAAGCGATAAAGCCGCGCATTATTTCGCGCAAACTTTCAGCGATACACAAGCCCTGCACACACTCACGCTTATAGGGATTGATGATTTTGTAAGGAGCTATTACTCCCACACAGGCGTGATTATGCGCTCCTTTGCCAAGCACACAGCGATGAAGGCTCGCTATGGGCAGCTTAAAGCAAGCAGCCAAGTCTCCTACGCTGGCAAGCCACTTGCCTACCGCCAAGCCAACAAGCGAGGGCTCTCCTACACTGCTAAGGCAAAAGATCTAGCCATAGTCGATGACATCATCACCACAGGCACAAGCTTTAGCGAAGCCATAGAAGTCTGCACACAAAAAGAAGCAAGAGTGCATCTTGCTCTGGCATTGTGTAATGCGCAAGAGTAGCGCGCAAGCCTTAAGCAAACTTCTGCTACAATCGCGCATTTAAGCCAAATCAAAGGACATCACAATATGGACTACAAAGACACGCTTTTGCTCCCAAGCACCACCTTCCCAATGCGAGGGAATCTCCCGCAAAATGAGCCACAAACCTACCAAGCTTGGGACACTAAACAATATGCCTATAACACAATGCGCCTAAACAACGCCAACGCAAGCGAGTCTTTCACACTTCACGATGGTCCTCCCTATGCCAATGGGCATTTACACATAGGGCACGCGCTTAACAAGATTCTAAAAGACATCATCGTTAAACTACACTATTTCCAAGGTAAAAATATCCGCTACACACCCGGCTGGGACTGCCACGGACTGCCCATAGAGCAGCAAGTAGAAAAGGAGCATAGCAAGTCTCATCTCTCCACAAGTGCTTTCCGCGCGCTATGCAGGAAGCACGCCGATACTTTTCTCTCAATCCAAAAGCAAGAGTTTAAAGACTTAGGCGTGCTTGGGGACTTTGCCAACCCTTATAAAACAATGGACTTTAGCTTTGAGGCAAGTATCTACCAAGTGCTAGCACAAGTCGCGCAAAAGGGCTTACTAGCGGAGCGATCAAAGCCGATTTTTTGGAGCTGGGCGGCGCGATCTGCACTTGCAGAAGCAGAAGTAGAGTATAAAGATAAAGAAGATTACTCAATCTTTGTGGGATTCCCGCTCACGCAAGAGAGCCTTAAAGCCCTAAAGCTTGATAGCCTAGACACGCACAGCCCTATCCAAGCAGTGATTTGGACAACTACTCCTTGGACTCTCCCGGCAAACCAAGCTATCTGCCTACACCCAAATGAGCCATATATAATCACACAAGAAGGCTATATTATCGCCAAAGCCCTGCTAGAATCTATCGTGCAAGAAGGCATAAGCAAGGGCAAGATTCTAGCAGAGCTGCAAGGCAGCGCGTTTGAAAACCACCACGCGCTAAATCCCTTAAACGACAGAGATTCACTGCTAATTGTAGGTGAGCATGTGCAAATGAGCGGCGGAAGTGGGCTAGTGCATAGCGCGCCCGGACACGGAGAAGAAGACTACTTTGCTTGCTTGAAATATGATGTAGAAGTGATTATGCCCGTTGATGATCGCGGGTGCTATGATGAGAGCCTGAAGCACAAGAGGCTATTTAGGGCAGCTGATGTGGAGCAATTCATCGGTATGCATGTCTTCAAAGCTAATGAAAAGATCCTCCCCCTACTTGGCAAACACTTGCTAAAGAGTGCGAAGTTTATCCACTCCTATCCCTACTGCTGGCGCACGCACGAGCCTGTGATCTACCGCGCGACAAAGCAGTGGTTTATCCTTATGGATAAGCCCTACCATAATGGCAAAACGCTGCGCCAAGTCGCCCTAGAAGCCATTGAAGCCACGACTTTCTACCCAGAATCTGGGCGCAATAGAATCCGCACAATGATAGAAAACCGCCCTGATTGGTGTATCTCAAGGCAGCGTGCTTGGGGCGTGCCCATTGCATTTTTTATCGAAAAATCTAGTGGCAAAGCACTTTTAGATTCTAGCGTGCTAGAGCATATTGCTAGTATCTTTAAAGAAAAGGGCTGTGATGCGTGGTGGGAGCTAGATAATGCCGCCTTGCTCCCAGAATCTTACAAACACAGAGCAAATGAGCTAGAGAAATGCCAGCATATCCTTGATGTGTGGTTTGATAGCGGCAGCACTTGGTTTAGCGTCTTGCAAAGTGGATTCTACGATGCTGGAAGCTTCCCAGCAGATATGTATTTAGAGGGCAGCGATCAGCATAGGGGGTGGTTTCAAAGCTCCTTGCTTCTAAGCTGTGCGCTCAATGGATGCGCTCCTTATAAATCAGTGCTGACACACGGCTTCACAATGGATGAGCGCAGTGAGAAAATGAGCAAATCCAAGGGCAATGTAATCCTCCCGCAAGAAGTGCTAAAGTCCTATGGCAGCGAGATTCTGCGCCTATGGGTCGCACTAAGCGATTATCAAAGTGATCAAAAAATCTCTAAAAATATCCTGCAGCAAGTAAGCGAGCAGTATAAAAAGCTCCGCAATACTCTGCGCTTTTTACTAGCAAACTGCAACGACTTGCAAGCCCTAAGCAAGCAAGAAGAGCTAGGGCAAATCGATCGCTTCATTATAAAGCTTGCTAGAATCTGCTTTGAGCGTGTGCAAGCGGAGTTTAACGCCTACAATTTTGCAAGCGGCTTACAAATACTTATGCACTTTATCACCAATGAGCTAAGCGGGATCTACCTTGACTTGTGCAAAGATAGCCTATACTGCGATAGCCCAGATGACAAGGGGCGCAGAGCGAAGCAGAGCGTTATGGCAGTGATTGCAAGCAACCTATGCGCCTTACTTGCGCCAATCCTTACTTATACAATCAATGAAGCGTTGCAGCACGCCCCAGAAATTATCCGCCAAGGCTCAAGTGATGTATTTACCTTGCGCACACTTGCACTCTATGATGTAGAGCCAGATAGCGACTTTGACTTCTTAATCCAGCTGCGCAATAAATGCAGCGAGCTTTTAGACACGCTTAAAAAGGATAAGCGCATTAAATCAGGGCTTGAGCTATGTATAAGTGGGGATTTTGGAGATTTCACAGAGATAGCACAATGGCTGATCCTAAGCGACTGCGCGCCACAAGATCAAGTAGGGAGCTTTGTCATAAATGGCAAGACTTTCACACTTTCTACAAGCTCTAAATCTCGCTGTGAGCGATGCTGGAGATATATGGCAGAGAGTGAAAGTGATCTGTGCAAGCGATGTCAGGCAATCTTAGCACGATGAAGCTTGGGGTCATCGACTATGGCGCAGGGAATCTAGGCAGCCTGCGCAACGCCTTTGCAAAACTGCACCAAAGCGCACAATGCATCACAGATCCAAGCGAAGTGGATTCTTGCGATAAGCTGATACTGCCGGGCGTTGGGGCATTTGGCGATGTGCGCGCACTCATTAGGCAAAGGGGATTTGATGAAGCAATTACGCGCTATGCTGCAAGTGGTCGCTATATTTTAGGGGTGTGCTTAGGTATGCAGCTGCTTTTTGACAAAAGCTATGAGTTTGGAGAGCACCAAGGATTTGGGCTTATAGCAGGTGAGATCACGCGCTTTTGTAATGCACCTAGAGTCCCGCACATCGGCTGGAATCGATGCTTTTTCACACAAGAAGGAGCTAGCCACGCACTACTGCGCGATATTGATGATGGGGTGTTTTTATACTTTGTGCATTCCTACCACGCGTGCTTAAGTGATGATAGCACAGCCCTTGGAGTGTGTGATTATGGCGATAGATTCCCAGCCATAGTGGCAAAGGACAATATCCTAGGTATCCAGCCCCACCCAGAGAAAAGCCACAGTGCAGGCTTACAAATCTTACAAAACTTTCTCTCAATGTAGAAAAATATCCACGCCCCTATACCCCAAAGAGCAAGCAAAGCCGATAAAGAGCACCGCACTTATGCGATCAATCCACAAAAACACGCAAGCATTAAGCCATTTGCGCACATACAACCCCACTAAAATCACGCTTACAAACCCACTTACTAGAGAGCAAAATAGCACAAAAAGCCCCAGCTCAAAGCCCTGATTTGCAAAAGGAGCCACCACCACGACAAAAAACAAAATCGCCTTTGGGTTAGAGAGATTGACCCCTAATGCCTGAAAAAATCCTGCTGGCTTTGCTTGTGTGTTTGCCCCTAGAATCTGTGTAAGATCGCTAGGAGACGATGCACGCAGAATCTTATAGCTAATATACCCAAGATATATCGCACCAAATATGCTAAGCAAGCCCTGCGCTATGGGCTGGCTCATCATATACGCAAACCCAAAATACACAAGGCTAAGAAATACCACCCACCCACAAGCAATCCCACTAAGTGCAATAAAAGCAGACCTTGCTCCAAAGGTTATGGTATTGCGCAAAATCAGTAAAATATCTGGACCCGGAGTGATCGCCCCCACATAGCCTATGACAAACACAGCTATATAGAGATTCCCAAAAGATATGTCGCTAACTGCCACTATATTCCCCTAGATCGCACAGCTATCACACACCCCAATACACACAGCCGATACATCAAAGAGTCTATATCCTGTCTTTTCCATACATCTATCCAAAAGCTCACCTGCATCAACATACACATCTTGCAATTTACCGCATTTCTCGCAACTTACATGGATATGCTTATCACTAGCTAGCTCATACTTTTGCTTTTGATTTGGGGGCTTAATCTCTCGCAAAATATCTGTCTCACTCAGTGTGGCGACATTCTTATATACCGTGGCTAAAGAAATGCTAGGGTGGAGTGTGCGGATATGGCGATAAATCTCCTCTACTCCAATATGCCCATTTTCTTGGATAAGCTGCAAAATCGCCAGCCTTTGTGGGGTGGATTTGAGATTTTTCTTATGCAAAAGCTCCTTGAAGCTTGCTGCTGTATGCGCAGCCTCCTTGTGATACATTCCCATACTTGCTCCTATTTTTTTACAGATTCACTCACAGATTCACCCTTGGCTTGCTCCACAGGCTTACCCTCTTCATTTTGTGCTAAGGCTTGCTCTAGCACATACAGTTTGCGACTAAGCTGCGCACTTGCAGTGATTTGTGTCATCATCACATAAATATTGATCATAAGTAAAACCACCGCAAACATTCCAATAAATATCACAATCTTCATCGATTTTTTTGCCACACTAAGTGCTAGCTCGCTATCTGTTTGTTTCATACTACTCCTTTGGTGTGTAAAAAGCCCACTGCAAAGCGCAGACCAAGCGCGCAGACAAATACCCCCACTGACACAAGCACAATACAAGCTCCAAGCGCGACATCATACACAAAAGAAATCAATATGCCACCGCACATACACAGCAGACAAACCCCAATAGATAAGCAAAACTGCATAGCAAGATTCCGTGCAAACATCATCGCAATATATGCTGGGATAGAAAGCATAGAAATCACCAATATCAATCCGCCAGCACGCATACCAAGCACCACGCCAAATGCCGTTAAAATAAATATCGCGCTAATAAAAAGCTTCGTGGAAACTCTCTTTAATCGGCTAAACTCCATATCATACAACACACATAAAATCTCGCGATAAAAAAGCGACACAAACACAACAAGCACAATATCAAAGCATAAAAGCGCGTAAATATCTTCTGCAGTGCTAAAAGCAAGTGCTCCAAACAAATAGCTCTCCATACTAATTTTATAGCCGGGTGTGAGCTCTATAAGCACCACACCAAGAGCCATTCCAAACGCCCAAGCAATAGCGATAAAAGTATCAAGCCTGCCCCTGTGCCAGAGAGTCGCATAGAGCAAAAACAAAGCCATAGCAAGTGCAGCTCCTAATGCCCCTAGCAGCACACTGCAGCCAAAAAACACCGCCACACCCACACCGCCAAACGCAGCGTGTGCGACACCGCCTGCAAGAAACACGCTTTTATTCGCCACAATTAGCGAGCCGATCAATCCAGCACCGACACTTAAAAGCAGTGCAGTGATTGCGATATTTTGCATAAACACAGAAAACAAAGGCGATAAGCTCTCAAGCACAAGCACTCCAAGCTCGCTAGAATCTAGGATTCTAGCTCTTCGGGTGATAAATCACGCAAGAAACGCTCCTTATCAAAAGTCGCTTGCAAATATGCTGCGATCTCTTGCGCATCAACAAAGGCATTTTGCAAGCAGCTTGTCGCCCCCGGAGATGGTGTCATATTGAATGTAACGCCCTTGTTTGTGATGATTTTCTTCTCGCCAAGCTCTAGCTGCTTTTGTGTCCTATCAACTACTTGAGGGCGCACTTCGCCATAGCCTTCTGCATACTCAATATCATTAAGCTTAAGCGATGGGATAAGCTTCTGCGCATCTTTAAGGAAAAGTCGCTTGCCAAAATACGGCAGCTCAAATATAACATTCTTAAACACATAGGATCTAATATCAGAATCTTTAAGCAAGTCCAGCAAAACACCAAACACTTCCCTGTGGAAATCAACCTTCCCTAGCTCAAAGCTAATACCACTATACCAATGCTTTGATCGCTCAAGCTTAGGCATAGCAATGGCGGTTGGTCCAATTCTCGTCCTGCCAGAAGCACTAATATCTGGGTCTCCATGCACTGCTGCAAATGGTAGCTTTGGATTTTGCACCATATAGACCTTGCCTTTTAGCAAATCAGGCACGAAGTAGAAACTCCCAGCAATTGGCAAGCACCCAAGATCAGTGCCATAGCCCATAGACTGCGCTAGCACAAGCGAGTATGACCCAGCATTGACAAGCACAAACTTAGCGGTAATCACTTCACCACTTTTTGAGATGAGATAGTAGCCATCATCGTTGCGCTTAATCTCTTTGACCCAAAAGTTTAAAAATACCTTATTGTTTGGGTTTTTCTCTTGGGCGCGCGCGGCGAAATCCTTACTCAAGCCCTCAAAATCCATCGCGCACCACGCTTCTCTATACCCAGAGCCTACGACATTTTCAGGGCGATCACTCTTCCCATCACTTCCTAGGATCACACTTGGCTCGATCTCTTTAATCGTTTGCTTATCAAACCACTCTAAATCCGGAAACACGGATAAGAACTCTTGATGTCGCTTTTGCATAAACTCACATTCTGCATCACCTACACCAATTGCCATTTTTTGTGTTTTAAAAATGACTTGATTTTGGAGCTTATGTTTTAGCGCGTAGTTTGTAACTTTTTGTGCAGCTAGCTTGACCTTTTTTGCCTTTTGTGCGGTGTAGTTTGTCTCGATTGAGCCATCGTGGATTGTTTGTGAGTTTGCGCGCACATTGGAGCTTACCATAGCGATATTGGGGCATTTATCGACCATAGCGACACTCTTTATATCTGTATATTCACTCAGCGTCCAAAACAACGCGCACCCAGACACACCAGCACCAATAATCACAACATCAAAATTATTCTCCATTCTCACTTCTCCTTAGACTCTTTTCGCAAAGTTTGTCAAATAAATCGACTTCGCAAATATGCCCCTCTGTATCTAGGGCACTTTGCACTCTAGGAATCGTGTGTTCAATGACTTCTTTATCCACAAATAGCGCACGATTGGCATAACCTAATAAAACCGATATGTGATGACTGATAAGGATTATAGTATGAAAATTGTTAATTTTTTTTAAACTTTTGTAAATTTGTGCCTGCATTTTTGTATCAATACTTGAAGTAGGCTCATCTAGGACAAGTAGCTTTGGCTCTCCGCACAATGCCCTAGCGATCAGCACTCTCTGTCTCTGCCCACCACTTAGCTCTGCGATAGCATTATGTGCTAAATGCGCTATCTCTAGCTTCTCCAATGCTTCTAGTGCCTTGTGCTTCTGCGCCTTTGTCGCCCTAAAACCAAAAAGCCTTGGCTGCATAAATCCCATTAGCACCACATCAAGCACACTAATAGGAAAATCAACATTAACACTAGTGTCTTGCGGGACATAGCCGATAAGGCTTTTTGCGTGATGTAGGCTTGGGCTTGGGTAAATAATCTCCCCAGAGCAGGGCGCAAGCAGCCCGATAAGCAGCTTTACAAGCGTGCTTTTACCCCCTCCATTAGGACCAATCACTGCTAGAAAATCATTTTCATATACAGAAAAGCTTGCATTCTCTAGTGCATTATGCTGCATACCATCATACATAAAGCTTAGATTCTCACAGCGTAGAATCTCGCGCATTACTGCTCCTTAATCTTGTGCGCAAATGCGTATAAACTCTCTTCCCAATTCTCATTAAGAGGGTCTAGAATCTCCACATTTAAGCCTAGCGTTTTAGCGATAGATTCTGCGCGCTCCTTGTCAAATTGCGGCTGGATAAATAGCGTGCGTATGTGCTTTTCTTCTATAAGCTTAGGCAAGCGGCTTAATGCCTTTAGCTTAATTTCCTTCCCATCTTCTTCTAAGGCAATTTCTTCAAGCCCAAATTCTTGCGCCAAATACCCAAATGCCGGGTGCAAGACCAAAAACGCCCTACCCCTCTGCCCTGCTAAGATTCTAGCAAGATCTAGCCCTATCCTATCGACTTGAGCGAAGAATGTAGCTAGATTCTTTGTGTAGCTCTCTTTGTGGGCTGGACTAATGGCACAAAGACTCTCATACATAGCTTGTGCCTGTGCTTTTGCAAGCTTCAAAGATAGCCAAATGTGCGGATCGTGCGTGTGCGGAGTAGAATCCAAATGCCTAGAATCTAAATGCGCAGAGTCGCTTGCGTGGTGGGACACTATATGTGCTAGATTCTCATATACTAAGGCGCGATTGTTACTCGCTAGGCGTGTTTGCAAGGCTCTCTCATAGCTCATACCCACGCCAAAGAATACTGCTGCTTGCATAAATGCTCGCGCTTGGCTGGGCTTAGGCTCATAAGTTTCAGGCGAGACATCAGCTGGCACCACGCTCCTTGCTTCCACACTATCGCCAGCAATGGCACGGACAAAGTAAAGCTGCGGCGGGACACTTACTAGCACAAGCGGCTTTTTGCCCCCGATAGATTCTGCTCCAACGCTACCAAGACTCACAAGCAGCACAAGCACGCAGTATCGAGCTATCGTCATCATTGCGGATTCTCCAATAAGTCATAAAAATTAGTAATGCCTGTAATTCTATCGAGTAAAAGTTTTTTAGAAAATATGCCATTATGCTCCTTGCCAGCATAAAGGCTTGTTACCACCACGCCTCCTAGCATATTTTTATACCTCCTAAATAGCGTGGAAGTTTTCACGCTCCACGCGCTATGCGCCACCATAGCCCTCCCCTGATACTCGCCAATATAGAGCATAATATGCCCCTTTAAGTAAAGCACGCTCCCAAAGGGAATGCCGTGTTCTATAATGTAACGCTCTTTTTGCTTGCGGCTTAGATGTGAGAGATCTTGCATACTCTTTTTCACCTGTGCTTGGGCGCGGGAATTGCGCGGGAGATAGAGCCCATAGTTAGCAAAAATATCGCGGATAAATGCCGAGCAATCCCTGCTTGCTAGGTAGCCTCCCCAGCCGTATTTATCCCCTAGCATTGTGTTGATAAGATCTGCGCTGCGCCCTTGACTAAAGCCCCTAGGGAAGCTTGCTATATCTTGTGCAGCGATAGTGGATTCTACAAGCTGCGCCCTACCCTGCATATCGCGCATTGGCACTAGGACTATATCACGCTCTTTTAGGCTTTTTACCACAGGGAAAATCTGCCCCACTCGCGCATTGGTGAGAAACTTACCCTTGTAATAAAGTGGGATATTATCGCGCATTGGCAGGATATAGGAAGCCTTTTGTAGTCGCGCGATTTGCTGCGCATCAACTAGCGCGACACTGCTTACTAGAATCCACCCAGAGACAAACCCGCTTTGTATATGCGCCCAACGCTTTGTTTTATCATAATGCGTAATCAGCACAGGCGTGCCGGCAAAAATCCACGAATTCTGCCATTGATCAAAAGGGAAGTCATCTTCTGTATCAAAGCGCATTTTTTCACTAGGCACAACACGGACATTGGTAGATTGCGTGATGATAGCCTTTTGCGCAGCACTAGGATAGCGCGCAATATCCATAGAATCCAAAATCCCTTGTGTAAATTCTTTAGAATTAGGCAGGCGATTCTCGCCAAATCCGAGCTTACTGCGTAAAGAGCCCTGCACCCAAAACACGCTTTTGACATTGGGGTTTGGCTTGGCAGACCAGGGGGAGAAATGCGCCTTTAAGTAGGCTTCTTTAAGCAAGCGCGTATCAAAGCTAGAGCCTGCAGGCTCATCTTTAGGCACTAGGTAAAAGCGCGCATCTTGGGGGTATTTGCTGAGATCTTTTGCTATGGTGGTTACCTGCTTTTTAGCGCAGCCTACAAGCAGGCTAGCAAGCAGGCAAAAAATCAAAAAGTGGATTCTAGCCATTAGCCAAACACTTCTGCCAAGCGGCTTTCATCAAAGCCCACAAGCACTTGCATAGCACTTGCGGAGCTAGGTTTATAGACAATCACAGGGCGTTTGATAAGGAGTGGATACTCTAGCATTATCTGCTGCTTTTGCGCAGGGCTTAGGGCGCGCTCCTTTAGCCCAAGCTTTTTATAAGTCGCACCCTTTGTGTTAAGTAGCACTTCTATCCCCACTTCCCCTATAAGCCACTCCAAAAAGCCAAAATCTAAAGGCGTGGTTTTCCAATCGACAAACTCGTGTGGCAAGTTTTTAGATTCTAGGTATTTGCGTGCCTTTTGCACACTGCCGCAAGTTTTAATCCCATATATAGTGATTGCTTCCATACAGCTCCTATCTCTTAAATCGTCCAAGCAAGTCGGCTATGCCATTTTGTAACATTGCATAGACTTTTTTAAACCCATCTGCCCCACCATAGTAGGGGTCAGGCACTTCTGCTCCACCTAGCCCAAAATCTCCTAGCAAGACAATCTTGTGGCTCTCAAAGCCCATAGCTTTTAGTGCGGCAAGATTGCTCCTATCCATAGCGACAAACAAATCCACATCACTATGGGTATAAGGACTCACCTGCTTGCTTGTGTAATGCGCTATATCAATGCCATTTTCTCGTGCGATGGCGATTGAGCGCGCATCGATAGGATCGCCATTGTGAAACCCAGAAGTCCCAGCTGATGAAAACTCTAGGCTCGGCGTGTTTGGAGCTTGCGTATATAGTGCATTTGCAATGCCTTCTGCAAGCGGCGAGCGACAAATATTCCCCAAGCACACAAACACAATATGCACCCTCTCTTGCTCACACAACTGCGTAAGATAGGATTCTAGCTCCACTTTAACGCTCCTTTTTTAATAGGCTTTTTAAACTGCTAGGCTTGATATTTCCGTGTGCTGAAGCATACATCCACTCACCACACCACGCCATAAGCCCAATGATAAGAAAAATCGTGCGCGCATTAGTGTAGTCAGCTTGCGCGATTATCTTTGAGCATAGAGAAAACACCAGCACCCCCACCACAAGCCACAGCAAATTCGCATACTCATAGAATCCAAACAGCTCAGCATTGCGATATAGCACCACCACCACACACAAGAATCCAAAGTAAAATAGCCATAAATCAATGTATAAAAGCGGATTAGACTTGCCATAATAGGGCTGTATCGCATAGGCAAAAAGCACAAACAATGTCGTATTGATACTTGGCATATACGCACTAAGCCACTCGCCCCATTTATTAAAGATATTTAAGCGGATCTTACACGCGGGCAAAGCAAGCGGTAAGATGATAAAGCACACATACACAAACACATACACACTAATATCCGCCATCTTCCACAAAACCACCCCACCAAGCGTATCGCTAAAAGCATAGGCGATTTCATCGGGCTGATTTTGCATAACACCCTTAGTAATGCGGAAAAATAGCACAAGCAGCACAATTACTCCGACAATAAGAGCTACGACCTTTTCTGTCGTGTTATGTCTCTTGCGGCGGATAGAGTAGGCGATAAACACCCCACACATTAGCACAAAACAAACTAGCAGGAGATTGCTAGTAAAATCATACGCCCTATGGGGATAGGAAAATACCAAAAAAAGCTGGGAAAATGTCGCACTAAGGCTTGATACAATCAATGAAAGCAGCACAAACACCACAAAAAAGAAAAACAACGAAGAAAATAGAATCTTACTCTCAACACCCTTCATACTCTATCCTAAAAGTTTTTCGCAACAAACCCATCAATCCCATCAGCGATCCCTATGGCTAAGGACTTTTGATAGGCGTCATCATTTAATCTTGGGGCTTCAATAGGGCTAGAATTATAGCCTATTTCTATCAACACTGATGGCATTAACGCGCCAGCTAGCACCCAAAATGGACCCTCTCGCACCCCACCATCTGTAACACCCTGATATTTTTGACGCAATCTTTTTAGAATCCCATATTGAATATCGATTGCTAGCTTATTGGAAGCAAGCAGGCGATGAGAGTTTAGCGAGTTTAAAAATGTCTGCTTAGAAAAATAATTCATCACATCAATGTCGTCTTTGTTTTCTTGCTCTGCAACATCGCGCGCACGATCACTTCTAGCAGTGGATAAAAAGTAAGTCTCCACGCCTTTTGGAGATTTTTTCGCACTCTTTGGGACGGAATTAGCGTGGATTGAGACAAACAAATCTGCATTTTTGGCATTAGCAAAATCGGTGCGCTCTTTGAGATTAAGATAGACATCTTTATCGCGCGTCATATAGGTGGTGTAGCCGCGCTTTTTTAGCTCTTTGTTTAAGTGCGTGGCGACTTTTAGCACGATATGCTTCTCGCACACTTTGGTAACGCCAAGCGTGCCGCAATCCTTACCGCCGTGCCCTGCGTCAATCACAACCTTATAGCCTTTCTTTGGCTTTGGAGACAAGGCTTGCTTAGGGGGTGGTGGGCTTGGCTGGGTGGATTCTATGGGCTTTGTAGGAGATGGCACAGAAGATGGTGTGGGGGACTTTGTAGGTGGCTTTTGCTCTTGCTTGGGCTGGGTTGGCTTGGGTGTTGGCTTTGGGGTGGCTTTGGGGCTTTGGGTGGATTCTGGGATTTTATCCACAAAGGATAGGTAGAGATTATTTTGCACAAGCTTGATTTGGTAGATGACACCATTGCCATTAGTGATGACAAAACGCGTGATTTGCGGAGTGTTTTGTGCAATGGTTACTTGCGCATTACGGGGGAAAAAATACACCTTCTTGCCATTATCCAGCACGGCTTTTATATCGATATACACAGCATTGTTAGAGATTTTTACCGGCTTTAGATCAATGTCCTCGATATTTGAAGAAAATACGACCTTTAAGCTACTTGCACCAAATGGGATAGAGCTTGTGATATGCAGCCCATAAGTCTTAGCGATACAAATGCCTAGCACAAAGACAAAGACTCGCCACACCCACCATTATCCTTGTGTGAGTTCTTCTATAAGCTCTTTTACGCTAATGATTTTTTGGATTCTATGCCCATTGGCACCGCTAAAATACAGCCCTTCTGCCTTATCGCCCAAATGCCCTTTGCCCAGACTATCTGCGATGCAATAGCCCACCTTTTTAGCCTCTACTCCTCTGTGGCAAGGAGCTACGCAGTTGCTCACACACCGCACTTTTGGGGCATTGCCCTCTTCTAATCGCTTTAGCACCCCTATGCGCAACGCCCTAGCAGGGTAGCCCACAGGAGACTTCACAAGCTCAATATCTGCTTCTTGGATATGGGGCATAATCTCTTGATACGCCTTGGCATCGCACTCTTTTGTGCCTAAAAAGCGTGTCCCCATCTGCACGCCACTTGCCCCAAGTGCTAGAAACTTATCAATATCATCTCTATCCCAAACCCCACCTGCTGCGATAATGGGAATATTGCCCCAATTTTTGGCTTCTTGGGCAATTTGTGGGACAATGGATTCTAGCTGAAACTCTGGCTTAAAGCAGTCTTCGTATTTAAAGCCCTGATGCCCTCCGCTTAAAGGTCCCTCTACCACAACCGCATCTGGGACGCGCTTGTATCGCTCTTCCCAACGCTTGCAAATAATCTTTAACGCCTTGACAGAAGAGACAATAGGCACTAGTGCTACATTGGGGAAATTCTTCGTAAATTCTGGCATATTTGTAGGCAGCCCAGCTCCTGTTACAATGATATTTGCCCCAGCTTCGCACGCATCGCGCACCACGCGCCCATAGTCATTGATAGCGTGCAAAATGTTTGCGCCAAGCGGATTGCTCCCGCAGATTTTACGAGCATTGGCAAAGATCTCATTAAGCGCAGTTTTGGAGTAGAAATTGATCGTCTCAAAGGGCTTATTATGCACAAGTTTTTCGACAAACTGCATCTTTTTATAATATCCAGTGCCCACAGCAGAAATAATACCCAAAGCTCCTTCTTTAGCGACACTTCCAGCCAGCTCGTCCCAGCTTATCCCCACGCCCATACCGCCTTGGAAAATGGGGATCTTTATCGTATGTTTTCCTATTGTTAATGGTTGCAAAGGTTTTTTCATTCTTCTAAATCCTTATCGTATAATAGCTCTTAAAAACCTGCGCTTACCGATTTGAATGATGTATTCCCCGCTTGTAAGCTTGAGATTTTCATCAACAATCTTTTGCTGGTCGATCTTAAGTGCGCCTGCTTGTATATCTCGCCTAGCTTGAGAAGTAGAAGAGCAAAGCCCACCCTCTTGTAGCACCTTGCAAATCCAAACACCAGAGTCAAACTCCCTTGTCGCAATCTCACTTGGCATCTCCTTTTGAGCAAAGACCTTTTCAAACTCCTCCTGTGCAGATTCTGCGACACTCTCATCATAGAATCTAGCAGTAATCTCAAAAGCCAATGCCTGCTTCACAGCCTTTGGGTGCAAGCTTCCTAGCTCTACACCCTCGCGCAAAGATTGCAGCTCATCTAGCGATTTGCTACTCAAAAGCTCATAATATTTCCACATAAGCACATCAGAAATGCTCATTATCTTAGCATACATTGTATTAGGTTTTTCTGTAACGCCAATGTAATTCCCCAGAGACTTGCTCATTTTCTGCACACCATCTAGCCCTTCTAGTAAAGGCACGGTTAAGACAGACTGCTCTTTAGCAAGCCCATAAGCGCGCTGCAAGGTGCGCCCCACGAGGAGATTAAACTTCTGGTCATTGCCACCTAGCTCAATATCACAATTAAGCGCGACAGAGTCATAGCCCTGCAAAAGCGGGTAGATAAACTCAATAATGCTAATGGGTAGATTCTCTCTATAACGCTTAGTGAAGTCATCACGCTCAAGCATTCTTGCCACAGAAAACTGCGCGGTAAGCTGCACGAGTCCAGTGATACCAAGCGCATTGATCCAAGTGGAGTTAAAGCATACTTGCGTATGTGTAGAATCTAGCACTTTAAATACCTGCTCCTTATAGGTTGCGGCATTTTGCTCCACTTCTTCGCGTGAGAGTTGCTTGCGCGTTTGCGTCTTGCCACTTGGATCACCAATAGTAGCCGTAAAATCACCAATAAGAAACTTCACATCACCGCCATAGCGTTGAAAAGTCGCAAGCTTTGATAGCAGCACCACATGCCCCAAATGCAAATCCGGCGCAGTAGGATCAAACCCAGCTTTTACGATAAATCGCTCCCCCGTGGTGAAAAATCTCTCCACAAGACTTGCGATGTATTCTTCCCCGATAAACTCACTAGCCCCTCTTTTAATCTCTAACATAGCCCGCTTCGTGCTTTCTTTGATCTCTTGTGGCGATAGCATACGATACCTTTCAGTTTTGATACGCGTCTTTAAAATTAGCAAAATCTATAATGGCAAACTTGCTTGAGAGCAGCTCTTTTATGCGTTTATGGCTTGTATCTTCGACATCAAACACAACCTCACAATAAAGCGATGGTGCCTGCCTATCATAGCCACAATAATTGATCCCTATTACATTGCACCGCTCTTTTGCCAGCACTGATAAGAATGCCACCAAAGCACCTGTCCTATCATCTAAAGACACGATGACTTTATACGCCTTTTTATTGACCTGCGCCCATTTAGCAAACACCATCTGCTCACCCTTATCAATGGCTTCGCTTAGCTTATCACAAAGCTTATGGTGGATAATTGCCTTTTGATTACTAAGGACTGCCATCATAGAGTCCCCATACTTAGGGCGGCAGCAGTAGTCAAATGCCACGCCATTAATCGTGCGATTGCTGATGAAGATAAAGTTTTCTAGCTGGATTTGCTTGGGTGCTAGGACATTGAAGCGCACTTTTGCTAGCCAGTTCCCAAAGCTTTGTGTAATAGCAGTATATTGCTCTTGCAAATATTCTTCATCATACACACATCGCGCAAGGTTAGAATCCAAATTGCGCATAGAAAGGTAGCGAGCAAACACAGCAGAATCCTTGCTAAAAATCGTGGCTAAAATATTGACTCCAGCCTTTTTCTCTATCTCTTTTAGGCGATTTTGCGCTTGTATTTTTAGGTGATTTTTCGCGCGAGAAGTTTTGACCATATCAATCCAAGTGTATTTAGGCATTTCACTAGGGTCGCGGACGATTTTTACAATATCGCCAGATTTTAGCGTTTGCAGCAGTGATACTTGCTGATTGTTGATATAAGCACTCTTAGCCTGATCTCCAAGCTCACTATGGATCAAATAAGCAAAGTCAAGCACCACAGCCCCAGCTGGCAAGCTAAAGGTGTCGCCATTGGGCGAGAAGACAACTATATCTTCTCGATATAAGTCATTTTTAGCAAGCTCATAAAACTCTTCAATATCGTTGTTTTGGTATTGGAGATTTTGCAACCACTCAAGACTTGGGGTAAGCACGCCATCGCTTTTATACTTCCAATGTGCCGCGACCCCAAACTCCGCATTTTTATGCATATCAAAAGTGCGGATTTGCACTTCAAATACATGCGACTTGTCAAAGATTGTCGTGTGGATTGTTTGGTAAGCATTTTCCTTAGGCAGAGCGATATAGTCCTTAAAGCGTGAGATGATAGGCTTAAATGCCAAATGCACAAGCCCTAGAATCTTATAGCACTCAATGGTCGTTTTTACTAGAATCCTAACTGCTAGCAAATCTAAAATCTCATCAATCCCAACGCCCTTGCGCTGCATTTTTAGGTAGATAGAATATGGTCGCTTAATCCTACTCTCTAGCACAAACTGCGTCTCATCAAAGCCATTTTGCAAAAGTAGCTGCTGGATTTTGTCCTCAAACTCATTAAGCTGCAAAAACAAGGGCTGGTTGTTGTTCTTCAAAAAGTCTTGTATCTTTTGATACTCTTGGGGGAAGATGTATAAGAAGCTTTTATCTTCTAGCTCATTTTTGATACTAGAAATCCCAAGTCTATGGGCGATTGGCGCATAGACGACAAGCGTTTCCTTTGCCTTGCGCTGCCGCTTTTCCTCGCTCATTGCCCCAAGTGTTAGCATATTATGCAAGCGATCGCAGATTTTTATCACAAGCACGCGCGGATCATTCACTGCGGCAATAAGCATTTTTCTAAAAGTAAGTGCCGCTACTGCTAGGCGTTGGTTAGCAGCTTTCTCCCCTAGCTCTTCTGCTTGGATTTCATCGATTTTGGTAAGTCCATCTACAAGCTGGGCGACAGACTCACCAAAATCCACTTCCACACTTGTAAGATCAATATCTGTATCTTCCACCACATCGTGCAAGAGCGCGGCACACACCATCGCCTCATCGCCACCATAGAATGCCACCAAGCACGCCACACACAGCGGATGCACGATATAAGGCTCTCCTGTTTGACGGAACTGCCCCTCGTGGCTCTTTTGCGCACAAACAATAGCACGCTGGATATTTGGCGTAATTTCACAAAGACTTGCAAGCAGCTCTTTTGCCTGCGAAAAAGTCCTTAGCTCTTGAACTTGCGTAAAAATTTCCAAACGCCACTCCTATGCGCGCGCGCAAATATCAATCCATCTCTTCAATACGCTCTAAAACAAGCTTCCCTTCAGCGATCTCACGCATAGCTACATCAGCTAGCTTTTCAAGCTTAAGATTTGCTCCTACGAGATTTGGCGCGCCATTATTAAGCTGCTTCACACGCTTAAATATCATATTTGCAAGCACATAGCGATCATTATTGACTTGCTCCAAAGCCTTTGCCGCGATTTGTTCTGTCCTCATACTCTATCCTTCAGTGTTTGCATTAAAGTTTGTAAAGTCTTTATTGTATAATAAATCTCCTTAAACTCCACACACTTCTACGCTATTGTGTTTTTAAGCGTGATTATCTAAAGTTGTGTTAAAGGCTCTTATGCGCGCTAGCTCCATTACTATCCCACAATTTGTGCAAGAGATTATTACTCATCTGCATACCCACCACTTTCAAGCCTTTGTCATAGGAGGCTGCGTGCGCGATAGCCTACTTGGAGAGAAGCCTAAAGATTGGGACATCACCACAGATGCCACGCCAAAGCAAATCCAAGCAATTTTCGCTAAGAGTTATAAGCTTATCACTCTAGGGGAGCGATATGGGACGATAGGCATTATCACAAACGCAGCGGCTGGCATTTGCGTAGAGATCACAACCTTTCGCCTAGAATCTAGCTACACCAATAGCCGCCACCCAAGCAATGTCTCCTACACCACCGACTTACTCCAAGATCTTAAGCGTAGAGATTTTACCTGCAATGCCCTAGCCTATAATCCCTATCTACCAACTCTCCACCACCTAGACTCATCTGCCCCCAACTCACCCTTACAAGACAAAATGCAAAAAGTAGATTCTAGTGCTTATGCACTCTATCATCGCTATATGCCCTATATCTGCGATGGTGTTTGTGACTATGTAAGTGGGCTAGCAGATATTGCTACGCGCACTTTGCGCTGTGTGGGCGATGCTAATGCGCGCTTTAGTGAAGATGCTTTGCGCATATTGCGAGCATTGCGCTTCCAAGCGCAGCTAGGCTTCAGCATAGAATCTAGCACGCGAGCTGCATTGTTTGCCAATGCCAAAAAGCTTAGCCAAATCAGCGCGCAAAGGAAGCAAGAAGAGTGGAGCAAGATCCTTTGTGCCAAGCACATCACAAGCGCGATTATAGGCTTTGGCGCAGTGTGGGCAGAAGTGTTTAGAGAGTTTGCAAAGTCTCTAGTCGCGCTAGATTCTAGCCCAAGTGCGCAAATGCTCACCACTCTTGCCACACTAGAATCCATAAACAAAAACCCAAACTTATGTATGGTCTCCATAGAATCTATACACACAGACTCTGCCCTAAGCCTACGCTTAAGTCTGTGGTTTTACGCGCTAGATTCTAGCCTAGAGCAAGCCACAAGCTCCCTGCAAGCCCTAGGCTATAAATCGCGTATTATCTCGCTGTGTCAAACACTCCTATCCCACGCCAATCTCCCAAGCCACCAAAGCCTAGAATCCACTAGAATCCTAGCTAGAGATATAGGGCTAGACTCTCTCGCACTTGTGGGTGAGTTTATCGCGCTAATCTATGGCAAGCACTATGCCACGCCACTAGCCAAGCACCTAAGCACAATCCGCACACAAAAGCTCTGCTACAATCTAGCCACCCTAGCACTAAATGGCGATGATCTCGCCGCGATCGCGGATTCTATGGGCATAGTGCTACAAGGCAGAGAGATTGGCAGACTTTTGCGCACTTTGCTTGATGAAGTGATTTGCTCGCGTGTGCCAAATGCCAACGACACACTTCGCGCGCGCGCAAAAGAGCTTATCCAAGCTAGTCTAAACTAAGGAGCATTTATGGGGCTAATTTGTGGGATTGATGAAGCTGGGAGAGGCTGCATAGCTGGCTCGCTGTTTATCGCAGGCTTTGTATGTGAAGAGGAGCAAGAGCTTTTCTCACTTGGCATAAAAGATAGTAAGAAACTATCAAAATCCAAACGCTTTGCACTAGAATCCACTTTGCGCGATAATTTCGCCACCTATATCGTGCAAAAGTCCGCCGCGCAAATTGATACACAAGGACTAAGCGTGCTGATCAAAGAAGCATTAGAGGAGATTATGGAGCATTTTAGCCCACTATGTAGTCGCTTCATTTTTGATGGCAACACAAGCTTTAATGCCAGCCCCCCAAGCGGCACGCAATTAGAAACACTAATCAAAGGCGACACACTTGTAGCAGCGATTTCTTGCGCTTCGATTTTGGCAAAATGCGCCAAAGATAGAGAAAGCCTAGAGCTAGATAAGCAATTCCCACAATACGGGCTGGCAAAGCACTGCGGCTATGGGACCAAGGCACACTATGAAGCAATCAAGCACTATGGGCTAAGCCCGATCCATCGCGCAAGCTTCCTTACGCGCCTTGGACTTGAGCGATGATGGGCTTATGCCTTGTGCGCAGGGGCTTTAGCAATGCGCGTGTAAAAGACTCACACGCAAATAGCTCTCCTTGCAAGTAAATAGCTCCTTGCACCTGCCATTTTCCAAGCAAGTCCGCAAAAGCACCGCCTAGATCACTCACTATACTAAAGCACACCCCATAGCTATCAAGCCCACCTATGCGATAGGCAAGCATATTACTTAATGCCTTACTAGAATCTAGCACTAAAGTTTCGCCACTCTCCTTCCACTTAAAGCCAAGCGGACTTATATGTGGGTAGGCAAACTGCTCTGCTTTAGCCAAAAGCTCTGCCCCAGCTTGCGCCAACATCTCTAAAGACTCTAGCCCTTCTAATAGCCCATAATAGCCCCCAAGCCACGCAAGCAAATCGCTTGAGCTAAGGCTGGTGCTAGGCAGGGCGCGCACACTTGTATAGGCAGATTCTAGGGCGGCTTTGTAGTTTTCTACTAGGCGCGCACCTTGCTTGCCTTTAGATTCTAGGGTGGAGAGCATTAAGGCTGGGTTTATCTCCATAGGTGCAAGCTCATAGCGCACCAAGGTAGAATCACTCTGGGCTATGCGATACACCACACTAGAATCTAAATCCAGCAGCACGCCACTATTTGCGCGCACTTCTTCAAGTAGCGCACTCTCATCAAAATACTCCGCTCTTGTGGTGATAGAATCTAGCTCCAAGCGTGGCGCAAACTTTGGCACAAAGCCTTGAATGCTCGCGTTGCTTATGGGCTCTTCAATCAGCCCAAAATTATCCCAGAAGTTTGGCTCACTGCAGCCTATACAGCCGTGCCCTGCTTGCACGGGCCAGCTTGTCTTGGCATTAAACTTCACCTTTGGGCAGTTGTTGAAAGTATAGGGACCCTTGCAGCCAACTTTATAGAGACAATAGCCCTGCGCCATTGCAGGGTCATCAAAGCTCTCCACAAAATCCCCAGAAAGAAACGCCCCCCTACGCTCGCATAAATCATGCACACTCTTTGCATACGCCCATAATGGTCGCTTAAGCTCATCTAGTGGCGGTAGCTCACCTAGCAAATATACATAGAGCAAATTGCCGATGATATTTTTATCGCTTGGTGGGCAGCCGGGTATATGCATAATCTCTTGAGAAAACACTTCGTGCAAGGCAAAGCTATTGGTTGGATTTGGGTGCGCGCTTTGTATCCCACCATAGCTTGAGCAAGTCCCCACGGCAAAGACTGCTTGGGCGTGCTGGATCAAATGCGCAGCCTCTGCATAGCCACTTTTGCCACCAAGGGTGATGTATTCTTCTTGCGCGCCCATACTCACGCTTCCTTCTACAAGCAAAATGTATGGCGTTTGCGCAATAGATTCTAGGATAGCTTGGGCATTATGCCCGCTAGCAGCTAGCACTAAGTCGTGATAATGCAGCCTAAACACATCAAAAATCAATGTATCAAACCCCGGCTCTTCTGTGCGGAGCAAACTCTCACTGCACCCGGTGCATTCTTGCAAATGCAGCCACACAAGCCGCATATCGCCCATATATTCTAAAATCTCCACACAGCACTCAAGCAGCTTGCTAGGCACGCCAATGAGTGCGAGATTTTTAGCAATCCACGCGCGCGATCCTTCATCACTTAAACATACGCTCTTTGTCTTGCTTTGACGCAAATCTGCCAAGCGCGCTTGTAGCTTATCTTCAAGGCTCACACTAGGCTTGATAGCAATATCTCCCATACTCTCTCCTGTGGCAAGCTATGCCATAAGCGCAGATTATGCGCCCTGCACGCCAATTTGATAATACGCAAAGCCCCTAGACTCTAAATCAAGGCTATGGTAAATATTGCGCCCATCAAAGATCACAGGCGTGCGTAAAAGCTTTTTGATCTCATCAAAATCCGGGCTTCTAAACTCGCGCCACTCGGTAACAAGCACGAGCATATCAGCATTTTTTAGCGCGTCATATTTGCTTGTGGCAAAGGTGATAGAATCTAAACTTTCTCGCAGATAGAAGCGCGCCTGCTCCGTGGCTTTTGGATCATAGGCTTGGATTCTAGCTCCCCTGCTTACTAGCTCTTTTATCAACACAAGCGCACTTGCCTCGCGCATATCATCTGTCTCTGGCTTAAAGGCAAGCCCCCACACAGCGACAACCTTACCTGCAAGATCCTGCCCAAACTTCTTACAAATCTTTTGCACAAGTAGCTGCTTTTGCGCACTATTGACCTGATCGATTGCTTGTAAGATTCTAGGTGTGTAGCCGCTATCTAGGGCTGTTTTTTCTAAAGCTTTGACATCTTTTGGGAAGCAGCTCCCACCATAGCCACAGCCCGGATAGATAAAGCTATATCCTATGCGCGAGTCGCTGCCTATACCTTGGCGCACATCATTGATATTTGCCCCCACGCGCTCACAGATTTGGCTCATCTCATTGATGAAGCTAATTTTTGTCGCTAGCATTGCATTTGCCGCATACTTTGTCATCTCCGCAGATTCTATCCCCATAGCGATAAGGCGATCAGATTTGACCAAAAATGGCGCATACAAAGAGCGCATAACGCTTAGAGCTTTGGCACAATCGCTTCCTATCACCACGCGATCTGGGCTCATAAAGTCCTTAATCGCCACACCCTCTTTCAAAAACTCTGGATTACTCACTACGGCAAACTCTATATCCTTGCCCCTAGATTCTAGGGCTTTAGCGATGATTGAGCGCACTTCTCTAGCAGTCCCCACAGGCACGGTGGATTTATCCACCACCACCGCATAGTCATTTAAATGCTCGCCAATATCCTGCGCGACAGCGCGCACGAAGCGCAAATCTGCACTACCATCGTCGCCCATAGGCGTGCCAACAGCGATAAAAATCACTTCCGCTTGGCTAATAGCCTTAGGCTTTGAATCTGTGAAAGACAAAGTGCCTTTAGCTTGGTTTTCTACAATCATCTCACTCAAGCCCGGCTCATAGATAGGCACTATGCCCTTTTGCAGCTTGGCGATTTTGTCCTTGTCAATATCAAGGCAAGTTACATTATTGCCCATTTGTGCAAAGCACGCTCCAGCCACCAAGCCGACATACCCACTACCAATAATCGTAACTCTCATATCTCAATCCTTAAACCAAGCAACATAGCAACTTCACAGACACATAGCAGCCGCTTAAACCTACTTACACCAATGCACTTCCTACTCAAATGTTACATCGTGCGCTTCTACAAGATCGCCATAAATTGGCGCGAGTGTGTCTTCATAAGCCTTTAGTAGAAATTTATCTTTTTGCAATCGCGCCATTTCTTCATTAAGCCACTCCAGCAGCTCGGTATTACCCTTTTTGACTGCTGGGGCGATGACATCAGCATCTCCAAGCTCTTTAATCCCAACGGCAAAGCTTGGATTCTCTTTTGCCCAGGCAAAAAGCAGGGTATTATCGTGCGCCAAGGCATCACCCCTGCCATCTTGCAGGGCTGCGAAAGTCTCGGTATTTTGCTCAAACTTTAGCAGCTTGATTTCTGGGTGGTTTTTGCTAAAGTAAAAATCAGCGGTCGTGCCTTTATTGACAATGAGCGTTTTGCCTTCAAGATCTGTAATATCTGCGATCGCACCGCCTTTGCTCACCACCCCTAGTGCTACTTTCATATAAGGGCGAGCAAAATCCACTTGCTGCGCTCTCTCTTGCGTTTGCGTGAAATTTGCCATCATAATATCCACTTTATTGGACTTCAAAAACTCGATACGATTAGCCGCTTCCACAAGCACGAAATTTACCCTAGCTTCACTGCCAAGCAAATCTTTGGCAATTTGCTTGGCGATATACACATCAAAGCCAGCATTTTGCCCCTTTTCATCAACATAGCCAAAGGGCGGCTTATCACCAAAAACCCCGATAGTAACGCTATCCTTTTGCTTGATAGATTCTAGTGCGTTTGTGCCTGATTGGCTCTCGCCACACCCGCTTAACATAGCCATAGCCCACACAACCCCTAAGCCACAAATTACACGCAATGCATTTTTCATACGCTAGTCCTTACTTATTCTTTAAGCTATATCTTGCTACTAGATTCTAGCTAGAATCTAGTAGATCCTATCCTACTACAATCTTATTGGCTTCTTCCATTCTTTGCAAATGCTCCCATCGCTCATCGACTTCCTTTTGGAATTTTTCGATGATATGGGCATTTTCTGGCTTGAAGAGGTGCTTAAACCGCCCTTGCGCGCCCAGATAATCCCGCACAGGGATAATGTTTTTAGGACGATAGGTGATATGCACTTCTTTGCCATTGATGATCTCAAAAAGTGGGAACGCCAGAGAATCCACTGCAAGATCAGAGACATCAATTGTCTTATTAGACTCAAACCGCCACTCTGTCGTGCAAGCACTCATCGCGTTGATGAAAGTTGGTCCTTCTGTATCAATGGCTTGCTTAATCTTTTTGTTCATATCTTTCCATTTGTTTGGAGCGACTTGAGCGACATAGGGGCTGCCGTGCGCTGCCATTACAAAAAGCATATCCTTTTTGCGCTCCTTTTTGCCATAGCTAGCACTTCCAGCAGGTGTGGTAGAAGTGCTAGAGCCAATGGGCGTGGAGCTTGACCGCTGCCCGCCAGTGTTGGCATAGACTTCATTATCAAGGCAGATATAAGTCATATCGTGCCCGCGCTCAAAGCAGCCGCTAATAAACTGGAATCCAATATCATAAGTGCTGCCATCACCGCCAAAGGCGACAAATTTAGGCTTCTCGCCCTTATATCGCCCCTTTTTTGCCAATGCGCGATACATCGTCTCTGCTCCAGCTGCCGCAGTGGAGCCGTTTTCAAAGCCAATATGTATCCAAGGCACATCCCAAGAAGTGTGCGGATACACCGCTGTAGAGACCTCAAGGCAGCCCGTAGAATTGCCGATGACAATAGGACCTTCAACGGCATTGAGCACCTCTCTAATGATAATCCCGTGCGCACAGCCCGGGCACAAAATATGAGAGCCTTCAAACTTCTCTGCCGCTTTGGAAAATTGCTTTAAGTTTTTTACTTCTCTTACCATAACTTCTCCTTACAATTTCTCTTAATAAAAGCTCATTTTTGGACCGCGCAAGCCGATGAACTGCTGTGTGGGGTGCGTGAGCTTGCCAGCCTTAGCATTTGCATCTAGCTCGCGGAATATCTCCACTAAATCCACCTGCGTAATGTCGCGCTCACCTAAGCCATAGATATAGTTACTAAGCACAGGGTGCGTAGAATCTAGCACCTGATACAACGCCGCTCCAACTTCATTAAACAACGCCCCCATAGCACCAGCAGGCAAGCTCTTATCCATAATGCCAACCGCCTTTGTGTGCTTTAGTGCATCTCCTACAAGCGCGTAGGGGAATGGGCGGAATACTTTAAGACTCACAACCCCTGCTTTAATGCCATTTTTGCGCGCGGTTTTTGCCGCTACGCGAGCGGATTCTGCCGTGGTGCCAAGTGCGAAAATCGCCACTTCTGCATCGTCCATATCGTAAGTTTCTACGATTTTATGCTCTCTATTTGTGAGTGCTTTAAACGCGCTAAATGCTTCTTCTATGACAGCTTGAGAGCGCATAAGTGCATTGTGCAGCTGCGCTTTATGCTCATAGTGCCACTCTTCTTCTGCCTGCGCACCATAGGTAGCTGGGTGCTCGAAGTTAAAAAGAGAGTTTTTCTCCTTATACTCGCCGATAAAGCTGTATGCTTGCTCATCGCTTAAGGGGCGGACATTTTGCGCGGTGTGGGAGCATAGGAAGCCATCTTGATTGACAATCACAGGAATGCGCACGCGCATATCTTCAGCGATTTTAAAAGCTAGGAGATTAAGATCATAGGCATCTTGGGGGTTCATCGCACACAGATTGATCCAGCCCGCATCACGCCCTAGATACATATCTGAGTGATCGCCGTGGATATTAAGCGGTGAAGCAAGCGCGCGATTGACAAGATTTAGCACGATGGGCAAGCGCATACCAGAAGCTTGGTAAAGCACTTCTACCATAAGCGCAAATCCTTGCGAGCTTGTCGCTGTTGCCACGCGACCACCAGCTGCCGCTGCACCCACGCAAGCACTCATTGCTGCGTGCTCGGATTCTACAAGCAAAAACTCTCCATCAATGTAGCCATTACTCACAAATGTCCCATAGTTTTGCACGATAGGCGTTGAAGGCGTGATGGGATAGGCTGCGACTACATCGATTTGGGCTTGGCGCATCGCTTGGCACGCCGCCATATTGCCATCCCAAACAACTACTTTGTCAAGTTCCATAACTTTTGGCATAGCTTACTCCTCTCTCTTTTTCTTTTCTTCTTTGGCGGGCCACTTGCTAAGGGCTACTTCATTTGCCTCGTGGTTATTAAACATTAGCAGGGATTTGGGATTGGTCGGGCAGACATCTACGCACACACCACAGCCCTTGCAGTGCATATAATCCACGCCCTTTAGCTTCTCATCGCGCACCAAAATCGCCGCATCAGGGCAATACATCCAGCAGTTAAAGCAGTTGATACAAATCTCGCTATTATGCACAGGCTTATCGATTCTCCAATGCGCCACACTCGTGCCATAAGAGCTTTCTTTGGTATAGCTGCGCTCATTATTATGCTGGCGCAAAGTCTCTACCCCATCTTTTTCAAAGGGAAACAACACCGAGCCAATTTCTAACTCTGTCCAATCTTTCATCATTTACTCCTTGTGGTTATTTCACACTATCATACGCGCGCTGTATAGCTTCCATATTGGCATCAATCACTGCTTGTGGCAGCTTCTTGCCAAGCACTTTTGTGAAAGCCTTTTTGAAATAATCAAGCTCTAAAATCCCAGAAACCTTCACAAATGCACCAAGCATAGGGGCATTTGGGATTGGCTTGCCAATTGTGTCAAGTGCGATTTGAATACAATCAAGTGTGTAAAGTGTCTTGCCTTGCAAGTCAGGCTTTTTTGCGATCAGCTCTTCTTTGGAGAGATGGGTTGTGATGATATATTTTGTCTCTGGCTTATCATTAGCGCAAATATCAGTGATAAACACGATCCCCGGATCAATCACTAGCACATAATCTGGCTCCATAAACTTCTCGTGGTTCAAAATCGGCTCATCATCAATCCTATCATACGCACTCATCGCCGCGCCGCGTTTAGCCGAACCATAGAGCGCGAATGCCTGCACTTCTTTCCCTGTTGTTGCGATCACATCAGCGAGTCCTTTAGCACCTGTTACTGCGCCTTGACCCGCTCGTGAATGCCATCGTATCTCTAGCATAGATTCTCCTTGACTTAAAGATGGTGTTTCATCCTTTACACACAAAATGTCTAAAGACTGCGGAAACGCCGAGATCTTACCACCTTATTGCTAAAACAACTATAAATTGAGAATCCATACCTACCAAAAGCGCGAAAATCTCCCATACAAATGTATATAATCGTAACAAATATACCCCTATACCCCACACTCACAGCTAGGTAGAATCTAGCATATCTCGTTATTTCACCCCGATAGCATAGCCAGCTGCTACGCTTTGCTACATTCTTAGCCTTAACTTAGCCCTACTCTGTCGCGTGCCAATCCTCTTCATACTGCTTAGCTTGCGCACGGATAGCACTTACTGCTTCATAGACACCATCATAGCTCATCGTAGCCCTAGATTCTAGCCCTACGCCATAGCCACTACGCACCCACACACCATTGATCTGCGCGTTTTGTGCTGCTTCTAAATCATAAATCGTATCACCAATCATAAACACCTGCTCCTTTGGCGCAATGGGTAGAGAGCAAAGGGCTTTTAAAATCGGCTCTGCGCTAGGCTTTGGGTGCTGCACATCTTCACTGCCTATAACAACCTTGAAAAACCGCAAAATATCAAAATGCTGCAAAATATGCTTAGAATACAGCGCGGTCTTTGTCGTAACCACCCCAAGATGTGCAAAGCCACTTGCCATAATGAGAGATTCTATTACATTTGGTAACAGCTTCGTTTCTTGCAAGTAGATTTTCCTGTAGTGATTTTTGTATAAAATCGCCCTATTTTGCGCCTCTTTACTATCAAATCCTATCCTTACAAACATCTCCGCAAGCGGCAGCCCAATAAGCGAGCGCACCTCATCTATTGTGGGTGAAAACTCTACACCACAAGCGTGGGTAAAGCTATGATAAATCCCATCGATAGAATCTAGCAGTGTCCCATCTAAATCAAAGAGCAAGACATATTTCTCGTGCTCACCAGAATCTACCTTTGCCCCACTACCTAAGCTTAAAGCAGGCTCTCTTGCTATGTGTGGCGCGCTAGATTCTGGCTTTAGCTCAAAGACTCCTTGCGCGCGTTCAAAGCTCTTAGATTCTGGTAGGTCCTTGAGCTCTATCGTGCCTTGCGCGCTTGGATACTTTGGCTCTTCCTTAAGCTCGATATGCTCACTCTCCCCAGACCTAGATTCTACACTCTCATCTGTCTGCTTTGTGTTGTGAGATTTTTTCCAGCTAAACACGATGTTTTCTCCTTTTCCACAATGTCCTGCCACTTGGGGCATTACCAGATAAAATGCCATAGCGTAGCTCATAGCCCATAACAAGCGCGGCTACAAGTAGCGCGCAGCCCTGCGCCACAGGATAGCTAGCAAACGCTCCATCTAGCCCATAGCTCTCGCTCAAAGGCGGCAAAAGCAGCGCGATAAACAAAAATGTATAACAAATAGTAATGATGATAGAGCTAATCGTGCGCTGGATAGACTGCAAGAAAATCGCGCACGCCATATTCACGCCTAGCAGCACATAGCCGATGTAGTAAATATCCATAGCCTTCACGCTTAGAGCCGCCACCTCATCGCTAGAATCCACAAAAAACCCCACAAAATACGGCGCGAAAGCATAAAACACCCCATACAGCATAAGCCCGATAGCCACCACCACAATAAGCGAAAATCCTAGCGCGTAGCGCAGCCTAGCGAAATTCCCAGCCCCATAATTAAAGCTAGCAATAGGCTGCAAAGCTTGCGAGACAGAGAGCAAAATGGTAAAAAACACAATCCCACAATACAGCACCACGCTATACACCGCCAGCCCCACGCTCCCAGCTATGCTTAAAAGCGCGCCATTATAAAGCACCATCATAATAGCCGCTGAAAGCTCGGATATACTCTCTGGCAAGCCACTCTTAGCCGAAGAAATAACCGCAGCGAAGGAAAATCTAGGGATAAAAAATAATGCCCCCCTTTTGCGCACAAAATGCCCAAGCAGCACGCTAAATCCTATAAAATGCGCCAAAATAGTCGCAAGCGCACTGCCTTCAATCCCCATATCAAGCACAAACAAAAACACATAATTCAGCGCGATATTACTCACCGATCCCAAAATCATCGCAAACATACCAAGAAGCGGTCGCTTATCATTGACGACAAAAATATCGCTCAATGGATGCAAGATCAAAAAGGGCATACCAAGAAAGGTGATTTGCAGATAGATTCTAGCTAGCGCGTAAATCTCACTAGAAATATTTTTACCACGCGTAAGGAAGCCTAAAATCTCATCGACAAGCACAAAGCCCAGCACCCCAATGGCAACCGAGCTAATCACCACAAAATAAAAAATCGAGCTAAACACCAGCCTAGCCCTAGCCGCACGATCACTTCCTAAAAAATACGACACAATCGCCGCCCCACCAAAGCCAAAGAGCAGCTCATACGCAATACACGCAGGGAACACCGCCCAGCACGCCCCGATAGCCGCCAAGCCATCTGTGCCAATCTTTTGCCCCACGAAGATCCCATCAATCGTGGAGTAGGTAGAGAGGGCTAGCATCGCACAAAGAGCAGGGATAAAATAGTAGAAAAATAGCTTGATGATAGAATCTTTTTTAAGATCCAAGCTTGTAGCAATCATTATCCACCCACAGATTACACAAAATAATCGCGCATTGTAGCAGTGGCGAGTTAATGCTTGCCAACCACAAACGCCCAATATTTGCGCCATTTAAGTAAAATCTTACGCAAAATGCCCTACACTATCCCTACATCTTAAACATAAGGAGTTGGTTATGGAATTTCGTATTGAACACGACACAATGGGTGAAGTGAAAGTGCCTAATGACAAGTATTGGGGAGCACAAACGGAGCGAAGCTTTGAAAACTTCAAAATCGGCGTAGAAAAAATGCCAAAAGAGCTGATTTATAGCTTTGCAAAGCTTAAGCGATCACTTGCAGTGGTGAATAACAATCTAGGCAAGCTAAATAGCGAAAAGAAAAACGCCATCGTGCAAGCGTGCGATGAGATCATCGCAGGTAAATTTGATGACAACTTCCCTCTAGCTATTTGGCAGACAGGCTCTGGCACGCAAAGCAATATGAATATGAATGAAGTCATCGCCAATCGCGCTAGCGAGATTCTAGGCGCAGACTTCCGCAAGGAGAAAAAAATCCACCCAAATGATGATGTCAATATGAGCCAAAGCTCTAATGACACCTTCCCCACGGCGATGAGCATCGTCTCTGTAATCCAGCTAGAAAAGAAGCTGCTCCCAGCCCTAGAAGAGCTTAAAAGCACTTTTGCCAAAAAGGTCAAAGAGTTTGACTCTATCGTAAAAATTGGGCGCACACATCTCCAAGATGCCACCCCTCTCACACTTGGGCAGGAGTTTAGCGGCTATCTCTCAATGCTTGAACACTCTAAAGAGCAAATCATCGCTTCCTTGCCTACGCTAAGAGAGCTTGCTATCGGCGGCACAGCGGTAGGCACAGGGCTAAATGCACACCCAGAGCTTAGTGAAAAGGTAAGCGCAGAGCTTACAAACTTCACAGGCGTGAAGTTTGTCTCAAGCCCCAATAAATTCCACGCGCTAACAAGCCACGATGCCATCACTTTCGCACACGGCGCGCTAAAAGCCCTAGCGGCAAACCTTATGAAAATCGCCAATGATGTCCGCTGGCTAGCAAGCGGTCCTAGATGTGGGCTAGGTGAGCTACTAATCCCAGAAAACGAGCCCGGAAGCTCCATAATGCCCGGCAAGGTCAATCCCACACAATGCGAAGCTCTAACAATGGTGGCAGTGCAAGTTATGGGTAATGATGCGGCAATTGGCTTTGCAGCTTCACAAGGAAACTTCGAGCTTAATGTCTTTAAGCCAGTGATTATTTATAACTTCTTGCAAAGCCTTGATTTGCTAGCTGATGCAATGCACTCATTTAATATCCACTGCGCAGTAGGCATTGAGCCAAATAGAGAAAAAATCGCGCACAACTTGCACAACTCTCTAATGCTAGTAACTGCGCTCAATCCTCACATCGGCTATGAAAACGCCGCCAAAGTCGCTAAAAATGCGCATAAGAAAAATATCTCCCTAAAAGAGTCCGCCCTAGAGCTAGGACTTGTCAGCGCGGAGGATTTTGATAAATTTGTCGTCCCAGAAAATATGATTAAGCCTAAAGCATAAGCCGTATTTCTGCTATTTATGCGGCTTTTTGACTCTTTGCGC
Source organism: Helicobacter canis (assembly GCF_008693005.1). Classification (GTDB taxonomy): domain Bacteria; phylum Campylobacterota; class Campylobacteria; order Campylobacterales; family Helicobacteraceae; genus Helicobacter_B; species Helicobacter_B canis. The sequence goes on along the minus strand of NZ_VXKE01000016.1, from coordinate 74,623 downwards.
TCTCTAGGAGCTAGGCTCGCCTTGCTCCTAGTCCTTATCTCACCCACACTTTTTGCTATCCCACTTTGTCAATCCCAATCCGAGCAGCTAAAGTTTTGGGGCGGGACACTTATGCAAATCCTCTCCTTGCACGCAGGCGTGGGCGCGGATTTTAACGCGCTAGATTCTAGCGCACAAAACCAAGCGCGCACCGCAGCGACCACACCAATTGTGGGTGCTAGTGCTGGGGTAATGTATATGAATCCAGAAGATGATAGAGAGCTTGATTATGGCTGGAGAGTGCGCTATCTCTTTAGCCACTCGCCCAAGCTTCATCGCAACACCCACTACATCGGTGGGCTTTTGTATCTCCACCCCTTCCCCAATCCCTACCACCGCGCAAGTGGCGCACTCCAAACGCATAAAGACTGCGAGGGCAAGCCAGATGGCTATCCCACGCCATTTTCTTTTGTGCTAGGTGGGGGTTTAAGTGTGCAAAGCAATGCGTATGCGCAAAGCGTAGGCGGATATGTAGAGGGCGGACTCGCGCTTTTTAAGTGGTTTCCGCTTAATGCCGAGCTGCTTTATCGCATTAGCTTCTATCCTAGCAATGCGCATTTTGAGCCTATCACACAAAGTATTCAGCTTGTTTTTACAATCCTTTAGATTCTGCCCAAGTCTTAGAATCCTACGCTAGCTCGCTTAGATTCTAGGCGGTAGCAGAATCTTTGCATTGCAATCAGGTATGCCTGCAGAATCTACTTGCGCGCTAGATTCTGCTACAATACCCACTCCACTATCTCACACAAAGGACACAAATGAGTATCAAAACTTCTCTCAAATCCTATCTCAAATCCGCACTCTATGGGCTAAAAGCACGCAAAGACTATCAAGGAGCTAGAATCTACTTCCGTGAAAAAACCGCTAGCTACCTGCGCTACCTTGACTCCCACAATCAGCTAAAGCCCCTCCCCCAAGCACACGCCAAGCAGGTTGTAGAATACTGGACGCCTTTACTCTCTCTCTCTCTCTCTCTCTCTCGTGGCTTCGCGCGAAATAGCTTACAAGAGCGCATAAAAGAGCTACTAAGCTGGCATACAATCTACCACAGCATAAATCCCCACCACCCCCTAGATGTCGCCTACCTAGACAATCACTTCTACTACCAAGACTTGCTCCCCTACTTCAATCCCAAATCCTACCAAGCCGCCTTTAGCGATAAAAACTACTACGATGTGCTTTTCTCCCATTTCCCCACGCCACGCACGATAGCCAAGCGCATAAAAGGCAGCTACTACCGCCCCACGCAAGAGCGCAGCCACACACCCCAAAGCCTAGAATCCACTTTAGCATTGCTCAAAGACTATGATCGCGTGCTAATAAAGCCCACAGAAATGCATGCCACAGGGCTAGGCAGCGGGATTGTAATAGTGGATTCTAGGAGACAAGACATCGCGCAGGTGCTAGCAGACTATACAGGCGACATTGCTATCCAAGAAGTCATCAATCAGCACCAATTTTTGCGCGATTTGCAGCCAAACTCTGTCAATACTTTTAGAATCGTTACTTTGCTCTATCAAAACAAATGTGTGCTACTTAGCGCGGTGCTGTATATTGGAGCTGGGGGCGTGGCTTCAAATGATGGAGAGTTTTATAAAGTCGGCATTGATGAAAATGGCGTGGCAAGGGATTTCATCGTGCAAGGCAAAGGCAAGCAGGCTAAAGCTCTGCCAAGTGGTGCGAGAGTTTGTGGGGTGCAGATTCCGCATTTTGACAAAGTCGTGGCTATGGCGAAATCTATGCACCTAGCTGTGCCGCACTTTGGGATTATCGGCTGGGATTTTACTATTGATGAAAATGGTGAGCCTGTGATGATAGAGCTAAATCTTGACTGCCCAACTTGTGAGAGCCTGCAGTTTTGCAACGCCCCGCTCTTTGGCGATTTCACCGACACAATCCTTACGCGTATGCTAGATTTTAGATTCTAGGTCTAGCGAGCTAGAATCTAGCGCGCATAGTGCTGCAAGCAGGCGATAATCTGCTCCTTGCTTATATCATCGCGCAGGCTAAAGCCGCCAATGCCTTCAGGCAGGATAAAGCAAAGCTTGTTGCTGTGTGATTTTTTATCCAAGAAAAATGCTTGATAGAACGCTTCTATATCATCGATATGATAGCTCTCATCTAAGCCAAATCGCGCAAGTAGCGTGCTAATACGCTTAGACTCTGCCGCACTTAGACTCCCAAGCTGCTGGGCTAGGGTGTTTGCCATAGCTATCCCTATGGCTACTGCTTGCCCGTGTAAGAAGCGTTTATAGTGTGTTTGCATCTCAATAATATGCGCGAAAGTATGCCCATAATTAAGCGCGGCGCGGATACCGCTCTCTCTCTCATCTTGCTCCACGACTTTGGCTTTAATCTCTATGGATCTTTGGATAAGGGGTAAAAGCGCGCTAGAATCCAAAAACGCATCTTTAGATTCTGGGGACTCTAGCATCTCTAGCTTTGTGAAAGCCTGCTCATCAAAGCAGACAAAGATTTTTAGCACTTCTGCTAGCCCAGCTTTAATCTCACGCGTAGAGAGTGTGCGCAAGAATTCTTTATCAATATAGACAGCACTTGGCTGGTGGAAAAGCCCTATGAGATTTTTGCCATAGGCGTTATTGACTCCGCATTTGCCGCCCACAGATGCATCAACTTGTGCGAGCAGGGTTGTAGGGATTGAGACATAGCTAATCCCTCTCTCAAAGATCCCACTAGCAAAGCCCACCATATCGCTTATCACCCCGCCGCCAAGGGCTATCATTAGCGATTTTCTATCCAAGCGATTGGCAAAGGCACACTGCAAAATCTGCTCGATACTCTGCATATTTTTATGCTCTTCACCATCTGGCACGATACAGACAAACACTTCTTGCGCTTGTATCTTTGGCAGCACTTTATGGAGATAGAGTCCAGCGACTTTTGGGTTGCTAACAATGAGAGCTTTGCTCTGGGAGATTATGCAAGTGTCGTTGTGTAAAAACTCATCAATTACCACAGGATAAGAAGTGCTTAAAGTTTGGATAGTAAGAGTGGGCATAATGCTTCCTTAAGAGTAAGACTTGGGAGCGATTGTAGTATATTTGCCTTAAGGGGAAGTTTAGGCTCTGGGGTTTTCTTTGTTTCTTTGTTTATTTGTAGATTACCGCCGTTTCTGTGGTGCTTGATAATGACAAAACAACGGCTTTTCTCATCATAGTAATCTGTGCGCTAGAATCTAAACTTCCAAAGTCGCTGGCTATTTAGCACCACAGAAATACTACTAGCACTCATCGCAAATGCCGCGATCATTGGATTTAGCAACATCTGTGCTGGGTAGTAGAGCACACCACACGCTAGCGGTATGCAGATACAATTATAAACAAACGCGAAGCCTAGATTCTCGCGGATATTTTGTATGACTTTCTTAGAGAGAGACATTACAAAAAGTATGCGCGATATATCATTGTGGTAGATGATAATATCTGCGGTGTTTTTGCTTACATCATTAGCTTTGGCAAAGCTTAGAGAGACATCTGCTGCTGCTAGCGCGCCCACATCATTGAGCCCATCGCCTATCATCATTACGACCTTGCCTTGCTTTTGAAGCTCTTGTATATAGGCTAGCTTATCTTCTGGCTTAATGCCAGCCAAATAGCGCGACACCCCTAGAGACTCCGCTATGCGCTTGGTGTTTTTTTCAGTATCTCCACTTAGGATATGTAGTGTTAAGCCTTTATCTTTTAGGACTTGTAGTAGCTCTTTAGCCCTAGGCTTTAGGGTATCTTCTAGCGTGATTATGCCTAAAAGCTCATAGCTAGAATCCACTTTTTTCCCCAGTAGCACTTCTATGTATGCCTCTTGCCTCTCTTGTGTAGGTGCTTCTATCTGCCCTGCAAACATCGCCTGATTCCCTAGCGCGTAAGTGCAGCCATCTTTTAGAGCCTCTATCCCAAACCCAGCCCGCGCACAAAACTCCCTAAACGCACTTGGCTCAATCTCTTGCTGCGCGGCTTCTTGGATAATGGCTTTGGCGATGATATGCTCACTCCCCTTCTCTAGCCCAGCACTTAGAGCTAGGATCTCCCTATCGCTAAGATCGCATAGACTTTGGACTGCTACGACTTTTAGAGTAGCTTGCGTGAGCGTGCCTGTTTTATCAAACACCACATCACTAATCTTGCCAAGCTTCTCAAAGCTCTGTGCTTGCTTGATGAAGACTCCTTGCCGATTAGCAAGCGCAGTGCCTATCATCACCGCCATAGGCGTAGCCAGCCCCAAAGCGCACGGACAAGAAATCACAAGCACGCTAATAAACACACCAAAGGCAAAGTCCAGCCCCTCACACACCCACCAAATACCAAACGCCACTAGAGCGACCACAATCACTGCTGGGACAAAATATGCCGCAATCACATCTGCTAGCTTGGCGATCGATGGCTTAGAGCTCATCGCCTCTTGCACAAGCGCACCAAGCGTGCTTAGCGTGCTATGCTCGCTTGTGCTAGTAGCCTGCATAACAAAGGCGCGATTGGTATTGATACTACCGGCATACACTCTATCGCCTGCCCTTTTCTCAACGGGGATCACCTCGCCACTAAGCATAGACTCATCAACACCCCCTTCCCCATCATAGACAATGCCATCTGCAGGGATTGTCTGCGCAGGGAGAATCCTTAGCTTATCTCCTATGCGGATTTCTTGGGGGGAGATTTGACACTCTGTCTTAGAATCTATGCGCAACACTTGCGAGAGATTACCTAAAAGCAATGCGCGTATTACAGAGCTTGTCGTGTCTTTGGCATTTTGCTCTAAACCCTTGCCAAAAAGCACAAAGAACAAAATCACACAAATGCTCTCAAAATACCAATGTGTGTGCCCAAGCAAGGCATTATATACACTATACACAAGCGCGGCAGTCGTGCTTATGGCAATCAGTGAGTCCATTGTGGGAGATTTGGCAAGCAGTGTCCTAAAGCCCTTGAAGTAATAATCACGCCCCAAATGCATACTTGCAAGAGCTAAGAAAAGCTGGGTGAAGAAATTCACACGCATATCATCAAATGGCGCGATAAGAGCAGAATCTAGCAGCATAGGTGTCATAGCAAGGTAGAGCACTACAAGTGCGCAAACCCCGCTTAATAACACCCGATGTTTATGGAGAAAATATTTTGCACTAATGGATTCGGCTTTACGCGATAAATCGTGGATTACTTCACGCGGGCTGCGGTTACATACCCCAAGTATGCGCCCTTGCACGCGTTCGCAAAACCCCGATTTCTCATCGCAAATCCTAGAATCCTTTGTCAGCCCGCTTACATTTGTGGCACTCCCCCCCCTAGAATCTACCTTTTCAAATATGGATTCTAGGGTAGAATCTAGCTCTTTAGATTGCTGTGCTGGGATTTGGCTAAAGACAGCTCCTTTTGCTAGAGTCTGTGCAGGGGCTAGACTTAGGCTAAAGTGCTGGCGTTGTAGTGGCATAGAAGAGCCTTTGAGTAGGCTTGGCTTATAGCCTAGCTTTGTGATAGCAGCAAAGATTGGCTCTAGGCTTTGGGAGTCATTAAGGGTTAGGGTGGCGGTTTTGGCGATTAGGTTGATATGAATATCTGTAAGGAGATCGTTAGATTTTAGGTGCTTGGTGATGGAGTTAGCACAAGAAGCGCAAGACATACCATCAATGGCTATAGTGAGCTTTTGCATAGAAGATCCTTTATATAGCAAATATGGCTTGAAGCATTAAGCAATCGCGCTAGATTCTAGCACAAGATCAATGCAGACAATCTCGCTAGGAGCTAGGAAGCGGAAGCTCGGTCCCCAGAATCCTGCCCCAGAGCTGACATAGAGCTTAGTGTCTTTGGTATGCTGATAGAGTCCGTGGATATAATGCTGATCAAGCCAGACAAAAATTGACATTGGGAAAACCTGCCCCGCGTGCGTATGCCCACTTAGCACTAAATCAAAGCCGCTCACATCATAACGCCGCACAAACTTAGGCTGATGTGCTAGCAAAATGCTAGGCTTGCTGGCATTTAAGCCCTGCCTAGTGCGTGCAAGATCTGGCACATACTCGCCAAAGCGCAAGCCCGCTAAGTCATTAACCCCAGCAAGATTAAAGCCCTCTAGCTCGATGGCTTCATTATCCAGCACACGCACCCCGCTTGATCGCATAAACTCCATTATAGGCGCGATGCCGTGGTAGTATTCGTGGTTACCATTGACATAAAATACCCCTTCTTTGCTAGCAAGCTCTTTTAGCGCGCTAAGTTCTTTGCCAACTTTTGCTATATCATCATCAATCAAATCCCCCACAATCACCACTACATCGGCATTTAGCGCATTGATCCGCTCTACAATACGCGCTAAAAAATCCGCCTTGAGAATATGCCCGATATGCACATCGCTCACCATCGCAATGCGTTTTTGCTGCTTTAGCTTAGGGAGTGGGATTTGGACATTGCGCACTTGCGGGGTATGCAGGGCATTATTACGACTTGTGAAGAAAAAGAGAAAAAACAGCCCAAACACGCCCAAATCGTGTAAGATTTTTAGAAACTTGCGCCGAGAGAGCGACATTTGCGCACTAGAGCCTAGCTTGGATTCTGCTTTAGATTCTAGCGACCTACTCTTTAGCCTCATAGATAATGCCTTGCCACAAAGCCACACTATATCCACACACAAGCACGCTACAAACAAGCAGTAAGTAGTCGCCACACAAAGCCCCAAAAGGCTATAGCTTATATCGTGGAAGCGCAGATCCTTTGCCACAATAAAGAATCCAACTTCGCAAACAAATACCAGCAAAAGCACGCCTGCAAGGGAGCGTTTATACTTAGAAAATATCAGCGAAGCATTTGATAATCGCCAATAGATATAAATCTTGCTCCCTAGCAAAAAGCTAAATATTACTGCGACAATCGCTAGAATCTTTAGTGTCATTTACTATTTAGAGCTGCTTGAGTAGCTCTTTGGTGTGCTCTGGGATTTGGTAGGTGTTGCTCATCACTTCTAGGCTAAAGCTTATGTCATACACCTCTGCTTGCAAGCTGGCGCGATTGATTTGCACAGGGGGGTTGATCACCACGCTTGCGTGCAGGGTAGAGAGCTTTTCCATAAGCTGCCACATATTAGCGACATTTTTTGTCTGGGTGGTGAAAGCATAGGTGGTGCTTTGCGTGTGGTCGTTTGCCTGCGTGGTATGGCTAAGCTTTTTAACAGATTTTATATCAAGATACTTGGCAATTAGGCTCTCTATCTCTTCAAGGGCGTTTTGATTATCAAGCTTTGAGAAAGAGTCGCGATTGTTTGTGATGAAATCTTGCAGGCGTTTGGTGGAATTGTCGTAGCCCTTTTTGATTTCAGTGTAAATGATTTTTTCCTTGCGCTCTAGGATATATTGGGATTTAAAGGCGATAATCGTGGGCCAAAGCAGGTAGTTAAAAAACCCAAGAATCACACTAATATACAAAACGCAAAAGATCAAATTACGAATGACCAAGTCTGTATCGACTTTATTAAAAGAGCGCGCAATAGGTGCTTTCATCATATCTCCTATTTAGTGTCGTCCATAGCAGCTTGAGACTCTGCCTTTCTAGTGGCTTGGGTGTGTGCGTGGCTAATGGAGATGAACTCATACCAGCCATTTGATAGCGCGTAGAAATTCACATTGGATCGCCCAAAATTTGCCTTAAGCGGATCTTGCAAGGCGAAGTAGAAAAACTCCCTTGAAGGTGTTATGCCCTTTAGCACAAGTGTCGTGTCGCTAATCTCTATAAAATGCAAGGTGATTTTATCTGGTATAAGCTCTAGTAGATCGTGCAGCTTATCGCGGCGAATGTCGTTTTTATCACTTCTTTGATGCACAAGTGTGGCTTCAAACACGAGCCGCTCGAAGTGCTCATCAATATCAATGATATTTTGCTGTAAAATCTGCTGATTGGCTCGATACTCTTGCGCACGCTTTGCAGAGACAGAGATCTCCCTTGCCACAAAGCCATAAAACCCAAGCAAAATCACAATCGTAAGTGCGAAATACAGCCACCAAATCTTAGTAATCTTGGCAAAGATATGTTTGGTCTTGTGGCGGGTGAAACTTAGTGCCATTATCTTCCTTTAAGCTCTCTTTGCGCAAATTCTATCAACACATCAGGGAGGTCAATATCCCTCTTCACCGTCTCTAGCATAAGCTCTTTGGCGATAAGCTCGTGTGCCTGATCACTTAGCTTGCACGCATCAAGCAAGATGACTTTATCAATAAACTCGCCTTGATAGAGAGGGTTTTGATAATACTCCTTGATCGCATCAACGAGAATCTTACTAATAATCCTTGCCTTTGGCATATCATCATAGACAATTTTTGTCTCATCAAGATTGGGGATAAACATATCTGTCTGCAAACGATCTAGGCTTGGATCTAGGGCGATTTTAGCAAACTCATCAAAGTCTTCATCTAAAGAAAGCTCATCAAAGTTCTTTAGCTCAATATCTGGTCTTTGCTCTTCTTTATTAAGCATAGGCACTTCACCCTCAGCGATAAAAAACCCACTAAAAGTCGCTACACCCTTATACACCACCGTAAGAGCAATATTACTCCGCTGCAAAAGCACATAGACATTGTTGCCTAAAGTTGGGAGATCGTGGGCGTTTTTATCAATGAGCAAAAACGGCGAAAACAAAAAATCCACCCCGCCAATCACATCATAGCGGCGCAAATAGTCTTTAATCATCGATCGCTTTGCAAACACACGGATCGTATCACTACTGCTAATCTCACACTCGCTCGCCCGAAGATTCCCAGCGAAAAAGTCCCTAGAATCCTTCTGCAAGACTACACCTTGCGAGAGTGTTTTAATCACCGCGCTTACATAGGTAAAAGGATAGCTATGCTTATATCGTCTTATAAGCTTCACAGCCTCCATTGGGATTTGGTTTTCAGTGGTTTTAAACTCTTTTGTAAGGGATTCTACTTGCCTGTCGCGCTTAATTCTTACGATTTTTATCGTGCAAGTGATCGCATCAATATTGATTGCGATAAACACTTGGCTAAAAAATGGCGACATCATCGAAGTAAAAAATCCCATACCTACCCCTACTTTTGCCCCTGTATGCGCTGCATTTGTTTTTTTACCACTTCTCTTGCTTCTTCTAGGCTAAGACTCGGGTCTAGCGCGAATCCTTCGCTCATATAATAGCATATTTTCCCAAAAGGTAGCGGCAGCAAAAACCTATCCCAAGTCCCAAACTCATAGCATAAGCTTGGCACCACGCGGCACACACTGATCTTTTTGCCTGTTTTTTGCGCCATCATTATCACCCCATCAGCGATGTGATGATAGGGACCCTTTGGACCATCAACAGCTATGCCCACATCTTTGCCATTTTTAAGCCCAGCGATGAGCTGCAAAAGCGCGCGCGCGCCACCCTTATGCCCAGATCCTGTGCTACCTCTCACACTCTCAAAGCCAAAGCACTCGCACATTTTGGCAATCAGCCCTCCATCAAAATGATTGCTCGATAAGATGTAAATATTTGGGTGCTGGCGAAGCTTGCGGTAGAGCATAGGGAGCATAAGTATCTCGCCGTGCCAAAAGGCTAGGATCGTATTTTCTCGCTGCAAGCCCTCATCGATGAAAAACCGATTGCGGCTTGTCGCATATAAAATCCACACCACCGCCCAGCCGGCTCTAGGGACGATGGCTTCAATAACTCTGCGCTTCCAATTCATCAATTTCGCGCTTTAACACCTATATACTAGAAGAAATGGTAATACTTGTCATCGTGTCATCTTGCCTAAGGCTATCTAGCACCGCTAGACTCTGCTCATCTTCAATCTGCCCAAACACCGTGTGCTCACCATCTAAATGCGGCAAATCCACAAAGCATAGGAAAAACTGGCTCCCGCCTGTATCTCTCCCAGCGTGTGCCATAGAGAGCGCGCCTCTTTTATGGCGATGTGGATTGCCCTTTAGCTCACAAGCGATCCTATACCCCGGTCCGCCCGTGCCATCACCCCTAGGGCAGCCACCCTGCGCGACAAAGCCCGCGATCACGCGGTGGAATGTAAGTCCATTGTAGAATCCATCGCGCGCAAGTGTGGCGAAGTTGCTCACTGCCTGTGGCGCACTCTCTCCAAAAAGCTTCACAACAATCACGCCCTTATTTGTCTCTATCCTAGCATACGCACTAGAATCTAGCTCTTCTTGCGTGGGGGTAAAAGTTTTTAACTCTTCCATAACAAATCCTTTAGCGTAAATATGCTAGAATCCAAGCCCTAGCAAGTTAAGTCCGTATTGTAAATCATATACAAAATGTAAGCGTTTATAGCTTTAGATTCTAGCGAGTTTGTCCTTACTAAAATCTAAAAGCCCAAAAAGTCTAGTGGGGGGTCTAGTAGGGGTCTAGTCCTTGAAGCCAAGCGGTGTGGCTTAAGGCTGTGGCTGCATAACAACGCAGACTATGTTAAGGCAAGGTGGTGTTTATGTTTAACGATTTATTTATGCTTATGCAAGGGCACAAGAGATGTGCCAAGCTTGTGCTTTGTGCCACAATGGGGCTATGTCTTATCGCTAATGCTTCAGAATCTGATCTTAGCGACCCACTAGAATCCGCCCAAGAGCAGCACGCAACAGCACAAAAAGAAGCCCAAAACCCCCCAAGCCAAGGCAAGCTAGATTCTAGCTCCAAAGACAAGCTAGAATCTAGCCAGATTGATAGGGTGATTATGGAAGTGGGGAATATGGACGACTTTTTAGCCGTGCAAAAAAACTTCCCGTGGATCCGCTCCGTAGGGCTTGTGATGGTCTCCTTTGATGATGGGAGCTTCCGCAGTGGATTTGGGCTGCTACTGCCAAATAATCTCTTCCTAACCTCCGCAGAGCTTGGGCATAATGCTAGTGCCTACCCTAAAAATATCTTGCTAAAAATGCGCGATGAGAGCGCGGGGAATCTCATCTGCATAGCAGAGCTGCGCCTAAAAGCCCTTGATAAAGTGCAGGGGCTTAGTCTCTTTGAAGTCTCTGGCTATACTGATGACTACTGCAATCTCCGCTCCCAAAGCTACTACCACAGCAAGATTCTCACCCACAATGCCTACGATATTGCAAGCACAAAGCCCGTGCGCACAAACGACTACTACACCGTTACCACGACTTTCAACAACCCAAACATCAGCATAATCACGCTGAAAAACAACGCCAAGCAGCTCCCCATTAAAAACGCGCAGAAAATCATCTTCGGGCGACCATTTTTCACCAAAGATGGGCAGCTACTTGGTATGACCACTATCCCTAGAAATGCCACTGCACCCGTAATTGTAAGCTACAAGGAGATTAAAGACTTTTTATGCAGTATTGATAAAAGTGGATTCTATGTCAGCAGCTTTGTGCAAGATCTCTGCCGCAAGCCCAATGCCACAAAAAAGGCGCGCTAGATTCTAGCTAGAATCTAGCCACAGCTTGCAGAGCACTAGATCTAACGCTCGCGCATAAATTGATACACTAGCACTAAAGTTTTATGATACAATCATACTCAAAGAAATAAATTTCTCAAGGATAGATAATGAGCAAAAGCCTTTACCAAACGCTAGAAGTCAGCGAAAACGCAAGCCAAGATGAAATCAAAAAGGCTTACCGCAAGCTAGCGCGCAAATACCACCCTGATGTCAATAAAGAAAAAGCCGCAGAAGAGAAATTCAAAGAAATCAATGCCGCTTATGAGATTTTAAGCGATGAGCAAAAGCGCAAGCAATACGACCAATTTGGCGATAGTATGTTTGGCGGGCAGAACTTCAGCGATTTTGCGCGCTCGCAGGGCGGAGCTGCCGGACTTGATGAGATTTTAAGCCAGATTTTTGGCGCGCGTGGGGGCTTCAACTTCGGCTCAAACTTTGGCTTTGGCGGCGCAGGGTTTGGGGGATTTGAGCAGGATTTGGACATACACGCAAGCATACGCATACCCTTTGAGCTATCCATCACCGGCGGCAAGCATAGCATAATGCTTGAAGGCGAGCAGATTGATATGAAAATCCCCGCTGGCATAAGCGATGGCAAAAGTATCCGCCTGCGCGGCAAGGGGCGATCTGGGCGCAGCGGCAGGGGGGATTTGATCCTAAAGGTGCAGGTGGATTCTAGTGCGATCTATGAGCGAAATGGCGATGACATTACCCAAGACTTTGACCTCCCGCTAAAAACAGCACTTTTTGGCGGCAAGGTAACAATCCCCACCTTGCACAAAGAAGTTACGCTAAAAATCCCGCCCAACACCAAAAACGCCCAAAAATTCCGCGTCAAAGAGCTCGGCGCGAAAAATCTCAAAACCCAAGCCCTAGGCGATCTCTACTTGCGTGCTAACATTATCCTGCCCAAGCTAGAATCTCTCTCAAAGCCCTTGCAAGATCTCTTGCACAAAGAGCTAGAAGCATAAGGAGTGCGCAATGTATAGCTATGATGAGCCTGTATATCTCATTAGTGTTGTGGCAAAAATCCTAGAAATCCACCCCCAAACCCTACGCCAATATGAAAAAGAGGGCTTGATTGAGCCGGGCAGGACAGAGGGCAAAATGCGCCTATACTCCCAGCGCGATATTGATAAGATTAAGACAATCTTACGGCTCACGCGCGACTTGGGAGTAAATCTTGCGGGCGTGGATATTATCCTGCGTTTAAAAGAGCGGCTTGATGAGCTAGATGGCATTATCGAGCAGCTACGATCTAATGCAAGCAAAGACAATAGCGTAACCATTAAGCAAAGCTCGTATGAGTTGATGATCTTTAAGGGCAAGTGATGTGTGGGAGGGTCTTGGGCTTTGGGTGTTTGGGCGTGTGTGATGTGGGGAAGCTGTGGATTCTAGCCAAAGCATTGTTATGACCCACCTAGCTGCACTTCTGCGCCCACAAACCTTAGCCGACTTCCTAGGGCAAAGCCACCTACTACACAAAAACGCCCCCCTATATCGCGCCATAGTGGCAAAGCAAATGCCACACTGCTTCTTCTACGGACCTCCGGGCAGCGGGAAAACGACTCTAGCAAGGCTGATTGCCAAAGAGCTGGGCGATGTCTTTCTCCCCTTTAATGCCACAAAGTTTAAGCTAGACTCCTTGCATAGCGCACTTAAGCCATATCAGCAATCGCTGATTACGCCGCTTATCTTCATCGATGAAGTGCATAGGCTTAGCAAGCCCCAGCAAGAAGCCTTGCTGCCCATTATGGAAGAGAGAAGTGCTATCGTGCTAGGAGCTAGCACGGAGAATCCTTTCTACACGCTTACAAATGCGATACGCTCGCGCTCCTTGCTCTGCGAGTTTAAGCCCTTGCAGGCAAAGGAGCTAGAAGAGCTGCTTAGGCGCGCGCTTAGGGAGCTTGGGATAGAAAAGGTAGAATCTACCTTTGAAGCCCTAGAATCTAGCCAAGCACAAATGGATTCTATGGATTCTAAAGAAACATCGGCTATCGCCGAGCGGTATCCCTTGTTTTCTAAAGAAGCTACGCTTTGCCACGCATTGTCTAGCAACAACGCTTGCGATGACAGAAGTAGCGCAAGTAGTGAAAGTCTAGATTCTAGCATTGCTAAAGAAAATACCCAGAATCTAAACGAGCCAGCAAAGGACTCTAGGATTTTTAACAAAAACGCTGAAAATATGTTTTCTCAAAACGCAGCTAGGCGGCAGGATTTTGGAGATAGAATCGTGGCTTTGCAAGGCGATTCAAGGGCGCATACTAGAGCGTATGTAACCGCAGAATCGTCGCAGCAATCCGCGATTCTAGCCAAAAAACCAACGCCAAAACCAAGCCCCAGCGATTCTAAGATTTTGGAGATAGAATCGGGGTTTTCAAGCGATTGGCAAGAGAGTTACCTAGAGGGTAATGACCGAAGCCAATCGCGCAAAATCCACGATTCTAGCCCAAAAGCTGAATCGCCCCAAGTCAAAAAAACCATCACCCAAGAAGCCTGCACCTATCTCATCTCAAGCAGCGGCGGCGATGGGCGCGCTATGCTTAATGTCCTAGAAGTGCTAGCCCTAAGCGATACGATCACCTTAGAAGATGTCAAGTCCTTGCGCCCTGTAAGCTTAAATGATGGCACAAGCGAAGATGACACCCACTACAACCTAGCCTCCGCGCTCATTAAATCTATCCGCGGTAGCGATGTTGATGCAAGTATCTACTACCTAGCAAGGCTGATTGCCGGCGGGGAAAACCCAGAGTTCATCGCTAGAAGGCTTGTGATTTTGGCTAGTGAAGACATTGGCAACGCTAATCCAAACGCCCTAAATCTAGCCACTTCCACAATGCTAGCAGTAAGCAAGATCGGCTACCCAGAAGCGCGCATAATCCTAGCCCAATGTGTCATCTACCTAGCCTCCTGCCCCAAAAGCAACACCGCCTATAACGCCATCAACGCAGCACTAGAAGCCATAAACCAAGGCGAGATCCTCCCCATAAGCCCGCATATCCTCCCCCACTCTAAAACCTACAAATACCCCCATAATTTTGGCGGCTACATCAAGCAGCAATACCTACTAAAGCCGCTGCAATTTGTCAAGCAAACACAAAAAGGCTTTGAAAAAACGCTTAATGAATGGCTAGCAAAAATCCACCAAAGCTAGAGCTAGAATCTACTTTTCTGCCACACAGCAGTTTAAAAAGGGACTAAAACGCCCTGCCGCACAAGCGCAAAAACTCCCTTGTATGCGAGAATTGCTCCCAAATATCTGGGCGATCATTTTTGATGATGGCGCATTCTCTCTCTATCCTTTGGGCTAAATATTGGGACAAGTCTTGGGCTTGCAGAAGTGCTTCTATAAGCGTGGATTCTGTGAAAGCAAGCTGCTTTGCTCTCGCTAAAAGCGCGCGCGTAGATTCTATATAGCTTTGTGCTTTAGCCCTAGCCTGCTCTAGGCTGCTACTTTTAATAGGGGGGGGGCAGCACATACTAGATAAAGCGGGTGGCTCTCGTAGCCTTCTACCACGATAGATTCTAGCTTGTGGATAGGGTAGGACCACTGCAAGCGTTTAGAATCTATATGCGCAGATACATCGATCTCAGCGCTTGAGCCATCTACTAGCCTTGAGAGCGTAGAGAGCCCAAACACTTCTCCATCAATGTGAAAAATATAGGGGAAGCACCTAGGGAAAGATGAGCCTTTAACCACGCTTTCTTCATCGTAAGAGCAGTTGGTATAGCCAAAACGATCGCAGAATTTTTGCATAGTGCTTGGCATATTTGTATCATCAATATCTTCCATACTAAGGTAGCTTACATCGCTTGTGATATGCTCTACAAGCTTGCGCTGGGAGCTAAAGGCTATCATCAAATGCGAAATATCTCTAATAATGGCAAAGGCTAGCGCGTTTGCGTCCTTTTGAGCGTGTATCGTTGATATGGTGTGTAGCATTGTGGCATTGACATTACTTTTGACAATGCTTATAGGATCGCGCACGAGCTGATACACAGGCGCGCGCTTTGTGCAAGTAGCTAGAATCTTGCTCGCATCGCTATTTAGCGGAGACTTATCAAGCACCAAGCCATCAAACTCACGCCAGAACACAAAAGGGCGAAAATTCTCATAAGAGAGAATCTCCATAGGCTTTGCCTGACACTTGGAGAGATAGTATTTCACCGCGGTTAGCCCCACGCCGTGCCCTCCTAGCAAGATATAGCGATACGCGCTTGGGTGGGGGAAGAGATTGGTGAGATTAAATGCCTTTTGCGCGCCGGGCAAGCGATCATAGAAATACCCCCAACGCCCACCTTTTATGACCTTTATCATATTTCTAGCTCTCTGTAATACTCGCATTTTTTCTCCTTGATTAAGATTGGATCGCGGCTAGGATTTGCCCGACTTTTTCATCGATACCGCCTAGCGTGGTGTTGTCAATTTGCAAATGCGCCTTTGGCTCATCGTAATCTATATCCACGCCTACGACATTTGGCAGCTCGCCTTTAAGGGCTTTAGAGTAGAGCTGCTTTTGATCCCTGCGTATGAGCTCTTCATAAGCACAAGAGATATAGATCTCAAGGTAGTTGGGGAAATGCTCCCTGTTGTATTGATAGATTTCATCAAACATCGAAATCGTGCTTACAATGGTGATGACCCCCTGCCTAGATAAAAGCCTAGCAAGATCGGCGCGCTTTTTTGCCACGCTAATGCGCCCTTGCTTATCGTAGCTATATGCCCCTAGCACATCGCGCAGCTCATCGCCATCAAGATACACTACATTAAAGCCAGAGTCTCTAAGCCTTATATAAAGCTCTTTGCAAATAGTGCTCTTCCCACTCCCAGCTAGCCCTGTGAGCCACACCACTAGCCCATAGTAGCTAGCTTTCAATGCTAAAGGCAGCTTATCGCTACGGACATCTTCATAGATAGCTCCGCCTACTTGATTGGCACTAAAAGCGACAAAGTAGTCATTGGCAAAGTGCTTTTTGTTGTAGCTTAGGGGCTTGCCTGTTTGGACACTGATCACCGCGCCCCCACTTTGCTCAACGATCACTTGAGATGCTGCGGTATCCCACTCCTTTGTGCCATTAAATCTAGGGTAAATATCCGCTTCTCCGCGAGCAAGCGCGCAAAACTTCAGCGATGAGCCTAGCTTGATACTCTCTAGCCCATAATGCGCGATAAACTCTTGTGTGAGTGCGCTTGAGTGGAAGACTGAATCGCACGCAAGCAGGCTAGATTCTAGCTCGCTGTCTGCTTGCTTCACTCTTGCGCTTATATCTCCACATAGCCTTACCCCAGATTCTAGCCTAAAGCTCTGCAAAGTAGTAGAATCTACTTCATAGCTCCACGCGCCAAAGCCCTCTAGCCCCACATAGAGCTCCTTTAGCGCGGGTGCATACACCACGCCTAAAATCGGCTTGCTATGATGGATTAGCGCGATATTGATACTCCAGCCAGAAAGATTAGCGGCAAAGTCCTTTGTGCCATCAAGGGGATCAACTAGCCAAAAATACTCCAAATCCTTGCGCACTTCATAGCCTAGTGGAGCTTCTTCGGAGCAGACTTGATAGGGAGAGATTTGCATAAGTGCTTGGGTGATAAAGGCATTTGCCTCTACATCTGCTTGAGTGATAGGCGAGCCATCGGCTTTTTGGCTCGTGGTTTTGTCCTTGATAGCTAGGATTATCTCCCCTGCTTGCAGCGCGACTCTAGCGGCTTTATCTAGCAGCTCTTGCATTACTCGCCCCTTTGCGCCGCGATTGCTCGAATATCTTGCAGCGATATGGCTAAATCACTTGGCATATCCACTTCCAGCCAGCCCCCATCAATCTCCACGGCTTGCGCGTTATCAAAAGTATCTATAAGAGCTTGCAAAAAGCTTGTCATATACATATTTTCAAAATCCTTGCCATCATAGATTGCACTTCTATCAAGCCCATCGTAGAAATCTAGCATTTGTGGCAAAAAGTCGTGCCTAAACATAAATAGCCCCATATACTGCCCTTGTATCTCATCTAAGCTTTTAGGCTTTTTGCCTAGCTCGGTGATTTTGCCATTGTGGATTTTAAGGCTCTCAGCATCAAGCAGCACATCGCTAAAGCGCATTTGCCAAAGTCTGTGCCACTGCTTATCTACCGCGATTGACAAAGGCGCGCTACTTTTGCAAAGCTTTTGCACACAAGGAGCGAAATACACAATATCCGCATAGGAGATAAGCAAGTCTTGCCCCTCTTTAGCACAGCCCTCTATCCACTCTCTAGCACAGAGCATTGTCTGCACCATATTGGTGCTAGCATAGTTTGGATTCTCATACATTGTGTGGATACTATGCTTGCTTAAGTAAGATTCTAGCACCGGATACAAATACCCGCCAACCACTGCTATTTCATCGATCCCACACGCACGCAATGCCTCTATCTCATAGTCTATGATCGCCCTGCCCGCATACTCCACCATACATTTTGGCTTATCTTTGGTCAGTGGCATAAGCCTTGAGCCAAAGCCCGCTGCTAGAATAAGTGCTCTCAATTTCTCTCCTTTAGTGCTTGTAAAAATCTCTGCCATAGCCCATCATACTCCATACCCCCACTTCGCTCAATATGCCACATCACGCCAAAGATAGGCAGCTCCCTATGCCTAAATGCTTCTATACTTGCATCACTAGCTAGGGCGATTGGCTTTAGCTCGCTAGAGATAGATCGCACGCAGTAGTTATGAAAGGAATTAACCCGATAGCTTCTCCCTTGCACATCTATACTATGCTCTCCTATATGCCCCTGAAGTGGCGCAATCTCGCAGGAAAAATACTGCGCGATCATCTGCGCCCCACGGCAGACCCCAAGCACAGGCACACGATGCCCTACACAATGCTCTAGCACTGCTCTCTCATATCTATCGCGCTTATGTGAGAGCTCATCATCGCAAAAGAGTGCTAGATCATTCCCCCCGCTAAGGATCACCCCACGCACAAAGGGCGCATACTGCGCAAATGGGATATGATAGGCAAGAGGCAGAGGCAGATAGCTAGTAAGATTACGCGCGAAAAACTCCCCCCACTCGCTCGCCAAGCACTCGCGCACTTCTTTGTAGCTAGATTCTACAAGTCGTTGTGTCATAGCGATAAACATTACAGGCACACTATCTGCTGGGCTTGGCAGTCTATTTGGATTTTAGAGGCATTGGCATAGACTTGATATGCGTGCTCCCCCACGCCAATGACTGCTGGGATCTGCAGCTCAGAAGCGCGGATCGCCATATGGGAGTTGCTCCCGCCATAGCAGGTGATAAAGCCAGCAATATCTTTGGTGAAGAGATAGTCATAGCCCGGATCGGCGGATTTAATAAGCACGATAGAGCCTTGTAGATTTTGCTGCGTAGTAGAATCTAGCTCGATGGCTTTGCCTATGGCGAGCTTTTGTGTGATGAAGTTTGGTATCACCTTGCTTGAGAAAAAGGCGAACACTTCTTCTGGCTTTGTGATAAGCGGCGGGAGCTTTAGCGCGCAAGTAAGGTCGTATTCCTGCTTGTTTGCGGCGATTTCTTGCAAAAATCGCTCCTTTGGACTCTCTTTATACAAGCTTGCATACAAGCTCAAGATACTTTTAATATCCAAATGCGCCATATCGCTTGCTGGGATTTGCAAGCTCTCGCCTAGCTCTTTGATATAGCTTAGGGCTTTTGAGAGCAGCTTAGAGAAAGCAAACTTCACGCTCTCTCTGCCCTCTATGGCTTGCTGCAAGAAGATAAGCAAATCACTAGCGCAAATCTCTAGCCCGTGCTCTTTGAGCAAGGAGTCTAGCGCACGGAGGCGATCTTGGCTTAAAAAGTGGTGGCTTAGCGTTGGCTTGTCGCTGGTGGATTCAGCTAGCGCACTAGAGTCTATACTAGATTCTAGGTTTTGGGCGTTTGGTCTATGGATCGCCACGCCGCTATGACTACCCGAAGCCGAATCCTTACAGGATTCCCCCCCCCCCCCGTTTCACCGCCAAAATAATAACCAAACCCCTCATCATACCTAGGCGAAGTAATATCATAGCTCCCTGCGCGCAAATGCCCATAGCGCGCTAGGAAGTCTTCTAAGCCACCTTCTTGCAAGCGCGCCATATCCTTGCCTAGCTGCTTGGCTTGGGTGTTGAGCGAAGCTAGGAAGCTTTGCATCTCTTTGGCAGTCAAAAAGCCTATTTCCACAAGTGAGCGCAGAATCTGCATAGCGATAAACGCCGCCCTAGCCACCCCAGCAAAGGGCAGCGTCCCAAATCTCTTGCACTCTTCTAAAAGCCAATAAATCTTGTCATAAAGCGAGAGACTAGAATCCACTATCGCGCTATATCGGCTCTCAAGCTTTTTGGACTTCTCTAAGTCTTTGAGATAGAGCCCAGAGTCTGGGGCTAGCACGGAGTTGGTAAGATTGAGCAGGGCAAACTCCACACGCTTTAGCTCATTATCATTAAAGCCGTGCTCAAGTAGCTTGCGCAGCCGCTTTGGCGTAGAAAAATCATAGCAAGAAAACACAATGTCAAACTCGACCTTATCGTGGGACTCTGGGGCGGATTCTAGGGCTTTTAGGTAGTAATCCACAAGCTTTGTGGCAATGTCTTTATCCAAGTGCTTTGGGATAAAGGAGTTAAAGCTCACGCGCACATCGATATAAGGTATGCCTAAAAATGAGTGCATAAGTGGGTGGGAGCGCAAGTTTCTATACCCATAATTATCGCGCTGGTAAGCCCACACGCCATCTGTTACAATCTCTTTATACAAGCTAAGTGCCAATCGCTTAGGCTTTAGCCCAATGATTTCTGCTGGATTCCAATCAGGCATCACGCCAAATATCGCCTTTTGCCCAAGCACATTTGGGTGGGGCGCGCTTAGGGCTTTTATGCGCTTAGAGAGTCGCTCTAGGGCTCTAGGGGTGATTATGTCGTAGAGATCTTGCTTGCCTTGCATTACAAGGGGGCGCACTTGTAAGCAATAAAGCTCTAGCTGTGGTGATTCAGCTTGACTTGGTTCTGGCGTTGGCTTTTTGCGATAAAGCGGGGAGTTTGCGGCTCGCTGCGTCGATAGACCTCTAGTCTTATCTCCTTGCTCGCCACTACACAACCCCGCTTTTTCATCAAAAATCCTTCCGCCTGCGACTTGGCTACAAAACACATTTTGAGCTTGGCTTTCAAAACCCCTAGAATCCACTTCACTGCATTGCCCCTTCGCTTTGACGAAGGCAAACTCCACATCTAAAGCCCTGCAAGAAAAGATAGATTCTAGCTCGCTAATAAGTGCCACCACCCTAGCCATCAAAGGCTCGCTACAAGGCGCGCTACGATACTGCACGAAATACGAGATAGCATTGGTGCTCCCGCTTGTTACGCTGGCATTATCACCGCTTGTGTCATAGCTTATGCAAAAATACGGCGCGCTAGACTCCTTATCCACGCTAAAGCCCACGCCACATAGCGCGATAGAATCTAGCATAGGCTGGATTAGGATTTCATCGCTAGATTCTGGCATAGAAGCCCCCACTTGCTCTATGGCTTCTAGTAGGGCTTTGGTGTCGCTTGCTGGGATATTGGCTAGGCTTAGGAATGCCCCGGCATTAGAAGTGCTAGCGGTATCTTCACTCCTAGAGCTAGATCGCACGATAAGTCTCTCACTCTTAAGCTCTGCGATACGCGCTAGGATGGCAGCTTGTGAAGTGGCAAGCTCATCAAGCGAAGTGATCACTAGCGGCAGGACCTTAGCACTATTAAGTCGCCCATATAGCTGCTGTAATGTCCCTGCCTTTGTGCCAAACTCCCCAAACTCCACTGCCATCTCCGCCTAGTCTTGTAAAGTAAAAGTGGATTCTAGCAGAATCTTGCAAAATTACTAAACTAAAGTTTGCAAGGGATTTAGGCGAGATCTGCAAGCAAGCTAGCTATTAAGCGCGCTTATGCTACTATGCCCTCTAAGCAACACCACTCAATACAGCTCAAACAAAAGGTAGCTAATGATTACGCAAGAAAATCTAAAAGAAGTGCTAGCAATTTTAGGCTTTAAAGCTCTCTCTGCGGGGGGGGGGGGGGCAAAAAGCTAGAATCTAAACAAGCACATATCTACACAAAAACATACACAAACAATACAAAAATAGAAGTGAATTTCGCCACGCAAAAAATCAATTATGAGCCGCTAGATTCTAGCTTCAAAGAGGGTAAATATCCAAGCATAGATAGCCCAAGCACAGGCTTTATAATCCACAGAAACACAACCACAAATTTTAGCTCTAATGAAAATTTTGTCTGCCTTTTGTGTGTTGATGCCCTGCTTTCTAAAGGCTATGAAGCAAGGCATATCATATTAGAGCCAACCTTTGAAGTCGGGCATAATCAGCAAGTCTATGGCGATATTTTAGTGCTAAAAAAAGATTATACAAATCTTATTTTGATAGAAAATAAAACTGCAGGGGCTGAGTTTAATAAAGAATGGCATAAAATGCAAAAAGATGGCGGTCAGCTTTTCTCCTATTATGCGGTAAATAAATGCGATTTTCTCTGTCTTCTTGCTTATGATTTTGACTCTAATTCCAAGCAAATCGTCTATAAAAGCCATATCATTACAACAAAAGATAATAAAGAGCATTTAGAGCGAATCAACGCAGATTTAAAAGAGCACGAGAAAAAGCTAGGCTTTGAAAGCCCACAAAACGCCAATGTAAGAAGCTATTTTAATGTATGGACTAACACCTACACACAAGATTTTACAACCAAAGGCTTATTAGAATCTAGCATTGAGCCTTATAAAGTCGGTAAAGAAAAATACAACCTAGACGACCTAAAAGCAGTCCCATATAACGAAATAGCAAGCATTTACCACGAGTTTGCAACTATTCTAAGAAACAACGCCATAGGCAATCCAGAATCTTGCTTTTATATCCTAGTTGATTTATTGCTATGTAAAATCATTGATGAGCAAAATAATTGCGATAAAAATGGCAACCCAAAGCCCATAAAAGAGCAAGATTTGCAGTTTTACTATAAAGGGATTCAATATGACAATCCTTTTGCCTACACCGATAGACTTTTAAACCTCTATGAAATAGGCATTAACACACTATTTAAAAAGAAAGTCGTCAATGTCAAAAAAGCCGAGCTAGATGAGCTTTTCACAAATGCAAAGCGAGAAAAAGGCGAGTTTAAAAAAGACCTTGACAAAATCTTTGACAAGCAAAAATACTTCAATATCAAAAAATTTAATTTCATAGAAGTAGAAAATGAAGAAGAGTTTTATCTCAATTTTAAAGTATTAGTAAAAGTAGCCAACTTAATCCAAGATTTATACATCTCACAAAGTGAAAATAACCAATTCTTAGGCGATTTATTTGAAGGCTTTTTAAACCGCTACTATCATCAGCACGAGGGCAGATTCTTTACCCCCACGCCTATCACAAGCTTTATTGTCTATTCTCTCCCAACGCTTAAAAAAGATTCTAAAGTGCTTGACTTTGCCTGTGGGGCTGGACATTTCCTAACAGAATCCATAGCCCACAATAAAGACATAAAACTCTATGGCATAGAGAAAAACAAAGACCTATCAAAAGTCGCAAAGACCGCTTGCATTATCCACGATTCTAAAACGAGTTCAAGCATTATTTTCCAAGATGCCCTAGACTTTATCAAGCAAAATTTTAAAGATGAGTTTGAAGAGGCAAGTTTTCACTGCATTCTCTCAAATCCACCCTATTCTGTCAAAGGCTTTTTAAACACCCTAGAAGACATCGCACAAAAGTCCTACGCCCTAACCCAAAGCATAGATTCTAAAAGCTATGAGAAAAACAACGCCATAGAATGCTTTTTTATAGAAAGGGCAAAGCAGTTTTTGAAAGAAGATGGACTACTCGCCCTAGTCCTACCCGTTTCAATTTTGCAAAAAGGTGGGATTTATGAGAAAACTAGAGAGCTTTTATTCCAGCATTTTAATCTTCTTAGTATAGTGGAGTTAAATAAAAACACCTTTGGCACGACAGGCACACAGACAATCATACTCTTTGCAAAGAAAAAGAAAAAATACAACCAAGATTTATTGCATAAGCTAAAAGAGCACAACTTCAATCTATCCTGCTTAAAAGACGACTTTATAAACACTAGAATTTTAGAGCAATACTGCGATTTTATGCACTATCCTTACAAAGACTTTTTAGCATTTTTACAAGCAGATATTTTAAATGAGAATCTTAAAAATAACGAAGTCTTTAAAGAATACCAAAGCGACTATGACAAAAATAAAGATTCTAAAGACAAGCCCAAAGTATTTAAAAGGACAAAACTCACTCAAACCGAGCAAAAAGCCCTTTTTGAAAGCACACAAAGCTATAAAGAAACCTACAAAAATCTATCCGCACAACACACACCAAAGGACTACAACAAAGCCTTCAAAGATTTTCTACTCACTAAAGAATATAAAAGCTTAGAATCTAGCTTTCATTACCAAAGATTTTTACACCAAGTAAAAGAGCTAGAATGTGAAAAATTGCTTTATTTCTCCTATATCCAAGATGAAAAAGTCCTAATCCTAAAAAGCCCAAGCGATAAAACCACAGATAACAAAAGCAATAAAGCAAATATCATCAAATTCTTAGGTTATGATTGGAGCAAGAGAAAGGGCGATGAGGGGATAAAATACCAAACTACAATCCAAGACATACAAAACGCCGAGTTAAAAGAAAGCGAAGATGACAGCGATGAAGATAAAAAGCAAAAAGAAGCCCTGCGTAACATCAACTCCGTAAAATTCATCTCTACCCCGCTATACAATCCCGCAAATCCTAGCGACCCAACAAAGCTATGCTATGCTATAAAAGCTTTTATAGAATCTAGTGTTAATATAGATTCTATCATTACCGCCTTGCAAAGCGATGATAAGGACTTTTACAAGCTTTTTATAAGTGAAGTAAAAGCTATGCTAGACTTTAGCAAAGTGGATTTTAATAAGGCTATAAGTTTAAATCCTATCAATTCACAAGGCGAGTTTAACGCACAGAATCCTTTTGAAAATTGTAAATTTGAGTTGGTGAAGTTAGGGGAAGTGTGTGAAATTTTAATCGGCGGAACTCCAACAAGAAGTAATTATAGTTATTTTCAAGGTAATAACTTATGGGTTTCAATAGCCGAAATGAACGGACAGGTTATCACAAATACAAAAGAAAAAATCACCGATGAAGCAATTAAAAAATCAAATGTAAAGCTTATACCCAAAGGCACAACACTTTTAAGTTTTAAGTTAAGTATAGGTAAAACTGCTATTGCTGGAAAAGATTTATACACAAATGAAGCAATAGCTGGACTTATACCAAAAGATAAGTTGAAAATTTTAGATAAATACTTGTTTTGGGTTTTTGAAAGCAAAATATTAAATCTAAATTCTATTAGAGGCAATAACGCATTTGGAAAAAGTCTAAATAGCACAATTTTAAAAGAGCAAGTGAAAATCCCCTTGCCGCCTTTAGAGATTCAAAAGCAAATCGTAGCAGAATGTGAAAAAGTAGAAGAGCAGTATAACACCATAAGAATGAGCATAGAAAAATACCAAGAGTTGATTAAAGCGATTTTAGTGAAATGTGGAATCATTGCAAATAATGATGAATTTATCGGGGGGGGGGGGGGCGAAACTAGCCGACTAATTACTTCCTTACTAGATTCTATACAAGAGTTAGAATCTAAACTAGATTTTAATAACAATAACGACTTAAATCTTAAAGCCCTTTTAGATTCTATCCCCACCCCACCACCACAAGGCTGGGATACAATCAAGCTTAATAATAAAAAATACCTTACCCTTAATCCAAGCAAAAGAGAAATTGCAAATATTGATGAAAATACCATTATTTCTTTTGTGGAAATGGCAAGTGTGGCAGATAAAGGCTATATCCAAAACAAAGTTGATAAGCCGCTAAAAGAGCTTAGAAAGGGGAGCTATACCTATTTTGCGGAAAATGATATTTTGATAGCTAAAATCACGCCGTGTATGGAAAATGGAAAATGTGCCATTGCAAAAAATCTTACAAATGGTTTGGGTATGGGAAGTAGCGAATTTCATATTTTTAGAACACATAAGGGGCTAAACAATAAATTTTTATTTGCTTGTCTTAATCAAGATTCTATAAGACAAGAAGCGGCGAAAAATATGACAGGCTCAAGCGGACACAGAAGAGTGCCAATAAGCTTTTATGAATCCTTGCAAATCCCACTCCCGCCCCTTGAAGCACAGGAAAAAATCGTATCCACCATTGAAAGGATAGAATCCAAAATACACCTTTTAGATTCTAGCTTGCCGAGCTTAGATTCTAAAAAAAGCGAGATTTTGCAGCATTTTTTAGAAGCGTAGCACCCCTAGAATCCACTTTTTTGTGGATTGCTTCGGTCGCTTCGCTCCCTCGCAATGACAACAAAGGGCATTATCGCTAGAATCTTTTTGATTATTGTGCTATGGATTGCCACGCCGATTTCATCGGCTCGCAATGACGATAAAACGGTGTTAATGTAAAAAGTGGATTCTAGTAGAGTGTGGGAAGCGCATATTTCAAAAAGTGGATTCTAGGATTTACGATATTTTGTGTCCCAAAGATTCTAAGAATTGCGGTGGGGCTGTGCTTGCTTTTTACAAATTTTGGGCGGTCATTACCGACAAGGTAACTCCCACCCAAAATTTGTAAAATCACACGCATTGCCTACCCAAGACACACATTTATTGTCTCTCTAGGATTCTAGGATTTGCGATGAGAAAACAAGGCGCAGCCGCAGTTTCTTTAGTAAATCGGGGCTTTGCAAGCGCGTGCAAGGGCGCATACTTGGCGTATGTAACCGCAGCCCGCGTGAAGCAATCCACGATTTATCGCGCAAAGCCAAATCCTCGTGCTACAAAAGGCATAGCTCTTTAAACTGCTGGTAGTATCCCCACCCATTTACAATATCCGCTCGACTCCGCATAATATGTGCTAGCTCTCTATCAAGCTTTGCTTCTAGCTTCTTTGCCACATCTTTATGCTCGCGCAAGAAGTCTAGCACTTGCACTTCTGTGATCTTATGCGCATTGATATACTCCACTCTTCTTTGCAGTGCTTCTATAAAGCCTTGCATAAAGCTCTCCAAGCGTTGCAGCAGGGCTTGGCTAAGTAGCCCTGCCTTGTCGCTAGGGATTGTGATAGCGATATTGGTAAAGGGCGTTTGCTTGATAAAGTCTTGCAAGAGATAGGTAATGCCCCTTTGCCACATCGCATACTGCTCTAGGGTGATAGATACTTCTAGCACTTGTCCGCTAGCTTCACCGCTTAAGGGGATACGCAGGCTAAAGGGCAGCACGCCATTGATCTCGCCAAACATCTTTGTCGTCCATATCACAGAGTCTTTCTCTGGGGGATTGAAGTCAAGCTTGCGGCTTAAATCTAGCAAAGTGGCGTAGGCATTTTGGCTTGTGATTTGCTGCATATCGATGTAGTGGGTTTGTGTAATTACCTTTTGCAAGGACTCTTGCAGGGAATTTTGGATAAAGATATGTCCGCTAGAATCCTCCACAATCGTAGCGATACTTGCTAGATGTGGGCTAGCCTCCCCCCAGAAAATAGGAGCTTTCGTGAAGTCGCCAAAGCCTACTTGCGTGATTTGCTCATAGGGCGTATCTAGGGTGAAGACCCCTTCTCCACCTCGCCCGCTTAGGTTCAAAATGCTTTTTATCACGCCGATAGGATCGCGCACCAAGCAAATCGCAGGCGCACGCTTGGCAAATGTAGCGAAAAACTCTTCCTTTTGTGTAAAGCCGCATTCACTTAGGGCAATGGCATAGCACTCGCCCCCCCCCCCCGATTTTGGCATATTTGGCTTTTAGGAGCATTTGGTAGAGATGAGTATATCGCTGCTTGCCTGACTCTTCAAAATGCCAATTAAGCTTCACCCCACAATGGTGCAAAAAGCCTAGCATTGCGTTATGCCCTACGCCGTGGCTTGAAAGGTAGAAAAAATCATAGCTTTTAGGCAGCTTTACCCCAAGCTTCCACGCCAAAGCACTCCAAACTCTTAGCATAAACCGCACCGATCCTTTCCCTAGACTAATCATAAGTGTATAGAGTCGCATAATTCTCCTTTAGATACAATCTAGCCGACTCTCCTTATGCTAGCCTATCGCTACACCTTGCTTGACTACACCTTTCTGGCACTCCAGCATCTGGTGGTGTATTTGATATGCAGCTCTTTAGGCAGAGTGGCTCTCATCTTTTGTGTGATGTTCTCAAAGAGCTCTCTTCCCTCCGCAGAGTCCAAATCCCAATAAGGGTTTTTCACGCTTTTCCACGCGTTGATATAGTTCTCTAAACTCTGCTGGAAGTAGAAGTCCTCTTCTACATACAATATGCTATCAAAGAGATCTTTCCTAGATTCTATGATAGCGCGCTGATCTTCTCGCCTAGTCCCCCTTGTGTAGTGTGGGACAAGCTCTGTGATAATCTCTTCTGCTTTGTTTTGGATAGGGTCATCTAAATCCCTATGATTCCACATACAGGAGAAGATTTCCCCCCCCCCCCCCCCGCAAAAGTCGGTGCGCTTCTATAAGCGCGCTTTGCCTATCCATCACATTAAAGCTACTACCAAAGGTAACCCAATCAAACTCCCCGCTAGCTAGCGTGCTATCCACTCCACTAGCGCGCACCCACTCGATCTGCCCCTTTTGCGCCCACTCTTTGGTGCGATTTATGCCAATTTCTCTCATCGCGTCATTTGGCTCAACTGCCACCACCTTGCACCCTCGCTCTAGTAGCATAATGCTTAGATTCCCAGTCCCTGCTCCTATGTCAGCGACTTTTGGGGCGGTGGTTTGGCTGCTTTGCTTGACTAGAAAGGTAAGCATATCAATGCTTGCAGGGGCGTAGTTGGGGCGGTATTCGTAGAATTTGGCGTGCTTAGTATAGTCCCAAACTTTCTCTACGATCTTTTGCTGTGTAGAATCCTGTGTAAGAGTATTCATCATTTCTCCTTGTGCTTTAGCGTATGCGCGCAAAGCACAAGGGGCATAGAATCTATGCCTTTCTCACGCTCCACGCACGGATTTTATAAGGGACTTCAATCACGCTAAGATGGGCGATTTTGGACTCTATCATAGCGATGATTTTATCCCAGCGATCTTGCCCAGCTTGCGCTTGTATGTCATTGACAGAATGCCAAGCCCCCATATAGCGAGCCTTGTCCATAGTCTCCACATAATCGCACTCCATAAAGAAGCAGTCTGTGAAATCTCCTGTGGAGACTAGGATCTCCTCCCATTTTTTGACATTTTGGCTACCGCTGCTCACACGAGCAAGCTCTGGAACAATATGTTTAATCTCTCTTTCAATCTCATCAAAGACAGAGCCTTCTATGATATTTCTAGGATTCCAAATAGCTGTGAAGTAGCCATTTGCCCCCCCCCCCCCGTTTTTAAGACACGCGCAAACTCTGGGAGAGACTTTGCAGGGTCAGTCCAGTGAAACGAGCTAGCCATAATCACCCAATCAGCACTATTAGATTCTAGCCCACTCTGCTCGCCAGAGCCTTTGTGCCATTTGATATTTGCATAGCTTTTGGTATGCTCTATGCCCTTCTCTCTCATCGCGTCATTTGGCTCAACAGCGCGCACTTGCAGCCCCATATCCCCAAGCAGTGCGGTGAGCTTGCCTGTGCCAGCTCCAACTTCTGCTACTTGCAGCTCTTGCAAGGGCTTATATTCATCATTGATACAAGCGACTAGCTTTTGCAAAAGCATAGTGCTATATGCGGGGCGGTTATGGTAGTGAGCAGCGACTTGTGTGAAATCTCCTTGCTTCATCAAAACTCCTTAAAAAAGCTTGTTGTGATTGTAACGGCTTTGTGTTGATAGGTTTCTTAACACTCTAGGCTTCTAGCTTATGTAACTCCCTAGAATCCACGAGCGCAGCTAGGCGGCAGGATTTTTGAGCTAGAATCGTGGCTTTGCAAGCCGCGCAAGGAGATAAGACTAGGGTGTCTATCGACACGAGCTAGTCGAAGCAATCTGCGATTCTAGCCAAAAAGCCAACGCCAAAACTAAAACGATAATTCCAGTCAAGCTAGGGACTAGAACTACCTAGCGTTTAGGGACAAACAGCCAGCTCACAAAACGCCCCTCTGTCTTTGGCTCTTTCTCTGGCTGGGCGACTTCCTCCATCATCTCCCTTACGCGATTTAGCACTGCTACGCCAAGCTGCGGGTCGCTAGTCTCCCTGCCCTTTAGCACGACCTTAAAGCGCACATGCTTGCCACTTGCGATAAACTCTTTGGCGTGCTTGACTTTGTAGTTGATGTCGTTTTGCGCGATTTGGGCGGAGAGCTTGATCTCTTTAATGTCAATTTGCTTTTGCTTTTTCTTGGCTTCTTTTTGCTTCTTCTCTAGCTGGTAGCGGTATTTACCATAGTCCATAATCTTGCACACAGGGGGCTTGGCACTAGGGGAGATACATACTAGATCTAAGCCCTTAGCCCTTGCAAACTCCCTTGCCTCACTTGCTGAGATGATCCCATAAGTAGAGCCATCATCATCGATACACCGAACCTCGCTAAAGCGTATATCTTCATTTAGCAAAACTTCTTCTTTGCTCAAAAGCTCACCTCTTCTTTTTTGGATTCTATCATCGCTATAAACTCTCCTTCTGTGATGTCTCTTTGCTCTTTGGCTCTCCTATCTCGCAGGGCAAGCATTTTGGATTCCACTTCTTTCGCCCCGATGATTGCGATCATCGGCACGCGCTGCTTCTCTGCCGTGCGCACGCGCTTGCTAAGGGTCTCATTTTTGTCGCTAATCTCAGCATACACGCCTATTTTGCGCAGGGCTAGCTGGATATGGTGCGCATACTCTTGCTGCTCGCTAGAAATGGGGATAATCACCACCTGCGTAGGCGCAATGGCGAAGGGAAACTCCCCGCCAAAATGCTCACACAAAATCGCGCAAAATCGCTCAAAGCTCCCTAGTATCGCGCGATGTAGCATTACAGGCTGTTTGGGCTGGTTGCTCTCATCGATGTATTCAAGCTGGAATCTACTAGGCAGATTCATATCCACTTGGATTGTCCCACACTGCCACTTACGCCCAATAGCATCAGTGATTTTAATATCAATCTTAGGTCCGTAAAATGCCCCGCCACCCTCATCGATATTATAAGGGATCTGGCTAGATTCTAGCGCAGATCGCAGAGCATTTGTAGCGATCTCCCACACCGCATCATCGCCGATAGATTTCTCCGGGCGCGTGGATAGCTCCATCTCATAGCTAAAGCCAAATGCCCCCATAATCCTCCTAGTAAAATCTAAGATACTATGCACTTCTGCTTCTATCTGGCTTGGCATACAAAAGATATGCGCATCATCTTGGGTAAATTCTCTCACCCTCAAAAGCCCGTGCAGCACACCACTTTTCTCGTGTCTATGCACCACTCCATACTCATAAAATCTAAGGGGCAGCTCTCTATAACTACGCTTACTATGCTGATAGACCTTGATATGCCCCACGCAGTTCATCGGCTTTATGCCATACTCGACCTCATCGATGGTGGTGAAATACATATTTTCTTTGTAGTTATCATAATGCCCGCTGATTTTCCACACTTCACTTTTTAGAATCTCCGGCGCGCGCACAGGCTCGTATTCTCGCTGGATAAGCGCACGAGTAAGGAGCTCTTCTATACGCCTGCGTAGTCTCGCTCCAGCAGGTAGCCAGATAGGCAGCCCAGCCCCTAGCTGCTCATCAAAGGTAAAAAGCCCCATTTCCTGCCCTAGCTTTCTGTGGTCGCGCTTTTTGGCTTCTTCTAACTGGTGGAGATATGCCTTCAAGCTCTCTTTATCCGCAAATGCTATGCCATAGATTCTAATGAGCATTTCAGCATTTTCATCACCACCTAAATACGCCCCGGCAAGCTTGGTAAGGCTAAAGCTATGCAAAAGCTTCGTGCTAGGCAAGTGTGGTCCGCGACATAAATCGACAAAGTCCCCCTGCTCATAGATCCCAAAGCTATCGCCTTGTATGCGGCTCATTACCGCACACTTTAGCTCATCATCGCCAAATCGCTCTTGTGCCTGTGCGCGCGTGATCACGGACTTTTCTATCATATCGCCAGATTTTGCTAGCTCTTTCATACGCGCTTGGATTTTCTCTAAGTCTTCTTCGCCGATTTTGCTGCTTGTCTTAAAGTCGTAGTAGAATCCCTCATCAACCACCGGTCCTACGAAAAACTTCGCATCAGGGTAAAGCTGCTTGATTGCTTGAGCCAAAAGATGAGCGCAAGAGTGGCGGATAATCGCAAGTGCTAGAGCAGAATTATCAAAGTGGATCGCCTCCCCATACGCGCTTGTGTCAATGGCGTGGCTTTGTAGCTTCTCTCGCAGTGCCGCTAGCGACTCCCCGCGCTCTAATGCTATGCTTTGCAGATCGATGATCTCGCCATCTGCTTGCTTAAATCCTATAATCTCGCTCATTGCTCTCCTATAAGTCGCTTGTAGTGGATATGTAGCTTAAAAAGCGCGATACTAGCACACAATCGATTATTTTTCACTAAAACTAGTCCTTTGGCGTAGCTTGTATGTCGTATTTAGCAAGCTTATACTGCAAAATCTCTTCACTCATTCCCAGAATCTTGCTCGCCTTGGCTATGTCATTATCGCTATCTTGTAACACCTCGCATAAAAGCTGCTTTTCTAGCGACTCGATTTTGTTTGGCTCGCGTGTTTTGCGAGAGTCTAAAAAGAGATCCTTTGGCGTAATTGCCTCATCACTAAGGATTGCTGCACGCTCAATCACAGAGAGCAGCTCTCTAATGTTGCCGTGCCACTCATAAGCAAGCAAGGCTTCTTTAGCTTCTTTGGTGAAAGTTTTTGGCGGGAGATTGTATTGAGCTAGGACTAGCTCTAGCTTCCACTGCGCAATGGGCAGAATCTCCTCCACGCGCTCTTTTAGCGGCGGGATTAGCACAGGGATTGTCTGCAAGCGGTAGAAAAGATCTTCACGGAAAGCTTTTTGCGCGATTTTCTGCTCTAGGTTGGCATTAGTCGCAGAGACAAAGCGCACATCAAAGCTTATAGGCTTAGAGCCCCCAAGCCTTGTGGCTTCTTTTTCTTGGATTGCGCGCAGTAACTTTGCTTGGAGCATTATGGGCATTTCGCCTATCTCATCTAAAAATAGCGTCCCGCCATCTGCTAGCTCAAAAAGCCCCTGCTTTGTCGCTATGGCATCGGTGAATGCACCCTTCTCATAGCCAAAGAGCTCAGATTCTAGCAAATGCTCTGGGATTGCTGCCATATTGATAGCGATAAAGGGCTTTTTACTCCTAGTGGAGTTCTCGTGGATAAAGCGTGCGAAGACTTCTTTCCCCACGCCTGAAGCCCCCATAAGCAAGATACTAGAGTCTGTGGGCGCGGCTTTTAGCACTTGAGCTTGTATGGATTCTAGGGATTTGCTTGTGGCGACAAAGGGGCTTTGGCGGTTGATCGCCGCGCTTGCTTTGGAGGTGGTTTTGGTATGGGCTTGCTGAAACTCTAGCACCTTTTTACTGCGGTAGATGGCTTCAAGCAACAGCTCTGGCTCAAAGGGCTTTTGAAAAAAGTCTTTGACCCCTAGTCGTATAGAATCTATCGCGGAGTGTAGCGTGGCATTGCCAGTGATGACAATCATTTCATAGCGATTATTAAGCTGCTTTAAAAACTCTAGCCCATTCATATGGGGCATATTCAAATCTGTGATAACAAGCTGGTAGCTAGAATCTAGCTCTTTGAGCGCGTCTTTTGGACTACGAAAGGAGACAATATGCAAGTCCTTATGCTCGGCGAAAAACAGCTCGAGACTTTTGCGCATATTGATATCATCTTCTACAATTGCGATTTTCATCTCACTCCTTTAATACATCAATAACCACATAACGATTATCCAAATGCGCCAAAATCCGCTGCGGTGGGAAGGCAAAGGTAGTAGAATCCAGCACGCGCGTATTGTGGCTTGTGAGTCCATCATAGCGGATATTTGCCCTCCCTTTGCGCAAGCACTCAAGCACTTCTTCTTGGTAATGGGTCAAAATATATTTAATCGCATAAGCTTCATCATCGGTAATAAGATCGTTTATAGGGGTGTTGATAGAGCAAGTGTAGGCGACTTTAAGTCTATGGGCTTTTAGCGTGATGGGATCGGCTATGCTATATCGCTCGCCGGTGATTATGCCATCGTGAGCTTGGGCTTTGTAGGAGATGATGAGCTCTAGCTTTTGCGGAGTGGATTCTAGGGCTTGTGGGGTGAGTGCTTCTGGGACTAGAATCTCTTCAGGCAAGGGCTGCTTCTGTGGGTGGGGCTGGGGGATTAAATCTGCGTGCAGGAGTTGGATACTTAGCATAGCATAGCACGCTACTTTACAGCACTTCCTTACCCATATCGCACACATCACACACTCCATATCGCCAAAATCGCCCACATTATAGCACAACGCCTAAAAGAGCATAATAAAGCTCGCATACCAAAATGGCGTGCGTTTAATCACAATATCCTTAGACACTAAGGTTTCTCCATTAGAGTAGCTAGCTGGGGACTCTAGCCCAAGTCGCAGCTCGCTAGGCAGCCCAACCGCACTCATAGGGATTTTCGCGCCAAAATCAAGCTTATAGCGCGAGGTGAGAGAGAAGCTCGCCCCAAGGTTG
Source organism: Helicobacter canis (assembly GCF_008693005.1). Classification (GTDB taxonomy): domain Bacteria; phylum Campylobacterota; class Campylobacteria; order Campylobacterales; family Helicobacteraceae; genus Helicobacter_B; species Helicobacter_B canis. The sequence continues at coordinate 40,512 of NZ_VXKE01000016.1, read as the reverse complement.
AAGCCATAATCCACTTGCAACAAATAATTCCACAGCACATCTTTGCTAGTGAGTCCATTTGTATGCTTGACTAGATTCTCATTTGCTTGGTCAAACAAGAGCAGCACGCCTATGCTCAAGCCCCCATACAATCCCACAGCCATATCTTTAAGCACGCGATTTTGCCCAGCAAAAAGACTAAAGGGCAGCTCCGCCAACACATCGACATTCATTCCCCCAAGCACATAGTAAAAGCTCCCTACTGCTTGATCTTTAATCCTCTCTTTGCCAGCACTTAGCAGTCCATCGCCATAAAGCCTGCTACCTAGATAGGGGTTAAAAAACTTTTGATACCCAAACCCCCCGCCAAAGGCAAAGAGATTGGAGACAAACTCGACCCCCTGCTCTCCATTGCTAAACACCCCACTTATCTTGCACCCACTTTTATCTGTATCTGTACAGACAAACCCTGCTTCATCTTTGGGGACATTGTTTGTTTTATTATAAAGCCCATCGGTGTAGAGCTGGCTTAGGCGGCTAGCCCCTATCATAATGCTAGCAAATGCCCCGCTTTTCTTATCCGCGCTGGTGTAATACTTGCTTAAATCCGCCTTTTTACTAGAATCCGCGTTTGCAAAACGCGCTTGTATATAATCCCCCGATTTATAAGGCATAGGTGCTGGGGTGATACCATTAGAACGCAAGAGCTTTTCATAGTGCTCAATCTTCTCTTGCGTGCTTTTCCCCTGTAAATCACGCTCCTTGGCTCGCAAAATCTCCACCACATCAACGCGCTTACTCTCCTGCCCATCTAGCAGGCTCTCTAGGGTCTTTTTATCAAGTAAGAGCGTGTCGTTGCTTAAGGCATTAGGAGTATCTGCGCACAAGCACACCACTACAAGCAGCACACTGGCTAATACCCTGCCCAAGCTCCTTGCCACCACGCTTCTATCTCCTAGCATACAATTCACCTTAGAAAAGATACTGATAACTCACAAGATACATAAGCCTAAAGGCGAAGTTTTCATTCACCACACTTGGGGGGATTTTCACCCCAGCTTCTAGCCGATGATGATATGCCAAAGTCGCAGAGAGTCCAAAGTTTAGCACACTGCCTGCGATGATTTGGTGCTGCTTATAGATATTCTCTAGTCTTTGATCAAATATCGCTAGCCCTCCGCCCACACCTGCATACGCCCCCAAATAATAGCCATCATCAGTGATTGCTAAATCCCCAAACACATCAAGATTGAAGCTAAAGAGCTGCATAGTAATGCTATCTTGGATATTGTTGGAAGAATTCCACGCGGCAAGGTATTGCCCATAGATGCGAATCCCCATTGGCGCAGCCCCGATAAAGTGCATATACCCACCACTAGCCCCTAGCACAAAGGGATTGATTGAAGCAGCATAAGGCTTACCAAGTCTTTGAAGTGTGATGTCCATATTGCTAGCCCCTAGCACCACGCCTATAAACGCGCCATTTCTTGTGCGATTTTCTAGCGCGCGGGCTTGGGATTTTAGGTGGTGGTAGTATTGAGCACGCAAGAAATATAGCTCTTTGTCTTTGTTGGTTTGGTCTTGGTTTGGTTCTGGCGTTGGCTTTGGCGCGCTTTTGCGGGAGTCTGCTAGCGTAGAATCTGTGGATCGCTTCGCAAGTGCCAGCACATCTACTCGCAATGACGGAGAAAGGCTAGAATCTAAGCTTTTAGATTCTAGCTTGGCTTGGGTTTCACTTGCAGCTTGACTTTCTTCTAGGATTCTAGGAGTTGCGGTGGGGCTTTGCAAGTTTTGAAAATTTTGGGGAAGGTTAGCGACCTTGGCAGTCGTGCCTTTCACAAAACAAGGGATACCGCTCGCCGTAGGCGATGTTTCTTTAGTAAAATTTTCAACCTTGTGAAATTGCTCGCCCAAGACCGAATCCCACACAAACAAAGCGTGTAAAATCAAAAGAGCCACTACCCTAAAACACATAGCTATACCCCACCATAGTCGCCGCCCCAAACCAGTCCAGCTTGTCATTAATGATGAATTTTATCTCCGCTTCTGCACGATGTTTTGTCGCTACAACAACGCCAAAGCCTAGATTGATCACACCCCCAAGGGTCGCATCAGGCTTGTTGTCATAAGTCATACTAAAAAGCCCCAGCCCCATAATCGCGCCAGATTCTAGCCCCTTTGCCACAGGGAGATCTACCAAAATATCCGCACTCACTCCAACCCCACTAAAGCCAATATCCGAGTAGCGAAGCTCTTTGGCATTGCTGCCTAGGTATTGCACATAGATTCTACTGCCTACGATATTTGGGATTGAGAGTGTGTCATACAGCGATGGATAGAAGCTTTGATACCCCACTTTCGCGCTATATGCGTAGGCATTGCCCGAGAGATAAGCGGGGTCATTTGTGGCATTGTGGAAAATCCAGCCCCCATAAAGCCCGATAAATATGCCCGTCTTTTGATTAGAGGCTTCAAGGTTATTGACAAGATCAATGATCTCTTCATCTGTGGTGGCATTATAAGCGATGATATAGGGATAGTAGGAGAGATCAAGACTATTGTAATCAAGTGGCTTGCTCGGGTCTAAAAACGGATCTTGCGCTAGTAGTATGCGTGGCACACACGCTAAGGCATAGAGCAAAGCTAAAGCGCGTAAAGCGCAGGCGTATGCTGGCTTTATGCTACATTGTCTGCCATAGCTATGTTTCATCATACAGCCCTTATGTGATATAATCGCGCACACCACTTTAGCGCGCTATTATAGATTTATCAAAGTTACATAAAGTTTAAACCCAATCACGCAAGGAGAAGCTATGAGCACTATGCCAAATAGCACAGAAGGTAGCACAAAAAAGCTCACCCTAAAAGCCCTACGAGATAAGAAAGGTAGAGAGAAAATCACTGCTATAACTGCCTATGACGCGCTCTTTGCTGGGATATTTGATGGCGAAGTTGATGTGATTTTAATAGGTGATAGCCTAAATATGAGCTTTGGCGGGCACAAAGACACCACAAGCCTAAGCCTAGAGCATATCATCTACCACACTCAAGCAGTCTGTCGCAAGGCTAAAAGCTCATTTCTCATAGCAGATATGCCCTTTGGCACTTATAGCACGCGTGATAGCGCGCTAAAAAACGCCACCAAGCTCATCAAAGCCACACAAGTTGATGCCTTAAAGCTAGAGCTTACAAGCAAGAAGCTCCACATTGTAGAAGCCTTGATTGATGAAGGCATAGCGGTAATGCCCCACATTGGACTTATGCCCCAATATATCAAGGCAGAAGGCGGCTATAAGATTAAAGGCAGAGATGAGACACAGAGCAAGGAGCTACTAGAATCTGCTTTAGCATTTGAGCAAGCAGGGGCATTTGGCTTGCTGCTTGAGGGCATTATCGCGCCTTGTGCTACTGCCATTACACAAAAGCTGCAAATCCCCACCATAGGCATAGGCTCTGGGGCTGGGTGTGATGGGCAGATTCTAGTGTGGAGTGATATGCTAGGGCTCTTTGATGACCTAAATCCAAAATTTGTGCGCACTTACTTACAAGGTGCTAGTATCATTAAGCAGGCGGTGCGTGATTATGCTAGCGATGTCCGCAGTCAATCTTTCCCCAATGAGCAAGAAAGCTACTAGAGAAGCGTTAGGAGTGTAAGGAGTTAGAGCATTATGGAAAAAATCTCGCTAGATTTTACACAAGATGAGAGAGATACGCGCGTAGTGGGTGTGGAGAAAATCAGCTTTGAAGAGCGCAGCGAAATATCACTAAGACCAAGTATCTGGGGGGATTATATCGGGCAAGAACAGGTGAAAAAAAACCTAGAAATAGCCATTTTAGGCGCGAAAAAGCGCGGAGAATGCCTAATGCACACGCTACTCTTTGGTCCCCCCGGACTTGGCAAAACAACCCTAAGCCACATCATCGCCAATGAAATGAGCGCACCCATCAAAGTTTCTGCTGCGCCGATGATTGAGCGAGCAGGCGATCTAGCTGCACTACTTACCAATCTACAAGAAGGTGAAATTTTGTTCATCGATGAGATCCACCGCCTAAGCCCTGCTATAGAAGAAATGCTCTACCCCGCTATGGAGGACTTTCGGCTTGATATTATCACAGGCTCTGGACCAGCAGCACAAACGATCAAAATCGATCTGCCACGCTTTATGCTCATTGGCGCGACAACTAGGGCGGGTATGCTCTCTCACCCCTTGCGGGATCGCTTTGGTATGGACTTTCGCTTGCAGTTTTACACCACCAACGAGCTAGCCCAAATCATAAAAAAAGCAGCAAAAAAGCTTGATAAAGGCATAGAAGATTCTGCTAGCGTGGAGATCGCTAGCCGCTCGCGAGGCACTCCTAGGATCGCGCTGCGACTATTGCGCAGGATACGCGATTTTGCCGATGTGGAAGATGAGGAGACAATTAGCCTAAGCACGACAAAGCAAGCCTTGCAAGAGCTAGGAGTCAATGAGCTTGGCTTTGACGCGCTAGATTTGCGCTATTTAGATGCTATCGCGCAGGCTAAAAAGCCCATAGGGCTAAACACGATCGCTGCTATCATTAGCGAAGATGAAGACACGATCCAAGATGTGATTGAGCCATATTTACTTGCGCAAGGATTTTTAGAGCGATCAGCTAGGGGAAGAGTAGCCACGACAAAGACTTATGAGCTTTTACGCCTGCAAAGCCCAAGACTGCTGTAATGCTATTATAGATACATTTACTGCACTTAGTTAGAATCCACGCTTTGTGTTATTAAACCTCTTTTAACTTGTTTTAACTTGGGGTGATACCGCTTTGTCTATCTCTTACAAGCCAACAACTAGAATCTAAATTAAGGAGAACTATGACTCGTAGAGATTTTATCAATGGTATGGCAGTAGCTGTGGTCGCTGGAATGACACCTTTAGAGATTCTAGCCAAAAGCTCTTCATCAAGCTATCCGCCACTTTGGCAAAACCTTGTCGGCAGCGATGATGATAGCTACTTCTTCGCCCACGCCTTGCGCGATGGCGAGCAATATGACTTTACCAAAATCCCTATACAAGAGCATTATGATGTCGTTATTATCGGGGCTGGGATCAGTGGGCTTAGTGCAGCCTGCTTATTGCACGATAAGCACAAAGGCACAAAAAGCTTGATACTAGATAATCACAAAGACTTTGGCGGACACGCTAGGCGCAATGAGTTTGCCACGCCTTATGGCAAGATTCTCACCTATGGCGGTAGCGAGTCGCTACAATCTCCAAAGACCCTATATAGCAAACAAGTTGTGCGATTTTTGCACTCACTCAATGTCGATATAGATGCTCTTGCCAAATGCTTTGACCAAGACTTCTACCCAGATTTAGGACTAAGTAGGGGTGTGTTTTTTAACAAAAAGAACTTTGGCGTGAGCAAGCTTGTAAGCGGCGATCCGCGTGTGATTATCGATGATAGCATTAGGCAAGAGCGCAATAATGCTAGAAGCTTTGCGGAGTTTATCGGGGATTTCCCTATGCCTAAGGCTGATAGAAAAGCACTTTTAGAGCTTTTTACTAAGCCTAAAGACTATCTACAAGGCTTAAGCAAGAAGCAAAAGCGCGAATATTTAGAGCGCACAAGCTATAAGCAATTCTTGCAAGATAAAGTCAAGCTATCTCCGCTTGCGTTAAGCTTCTTTGAGGGTGTGAGCGATGACTTTATGGCTTTGGGGATTGATATGATTTCTTGCGAGCTAGCGCAGGAGTGTGCGCTGCCCGGATTTGAAGCCATAGTGCCTGCTAATGATATCTTTGAAGAGCCCTATATCCACCACTTCCCAGATGGTAATGCCTCTATCGCACGCCTAATGGTAAAACGACTTATCCCCCATATCGCTGCTTGTGGCAATACGCCAGAAGAAGTGCTGCTAGCGCGTTTTGATTATAGTAAGCTTGATTTGCCAAAAAATATGAGTAGAATCCGCTTGCAAAGCACCGTACTTGATGTGCGCAATGTCGCAGGGGGCGTGGAGATCGTCTATGGCTGCAAGCGCACCAACAAACTCTATAAAGTCTTTGCCAAAAAGGTCATTATGGCAAACTATAATGCAATGATCCCCTACATTGTCAAAGAGCTACAAGAAGAGCAAAAAAGCGCGCTCTCACAATGTGTCAAAACCTCTCTTATCTACACCAAAGTCCTACTCTCTCAATGGGAGTGCTTCACAAGGCTTGGCATACACGATATTTACGCGCCAAAATCTTTCTATGTCAATACCAAGCTAGACTTCCCTGTGGATATGGGGGCATATAAGCACCCGCGAGATCCTAAGAAGCCTATATGCTTGCATTTAATTGGCTCGCCCCTATGGCTTAATCCCAAAGAGATTGATACAACACAACTCACCGCAAGAGATCTCTCACGCCTGACACGCCACGCGCTGCTAGAGACGCCATTTTCCACACTAGAGCAAATGACCCTTTCGCACTTACAAGAAATCTTTGGGCAAGCGGGGTTTAGTAAGCGCGATGTGCTGGGCATTACGCTTAATCGCTGGGGGCACTGCTATGCTTATAACTACAACTCGCTCTTTGATACTCCAAAGCAAAGTAAAAGCACCATAAAAACCGCGCGCAAAGTCTGTGGCAACATCGCCATAGCCAACTCTGATGCCAACTGGGACGCATTCTTACACACAGCAATAGAGCAGGCAATGCGCGCACTAAGCGATCTTAAGCTAAGCTAGATTCTAGCTAGAATCCAACCCCTAGTGTAACAAACACTGCGTGCGCACCTGATCGAGCCTTGCTAGAATCTAGCACCAAAGTGCTTGAATGCCTATTGTCATAAATAGCCCCAGTATTATAGGCATACGATTGATACATATACTGCACGCCCACACGCATAAACGCAAGCTCACACCCCACGCCCACACCTACGCCAAGCACATTTTGTAGCGGCACGCTTACATTGCGAGAAATACGCGAGAAGTTTGCCATATAATCTACCACACCATAAAGCCGCCAGATTTTATACTGCACGCCCGCTTGTATCCCAGAGCCAAAGAGCAGCGCAGACACCTTGCCATCTTCATCATCTTGCTCCCTAGCAAACTCTTCTGCATCAAAAAGCCCCTGCCAAGCAAGCTCTATAAATGGCATAGCATAGAAAGATAACGGCTGCTTTGCTGTGCTAATCTCCACGCCAAACCTCCCCATACCCATAAATCCCATCGCACTATCATCAGTGATCTTATGCATACCCCTAATCTTAGGAAAGTTCATAGAGTGCGCCCCGAGTGCTAGCTCACCGACAATCCTTACTCTCTTAGGCTCTCTTGGTGCAAGGATTGATGAGCTAGATTCTAGCTTTTTGCCCGCTTGGCTTGCTTGTGGCTTCTTTTTAGCCTTGCGCACTATGGTAGAATCCAGCTCGCCATCTTCATCAATGATCGCATCAACCGCGCTAGATACTGCCACAGCAGCAGGCACGCTCTCATTAGCAAAGCTTAGGCATACACTTTCATTTTGACATTTGCTAGGGGCTAGATCATAGAGCTTTTTGCAAGCACTCTCTTCATAAAAGAGATGATTGCAGCTTGTAGCGTAGTATTCTTGTGCGCGAGCTTTGTCGCTTGCTAGCAGAGTATCGCCAAGTGCTTCACACGCTTTGGTGAAGTCATTTTGCACGCCGACTTCACAAGAGTGCGTAAGCAGCTTTTCCCTAGCTCTAGGCTCTTTGGCTTGAAGACTTAGGAAGTAAGCTCCCTGTGCAGAGCCTAGCGCGAAAGCCTTTTGCAAAAGGCTAGAGTCCTGCTCACTCTGCCCCAAGTATGCGCACGCGCGGGCGTTGTTGTGATTACAAAGCTTTTGCATACTTGATTTATCAAAGCCAGATTCTCCTAGTAAGAGCACCGCACCATCGCCGTATTGATTAAGCTGGGAGGATTGTTTATAGAGAGCTTTTGCTTTGGCTGCGTTTTTTTGCAAATTTGCCAAGCCTAGCGCATATACTTCCCCAAGATAGGCGCACGAGAGCGCGTCATTAAGCTTGCAGCCTTGCGTGTATAAATCTAGCTTCTTACGCGCAGCTTCTTCTAGCCCAGCCATTTTAGTGCAAGCTAGTCCGTAGCCGTTTTCACACGCGTGCGCATAATACCACTGCGCGCTTTTCTTAGACTCTTTAAGCGCGATTTCACCTGCTTGCACACAGCCTTCCAGCGTCCCCATAAGGCAGGCTTTTTTGTAGTATTTAAGGGCTAGCTTGTCGTTTTTAGCTAGCTCAAGCTCACCTTTATAATACTTATCGCCTAAGCTCACGCAGTAGTAGCCCTCAAGCGTAGAATCCTCACAAAGTCTCTCAAGATTCTCTAGCTCTTTGAACTCTGGTGCTGGAGCTTCATCGACAAGCTTTTTGCTAGGGTCGTATTGGATCTTTACATATACATACTTTTTATCCTCATAGCGCGCTAGAATCTTATAGCCGATATTATGCGCACCCGCATAGATTCTAACCCGCTCGCTCGCCACACTCTGCCCGCTTGTATCAGTGCTTTGCTCATACTCTGCTTGCACGCTTGTATTAAGCGATAATCGCAGCTCTTTAAGCGCGCGCGCTATCGCACTTGTCTGCCCCTCTTGCTTGCTAGCTTGCCCTATGGCGCAATGCTGCTCTGCGCATATTTTAGATTCTACCCACTCAGGAGCTGGCTTTGCCTGCATAGTGCCAAGCAAAGCCAATGCGCCAAGCCACACCCATCTCATACAATCTCCTAGATTCTAGGCTTGTTGCCCATATTTCTTAAGAGCAAAAAGATGACAAAAGCACTCACGCTAACCACAGCGATCGTGCTAAATGCCTCAAAATATCCAAATGGAGCACTAAGGTCAAACACACGCATTCCAAAAATCTCAAACCCCATATTCCACCTTTATGTTAGAGCTTCACGCGCGCACTTAGGGCGCGAGAGAGTGAAAGCTGATCGATATTCTCAAGCCCTATCCCAGTAGGCACACCTTGAGCGATCTTGCTAAAATGCAGTGGCAAGTCCTGCAGCCTATCTTCGATAAATAGCATTACTGCATCATTAGCAAGACTTGGAGAAAAGGCAAATATCATCTCCCTAATTCTCCTGCTTATAATGCGCGTGCGCACTTGAGCGAAGTCAATTTGCTCTAGCTCAGGAGATAGCACCCAATATTTGCCATCAAAATCACCCATTTCTTCAATAGTGAAAATATCCTTAGGGTGGAGCACAACACAAAGCTTTGTGTCATCTCTGCTATCATCAAGGCAGATTTCACAAAGCTCATTTTCACTCACAGCCCCACACACCGAGCAAGTGCTAATGTGCTGGATAGAGGTTTCTATGCAGTGGGCAAGCTTTAGGGCTAGGTATTTGTTCTCTATGGCAAGGAGATAGGCGATCTTCTGCGCACTTTTACGCCCGATGGTTGGGATCTGCTCCAAAGACTCTACAAGCGCGCTAAAGCGCGATAGAGACTTTTTGTAGAGATTCATTAGCTCGCCCTAAACTGCTTCAAGGTTGCTTATGCCAAGCTATTTGGCGAAGTTTTCTATGGATTTTTGTAGAATCGCCACTGCTTGAGCGACATCGCCATAGTCTTTGACTTTGACCCATTTATTTGGCTCGAGCATTTTGTAGGTTTCAAAGAAGTTCTTAATCCTATCAAGTGTGATTTTTGGCAAGTCATTTAGCGATTTGATCCCATCATAGCGCGGGTCAATTTTGCTAATAGGCACGGCGATTAGCTTCTCGTCCATTCCGCTCTCATCTTCCATAATAAGCACGCCAATTAAGCGCACTTTAATCACACTCCCAGCCTGCAAGGGGTATTCATTGATCACAAGAATATCCACAGGATCATCATCATCTGCTAGCGTGTGGGGGATAAAGCCATAATTTGCCGGATAAAACATCGCGCTATACATCACTCTATCAACCACCACCGCGCCAGAATCTTTATCCACTTCATACTTCACACTTGAGCCATAAGGGATCTCGATAATGGCATTGATCTTATCGGGGACTTCTCCTATAGAGATTTTTTCTATATTCATCTTCTATCCTTTCACTTGAGATAATACACAGGCATTCATTTCTTCTACAATCTCTTCTATCGTGCGCTCGCCATTGATCGTATGCAGCAAGCCCTTATCTCCATAAAATGCGCGTATCTCCGCAAGTGGCTCTAAGAATACTCGCATACGATTATTAAATACTTCTACATCATCATCTGCACCCCTTGCGCGCCCTAGCACGCGATCTTTGGCTACTTGCTCACTCACTGATACTTCAATGACCTTCACAAGCTCTACTTCTGTCTGCTCTGCAAGCTTAGTGTGCAGAGCTTGCATTTGCTCTATGCTTCTAGGGTAGCCATCAATTAGCACAATATCTCTTGGTGCATTAGCAAGCGCACCTATGATTGTTTGGACGACAATATCCAGTGGGACTAGCTCGCCCTTAGCAATAATACTGCCAATAAGCTTGCCGCGCTCAGACCCACTTGCCACCTCTTCGCGCAATAAATCTCCTGTGGAGTAATGCACAACTTTATCTGCATTGCGCTTAGCTATGGCTTGCGCATCTGTGGTCTTGCCAGAGCCGGGAGCTCCAATGATGAGAAACAACTGCTTCATAAACACTCCTTAATAGATTATGATTGCTTGCGCAAGCGGATATGCAGCTCGCGCAATAGCTCTTCGCCAACTGCACTTGGTGCTTCTGTAAGCGGGCAGGCAGCTCTCTGCGTCTTGGGGAAGGCAATCACATCGCGGATACTTCCCGCCCCGCTAATAAGCATAGCGAGTCGATCAAGCCCTATGGCAAAGCCCCCGTGCGGCGGCGCACCATAGCTTAGCGCATCAAGCAAGAATCCAAACTTCTCCCTTGCTTCCTGCTCGCTAATCCCAAGTAGCTCAAAGACTTGCTTTTGGATAGAATCTTTATGGATTCTCATACTCCCACCACCTAGCTCTACGCCATTTAGCACCACATCATAAGCGATGGATTCTATGCTTTCAATGTCATCTTGCTCTAAGTTTTTAGGCATTGTAAAAGGGTGGTGCAATGCTGCGACAGAGCCATCGCTACTTTGCTCAAACATAGGAAAATCCACCACCCATAAAAACGCCATTTTGTCCTTATCGATTAGCCCCAAATCTTTAGCGATTTTCTGGCGCAAGCGTCCCATATAGTCCCATATCACACGCTTATCCCCCGCACCAAAAAAGACTATATCCCCCTGCTGCGCACCTGTGCGCTCTAGAATTGTTTGAAGCCCGCTTGGTGAGAGAAACTTCACAAGCGGACCCTTTGGCTCATCTTTAAGCTGGATATAGGCTAGCCCCTTTGCCCCAAAGCCTCGCACAAACTCTTCTGCTTCACTTAAACTCTTGCGGCTAAAGAGACTATCCCCGCCCTTTATGCACAGAGCCTTTATGCGCTGCTTTTGTGTATCTTTAGCAATTTGAGCAAAAATTTCATTACTAGAATCTAAAAACGCATCTCCCACTTCTACAAGCTCCAAGCCATAGCGCAAGTCTGGCTTGTCGCTCCCGTATTTCTCCATAGCTTGCGCATAGGGCAGGCGCGCAAATGGTGTAGCAATCTGCACGCCCACTGCGGCAAACACATCTTGCAAAAGCACTTCGCAAGTATGCATTACATCTTCTTGTGTGCAAAAGCTCATTTCTACATCAATTTGTGTAAATTCTGGCTGCCTATCTGCGCGCAAATCTTCATCACGGAAGCAGCGCGCGATCTGGAAATATCGATCAAACCCACTGACCATCAACAGCTGCTTAAAAAGCTGGGGGCTTTGAGGCAGGGCAAAAAAGCTGCCATTATGCACGCGACTAGGGACTAGATAGTCTCTAGCTCCCTCTGGGGTCTGCTTTGTCAAAATAGGTGTCTCCACTTCTAAAAACCCCATTTTCTGCAAGCTATTTCTAGCTGCCATACTAATATCACTACGCATTTTAAAAATATCATAAGACTTTTTCGCGCGCAAAGTTAGGTAGCGATACTTTAAGCGCAGCTCTTCGCTCGTATTTTCATCGTTTATGGGGATTGGCAGAGTCTTTGCTTTGTTTTCTATAGTGAGATTCTCTAGCACGATCTCTACTTTGCCACTCTTTAGCTTTGGATTCTCAAGTCCTGCCCCACGCGCGCGCACCAGCCCAGAAGCGAGCAGCACAAACTCATCGCGCACAAGATTTGCCTGCTTGTATGCGCTAGATTCTGGGTCGCACACAAGCTGCACGATCCCGCTATGATCGCGCAAGTCGATAAAAACCACGCCCCCGTGATCTCGGTAGGTATTACACCAGCCGCACACTTCCACACGCTGCCCTATGAGCTCTTCACCAATCTCCGCACACAAATGTGTCCGCAACATTACCTATACTCCTAAAATCTAGCTTAAAAATTTTCGCAGTAGATCTTGCACTTGCAAGGGATCTGACTTTGAGATAAAGCCGTCTGCGTGCAGGCTTGAAGCCATTTCAAGGTTAGAGTCATTGCTCATAGAAGAATTGACAATCACAGGAAGATTCCTAGACTCTGCTCGCCCTTTAATCTGCTTGAGCACTTCAAAGCCAGAGAGCACGGGCATTTCAAGGTCGGTGATCACAGCTCCCACTTGCTCAAGTATCCCATCAGAGTAGAGATAATCTAGCAGTGCCCGCCCATTGCTAAAAGAGACATAGCGGACATTAAGCTTCTCTAAAATCATCTCTAATGCCTTAGAAGCTGATTTAGAATCCTCTGCCATAAGCACAAGCTTATCGCTATCAATAGTGCCTAGCACATCGATCTTAAGCTTTCTGCCAAACTCCTCATCAGGGAATGCATCGGCTACCATTCTCTCTACATCAAGGATTTGGATCACAGAGCCATCATCGTATTTAGTCGTGGCAGTTACCTTACTATCCCCATCAAAGCCAAACTCACTGCCTACAATGATGTCATTCCAGTTTTTGTTGATAATGCGCTTAACACCTAGAATCTTTAGCCCGACATCTTGGTTTGAAAAGTTGCATATCACCACAAGGCTCTTTTGCGAGTCGATAGAAAATGGGCGGAGGTCTTTTTTGGGATTTTGAGAGTTGTAGTAGAGCCATCGGCGCATATCAATAAGGGGCATAGACTCTCCACGCACGGTCAAAAATCCCAGCACAAGCCCGTCATTCTCCCCAGCTGTCTCTGTCAAGTCTCCATCATAGTAGATAATCTCACGCACCTTAAAGACATTGATTGCATAAAGCTGCATACCAATGTGCTCTCCGTGCAGCTCCACGGAGTCTGGGTCATCAAGCGTGAAGCACAAAAACTGCGCCTCGTTGTTTAGGTGTAAGCTCGTGTTTCTATCAATGTCTTTTATCACGCTTATGCTCCTTGTGCTAGAGAGTGTATCTGGATAGGTTGCGCTAGTAATGGCTTAAACTTAAAAATGTATAATTTTACATAGCTTATGTTAAAAAACACTTATAAAAGGACAAAAATGCCAACAAGCAAGGAGCAATACCTTAGTGCGCTAAAAACTCTGCAAGACTACGCCTATGCCTACTATGTGCTTGATGATCCAATCGCTAGCGATGAAGAATACGACACACTCTACCACCAAATCAAAGCCTATGAAGCCAAAAACCCCCAAGACATACTGCCAGACTCCCCCACACAGCGCGTAGGTGGCACTATCCTTGAAAGTTTTGAAAAGCACGCACATAAGCAGAGAATGTGGAGTCTTGATGATGTCTTTAGCCTACAAGAGCTAGAAGAGTGGGTAGCGCGCATTGGCAAAAACTATCCAAATGCTAGCTTTGTATGCTCGCCTAAATTTGATGGCGCATCACTTAATCTCTGCTATGAAAACGGCGTGCTAGTCAGTGCTGCCACAAGGGGAGATGGGCTCATCGGCGAAGAAGTGCTGCAAAATGCCAAAACTCTCCCCTCAATCCCGCTTACAATCCCCCATAAAGCCACGATTGAGATCCGCGGTGAAGTGGTGATTAAAAAGGACGATTTCGCCGCGCTTAATGCCACGCGAGCAGAGCAAGGCTTGCCGCTCTTTGCCAATCCGCGCAATGCCGCAGCAGGCTCACTACGCCAGCTCGATAGCACAATCACCGCACAAAGAAAGCTGCTCTTTGTCCCTTGGGGGATAGGCACAAGTGAAATCGAGCTATCCCCTAGCTTTTATGCAATAATGCGCTTGATAGAATCCTTTGGATTCTACCCTATAATGCGCCATATCCGCCAAGCCCAGAGCGTGCAAGAAATCCACACCTACTATGAGCAGCTACAACAAGATCGCAACAACTTTGCAATGATGCTAGATGGTATGGTGGTCATACTAGATAGCCTTGCCTTGCAAAATGAGCTTGGCTGGACGATTAAATCCCCCCGCTTTGCTTGTGCGTATAAATTCCCTGCAGTTGAGAAGATCACGCAAATCCGCGCGATTACTAATCAAGTGGGGCGCACAGGGGTCATCACGCCCGTGGCAGAGCTAGAGCCCATAGAGATAGAAGGAGCAAGAGTCGCGCGCGCTAGCTTATATAACTACAGCGACATTGAGAAAAAAGGCATTTATCTCAACGACTTTGTCATCATTATCCGCAGTGGCGATGTGATCCCTAAAATCATTAAGCCGCTCACTGCTAGGCGCGATGGCAGCCAAACCCCCATACTCCCCCCCACAACTTGCCCCGTGTGTGGCTCAACGCTCGTGCAAGAAGAAGTAGTCTTGCGCTGCTGCAATCTCTCCTGCAAAGCACGCATACAAGAGTCTATCATCTACTTTGCGAGCAAAAAGGCATTAAACATCGATGGCTTAGGAGAAAAGCTAGTCTATCAGCTCTATAATGCCGGGCTTATCACTTCTATCCTTGATCTTTACTCACTCACTATGCAAAGCCTGCTTACACTAGAAGGCTTCAAAGAAAAAAAGGCGAGCAATCTCCTAAACGCCATTGCAGCGACTAAGCATATCGCGCTATGGCGGTTTATCAACGCGCTAGGCATTACGCATATTGGCGAGTGGGCGAGCAAGGAGCTAGATAGGAGCTTTGGGCTTGGCTGCTTTGCTAAAAGCTATGAAGAGATTATCGCCATTAGTGGCTTTGGGCAGGAGATGGCGCGCTCATTTGTGGATTTTGCGCGCATAAATGGCGAGTTTATAGACAAGCTTCTAGCACTCATAGAGCCTAAAGCACTAGAATCTAAGCAAGCTAGCAGCCAAGATTCTAAGCCCTTGGCAAATCTAAGCTTTGTCATCACAGGCACACTAAGTAGGGCGCGCGAAGAGATGAAGCAGTATTTAGAAGAGCTAGGCGCGCGCGTAAGCGGAAGCGTGAGTAAGAAAACAGACTTTTTGCTCTGCGGGGCGGATGCTGGAAGCAAGGCGCAAAAAGCCAAAGAGCTAGGCGTGCGTATCATCAATGAAGCAGAGCTAGCAGCCCTACTAGAATCTAAAAGCTAGATTCTAGCTCTTAGGCTTTGTGCTAAGCCAAAGCATAGCAATGCCAAGCAGCAATGCTAGTGATGAAGAGTAGAGGATAGCTAGCTTTGAGACCATTATCGCCTGCGCGCCTTGCTCCAAATCTGCATACGCGAGATTTGCGACAAAAATCGCCATCGTAAAGCCAATGCCAGCCAATGTCCCCACTGCAAACACCTGCATAAAGCCAAGATCTGCTGGCTTTGTAGCGATCCCTAGCTTCACCCCAATATATGCAAAAATAAAAATCCCAAGCGGCTTGCCCACCACAAGCCCAGCAATCGTGCCTAAAAAAATCGCATCAATATCAAAGCTTATCCCAGAATCCACCCTTACCCCCGCATTGATAAAAGCAAAGAGTGGCACGATACAATAGGAGCATAGTGGGTGCAAGACACTCTGCAAGCGTAGAAGCGGGTTTTGCGCTTGCAAGGAGTAGCGCGAAATAGAGTCTAGAATCTGCACGCGCTTGCTTTGCTGCTGCAAGTCAAACTGCTTCTTTGGGTTATCACCGCTAAAAAATCGCGCGAGATTTTCCCATAGACCCTTAAGGCTAAACTTCGCGCGCACGATATTTGTCTCAAAGAAATTCCCCCCGCTTTGCATCATTGTATGAATCCCTTCTAGCTCCTTTTTAAGATTAAGCAAGCAAGTGTCCGAGACATTAGATCGCCCCGGGATACAAAATGCCAAGATCACCGCAGCAATGGTAGAATGCACCCCACTATTAAACACCGCTATCCAAAGCAAAAGCCCAAGTAGCAGAAAGCTTGAGAGCTTGTAGGTGTCCTTGTGATTGATATACACAAGCAGGGCGACTATCGCCCCTGCTACAAGTAGCCAGCCAATATGTAGCGTGCTGGTATAAAATAGCACGATCACCAAAATCGCACCTAGATCATCAACCACCGCCAAAGTTACCAAAAACACCTTGCAGCTTAGTGGCACTCTCTTGCCCAGAAGCAAGATCGCCCCTAGTGCGAACGCCGTATCCGTGCTCATCGCCACGCCAAAGCCATTGGCAC
The DNA here is from genome assembly GCF_008693005.1 of Helicobacter canis. Lineage (GTDB taxonomy): Bacteria > Campylobacterota > Campylobacteria > Campylobacterales > Helicobacteraceae > Helicobacter_B > Helicobacter_B canis. Next base: position 24,020 of record NZ_VXKE01000016.1, on the reverse strand, counting down.
TTGGGGTGCCGTGGTTGAAGAAGAGATAGATAGCAATAGGCACGATAATGCCCCCAACTGCCGCAAGCATTGGGAAGATGATTTTCTTGAATCCAGCAAGCTCACCATAGAGAATCTCTCTCTTCATCTCAAGCCCCATCATTAGAAAAAACAAGCTCATCGCCACATCGTTGATAAAATGCTCCACACTCATACCCTGATGATAAGGACCAAGGAAGAGTCCAAGCTCTAGCTCTTTTAGCGCGAAATACAGCGGGGAGAAGTTGGAGTTTGCCACAAGCATAGCAAACACCACGCAGAAAAACAGCAGCACACCACTAAAAGACTCGTGGTGGATAAAGGCGATTAGGTCCTTTTTTAGGCGGTCTTTGTTGTAGTCTTTGAGTGTGGGCTTCATTGTAGTCCTTGGGTAGTGGTGTGCTAGAATCTAGCTAGATTCTAGCTTGGTATATGATGACTTGGGCTTGGTTTAGGCGTAGGGATTTGCGCGCGGATTATAGCTAAATCTTGCGCGTTTTGTGGGGGCTTGTTGATTTACAAGTGCTTTAATAATACTTTTATCAAACAAGCATTATTATCACACTAAAATAAAAATGATTCTTAGATTCTACACATAGTGAGAATTGAGCAGGATTTGGCTGGGCTAGATTCTGCTTGTTTAAGGATAGGGAGGCTATATGGACTTTTTGCGAGAGCATATTGATTTCATCGTGTTTTTGGTGCTTGGGGTGATGAGCTTCCTAGCACTATGGTTTAGCATTGAGCGGATTATCTTCTATGCGCGTGTTGATGTGCGTGTGTATGCGAGCCTTGATACACTTGAAGAATCGCTTAGCAAGAATCTAACCGCGCTGTATATCATCTACTCAAATGCCCCTTATGTCGGGCTGCTTGGGACGGTGTGCGGGATTATGATCACATTTTATGATATGGGTATGAGCGGGGGAATGGACGCTAAGACGATTATGGTGGGGCTCTCGCTTGCACTGAAAGCTACCGCGCTTGGGCTATGTGTGGCTATCCCTACGCTTATGGTCTATAATGTGCTTTTGCGCCGTTGTGATGTGCTAAGCAACCGCTACAAAGCTCTTAAAAAGCATAGTGATGAAGCCTAGGCGCGCAGAGGGGCTAAATATCGTCCCCTTTATTGATGTAATGCTTGTGTTGCTAGCCATTGTGCTAAGTGTCTCAACTTTCATCGCCCAAGGCAAAATCCCCATCAATCTCCCCCAAGCTGATAATGTGGAGAAAAAGAACGATGATAAGGTCGTGCAGATTCTCATAAGTGCAGATAATAGAATCTATATCGATGACAAAGAGCTAGATTCTAGCTCTTTGCGCGAGCAGCTTGAAGCACTTGATAGCGAAGCGATGGTTGAAGTCAAAAGCGACAAGGACGCGCGCTTTGAGAGCTTTGTGCAAATAATTAGTATCCTTAAAGACAAAGGACACGAGAATGTCTCTATCACTGCCCAAACACCTTAAAAGCCCCTCTGCCATTGGCTTTTGCGTATCGCTTGGACTGCATTTACTCGGCTTATCGTGGATTGTGGGGATATTTAGCGATGAAAAGATCGCGCAAGTGGGGAGCGCACCTATCACAATGAGCCTAGCAAGTATCAACACCAATGCCCCACAAAAGACCTACTCCAAGCCCACCAAGCCCAAGCAGGAGCAAAGCCAGCTCCATAAGCAAAAGCACAAAGCTAAGCACAAAATCCCCACCCAAGAAATCTTGCAAGATCAAGCTCAAGCAAAGCAGCTTCCACAAGATACCGCCAAGCCCACACCACAAGAGGGCGAAGAGACCAAAGAGAGCGCATCTAACCAAAACTCCCAAGGCTCTACACAAGAGCTGCTCGCACATAGCGAGGGGATAAGCGATGAGTTTTACACCAAGGTGCAAGCTGCCATAGCGCGCAAGCACGACTACCCCCAGCTCGCTAGAATCCGCGGTATGCAGGGCACGGTAGTCGTGGAGTTTTGCCTAAAGCCTGATGGGAGCATTGAGGGGATACGCGTGGTGCGCTCAAACGCAGGCGATATTCTCAACAAGCAAGCCATACAAACGATCAAAGCCGCGCACAAGTCTTTCCCTATCCCTAGTAAAATTGTCTTACTAAAGATTCCCATTAACTACGGCTTGACAGATAGCTAGAATCTACTTGAAGCAATTTGGCTTTGAGATAATCTTAACCAAACAAGCCAAGCTAGATCCAAACTAAGCTAGATTCTACTTTATAGATTCTAGCTTGCTACTTCTTCAGTGCGATAGCTTCTTTCACCAAATCATCGCCGGTATTAAACGCCTTAGCATTCATCGAGTAGCCGCGCTGATACAAGATAAGGTTTGTGAGCGCATTACCCACATCGACATTGCTTGTCTCTAGGTATTTATGCTTGATTTGCCCAAACTTTAGATTCCCCTCGTTGTTCCAGCCTAAGATTGGATTCCCGCTTAGGACTCTGTTTTCCCCGCCTAGCGCATTTGTCCCTAGGCTATAAACATTATCGCCCATTTTTTTCAAGCCCTGATCATTGACAAACGCCACCACGCCTAGCCGCCCCATAGGCTCGCTCACGCCATTACTAAATGCTAGAAAAATAATGCCATTTTCATCGATTCTAATATCTTTGAGCGAGCCTTCTGCCTTGCCATCTTGGCTTGCCTCAAGCATTTTAGAGTCCTCATAAGGCAGATTCCTTGAAGTGTATTTATCGCTGCCTGTGATTGAGTAGGTGATCTTAGAGTCTTTGAAGTCAAGCTCCATAGGTGCGGACTCTGGCTTGCCGTCTTTGTCAAATGTCAGCTCTTGCGTTATAGGCTCTTTGCTTATCATAAACTCACCATTAAAGTCATAGACCGCGCTTTGCACAAGCCATTTTTGCGCGATTGGGGGCGTGCTAGTAGGGTCGCCTGCATCAAGCAGATAGTATTCACTCTTTAGCAAAAATTTCTCCCCATCTTCATCATAAATATCAAGTGAAGTAGTGTAGGTGGCGATTTTTAGATCTTTGGACTGCAGCTGCTCATCTTGAGCAAGCGGGACAGCAGAAGTGCTAATGCCTATGCGATTAGAGAGCGCGCCGCCAATTGTTACTTCTAGTGTTTGACTTTGGGGGTTTTTGACATTAAAGGCGAGATTCCCACGCGCCCCAAGTGTTGGAGTAAGCTCTAGCCCGCTTTTTTTAAAGAGCTCCATAAGGTCGCCTATGGTGCGAAACTCATTAGCACTAGCCCCGCCGCTGCCATAAGTGAAGCGCAGGCTCTCCTCACTCTGGCTGCCTTCTTCCCCCTTTTTAATCGTGATGATAATATCCCTAAATGCGCGCGGGTCAAAGGGCTGCCCATCATCATCAGCAAAAGATGCGACATCTTGGCTTTTCACACGCCCTTCATCAATCATACCATTTGGCACAAGAAACTCCTGCGCGCTTTTGAAGTTCGATTTTGCATTGAGATTGACAGCTACATCGACCTTAGTTGTTACCACCGGGTGGAATTTCAGCTCTTGGGGGATTTGTAGCGGTTGCATTTGCCCACTTGGCAGCGTGGAGAGATCTTGCTCGCTAGGAGATGAGGTAAAGACTCCATCTTTGATTTTCTCCAAATTCACACCATAAACATACTGCCCGCTAGAAGTTACCAAATACCCATCAGAGTCGCGATTGAAGCCGCCATTACGCGTGAAGAAAATGGGCTGGGGCATTTCATAGCCATCTTCTTTGACTTCAAAGCTTCCATCTTGCTTCTCCCCCACGACAAACCAGCCCTTCCCCATATAGGCGACATCAAACTGCCCATCACTTGGGTGGTAGTTGCCATTTTTAGTAGAAATAGCATTGCTAGCCCCTGTTGCGCCATAGGAGCGGTCGTTGTTGGTAATGGTGTTGGAGTTTAGCGCATCCATTTGCGCGCTAAAGAGATTCTTAAACTCTGGGATATTTTCTTTAAAGCCATTGGTATTGACATTGGCGATATTGTTTGCGATAGAATCTAGCCCAAATTGGTGGGTCTTCATACCGCTATAAGAGTTTAAAATCGTGTCATTCATAGCCATAATGTCTCCTTACAATCCTGCTCTTATGCCCTAGCGCACCAGCTCTTTATCTTTGTCATAAAACTCAAGCGCAGCACTAAGTGGCAAGATCAGCTCGCCCATACGGATAAGCGGCTTGCCCTTGTCAAATAGCACGCTTTGGATCTCGCCTCGCCCTACGCGCGTGGTTAGGTAGTGGTTGGTCTTTGGATCAAGGTTGTATTCTGCTTCCACAGAGTATGTGCCAGAGTCCATCTGCTCACCCCTGTCATTAAGCCCATCCCAAGCAAAGTCTAAATACCCCTGCTGCCCGTTTTTATCATCAAGCGAAATGCTACGCACAAGCTGCTTAGACTCATCAAAGATTTGCACCACTGCCTTGCCCTTGCTTGTATCAATGGGGCGGTCAAAAAAGAGTGAAAAATGCACCTTGCCCTCCCCTGTGTAATTCACACCGCTTACATCAGTTTCAGCGATTTTGCCCACCATCGCCACACTTTGGAATGCCGAGCTCTGCGCCATTTGCCCTGCTGCTTCAATGCTGCTATCCACGCCCTCGCCAAGTTTGTCCATAGTCTCTTTAAGCGTGGATTGGAAGTTTTTGAACTCTTCATTGCTCTCTTGCATAACTTTCATAGAATCCACCATTTCTTTCATCGCCTTTTTGTTTTCTTCTTGCATTTCTACTTGGGTTAGCTGGGCGGTTTGGGTGATGATTTTCTCCGTCTCCATAGGTGCGGTTGGGTCTTGGTTTTTGAGCTGCTCTAAAAAGAGCTTCATAAAGGCATCTTTATCCAATCCATTGGCGATTTTGGGGGATTTTTCTTGCGTTTTTTTAATCTCGCTTGCTTGCTTTGCTCCTGTAACTTCTGCTAAATCAAGTGCCATACTCTCTCCTTAATTTAGATTCTACGCATAGAGCGGTAGGGTGATTTCCATACCAGGCTCGCTAGAATCCTTCGCCATATACTCAAGCCCAGATTCTAGCCCGCCTTGTGCATTGTCTTTGCTAGCTTGATCATTATTCTGGCTACCGCTGCCAAAGCCACCGCTAGAGTTTTGCGAGAAGCTTAGATCGATACCATCAAAGCCTTGAGCGATAAGACTTTGGCGCAAATCTAGCTGATTTTGCGCAAAGAGCGTGATCGCTTGGGGATTAGAGATGACGCTTATATGCAAGTTATTGCCCCTTTGCGTGATAGTTAGCTCAATGTTGCCTAGCTCTTTTGGATTAAGCTCTAGGGAGATCTTATTCATCGGGGGCTTGAAATTTTTCACTTCTTGGTCAAACTGATTGACAAATGAAGTGATCATCTCTCTTACTTGCGGCTTACTTAGCTCCTGCTTCATAGCACTTGCCCCAAGAGCCGCGCTTGTAGCAAGTTTAGATTCTAGCTTGGATTCTGCCTTTTGCTCGCCTTGCTTGGCAGACTTGGGGGACTTTTCTTGCGCTCTCTCTAGCTCAAGCTCTTTTGGTAGCTCCATATCCGCTAGCTCTAGCTCACTCTCCATTGCACGCGCCAGCTCCTTTGGTGTGCTAGATTCTAGCTCGGCGCGAAGTGGGCTAGAATCTTTGCTAGATTCTGCGCTTGGCATTTGGGCTGTTTGAGCTGCTTTAGCCTTTGCGCGTGGGGCTTGCTCCCTTGGATCTTTGCTAGATTTTTGAGACTCTCTCAATGCTTCTTGCGCGCCTTGCACCAAAGCTGGAGTAGCCATTGCAGCTGCTGTGCTTACAAGCCTCTGCGTTGGCTGGCTTGGGCTAGTGGGCTGGGCTAAAGGCTTTGGACTCTCGCTTACCTTGCTAGCAAAAAGCTCTGCCTTTATCTGCTCTAAGTCTAGCTCCTTGCCTGCGATAATGTCCTTTTGTATCTGCTCAAAGACTCGCTCTTGTCGCTCATTTTTCAGCCTAGATTCTGTGATGTTTTTAGGCAAGGTTTTGCCACGATTGATGATGGCAATCTTCTCCGTCTTGCTCTCAATGGCGTATTCTATGCGATTAGCCTTACTGCTTCTGCGCGCTGCTGCATCAAGCGCATTTGCCACACTAAGCATAGAAAAAAGTGGGCGCAAGCTCTGTTCATCTTGCTTGTCAAAAAACTGCTTGATCCCTTCACTTGCTGGGGCTTGGCGAATACCGGTGCGCGCTTGCACGGAGTTTTTAAACTCCTCTTCTTGCTGGGTAAATTCTGCTTTGCTAGGGTTTAGCCCGAGATCTTGCGCCTTTTGCACCACATCACCTAGCGTTGGCTTGGCTAAGGCATTTGCTGGCGTGGCTTTTGGCGTGCCATCTTGTAAAGGTGCGCTAGTAGGGCTAGTAGGAGCAGCAGGAGTGCTTGGCGCACTAGGCTTTGCAGGGCTTAAGCTTTGGGCTACTTCTTGTGCGCCAGCGACTAGCGCGCTAGCTTGCAGGGCTTGCTGGATCGCATTAGATTCTAGCGCGGTGTCGTTAGCACCGCTAGAATCTAGCTTCGCGCTAGCTCCTTGCGCACTGGGTGTGCTAGATTCTACTTGCGCGTTTGTGCCGCTTGCTTTGGGCTGCGAGCTAGATTCTGCTTTGCTGGCATTTTGCGTGATTTTAGAGAGAAAGCTCTCTTGAGGTTCTTGCTTTGCCATATCATTTAAGCTTTTTTTCTGCTGGGGGGCTTCTTTGGGAGCTAGGGCAGGGAGCGGCGCGCTATCTTGGCTTAGGCTTGGAGTAGCACTTTGCTTTGGCGTGCTGGATTCTAGGGCTTGGGCTAGCATTTGGGGTGCTTCTTTGCTTACACCTAGCGGCTCACCCTTGGGGGCTAATGGAGCAGAAGTAGGCGCACTAGGCGTTGCAGTGGTGCTTGGGAGTGCATTAGCAGTGCTTGGACTCTCTATCTTTGTGCTAATTTGCTTGGTGCTAATTTGCTTGGTGCTAGCTTGTGGGCTTGCAGGCTCTTTGGCAAGCTTTTGGGCAGCTTGTAGATGTTGCGCACTAGCTTTGGCATTTGCCGTGGGGGCGGAAGTGTGTGCTTGCTCTTGTAGTGATTTTTCAAGCACGCTTTTAAAGTCTGGCGCAGGCTCTGCACCGCCCTTACTACTAGGCTTTGCCTTTGGAGAATCTATGGGAAATGGGGTCTTTTTCACCGCTTCGATATGACTTACTTGCTCTAGCACGATTGGTCCTTCGCTTCAAATTTCCCAAGTTCAAAGCAAAAAAAGTTCCATAATTACAAGCTTGCGTGGATACACTAAGACTTGCGATTGCAAACAAGGATTCTAGGGCTAGGCTGATTTAAGATAAATGATTCTAAGGATTACTAAAGATGAATCGCTCAAAGCTGAATCCACCCAAGCAACCCTCAACACCCAAGACTATCTAAACGCCCAAAACTTGCTAATAACATACCCACTTATCGTATAAAACACCGCCGCGATAATTTGCGCGACATACTTATCTATCAATAACACTCGATAGCACAGGATCAGCACACCTAGATTGATGAGATATGCTAGCCCCATAGCCACGCCAAAGCGGATAAGATCTTGCTTGTGGGAGTTGGTGGATTTGAAGGTGAATTTTTTATTAAGGAAGTAGGAGTTGGCAAAGCCCACGGCATAGCCAAGCATATTGGCGATCTCTGGCAGCACACTAAGCCAAGTAAGCGCAAGGATCACCACCCAGCACACAAGGGTATTGATCCCACCGACAATGGCATATTTCACCGCGCTTGTTTGTAGCACTCTTTTCACGCTAGATTCCCATAGCTTGGCTAGATTCTAGGCGTGGACTAGGCGATCGCGGATCTGCTGCAAGGCTTTGTAGCGGTGGGAGAGAGAGTTTTTCACTTCAGAGGGTAGCTCTGCTAGAGTTTGTGAGAATCCATCTGGGATAAACATCGAGTCATAGCCAAAGCCATTATGCCCCCTTTCGTGGTTGATGACTTCGCCCTCACACACACCATTTGCCACATACTCCACATACTCGCCGCGCGATCCCACCCCCACCAACGCCATACAAGTAACAAACTGCGCCTTTGAGCTAGCGACACCACGCTTCTCTAGCTCGATGATAAGCTTGCAGCGGTTCGCGCCATCTTCGGCATTTCTATGCGTGGTGCTAGCATAGCGCGCGCTTTTGACTCCGGGCTCACCACCTAGCGCATCGACACAAATCCCACTATCATCAGCGATCACAAACACGCTATAGAGATTCCCGGGCAAGGCGTTAAACACGGATTTTGCCTTGATTAGCGCATTTTCTCTAAAAGTCGTCCCCCACTCTTCAGGCTCTAGCAGGATATTTGCCTCCTTTTGGCTAAGCACCTGCCCCAAATCTCCAAGCATTTCGCGGATCTCGCGGATTTTGCCATTATTCCCACTAGCAACAATAAATTGAAACATCAAAATCTCCTAATGTATTCTTTAATGTATATGATAAGTCCCTAAAGCACTGCAAGCCAAGCTTTGATAAAAACCAGCTATAATAGCAGATTTAACACAACTTGACTCAAGGATTATCGAATGTTCAAGGCAATTCTTCCCCTAAGCTTCGTGGTATTTCTGCGATTTTTGGGGCTTTTTATCGTGCTTCCGGTTATTTCTTTGTATGCGACAGAGTTTGGCGAGACTTCCGCGATTTTGCTAGGGCTTGCTGTGGGCGGGGCATATCTTACGCAAATCATCTTTCAAACGCCCTTTGGAATCCTAAGCGATAAAATCGATCGCAAAAAGGTCGTTATGGCAGGGCTTTTTATCTTCCTTATAGGCTCTGTTATTTGCGCACTAGCCGATAATATTTACCTACTCATTCTTGGGCGATTTATCCAAGGGGCGGGCGCGATTGGCGGTGTAGTTAGCGCGCAGATCACTGATCTTGTGCGAGAAGAGCAGCGCACAGGAGCTATGGCGATTATGGGTGGGGGGATATTTGCTAGCTTTACGCTTGCTATGCTTATTGGTCCAATCATCGGTGGCTATGTCGGTGTGGCGTGGCTTTTCTGGCTTACTGCTGCACTCACGCTTATTTCAATGCTCCTGCTTGCGCTCAAAGTCCCCCCCACGCCCAAAATCTCCTACTCCTTTGAGCAAGCCCCGCAAAAAAGCGCGCGCAATCGCAATCTCACCATTATGAATTGCAGCTCATTTTTAGAAAAGATGTTTATGACTTTGATTTTTGTCGTAATCCCTCTGTGCTTTGTCAATGAGCTAGGAGCGCATAAAGAAGATTTATGGAAGATCTACACTCCAGCGGCACTTTGTGGGATTTTCGCCCTAGCACCTGCGAGTATTTTGGCAGAGAAATATGGCAGGGCGAAGCTCGTGCTAGGCTATGGTGTGGGGCTGTTTTTGCTCGCATATATTTTGCTTGCTATTGGTGGGGCGGAGAATTATTTATGGCTATTTGTCGTAGGGATCGTGCTGTTTTTCATAGGCTTTGCGACTTTAGAGCCTATTATGCAATCGCTCACAAGCAAGTATGCTAAGGCTCACGAGAGAGGCAGGGCATTGGGAGTCTTTACCACCTATGCGTATGCAGGGTCGTTTGCAGGGGGTGTGCTAGGCGGTGTGCTATACCACCATTTAGGGATTATGTGGATAGGGATTATTGTCGCAGTGATTTGTGTGCTATGGCTAGGCTCTTTTGCTCTGCTAGCAAGCCCCACTAAGCAGAAAAACCTCTACCTCCCCATAAGCGAGTATGATCGCAGCAAGATCTCTACCCTAGAATCTAAAGAAGGCATTATCGAAGTCTATACCAACGACACAGAAGGCGTGATCGTCCTGAAATATAAGAGCGATATTCTTAGCGCACAAAGCGCACAAGAGCTAGCCAGCACCATAAAGAAGCCCCAATGACAGCCCCCATCACTCCCACCATTAGCAAAAAGATCTTAAACATCGTAGGGCGCACCAATGCCAAATACCGCCTAATCCAAGAGGGCGATAGAATCCTACTAGGGCTAAGTGGGGGCAAGGACTCTATGCTACTTGCCACAATCCTTGCGTATATGAAGAAGCACGCGCCTTTCTCTTTCGACTTTAAGGCAGTTACGATTGATTATGGCAGGGGTGGGGAGTATGAGTATATCATCAAGTATTGTGAGCAAAACAATATCCCCTATGAGCGAATCCGCACAGATATTTATAAGATTTTAGAAGAGCACAAAAGAGAGGGGACAATTTACTGCAGCTTTTGCTCTAGGATGCGCCGAGGCAGTCTCTACACACTTGCCCTTGAGGGCGGCTTTAATAAAATCGCCCTAGGACATCACTTAGATGATGCGGTGGAGAGCTTTTTTATGAATCTTAGCTTTAATGGCGCGCTGCGCTCTATGCCGCCCATTTATCGCGCGCAAAATGGCTTGTATGTCCTGCGCCCGATGATTTTTGTGCGCGAGCGGCAGATCCGCGACTTTATCGCTAATAACAACATCTACATAGCCCCTGATTGCAACTGCCCCATAAATTGGCTCCCTGAAGATAAACGCCCAAAATCTAGGGCAAATACCAAAAAAATGCTAGAAAACCTCGAGCTTGAGAATCCACTTTTATTCAAATCGCTCAAAAACGCCTTTAGTAACTTGCACGCAAATAGCTTTAGCGATGAGCGGTTTTTAGACCCGCAAGACTCACAAGGGTAGAATCTAGCCTTTTTAGATTCTACCTCGCACAAAATAAGTGCAAAATGCCACTTTATAGCAAGCAGTGTGAAAAATATGGCAAGTTTTCTTGGTCTTCCTTGCGTTTTTTTTTTTTTTTTTGTGTTAAATTCTGCGGTTTATAGCTTTACAATGCTTTTGGCTTTTGCTTTTACCAAAATCACTGCAAAACTTACAGGAGGCTTCTATGCTAAAAAACCTAAACCTAGGCACAAGAGTATCGCTACTACTTGCTGCTATCATCATCGTATGTATGGCGACTATGACTTTCGTCATCATCGGCTCTTCCACCGCTATCCAAAAGCGCGAGGCGCAAAAGCTCCTTAGCAATGTCTCCTTGCGTATGAGCAATTTGCTTAGGGGAAGTGTGAATCAAACCTTCGCATTTCTTGATGGCGTGCATAACTCTATCGAGGCAAATTTGAGTGGCGGCACAGCCACAGAAGCCGAGCTAGAAAAAGTCATCGAAGATATGCTAGATGCCAACGACAACGCCAACTTCGGCTACTTGTATCTTAAGCACTTCAAGCCCTCCAAGTCTATCAACACCCTGAAAAACGGCGAGTTTATGATCGTGCGAGGCGATAGCGATATCGACAACAAAGGCGGGCTATACACAATCCCAGCAAGCGAGCAAATCCTGCAGTCCCAAAGTCTGCAAAAAGCCCTAAAAACACAGGGCAACACCATCGGCACACCGACTTTCGCCGATCTTGATGGCAAGGGGCAGAAGCTACTCTCTGGGCTCAATATCCCTATCAAAGACAAACAAGGCAGGGTTATAGGGGTCTTGGGGCTAGTGATAAGTATGGATCGAGTAAATTCTTGGATGCAAAATGGCAATTTGAGCGTGTTTGATGGAGACTATCGCTTCATAATGACAGAAGATGGCGATATAGGCGTGCATCCAAGCCAAGACGCGCTTGGCAAAAACATTTTAGAAGTCAATACCGATGAGCACGCCCAAGCCCTAAAGCAAGTCGCCAAAGCTCACGACTCAGGCATTTATGAATACAAAACCATAGACAAAAGAGACGCGCTAGTAGGGCTATCCTCCTTGCAGCTCTACAACACAGGGACATATTGGAGTGCTATGGTGGTAGCCCCGCTAGATGTGATTATGCAGCCGGTGTATTCTCTGCGCAATTTGATCGTGCTATGCGTGGTGATTTCCCTGCTGATTGTGATCATCTCTGTGTTTTTCTACATCAAGCAAGCAGTAGTCTCGCGGCTCAAAGTCGTCTCAAATCTGCTAGTAAATTTCTTCAAATACCTAAACCACGAAACAAGCACGCCGCCTAGCCTTGTAACCCCAAAGGCAAATGACGAGATAGGCGGTATGGTGCTAGCGATTAACCAAAATATCGCCAACACGCAAAAAGGCTTAGAGCAAGATAAGCAGGCAATCGCCCAGTCTGCCCAAACTGCCAAGGATATAGAGTCTGGCAAGTTTAGTGCTAGGATCGCCGCTATACCCCATAACCCCCAGCTAGTGGAGCTAAAAAATGTCCTAAATGCTATGCTCGATGTCTTGCAGAACCACATCGGGCGCGATATGAACGAAATCCAGCGCGTGTTTGATAGCTTTGTAAGGCTTGACTTCACCACAGAGATCGCCAATGCAAATGGGCGAGTCGAGCTTGTAACCAATACTTTGGGGCAGGAGATTAAGAAAATGCTCAACTCTTCAGCAAGCTTTGCCAACTCGCTCAATGAGCGATCAAACGAGCTAGCAGAGTCTATGCAGCGGCTCACAGAGTCTAGCTCCCAGCAAGCAGCAGCACTAGGGCAGAGTGCCACCGCCGTGGAAGAAATCAGCTCCTCTATGCAAAATGTCAGCTCCAAGGCACAAGAAGTAACCCAGCAGACAGAAGATATCCGCAATATCGTGGGCATTATCAAAGACATCGCTGACCAAACAAACTTGCTAGCGTTGAATGCCGCCATTGAAGCAGCGCGCGCTGGAGAGCACGGGCGGGGCTTTGCCGTGGTGGCAGATGAAGTGCGCAAGCTTGCAGAGCGCACTACAAAGTCTCTAGGCGAGATTGAAGCCAATGTCAATCTGCTTGCCCAAAGTATCGTAGATATGAGCGAGTCTATCAAAGAGCAGACCGAAGGGCTAGCGCAGATCAATGAGTCTATCGCCCAAATCGAGGGATCGACCCAAGAGAACGCCACCATCGCCAGCCATACAAACGACATCACGCAAAAAGTCGGCGACATCGCAGAAGAAATCATCAAAGATGTCAATACCAAGAAATTCTAATGCGCTCAAGCTGCCTAGATTCTAGGTAGCTTGAGATCCCTTAAAGGTAGATTCTAGTATGGATTCTAAAGAAGCTACGCTTTGCCACGCCGCCGTTGTCGGCTCGCAATGACAAAAAGTAGATTCTAGCTAGAATCTACTAGAATCTAAACGCGCAAGATCAAAGTGATAACGCTAAGCTAGGGCTAGAGGCAGGCTCTAGGGACACCCTTACAGCAAGCCTTGTGAATCTATCTCTTAGATTCTAGCCTTTTAGACTCTAGCCTAGAGCCGCACTACCCCTCCAAGCTTTTCATATCAATCACATAGCGGAATTTTGCCTTGCCACTTGTGAGATTTTCATAAGCTGTATTGATATCATTTACGCTAATGACTTCTACTTCTGGGTAGATTCCCTGCTGCACGGAAATATCTAGCATTTCTTGCGTCTCTTTTATGCCGCCAATAAGTGAGCCATACACCTTTTTACCCGCAGAAAAAACAAGCCTTGTTACATCAATATGCGTTTTTAGCTCCACAGGCGGCAGCCCAACAATTGCCATTTCACCGCCAAACTTCAGCAAATCCACATAGCTATTGACATCATAAGCCGTAGGAATGGTAGAAATGATAAAGTCAAATCGCTCTTTGCACTCACTTGTAGCAGTGTAAAGGGCTTTGACACCTAGATTCTTAGCCTCTTGAGCCTTAAGTGTATTTCGTGCAAACACACTCACTTCCGCCCCAAGATATAGGGCGTATTTCACCGCCATAAGCCCAAGTCCGCCAAAGCCTGCTACTGCGACTTTATCGCCCCTTTTTATCTTGCTAAATTTTAAGGGGCTATAAGTGGTGATACCTGCACAAAGCAGTGGAGCGACCTTGTCTAGTGGGGCATTTTGCGGCACTTTTATCGCAAAGTTTTCACTCACAACGATATTGTTTGAGTAGCCCCCATAAGTTGGGGCATTATCGTGGAAGCAATCAAGGCAATCATAGGTAAAAACCGCCTTGCCATTCTCGCAAAACTGCTCTTGACTTTGCTTACACGCAGCGCACTCACCGCAGGAATTTACCATACAGCCAACCCCCGCATAATCGCCGATCTTAAACTTACTCACATTTTTACCCACAGCTACCACACGCCCAGCTATCTCGTGCCCGGGGACCATAGGGTAGATTCCCTTCCTCCATTCACTTCTAGCAGAGTGTATATCGCTATGGCAGATTCCAGCATACAGAATCTCAAGTAAAATATCATTCTCGCCCATCGCGTGGCGAGTGAAGTTAAAGGGCTTAAATGTGTCATCTTTGTGCGTAACTGCATAGCCTTTTGCACTGATTTTTTGCCCATTGTTGGCTTGGGCTAGATTTTCTTCTAAAAGCATAAATTCTCCTTGCAATATGATAGATTCCTAGAATCTAAAAGATATTATAAAGCCTGACACCTAGTGTCTCTCAAGCTAGATTCTAGCTACTCCACGGTAACAGACTTAGCAAGATTCCTTGGCATATCCACATCATTGCCCAGCCGCACAGAAATTTCAAGGGCTAGCAGCTGAAGTGCCACCATCATAGAGAAAAACTCCTCCATATAGCTTTGGGCAGGATCGATTTTGATCCAATCATCTGCGAGCGCGAACTCATCTTGAGAAATCGCACAAATAGTCGCATCTCTAGCACTTAGCTCCTCGACATTAGAGGCGATTTTCTCATAGAGTAGGTGCTTTGGCATAAGGGCTATGGTGAAAAGATTAGCATCAACGAGTGCGATAGGTCCGTGCTTCATCTCCCCGCTTGCATAGCCTTCAGCGTGCAAGTAGCTAATTTCTTTAAGCTTTAGCGCACCCTCTAAGGCTAGCGGGTAGAACACATCTCGCCCGATGAAGAAAAATCCATGCCCGTGCAAATACCGCTTGGAGAGCCTTTTAAGCCGCTCGTGCAAGGTTGGGCTAACCTTGGTCGCAGAAATGGCTGCAATCATACTTGCGCGCTCACTTTTGCGCCCTTTCTCATCAATCACCCCGCGCAAAATCCCCAAAAACACGCTTAGAATCCACAGCAGCATAACTTGCGTGGCAAAGGCTTTGGTGCTAGCTACACCCTTTTCTATCCCAGCACGCGTGAGCAGCACCGCATCTGCTTCTCGCACGATCGAGCTATTATCGACATTGCAAATAGCTAGCGTGCGCAGTCCTTGGGATTTAGCAAGCTTTAGGGCTTCTAGGGTGTCAGCCGTCTCGCCACTTTGGGAGATTACGATAAAGAGTTCATCACGCAGTAAAATGGGCTTAGCATAGCGCAGCTCACTTGCAAGAGCGACATTGGCACGCACTTTTGCTTTGCGTTCTAGGAGATATTTGCCAACCATTCCTGCGTGGTAGCTCGTCCCGCACGCGCAAATACTTATCTCACTCACATTCTCAAACAGCCTAGAATCTAGCTCATCAAGCCTAATGCTATCTTCTCTCACTCTGCCCATCATTGTCTCTAAAAGCACTTGCTCTTGCTCATAGATTTCTTTCTCCATAAAGTAGCGGAAGCCATTTTTCTGCGCATAGGATTTAGAGTGCGTTAGAGCTGCTTTGGGCTCTAGCTTAGGTAGGTCAAGCGAGTCTCCCACTGCGCCATCTTCTAAATACACCACCATATCCACAAGCCCAATCAAAGGCGCGTCCGAAGAGGCGAAAAATACTTCCCTGTCAATATTTGGGCTCTCTAAGCTTGCCTTTGTCGCGCCAATGATCAAAGGCGCACCACTTTTAGCATAAAAGATCCTATCAGGTGCAGCTTTTGTGATAAGTAGCGTAGCATACGCGCCTTGCAAGCTTTGGGCTGTCTGCTCCCACGCAGCTCGCGCATCTTGCGCTACTTTTAGATTCTCTTCAAACAAATGCACAATCACTTCTGTATCTGTCTGGCTCACAAAGCTATGCCCCTTTGCTATCAAGGAGTCTTTTAGCTCTTTATAGTTCTCAATAATGCCATTATGCACGACATAGCTAAACTCCCCTGTGTGGGGGTGGGCGTTTGCCTCTGTGGGCTTGCCGTGTGTAGCCCATCTTGTGTGCGCTATACCTAGCCCAAATCCACTAGAGCTAAAGTCTTTAGTCTTTTGAGCTAGGTTGTGCAGCTTGCCTGTGGCTTTAAAGCCTAGAAGCTCGCTATTATGTAACACCGCAAAGCCAGCAGAGTCATAGCCCCTATACTCCAGCTCCTTTAATCCACTTAGCAAAACTTCTCTTTTTTCCTTTGTGCCGATGTAGCCTACAATTCCACACATATTCTCTCTCCACACATTTATACACGCAAACTACGCGCTAAGTCGCGCATTGTAGCGAAATTTCCCTTCTATAAATCTACGCAGACCCCCAAGCGGAGCTTAGGGTTGTAAAAAAATGCTAAAATACCGAATTTATATCCCTTAAGATTCTAGCCGCTAAGCCAAAGAGTGTGGCAAAGGTTTGCAATGAAAAGTTTCTATACACGCTTTTATCCCTATATCAAAGACTACTATTTCTTTTTCTTCTGTGCGATTTGTGCAAGTGCTATCAATGCGGGCTGCACGGCATCTGCTACCTATCTTGTGAAACCTGTGCTAGATAAAATCTTCACCGAAAAAGATGCGGCTATGCTGCTACTTTTGCCAGCATTGTTTATCGCAGCGTATTTTGGCAAGAGTGTGGGAGCGTATGCGCAAAACTTCTTTGTCAATTATATTGGGCTAGATATTGTGCGCAGAATCCGCGAAGATGTCCTAGCCCATATGCTGCGGCTGGATTTAGAGTTTTTCAACAAAATGCGTAAAGGTGAGCTAATCGCACGCATTACGAATGACATAGGGCTAGTGCGAGCGGCGGTGTCAAACTACTTTGCCGATTTTATGCGCGAGAGCCTTACGATTATCGGGCTGCTTTGCGTGGTGATCTACCAAAATCCACGCCTTGCCTTTTACTCACTTGTGGTGCTGCCCCTTGCTGTGCTGCCTATTCTAATAATTATCCGCCACTTAAAGCGCATTTCACGCAAAACACAGGAGAAAAACAGCGACATCACCGCTAAAATCACTGAAGTTTTTAATAATGCTGAAATCATCAAGGCAAACAATGGCGAGAAAATCGAGCTAGAGCATTACAAAAGAGAGAATCTACACTTCTTCAAGCTTGGCATTAAAGCCACGCTTATAGGCGGGCTTAATGGTCCTATTATGGAGACTTTGGGGGCTGTCGCCATTGGGGTGGTGATTTTTGTGGGGGGGAGTGAGGTTATCGCTGGAAATATGACAACAGGCGAGTTTGGCTCCTTTACCACGGC
The DNA here is from genome assembly GCF_008693005.1 of Helicobacter canis. Classification (GTDB taxonomy): domain Bacteria; phylum Campylobacterota; class Campylobacteria; order Campylobacterales; family Helicobacteraceae; genus Helicobacter_B; species Helicobacter_B canis. The sequence continues at coordinate 6,795 of NZ_VXKE01000016.1, read as the reverse complement.
ACTTTTTATGCTCTATACGCCCATCAAGCGCGTGATAGGCATTATCACAAGCTTTCAAGACGCACTTGTAGGGGGGGAGAGAATCGGGCAAATTTTAGACCTGCGCCCAAATATCATCGATGGGGATAAAACCTTGCAAGCCCCATTGCAAGAAATTGCTATCAACAATGTGCATTTACACTATGATGAAGTTGCTGCACTCAATGGCGTGAGCTTAGAGGTTAAACGCGATGAGATCATTGCACTTGTGGGCAGAAGCGGCAGTGGCAAAAGCTCATTAGTCAATATGATTTTGCGCCTGTATGATCCAAGCTCTGGGGAGATTTGTATCAATGGCACCAATATCAAGCACTTCACGCAAAAAAGCCTGCGCGATCATATCACTATCGTAACGCAGCGTATTTTTATCTTCCACGATAGCATTGCTGCTAATGTCGCCTATGGACAGGAGATCGATGAAGCACGCGTGATAGAGAGCCTGAAAAAGGCGCAGCTCTGGGAGTATGTGGAGGCTTGTGAAAATGGAATCTACACAATGCTTGATGAGTTTGGCGCGAATCTTAGCGGCGGACAAAGGCAGAGGATCGCCATTGCCCGAGCGATTTATCGCGATTGTGATGTGATTATCTTTGATGAAGCCACAAGCGCGCTAGATATGCGCACAGAAGAAGCTATACGGGAGAGCATTGACACGATCAAAAAAAACAAGATCATTATCCTAATCGCGCACCGCCCAAGCACCATCTCCCTAGCTTCGCGCGTGTATTGCCTAGAAAATGGCGTTATCACTGACATCACCACCCCACAAGGATTTTTAGCACACAATGAAGCACCACATAACGCTTGATACCTTTGTCATTTCCGATACACACTTCGGGCATAAAGCCGTGATGAAAAAGGAGCCTATCCGCAAGCTCGCGCTAAAATCTAGCGGCTTTACGCGCTTTGATGAGCTGCAAGTCTATCGCTGGAATGCCGCTGTGGGCGCAGATGAAAAGGTGCTGCATTTAGGGGATTTATACTTTGATATGGGCTATACATATCTACCGCGCCTACACGGAGAGAAGCTGCTCATTGTAGGCAATAATGACATTGGCAAGTTTGAGCGTGTAGAGAAAATGCACGAGTGGCAAGTCTGCCACAAGCTAAAGCTCCAAATCCCTGAAGCAAAACGCGTCAAAGAGCGACTTAAGGCAAAGTTTGGCAAAGCCCAGCTCAAAGACCCTTATGCCAATGCCATTGTGCTAGACCTTGGCAGTGAGCGCGTGATGTTTAGCCATTTTCCTGTGTTTAACCGCAAAAAAGATGATCGATTCTACCTAGCGCGCGATGTGCTTGATGAAGCGTATAAAATCTGTGATTGCAGTCTCAATATCCACGGACACACGCATACCAAAAAGACTTATAACCGCTTTTGTGTCAATGTCTGCTGCGAGGAGCTAGACTTCACACCTGTGCGCCTTAGGGAGATTGTGCGCTAGAATCTATAATAATAGCAAGGAGTATTGATGGAACTTGTGGTTGTGCTGGTTAGTATTTTTATAGTGTTTTTGTTTCTTGGTGCGGTGTATGGGTTTATCGCCCACTCTAAGGCGCAGCGGTTTGCTAGAGATTTGGAGCTCGCACATAGTAAGCTTGGGCGCGTGCTGGCAAGACTAGAGAAGCTAGAATCTAGCTTTTCCCTATCACCACAAGCTGATAAAATCGGCGCGGCGATCCACGCGCAACAACAAGGCGAAAAAGTGGATTCTAAGAAAAACGCCCAAAATAGAGAAACCCTAGAATCCACTTTTGAAAAAACGCAAATGGATTGCCACGCCTTGCCTAGCGGCAAGGCTCGCAATGACAGAGGGGCGGTGGATTACCACGCAACCGCTAGCACGCTTGCTCGCAATGACAGCACAAACACCGCCCACAATGGCGCAAAAGTGGATTCTAAGAGGTCGTGCGATTCTAGCCCACAAGCGCAATCCCACGCTAAAGATTCTAGTAAGCCCCAATCCACAGCACACCCAAGCACACAGCCTACCCCCAAATTCCAACGCCTCCTCCAAACATTCACGCAAAACAGCCTTGCCCTGCTTGGTGGCATATTTTTTATCCTTGCGGCATTTTTCCTTGTCAATTACTCAATCAATCACTCCCTTATCACGCCCCAAGTGCGCATAGGCTTGAGTCTTGCCTTTGGCGTGCTGCTGCTTGCGTGTGGGTTTCTCTCCACGCTTTATCAACACACACTAGCAAGGAAGCTCCAACGCCTAAGCCATAAATCCCCCTCCATAATCGCCCAAACCTGCATTGGCGCAGGGCTGGTGGTGGAGTTTCTAGCAGTGTATGGGGGGTATTATTTTTATAGATTTTTTGGGCTTACAGGGGCATTTGCGCTGCTGGCATTTATCGCGATATTTGCGCTTGTTTTGACCCTGCGCTATGGGGTGGTGATAGGGATTTTTGGCGTGCTGGGGAGCTTTAGCACGCCTGTGCTGCTCGCAAGTGGGGCGTATCACGCTACGATGCTCTTTGTCTATGTGCTTGTGTGCTATTTTTTCGCACTTAGCATTGCGATAAGAAGCAGGCAATTTGCGATATTTCTCATCGCAAATGTGTTTGTGCTAGGCTATATGCTAGATTTTGTGCTCTTGCGTGAGGTGGGGCGAGGCGCGCTTGTGCTGCTTGTGTTTGTGGTTGTGGCACTGCTTGGGGCGCATAGTGTTTTTGCACTTATGTATGCGCCTACGCTATCTACAAATAAGCAAGCACGCAGTGGAGAGTCTAGCAAGGCTATGTCATTGTGGCGCAATGCTTTGGGGCTTAGCTTGGCATTCTCTGCGCTTGTGCTATGCGTGGGGATTGCTGGGATTTTTGCGCGATTTGGCTATATGGATTTTGGCACGCTTGAGCTAGCGTTTTTGGCATTTGTGATGGCGTGTTTGTTCGCACTCCCAGCACTCACGCGCTTTGCACGCTATCCTATTAGCCCACTTTATCTAAGCCTGCCTATCCCCTTTGGCATTGTTATGCTCTGCTTTGTGATTAAGACTGCTGGGGCAAGCACGCTGGTGGCACTTGGCTTTATGGTAGGCATAGTGGCGGGGCTTTATGTCTATGTGCGCTTTAGGGATTTAGCTTGTGGGCTAGAATCCGCTTGCATAGATGTGGATTGCCACGCGGAAAATAACGCTCGCAATGACGCAAAAAGCACTTCTGGTGCAAAAGTGGATTCTAAGAGATTTTGGGATTCTAAGATTGTGCGGCTAGAATCGTGGTTTTTCAAGGCTTGCAAGGAGATAAGACTAGGCTGTCTATCGACGAAGCAAGCCGCAGAAATCCGCGATTCTAGCCCACAAGCTGAATCCCTTGCTAAAGATTCTAGTGTGGTGCGTATGCGCGTATGGTATCTATGGCTTATGAGCTTTAGCGCGCTATGCTTTCTCCTACTCTCCACGCAGATTGCCTGCCTTGATTGGATTGAGAGTGCTGGCAAATATGCGATGTGGATTCTAGGGCTTGGGGTGTTTGGCTGGGTGTATCGCGCGGTGGTGGTCTATGGGCTCACACCCTATCGCGATGTGCTGCTGCTTGTAAGCGCGTTTGGCGCACTTGGGGCACTTGGGCTCATTGGCGATGATCTCTTACACACGCTTCCGCGGACGATGAGAGTCTCTCTGCTCTGGCTTGCAAGCGGTATTTTGCTAGCCCTGCTTGGGCGCACAAGGATTCTGCCTAGGGGGATTAGCGGCTTTGAGTGGGTGTTTGCTGGCTTTGGGCTGCTGGCGACTTGGGCGCATATTGTAGAGATTGATTTGCTCTATGGGCTATTTGGCAGCTTGCGCGGCTCGTATCTGCCAGAGCTTGGGGTTTTTATGCTTGTGAGTGCGATAAATCTCTGGCTTTTAGCGCGTGCGGTGGATTCTCCTGCCGCTTCTCCCTCTGCCTCTCTCTCCACTTCACGCCGTGGGATTTTCGCTGCTCTAGCTGGGCTGCTACTTTGGGAGATACTCGCGCTCATCAATCTCTGCGCACTTTGGATTGTGCGACATTGGTTTATGGGGTTTGATAATTTCTTTATGCGCGAGAGCCTATCGCGCACGCTGGTGGTTTGTGCGGTGTTTGCCATCGCATTTGGTGCGCTTACAATCAGTGGCAGAGTGCGCACAAAGCAGAATCTAGCCCAGCAGAGCCAGCTAGCTAATCACTCATCTCACCAAAAACCTTTGCACCAGAATCCACTTTGGATAAAGTTTTACACGCGCTCAAGCCTAGTGCTTTTTGTCTATGGGCTTGTGGGATTCTGCTCGCTACTTCTCTCCTATAAGGGCTATACCTATGCCTATGCCGCAGTGGAGCTAGATATGCTCCAAGCCTTAAATCAGCTCTTTATAGCAATCATAGCGCAAGTGGTGCTTGTGGGGCTAGCTGGAGTGCTGTGCTTGTGCTACACAAAATCCCTAGCCACATCGTGGCACGCGCAAGGAGCAAAAGACTCTAAAAAGGATACTAAAGACTCCGCTACATTTGCACGCTTCTCACTGCAGCTCATCGCCAATACCGCGGCTCTTGTGGGGATTGTGGGTGCGCTGGTGTATGCGATACGACTATGCTTTGCTGGGAGGGGGGATATTTTCTTTGGCGATATAGTGATAGGCGATAGGAGCTTGCACTATGAGTTTGGGAGTGCTGGGTTTGGTGAGATTGAGCTATATACCTACTCTATCGCGCTAGTGCTGCTTGGGATTATTATGCTAGCGGGGTATTTCATCTCGCGCTATAAGGTGTATAAAATCTATGCGTTTGTGCTCTTTGGGGCTGCCACACTCAAGGTCTTTTTCATCGATACAAGCAGACTTGATAGCCTAGCAAAGATCGCGCTATTTGTCTGTATGGGCGTGCTGTTTTTAAGCGTAAGCTATGTGTATTCGAAATATGTCTCTAGCAAAGAGCGCGGCTCTAGCTAGAATCTAAAAGCCTAGTGCAGCTCTTTAGTGCTATCAAACTCCCAGAATCGCTCATACACGCGCGAAGGCTTGCTAAGCTCTGTGGCAAGGCTAGATTCCCCCAGCTGCTCAAGGAGCGTGCGCTCATAGAGAGGGTTGCGCCCTAGCCCAAAATCGCGCGTAGGGATAGCGATAGAATCTAGCAGCAATGCTGTGATGTCAAAGTGGCTAAGTAGGCGGGATTTAGTGAGATTTTGCGTGGGTGGCTTGGTGAAAGCTGGATTGATAAAGGCGTTGTAGATACTTCTGCTTGTGCCATCTTGCACAAATCGCTGCTGCATTGTGAGATGATCACCCAGCAAGACTAAAGTCGTATCCTTTGCCAAAGGACTTTGCAAAAACCACTGCACAAAATCCCCCACAATCTTATCTGAGCAGTGCAGGGAGTTTGCATAGCTTGTGGGGAGATCGCAGTAAGCTTTATCCACAAAGCCCGGCGCGTGCGTATCGGCTGTTAGCACATAAAAAGCAAAGGGCTTTTTGTCCTTTTTAGCGGCATACTCTTGCAAATATTCTTTGACATAGGCAAAAAGCACAGAGTCTTTCACGCCCCAATCATTACGATAATCCTCAAAGCCCTGCGCGTAAGCCTCTATGGAGCTAAGATCATTCATAGGGATACTATGTGAGGCAAAAAACCCCCTAGACCCAGCGAAATCTGCATTCGCCCCGCGGAAAAACGCCTGCTCATAGCCAAGCGCGCTAAACACATCGCCCAAACAAGTAGCCGAGTGCAAGAAGTAGTGCGCGACACTATCATTAAAGCCAGCATTAAATGGCAGCCAAGTTTGCGGGAAAGCGCAGTTGTAGGAGATTAGCCCTGCAATCGTCCAGCCTGTGCCTGTAGTTTGCCTAATATGGCTAAAACTTATCCCGCTTGAAGCTAGGGAGTTTAGATTCTGCGTTAGCTCGGCAAAGGGCAGAGAGATTTTCACAGCAAAATCTCTGGCATCATTGCTCCCAAAGGTCGCCTCCATAGACTCCATATAAATCACAAGTAAATTTCTAGGCTTTTGTATTGTAGAGAAGCTCTGCTTGATAGATTCTATATCAGGGGCTTTGTAGTAGCTCTCATAGAAGTTTGCATAGGTTTTATGCACCTTGTTGCTTGCGATAAACTCGCTAATTTTGAGCTTTTTGCCCACATAATTCCAGCCATATACACTAAGCAGGGCGATAAAAACATAGCGCGCTATCAAGGAGTGGCTACGCACGAGCTCTTTACTCCACAAAAACAAGCGCGCACAGATCTCATAGCTCGCCACAAAAAGCCTAGCCGTGCCACTAGGGTATGTAAGAGCTAGCGAGATAGCAAGGCTGGGCAAGAGAGCAAGAGCTACAAAAGAGAAGATAAAATCTATATCCACTCCATTTGGCGCGACAGGGAAGCGCAAGTGGAAGATGATTTGCGTAATATCCACCTTGCCAAAGAATCTACGCACCCACAGCGTGGAGAAAAATGGGAAAAATGTGCAAAAGCTAAAGAGAAAAACCCCAGCGCGTGCAAAAAATGCTTGGGTGAAAAGTGTTGGGGCTTGATTTTCACTATCGCTGTGGGATTCTAGGGGTTGTGTCTGTTTTTTATCAACGCTTTTGGATTCTAATTGCTGTTTTTGTTCTAGGATTCTAGGAATCGCGGTATTGCTTGTGCTGTTTTTCACAAATTTTGAGAGGGAGCTAGACTTGAGGTCTGCGGTTCTCTCAAAATTTGTGAAATCAGTGCAATGATTACCCGAAGCCGAATCCTTTAGATTCCCCCCCCCCCCCCCCCCCCTCCTCGTCCTTTTCCCCTTTTTCTTTT
>NZ_VXKE01000015.1 GCF_008693005.1 Helicobacter canis | reverse complement strand
TATCAACTTTGGCTCATCTTTTAGACTAGGCTCATCTGTGTATATGTATGGAAGCAAATCTATCCTCTTCCCTTCAGTTGGTGTAGGTGTAGAGGGTGGCTATCTAGGAGAGTTTGAGATGAGGACAGACCGCTCTGGTGAGCTACGCTATGGAGGACTAAGCCAAGGCTATGCTGTTACTTATGCTCAAGCAAACTTAAACTACTACCAAGAGTATGGCAAAAGGCTCTCTACTACACTAGGTGGTGGATTTAGGTATCTAATGAATACAGATATAAACATTATGCCAACACTCAATGGCAAGGCTTATACCATTGATGAAAAGACAGGTAGAGCAGCAGCAGTGCATGTAGCTCCATTTTTCTACCAAGGCACCTTTGTGATAAATTACCACACAGACAAAGCAGGGAACTTCTCTGCTGGATATGTGGCAGTAGGTGGGGAGTTGGGGATTACGCATAATGCTTCTGTAAGGTGGCATTACTTTTTCTAGCCTAGGGCGATTCAGCTTTGCGCGATAAAGCAGGGAGTTTGTGGCTCACTGCGTCAATAGACCTCTAGTCTTAT
>NZ_VXKE01000014.1 GCF_008693005.1 Helicobacter canis | reverse complement strand
CCCCAAGACGAAACCCTTTTTTCCCCCCCCCCCCCCCCCGTTTTACTCTGCTTCATCACTTGAGCTTGCTTCATCTTCGCTTGTCTCTTCTCTTTCTTCTTTGGGGCAGGTTACGGCAAAGGCGACTTTCTCGCTACCGACATTGACGATTTTCACACCACTTGTGTTGCGCCCTGCTTCGCGGATCGCATTGGTATCGACTCGTATCATCTTGCCCTTTGTGGTTAGCACCATTAAATCCATATTTTCATCATTGACATTGACAATGCTTACAAGATTGCCCGTTTTATTGGTGAGCTTCATCACAATCACACCCTTGCCCCCCCTAGACTGCAAGCGGTATTCTCCTGCTAGTGTCTGCTTGCCGATGCCTTGCTCACTCACAGTTAGCAGCTTGTCATTATCACTGCTAATAGTCGTAGCTGCAATCACGCAATCGCCCTTTTCTTTAAAGCGTATGCCCGTAACCCCGCGGCTCACCCTGCCGATCTCGCGTATATCATTGACACTAAAGCGGATACACATACCCTTATGCGTGGCGATGAAAAGCTCTTTGATCTCTTGGGTGATGATTCTAGCACTCACTAGCTCATCATTTTCATCAAGGTTGATGGCGCGCACGCCCACAGAGCGGATATTGCTATACTCGCTTAAATTTGTGCGCTTGACGATGCCGTTTTTGGTGAAGAACACTAGAGATTTATCGCTGTTGAAGTCTTTTGTAGTGATTGTCGCCATAATCTTCTCATCTGGCTGGATATTGATGAGATTGACCACTGCCTTACCAATGGCGGTGCGTCCTGCTTCGGGGATTTTATAGACTTTTAGCCAGTAGAGCTGCCCTTTGTTGGTGATAAATAGTATCGTATCGTGCGTGTTTGCGATGAAGAAAGATTCTATAAAATCATCTTCGTGCGTATTGCCGCTAATCTTGCCTTTGCCACCGCGGTGCTGCTTTTCATAAGTTTTTAGCAGCACGCGCTTCACATAGCCGCGATGACTCATTGTAACAACCACTGGCTCATTGGGGATTAGATCTTCTATGTCGATTGCATCATAGTCTTCTTCAATCTGCGTAAGACGCGGGCTAGAAAACTTCTCTTTAATCTCTAGCAGCTCTTCTTTAATGATCGTTTTAAGCTTTTCTTCGCTTTTTAGGATACTTGTTAGGTATTCTATCTGCTTGAGTAGCTCGGCGTATTCTTGCTCGATTTTATCGCGCTCTAGCCCTGTTAATCGCTGTAAGCGCATTTCCAAAATCGCTTTAGCCTGCAAGCTACTTAGCCCAAACTTCTCCATAAGCCCATCGTGCGCTTCTTCAGTATTGGCACTTGCTTTGATAAGTGCTATGACTTCATCGATATGATCAAGCGCGATCTTAAGCCCCTCTAAGATATGCGCCCTAGCCTTTGCCTTTTCTAGGTCAAAAATCGTGCGGCGGATAACGATGGTCTTTCTATGAGAGATGAAGATATTTAATAGCTCTAAAAGTGTAAATATCTTTGGCTCTTTGTTGTTGATAGCAAGCAGGATAATCCCAAAGGTAGTCTCCATTGTGGTGGATTTATAGAGATTGTTTAACACAATCTCACTCATCGCATCTTTTTTAAGCTCGATGACTACACGCATACCTTCTTTGTCGCTCTCATCGCGCACTTCAGCGATCCCTTCTATAACCTTATCCCTAGCTAGCTCGCTGATTTGCTCCACAAGCTTAGCTTTATTGACTTGGTAGGGGATTTCATCGATGATGATGATGTCTTTGGTCTTGGTTTTTTCTATGTGGGTTTTGGCGCGCACGCGGATTCTACCGCGCCCAGTGCGATACGCATCGATAATGCCCTGCTTCCCATAGATGATCCCGCCTGTGGGGAAGTCTGGTCCTTGCACAAAGGAGAGCAGCTCCTCAAGCGATGCCTCTGGGCTATCGACCACATACACAAGCGCGTCAATAATCTCATCAAGCCTATGTGGTGGGATACTTGTCGCCATACCCACGGCAATCCCACTTGAGCCATTAACAAGCAGATTTGGAATCCTGCTTGGCAAGACATCTGGCTCTTTTAGACTATCATCATAGTTTGAGACAAACTCCACCGTGTCCTTATCAATATCGCGCAAAATCTCTTCACTAGCTGATGCCATACGCGCGCCTGTGTAGCGCATAGCCGCGGCATTATCGCCATCGATTGAGCCAAAGTTCCCGTGCCCATCGACAAGCGGCAAGCGCATAGAAAAGTCCTGTGCCATACGCACAAGCGCATCATACACAGCTGTATCGCCGTGGGGGTGGTATTTCCCTATGACATCACCCACGATACGCGCGCTTTTTTTATGCTTGGCGCGAGAGTTTGCACCTAAGTCATTCATCGCATAGAGAATTCGCCTATGCACGGGCTTTAAGCCATCTTTAGCATCAGGGAGCGCGCGCCCTACAATCACGCTCATAGAGTAATTTAAATAACTCTCTTTAATAGAATCATCAATATGTATATCAACAACGCTCACATCATCTAAAAGATGCTCCATAGACACTCCTTACTATCCTTAAAATCTCCACATAGATTCTGGCAAAATAAGCAGAGATTCTAGCTAAAGTTTGCTTAAAGAAGTGCCTACAAGCCCAGCAAAGCCTAAGCCCACCGCGCCTAGCCAAACAGCCATAGATTCCACCTAGAATCTAAATGCCTAGATTCTAGCCCCGCTCTTAACATCAAAGCGAGCGAGAAAGCGCACAAGCTTTAGATAATCGCGCTAATTTGCTCGCTATTGAGCCAGAGCGTATTGGTAGCACTTGAGTATTCAAAGGCTTCTTTTACGCGCACGCCCCTTAGCCCATTGGCATTCATACTATAATCAATAGGCGTTTGAAAGACAATGCTAGGCTCGATGAGATAAAACTCATCAAACTCATAGCAGTGCCTTGAGTCATCTTCTGGGATCATCACTTCGTGCAGCTTCTCACCCGGGCGGATTCCTATGAACTTCATCGGCAAGTGTGGAGCTAGGCAGCGCGCTAAATCGGTGATTTTCATACTTGGGATTTTAGGGACAAAGATTTCGCCCCCGTGCATTCGCTCCAAGCTCTTTAGCACAAACTCCACCCCACAATCTAGCGTGATAAAAAACCTAGTCATTCGCTCATCAGTGATTGGCAGCTCCTTTGCACCCTGCTCTATGAGCTTTTTGAAAAACGGCAGCACGCTCCCCCTAGAGCCTAGCACATTCCCATAGCGCACGACACTAAAGCGCGCCCTCTTGCTGCCTTTGATATTATTGGCACTGATGAAAAGCTTATCCGAGCAAAGCTTGGTCGCGCCATAGAGATTGATGGGATTAGCGGCTTTATCAGTAGAGAGTGCGATAATATGGGAGACATCATTGGCTAGGGCTGCTTGGATTACATTGCTAGCTCCTTGGATATTTGTTTTGATACATTCTATGGGGTTGTATTCTGCTATGGGGACATGCTTTAGCGCAGCTGCGTGGATACAAATATCCACCCCAGCCATAGCAGATTCTAGCCTAGCTTCATCGCGCACATCGCCGATAAAGTAGCGCATACATTTATCATTAAAGCATTGGCTCATCTCATACTGCTTCAACTCATCGCGACTATAAATAATCACGCGCGCTGGCTTATACCGCTCTAGCACCTTAGCGACAAATCTCTTCCCAAAGCTCCCCGTGCCGCCTGTGATAAGAATGCTCTTTCCATCTAGCATATATACTCCTTGGCTTTAATGTGCAATTTTAAGCACTATTTATTCCACAAGGCGTGCGCGCCCTTGTAAAAAAGTTTAAGCAAAAGTAAGTATAATTTTGTAACATTCCCAAAAAGGCTTGCGGTGTATAGAAACAAAACGACCCAATCGCTTCCACCTATCGCGCAAGGAACAGACGCATCTTATGTAGATTCTACGCATTTAGCGCAGGGGGAATCTATCTCGCTTATCCTTATGGCAGCAGGAAGCTCAAGCCGCTTCACCCAGACAACCCCCACAACACACGCGATCAAAAAGCAGTGGCTACGCATAGGAGAGAAGCCTCTGTGGCTGCTTGTGGCTGATACACTTAGCGCGGTCTATCCATTTGTGCAGATTTGTATCACTGCAAGCGAGCAAGACGCCCCCTATATGCAAAAGCTCTGCCCCTATACCATCGTGGTTGGCGGGGAGACTCGGCAGGAATCGTTACAAAACGCGCTGCGATGTATCACTAGCGAGTGGGTGCTTGTAAGCGATGTGGCGCGCGCTGGGGTGGTGGCAGTGGGGCGAAATATCATTGCCGCACTGGTTGCCGCCGCCCTAGATTCTAAGGCAGATTCTAGCCTAGATTCTAGAGCGGATTGTGTCGCGCCAATTTTAGCAGTGCCTGATACGAGCATTTATGATGGCGCATATATCGATAGAAGCAAGCTTGCTAGAATCCAAACTCCCCAGCTCTCGCGCGTAAGCGCACTGCGCACCGCACTAGAATCTACACAAGGCACCGATGAGAGCTCAATCATCAAGGCAAATGGCGGAGTGGTGCGCTATATACAGGGAGATAGGGCATTAGAGAAGCTAACTTTGGCAAGCGATTTGCTCGCATTAGAGCAGGTGCTTGCACAAGAAGTGCCAAGCTTTATGCGCGCAGTCTATGTGGGCAATGGGCTTGATGTGCATAGCTTTGAGATAGGCAAGGAGATGAAGCTAGGCGGCGTGGTGATAGAGAGTGAGTTTGGCTTTAAGGCGCATAGCGATGGCGATGTGGCCCTGCATAGCGTGATTGATGCGATTTTGGGGGCTATGGGGGCTGGGGATATTGGCGAGTGGTTTCCAGACTCTAGCAGCGCGTGGGCAGGGGCAGACTCTGCAAAGCTGCTAGAGATTGTGTGGGGCTTTGCTAAAAGTGTGGGCTATGAGCTTTATAATATTGATCTAACTATAATCGCGCAAACCCCACGCCTTAGCGCATACAAGCAGCCTATACGCGCTAGGATCGCCGAGATTCTAGGTGCGCCACTCTCTGCTATCAATGTCAAAGCCACCACGACAGAGCATCTAGGCTTCATAGGGAGAGCAGAGGGGGTATGTGTGATGAGTAGTGTTTGCCTTAGGCTTGTTTCTTTCACAGAAGTGGCACAATGTGTCAATAAATAAAGGAATGCGATGAAATTACTAATTTTAGAAAACGAAGTCTATCTTGCCCAAAGCATCGCAGGCAAGCTTAGTGATGCCGGCTATGAATGCACCATTAGCCAAAGTATCCCCAAAGAGCGCGTATCCTACCACGCGATTTTGATTTCATCAAATATTTACAACCAAAACTGCGAATTTTTCATTAAGCAGCATAGTGATTCTATCATCATTATGATGATCTCTTATATCAGCGATGACACCGTGAGCAAGCCCCTGCTAGCTGGAGCTAGAGACTATGTGCTAAAGCCCTTTATGATCGATGAGCTCGTGCGCAAAATCCGCCATTATAATGAGTTCGCAGAGACTAAGCGCGTGCTGGATTTTTATAATGCCTACTTTGACTTCATACAAAAAGAGCTAAACACCCCAAGTCTCTTGCAATATAATCCGCCCTTTATCATTAAGAGCACTTCCCAGCGCAGCGCGGATATTTATGCGATGAAATACGCTAGGGAGAAAAATATCTTGCTTGAGTTTATTACGCTAAAAGATAAAGACTATAAAAATATCTTCAAAAACACCCCCCAAAAGCAGAAAATCTACTACGCCACCAACCTTGAAGAGCTAAAAAAGCAGGAGAGAAAGGAGTTTTTAGAGCTAGCACATAGGTATCCTATGATTATTTCCTTTATCTCCACAGATAAGGTGCAGTTCCAGCAAGTGATCGACATCTCACATATCCCAAACACCCAAGAGCTAGGCGGGGATATTATGTCTATACACGATTATGTCAAAACCATCATTGCAAAGTTTGAGAGCCGCTACCCTGATATTGAGCTAGCTAAAAAGCTTGGTATGAGCAGGAAGAGCCTGTGGGAAAAGCGCAAGAAATACGGGCTTTTGCGCAAGAAATAAGAGATTTTACAATGCAGAGATACCAAAGACACGGCGCAGATTCTAGCCCCACTGCAAAGCAAGGTGCAGCCGCGGATTCTTTAGTAATCCACAATTCTGCGCAAGCAGATTCTACCTTTTTACCTTTTGCGCTAGATTCTAGCAGCACTAGGATAAGCTCTCTCAAGGGGGGACAGGGGGGCTTGAATTGCGAAGTCGCCCCCCTTATCCCCCCTTTGACCCCCCAAGCCCCCGACGACGCTTTCAAAGTAGCGCGCGAGCGCGCGACCATTGATTGTATGGATTCTGCTAGCGCAGAATATATGGATTGTCGCGCCTTGCCTAGCGACAAGGCTCGCAATGACGATGAAAACGCGCAAAAATCGCCACAAGTAGATTCTAGGATAAACGCCAAAAATACAAGCGAGCCAGCAAAGGATTCTAGGATTGTTACTCAAAATGCCCCAATTCTCAACACGCCGCAAGCGGAAGCAAACCTAGATTCTAGTAAAAGCCCAAGCGATTCTAAGATTTTAGATGAAAAATGTGGGTTGCAAGGAAAATCACAAGGGAGTTACCTAGATGGTAATGACCGCAGTGATTTTTCGCCGCTCCCGCATTTGAGCTCAAAAGCTGAATCGCCCCAAGCGCAAAAGCCAACGCCCAAACCAAGTAAAGCCGAATCCTCCAAGCCTAGAAAAGCTCTCTATATCGACAAAGAAGCTCTAAGCTCCCTAGCCCTAGTCCAAGAAGGCTTACTAGCCCCTATCTCAAGCCTAGCTAATAGCAAAACTCTGCATTTAGACTCATATCTCACGCCCTTTGTGCTAAACCCAGCGGGCAAAAGAAATCGCAAAGTGCTAGAATCCACCAAGCCAAATGATGTGCTTGATATTGTCTTTGAGCGAAGAAAGGTAGGCTACTTGAGAGTCGAGGAAGTCTTCCCTATCGATCGCCACGCCCGCACGATCCAGCTCACAGGGCTGCAAGGTGGGGCGGAGTTTGATAGGATCTACTCTAGGCTTGGGGATCTTGCGGTGTGTGGGGAGTATCAAGTGGATTTCCCAGATATTAAAGAGGCTAAAGCACGCTTGCAAGAGCAAATTACCGCGCATAATGCCAAGCATATCACAGGGCTCGTGCTTGATGGACAGATATTCCACAAAGCACACGAAGCCCTAATCCGCGATGCGCTATCGATGAGCGATTTGGTCGTGCTGTTTTTGCTAAAGCCCTATCGCCACACCATTATCCACTACGATATGCAAAAGGAGTGCGTGGAGCTAGCTATGCGCGAGTATCTTATGAGCGATAGGATATGCACTATCCCCCTTGATGACACCTACCTTTTCACAGGGACAAACAATGTCCTTTTGCACGCGATGGTCGCTAGGAACTATGGCTGCACGCACTTTATCGTTTCAGACAACACCCCTAATCTCTCTGTATTTTATGAGCGCAACACTCTGTATTCTGTGCTTGATGTGGTGAGTGGGATTAGCACGAGCATTAAGGGTGGGTATGTGTATTGCGATGTGTGCCAAATGCTTGTCAATCGCACCACCTGCCCACACGGCAAGCACCATCATATCAGCTACGATACAGAATCTATTTTAGAGTTTTTCAAAGCTGGGCTGCTGCCTCCTAGCGTGCTTGTGCGCCCAAGTATTTCAGCAAAGCTTATCGCCCATCTCTTCCCCAATCGCTTCAGTAACCTCCAAAAGCTCTACTATGATCTTATGCCCCTTAATGACGGCGTGCTTGTGCCAAAGAGCGAAGAAGACTTCTACCTAAAGCTTATGCAGCTTTATGCAATCCATAGCAAGTAGCTTGCAATCTACCGATGACACCTAGTAAGCGCGTGAAGCAGTGGAGCTTAGGTCTTATCATAGTCTTTGCGCTCGTGGCAGTGGCTTTTGTGTGGCTTAGGAGCAGTCCACCAAAACTTAGTGTATTTGTGCTAGATTCTAGCCTAGAATCTAGCGTGGGGGTAGAATCTAGCGCGTTAGATTCTCGTGCAAATCCCGCGCTAGAGCCTAGCTACTTCACTATCCCAAACCCAACGCCCAGCGCACACGCAAGCACGATTGTCGCACTTGAGCATACCGCCCTGCCCCAAAGCCTGCGCGACTCCCATGCCTTTATGGCTCTGTTTTTTGCTGGGAGCAGGGAGGGGGCAAGAGATGTAGGAATCTATCAAAGCTTCTTTGTAAGAGATTCGGCTTTGGGTAATCATAGCGGCGATTTTGTGGATTTTAGGGCAACCGCAGACCATCAGTCTAGCTCTGCCCCAAAATCCACAAAAAGCACCACTAGCACCACCGCAATGCCTAGAATCTATGAAGAAGATAAAGGGGCTGGGCGTGAAAAATCCTGCCACAAGCAGACAGAGCTAGAATCTAGTATGAAAGTGGATTCTATGGATTGCCACGCCTTGCCTAGCGACAAGGCTCGCAATGACGATAAAAAAGTGGATTCTAGGAATTTCACCCAGAACGCTGAAAATGTGTTTTGTAGCCAAGCAACTAGGCGGCAGGATTTGGGTGATAAAAATGGGGCTTTGCAAGGTGAGTCAAGGGCGCATACTTTGGCGTATGTAACCGCCGACTCGCCGCAGCAATCGCCATTTTTAGCCCCAAAGCCAACGCCAAACCCACAACATTGGAGTGCCCCTAGAGAGATCCTAACCCCAGCCCTCCTCTCCCGCCTTAGTGGAAAGTTTATCGCCAAGCTTGGCAATCCTGTGAGCTTTGTGGATTCTAGGGGAAGGGTGCATTTGTTTGTCGTGGGGGTAAGTCTTGGGGGCTGGGCGACTAGCAGGGTGTATTGGCTAGAGTTTGATAAGACGCTGGAGCATTTGCACTTCAAGCAAGAGCTAGCACTTAGCCCCTTTGCTAATCTCTCTTTCCTTGTGCGTTCATCTGCCCTGCTTTTAGAAGATGGCGGGTTTATCCTGCCGCTTTACCACGAGCTAGCGCGCAAATATCCGCTGCTCTTGCACTTTGACTCTGCGTTGAAGCTAGATTCTATCACCAAGCCACTGCCCACAATCGGGGCAAAGGCGCACTCCAAGCTCCAGCCAAGCTTTACACCCCTAAGCGCGACAAAAGCCATAGGCGTATATCGCAACTACACGCCTAGCACAATGCAAGTAAGCTTATGTGAGCTTACCCCCTTGAGCAAGCCAAAGCAGCTGCGCTGCCAGCCTCCAAAGCCTAGCAATCTTATCAACTACAATAGCTCCTCTGTGCTTTTTAGCACAAATGGCATAGTGTTTTTACTCCATAACACCCCCCCCCAAATCACTTCACACACCAAGCTAGAATCTAGTGCGCTAGAATCTAGCTTAGATTCTAGCTTGCCCCACGCAAGAGAGCAACTCTGGCTTTTCGCACTAGCACAAGAGAGTTTAGATAGCGCGCAAGTGGAGTTTGTGCCACTAGCTCTGCTTGATAGCGTGGAGTCTAGCGAGGTCCTACCCAAGTGTTACACTCTCTTTGGATCAAGTGCATATCGCCTACACCTACAAGCGCGCGTATATCAAAAGCCTAGTCCTTAGCAAATCTGCCCTAGTGCGACAAGCGCAAGAAGTGCTTAAGCGCAAAACACAAGCAGAATCTAGCTCTCTATCATTGCAAGCCGCTACGCCAGCAGCAGCAAAGCAATCCATATTCTGCACTAGCAGAATCTATACAATCAATGGTCGCGCGCTTGCTCGCAATGACAAAAGCTTAGATTCTAGTGCGCGAGCAAGTCTAGCCACCGCTAAGGCTCAAAAAGGTGCGCGATGATTAGCCTCTGCCTATTAGCACTTTTGCTCGCGCTTTTCCAAAAGCTACGCTATGGCGCAGTGCTAAGTGTAATGATTGTAGCAGTGTGCAATGTGAAGATTCTAGGGTATAGCGCGTGTGAATACTATGTCGCCTGCTTTGATACACCTAGCGTGCTTAGCCTAGCTCTTGGCCTATGCTACCTAGCACAAATCTTACTCAAGCATTATGCAAAAAATCACTACAAAGCTTTGCTAGAAGCGCGCATAATGCCACTTCCTGCGCTGGTGCTATGGAGCGGCTTTGGGCTATGGCTATACCTTGGGACATTGGGCATAGGCTTAGTGGATATTTACTACATAGATTCTAGGGTGCAGATTGCTATTATCGCGGGGCTTATTGTCGCTTGTGGGCTATGCTCAAGGCTCTTTGCTCTGCTTGCTTGTGTGAGTTTAGCAGTGGGCTATCTAGCTGGCTTTGGGCTGTATGAGAGTGTGATTGATGTGGGGCTGTGGCTTGTGTGCGTGATCTTGGGGCTTTGGTGTGTGTGCCAAAAGTGGGCGAGCAAGCGTGGAAGCAAAGTGGTGCGCCCAAATCTTAAGGGGATTTAAGTGAGATTTTAGCACTTTGTCCCTACAATCCACCCCAAAATCACTAGCCACACCAAGGAGAGAAAATGCAAGAAAACAAACAAGCCCACATAGATTCTAGCCCGCTTCAAACGAAATCCACCAAAGCCCTTATGGCAGAAGTCTCTGCTAGGCTTGATGCTATAGAAAAGCTCCCCGCACACAATGGAGACAAAGAGCTTATAGCAGAGCTAGAGAGCAAGGGCATATCACGCCGTGATTTTATGAAATGGGCTGGGGCTATGACTGCTACGCTTTCCTTGCCAGCAAGCTTCGCGCCACTCACAGCGCGCGCCGCAGAGATCGCCAACCGCACGCCTGTGATTTGGCTGCATATGGCAGAATGCACCGGCTGCAGCGAGAGCCTGCTGCGCACAGAAGATCCAAGCGTGGATTCTGTGCTCTTTGATATGATAAATCTTGAATACCACGAGACGATTATGGCAGCTTCAGGCTACCAAGCCACTCAAAACCTAGAATCCGCTATCAAAAAGCACCACGGCAACTACATCTTAATGGTAGAAGGTGGGATACCAAAAGGCAGCAGTGAATACTTCCTAACAATCGGTGCAAATGGCACAACAGGCGCGCAAGAGTGCCGCCACGCCGCAGAAGGTGCTATGGCGATCTTTGCCATTGGGACTTGCTCAAGCTATGGCGGTGTGCAAGCTGCCGCGCCAAACCCTACCAACGCCCAGCCACTTGACAAAATCATCTCAAAACCTATCATCAAAGTCCCGGGCTGCCCACCAAGTGAAAAAAATATCGTAGGCAATGTGCTGTATTTCGCTATGTTTGGCAAAACGCCTCCAATTGATGCGTTTGGGCGACCTACTTGGGCGTATGGGCATAGAATCCACGATCTATGCGAGCGCAGAGGGCATTTTGATGCAGGTGAGTTTGTAGAAGCATTTGGCGATAGCAACGCAGAGAAAGGCTACTGCCTATACAAAGTAGGCTGCAAAGGTCCCTACACTTTCAACAACTGCTCCAAGCTACGCTTCAACTCCCACACAAGCTGGCCCATACAAGCAGGGCACGGCTGCATTGGCTGCAGCGAGCCAAACTTCTGGGATACGATGAGTCCGTTTGAGCGACCCTTGGGGAACACGCCTTTCCACACCGCATATAATGGCTATGGCGCGGATAAAACTGCTGATACAATCGGCGCAGCAGTGCTTGCTGTAACAGCTGTGGGCATTGCCGCGCACGCAGTCGTATCAAGTATGGTAAAAGCCAAATAGCACGCATTAAGGAGAGAAAATGACAAAGCGAATTATTGTAGATCCAATCACAAGAATTGAAGGGCACTTGCGTATAGAAGTCATCGTTGATGAGAGCAACACCATTGTCGATGCGTTTTCTTCATCGACTCTATGGAGAGGACTAGAGAAGATCATCGTAGGGCGCGACCCTAGAGATGCAGGCTTCATCGCACAAAGAATCTGCGGCGTTTGCACATATAGCCACTATAAAGCCGGTATTGTCGCTGTTGAAGATGCCCTAGGCATTAAGCCCCCACTCAACGCCCAAATGGTGCGCTCTCTTATGAATATCTCACTCTTTTTGCACGACCACATTGTGCATTTCTATACACTACACGGGCTTGATTGGTGCGATATTACTAGCGCGCTTAAAGCCGACCCAGCCAAAGCAGCAAAAGAAGCCTACAAATACGCCAAGATCCCTTTATGCGCCGGAGAAAATGAGCTTCTAGCAGTGCAAAAGCGCGTAGGAGACTTCGTCCAGCAAGGTGCGCTAGGACCATTCCAAAACGCCTATTGGGGGCATAGGACTTATCGCTTCTCTCCAGAGCAAAATCTCATTGTCCTATCGCACTATCTAAAACTCCTTGAAGTGCAGCGCGAAGTGGCAAAAATGATGGCAATCTTTGGTGCCAAGCAGCCCCACCCACAAAGCCTAACCGTGGGCGGTGTAACTTCTGTTATGGATATTTTAGATCCATCAAGGCTTGGCGAGTGGAAGAGTAAGTTTGAAATGGTGGCAGACTTCGTGTATCGCGCATATTGGGCAGATCTTGTAATGGCAGCTCAAGTGTATGCTAGCGAGCCTTCAGTAGCGCAAACAGGCTGCGGGGTGAAAAACTTCCTATCGCACGCTGAAATGCAAGTTGGCGAGAATGAATATTTATATAGCACGGGGATTGTGAAAAATGGCGATTTAAGCAAGCTCTATGATTTAGATGAGAATCTAATCGCCGAAGAGGTTACAAACTCTTGGTATAAGTATGAAAACACCGATAAAGTCGCGCTCCACCCCTATGATGGGCAGACAACGCCAGACTACACAGGCTTTGATGATGGAGTAAGCATAGGACCAGATGGCAAGGAAATCCCTACTAAAAACCTCAAGCACGATGGCAAATACTCGTGGATCAAATCTCCGCGCTACGATGGTGAGCCTATGGAGGTAGGACCTTTGGCGACTGTTGTAGTAGGACTTGCAGCCAAAAATCCCTACATCACGCCAGTGGCACAAGAGTTTCTAAAGCAAACAGGCTTGCCCGTAGAAGCTCTCTTTACCACGCTTGGTAGAACAGCGGCGAGATGCATTGAAGCGCGTGTGCTGTGTGATTACGGACTAAAGGCATTTGATACGCTTGTGGAGAATCTAAAGGTTGATACACGCACTTGCGCACCTTATAGCATTGATGAGAGTAAGGAGTATAAAGGTCGCTATATCGGCAATGTGCCTAGGGGTATGCTAAGCCACTGGGTGAGAATCAAGGGCGGCAAGGTAGAGAACTACCAAGCAGTCGTGCCATCTACTTGGAATGCCGGTCCAAGAGACTCTCAAGGTAAGAAAGGTCCTTATGAAATGAGTCTAATTGGCACAAAAGTCGCTGATATTACTAAGCCTTTAGAGATTATCCGCCATATCCACTCCTTTGACCCTTGTATCGCGTGCGCGGTGCATATTATGGACACTAAGGGTGCGGAGCTTAGTCAATACAAGATAGCACCATCATTTGCTCGCATATAAGGAGAGATTATGAGAGGAGCGGTAGATTCTGGTAAGAGAGATTTCCAAGCGCATACGGAGTTTTCTGGGCTGACTAGGATTTTCCACTGGTTGCGTGCTTTTTCTATTTTTGGACTCATTGGCACGGGGTTTTATATCGCGCTGCCATTTTTGAGCCCTACACCAAGTGCTGAGCCCACACTTTTTGCCCAAGCCTATATCCGTAGTATTCACTTGATTTTAGGCTTTATTCTCATTGCAATATCGATTTTCCGTGTGTATCTTTTCTTTTTTGATAAAGAAGGGAGCAAAGAGGAGCGGCGGTCATTTAAGCAGTTTATCGATGTAAAAGTATGGATCGCTTCGATTAAAACTTATCTATTTATCGGCAAGCACCCACACATAGAGGGCGCATATAATCCCTTGCAGTTTATCACTTACTTTACACTTGGTGTGCTGACATTGCTTGTGTGTCTAACAGGTGTCGCACTCTATGGGAATGTCTATCATAGCGGGCTAGGTGCTGTGCTAGGTGCTAGCTTTAAGTGGGTGGAAGTGCTCTGTGGTGGGCTAGCAAATGTCCGCGTGATTCATCATATTTTGACTTGGGCATTTGTGATTTTTATCCCTGTGCATGTGTATCTTGTCGTGTGGAATTCTGTGAAGTATCCAAATGGCGGAGCAGATGCGATCATTAGTGGTGTGCGCTATCAAAACGATTTGAAAGTCTAAGTTTGCGTGTTTTGGTGCTAGGGATAGGGAATATCCTGTTTGGCGATGAGGGGATTGGCGTGCATTTGTGCAACTACCTAAAAGTCAATTATGCATTCACCTCATCAAGCCATAGCGTGGAATTTGTCGATGGCGGCACACTCGCGCAAGCCCTTATCCCTATGATTGTAGAGTATGATTCTGTGCTTGTGCTTGATACTGTGAATGTCGCGGGGGCGCAAATTGGCGATGTGTATAGCTTCCCATTTTCTGCAATCCCCGATACTATCACTTGGGCTGGAAGTGCGCACGAAGTCGAAATGCTCCAAACGCTAAAGATGATCGAGCTCCTTGGTGATCTCCCACCTTTGCATATCATAGGTATCGTGCCAAAAATCATAGGCGAGGATACGACATTTAATCTATCAAGCGAGCTTCTCTCACGCTTTGCGACCTTGAAGCAAGAAGCACTCAACCAGCTGCAAGCCCTTGGCTTTGATAGTAAAAAGATAGATTCTACCCCTATCCAAACCATAGCCAACAACTCCTACAAAGGCTACTAGCTTGCTTGCCTTTATCTTCCATACAAGTAAGCCCAGCTCCTATATCGCGCCATTTGAAGCAATCCTAACGCACATAGCCAAAGCACATAATCTAGCCTATGCCAAAGAATTTATTGACACAAACCTACCCTATCAATACGCCTTTATCCTAAAAAGCCCTGCCGCCAAAGATTATGCG
The DNA here is from genome assembly GCF_008693005.1 of Helicobacter canis. Classification (GTDB taxonomy): domain Bacteria; phylum Campylobacterota; class Campylobacteria; order Campylobacterales; family Helicobacteraceae; genus Helicobacter_B; species Helicobacter_B canis. Next base: position 163,271 of record NZ_VXKE01000014.1, on the reverse strand, counting down.
CGCGCAAAGCAAAAGCCAAAAAAGTCGCTAGATTCTACTAAAGAGCGCACTGAGCCCAAAGACTTTAGCGAGCGTGTGCTAGAGTTTGCCAATGAGCTATCGCGAGCCCTGCCTTTAAGTATGTATATGGTCTTTGATCATATAGAGCCAGAGTATGTAAGCAAATCTTCCTTGCGCTTTTACCGCGCTGTGCGCACTTGCGCTAAACCCATGCCTATGGTAAGCGATACCCTAGCACTAATGCAAAGCTTTGAAGCGCGAGATTCTAGCTTCACACGCTTATGCAAGCAATTTTTCTCCCACATATACGCACAAAACTCTAGCCAAAGCCTAAAGCCAATCGTCCCTAGCGCGCTGTTTGCCTGCTTGGACTCTCTAGCGCGCGCACTCTCCACACAGCCAATCATCATCACCACTACACGAGGGTGTTATGAGCTATCTACAAAGCCCCTAGAATCTAGTGCGCTAATGTTTTGGGAAATGGGAGCGTTGCAAAGCTTTATGCGTATAGATTCTGCCCAGCTATCCTGCCTTGCCAGCGTAGAAAAGCCTAGTATGCGGCTCTGCCCCAAAGACATCTTCCGCGATGAGCTTTTAGTAAGTGGCGTGGAGATTGAGTGCCTGCTAGCTTTTGAGCCTATGCTTATGCTGCTAGGCTCTTGCACGCGCACTTGTGGGGTGGAGTATGTCTTTATCCGCAAGAGCAAGAAGCCGCCGTGCTTGACATACACTTCCTTGTTTGCTGTGCCAAAGCTAGAGCGTATTATTTATGGGCGTGATGGGATCTATCTGCACGATCGCAGGAGCAAGCACGATCTTTTTAGCATTATCGCTAAGCATTATCCGCGCCAAGAAGAAGCCAAAGCCCTAGAATCTAACGCCAAAAAGCCCAAGACACAGCGCGAGCAAAATGCCAGCCTTATGCTTGTGTGCTATCTCTCTCTCGCGCACAATAGCGCGATATGGATTTATGATGGCGCAAGCTATAAGCAAGCCCTGCCTGTGTGCTTTGCCAGCAGTGAAGCTTCTATGCTAGAGACTCTAGCGCGCGAGTATAAGGGCGCAGATAGACTGCTAGCAAACTATCAAGCGCATTTTGGAGCACTTAGCGCACTAGAATCTAGCCTAGATTCTACCCCTAGAATCTCAAAAAACCTTACTGATATGTTTGCCATTATTGCGCGAGTGCTTGGGTTTTGCGAGAGTAATGCAAGCGATGATTGTGCTAAAGAAAGCTTGCTAAATTATGCCAAGCTATGCTTGCGCGACAAGGGTCCGCGCATTGACTATAAGCTTAAAAAAACTCCCCAAGGCGGCTTAGAGCTTGACTACCCTAGAATCTTGCGTAGCTGTATGAGCTTCGCACTTGCGGGCGTTGAGCGTGAGATGATAGCCTTTGGCGTGCTAGATTCTCTAGCGGAGTTTCTGGGGAATTTCGTGCGTGATATGGCGCAGAACTACGCCTTGGGGCAAGTCTTTGTCTGTGGCGATATGCTTAGCCATAAAATATTTTTCGATAAGATTTTGCTCTATCTACCGCGCGATATTACGCTAATCCTGCCACAAGATGGCTATATTGACACATTATAGGAGAGTCTATGCGCTTTGAAATGCTCTATGCCAAAATCCACCGCGCTCGCGTGAGTGATGCAAATATCAACTATGTCGGCTCTATCACCATTGATAAGCAGCTATGCGAGGCAGTAGACTTGCTTGAAGGTATGAAAGTTGATGTCGTTAATGTCAATAATGGCGCAAGATTTAGCACTTATGTCCTGCTAGGAGAGAGTGGCAGCGGGGTGGTGTGCATAAATGGCGCGGCAGCTAGGCTTGCTTGCGTGGGTGATGTGGTGATTATCATCGCTTATGCGAGTATGGAAGCAGATGAAGCCAAAGCACATAAGCCAAAAATCGCCTTCGTCGATGAGAGCAACCACTTACTACAACAATAGGAGCAAGAATGTTTGATATGAAGGAGTTTCAATCCCTGCTAAACACAATGCAAGAGCAAATCAAAGAGCTAGAATCTAGTGCGCAAGACTCTGTCATCACAGCTAAAAGTGGGGGCGGGCTTGTGGGGGTTAGTATGAATGGTGCTGGAGAGGTGGTTGATATTAGCATTGATGATTCCTTGCTAGAGGATAAGGAGTCGCTGCAGATTCTACTTATCTCTGCACTTAATGATGCGCATAAAAGTGTGGAGAGCAACAAACGCTCCCAAGCACTCAACCTACTTGGCGGGATCAATCCATTTAACAAAAGCTAGAATCTAGCTAGATTCTACATCTTCTCATCGCTAAAAATTAGCCCATCATTATCAAGCCGCATAGGGATCACACGAAAATGCTGGAATCTATCTTGCAAGGCTTGGAGCAAGCGACTCATATCACCCTCTAAACAGAGATTAAAGAAGCTGCTCCCGCTGCCTGAGAGCGTGCTCATTAGCGCACCATTTTCTAGCGCACATTTTTGCACGCTAAAAAGCACAGGATATTGGCGCATTCTACGCTCTTGGTGTAGCTTATCTCTACTAGCAAGCCTTAGTAAATCCCACTTCTCCTGCATAATTGCCGCGCTTAGGACGCTTGTATGAGACATATTGTAGATGACATCATAGCTAGCGTATTTTTTGGGCAGGCTCTGGCGAGAATACTTCGTAGAAATGGAGCGATTAGGGATCACCATCACCGCTCGTAAATATGTAGGCATAGTATGCTTAATAGAAAATACCTTACCAGAATCCGCCCCACTCCCTAGCATAGAGATTGTAAAGCCCCCAAAAGTCGCTGGTGCGATATTATCAGGGTGTGGCTCATACGCTAGAGCCTGCTCTACTATCCCTTGCTTATCTATGGGGATATTTGCGACCTTATAGGCTGCTGCAATCGCTCCTACAATCACTGCCGAGCTAGAGCCCATACCCCTTGATACAGGGATTTTGTTATAAAACTTAAAGGCAAACTCCCCCGCACTAACTTGCAGCTGCTCCAAAGTCTTGCGGAAAATCTTTACAAACATATTATCCGCCAAAAATCGCTGCACCCCCTGCCCCTCTCCATAGATCTCCACACTGCTTTCACGCGCTTTGGTGATATGAAATTCATTGCGAAAATCTAAGCTAAGCCCAAGCACATCAAGCCCGGGTCCAAGGTTGGCACTTGTAGCTGGGACACTAAGAATCATACGACCGCCTTTGTTTTTGCCCTATTATAGCAAAGGCTATAATTTCCTAAACACCAAAATCAACCCCCCAAAGACAATCGCACCAATACCAAGAAGCATTAGCGCACTAGGGAAGCCATCAAACACCACACCAATAACCACAGAAAACACCACATCAAGATAGCTCACCCCAGCGACAATACCTGCCTTTTTGGCTACGCCATAGCTTTTGGTAATGTGGATTTGGTAGAGCACACCAATAACCCCCATAATACCTATAAATATCCACGATTTCGCACTTGGCATAACAAATGGCGCGATAAAAAAGTCCGCCTCGCTAGGCGCGTAAAACGCTCCAATAAGCATAGAGAAAAATGGCAAAATCGTCCCAATGGCGATAAATGAAAAGGCAATATACTCTGTGGGGTAGAAATTGCGCAGCTCGCGCACGCTAATGAGTGCGAGTGCGGCGAAAAACCCGCTCACAATACCAAGCAGGGCATTTTTGCTATCAACTTGCGCAAGGCTAGAATCAAAAGGCTGAAAGATACAAAGCACCCCAGCAAACGCGATGAAAATCCCAAGCCAGCCCCTAAGCCCTATGCTTTCTTTGAAGAGAAAAAATGCAATAAGCGTGATAAAAATGGGCGAAATCTTTTGGAAAGCAAATGCCCCACCAAGTGAAATATGCGCAATATTATAAAAAAACAAATACAAAGAGATCGTCCCAGCTAGCCCGCGGAAAAGCAGCAAGAAAAAACGCCCGCCATCTTTATGGATTGTAACTTTGCGCAAAAGATAGAGCATAAAGAGCGTGCCAATGGCATTGCGGAAAAACATAATTTCAATACTAGGCAGCCCATCTTCACTCAAAATCTTCGCACAAGCACCAATTAGAGCAAACTCTAGGCAGGCAAGCACCATAAAATACACGCCAAGATTATGTTTGATTATCGCAAGCATAAAAAACCTTTAGAGATATAAGTCGCAATTGTAGCAATATTTTGCGCGGTAGTAAGGGCTGCACTTTGGAGCTAGAATCTACTTATTTCAAGGATTAGTAAGACGCTCGATTCTAGATTGAATGCTTACGATGTTATAGCGCGCTTGGTTGATGTTGGTCTGCATTGTTGTAAGCAGTAGCTGGGCGTTGATTAGCTCAGTATAGGTGGAGAGATTTTGCAAGTAGCGATTGTTTGTGATGATGTAGTTTTCTTTAGCTTGGTGCAAGGAGCTTTGAGAGATTGTAAGCTGATGTCTGGCATTAGCATAATCACGCAAAAGCCCATCAATTTGCAAAGCAGCGTTGCGCTCATACTGCACGAGATTTTGCCCAAGCGCATACATATCATACTTTTTGACCTGATAGGCAAAGCCATCGCGCAAGCCGTTGAAAAGATTAAGCGTGAAGTTTAGCCGCACTTGTGATTGCAAGCCGTAATAGTTGTTTGCCCTGCCTGCGCCATCGATATACCAATGCTTAATGCCTGTTAGATCAAGCTGGGGGAGAAACTGCGCCTTTGTCATTTGGAATGCTATTTGCGCGGATTTTGCTTGAGACTTGACTAGGAGGTAGTCAGGATTGCACGCTAGAATCTGGGCGATAAGATTTGCCCTATCATAATCGTGTAAATGCACCTTTTGTATCTCTTCTATCTGCCCTACTTCTACCTTCTCTCCAAGGAGATTTTCTAGTTCATTAAGCGCGTAAGTGAGATTCATCTTAGCATTTTCTAGTGAAATATTTGCATTGGAGAGTTGTAGCTGCATTGTGAGCACTTCGTTTTTCGCGCGCAAGCCCTGCTGGTAGAAGGAGTTTGCCTTTTTAAGCTGCTCATTGAGTAAGCGCGCGGACTCTTGCGCGGTATTTAGCAGGGCTTTGCTCTGCAAGATTTTGATATAAGCAAGCCTAGTATTTAGGACTACATCTGCTCTAGCACTACTGAGCAAAAACTGCTGGCGGACAAGATTCTGCTTAGATTCTGCAGTGGTCAAATAGTCCTTAAATCCGCGGAAGAGATTCATACTCGCGCTTAAGTTTATGTCGTTTAAGGAATAGTGCGGCGAGAGACTTGGGGCATTGTAGCTATATGTATAGCCGCTACTAAGCGTGGGTAAGAAGTTGGCATAAGTGGAGTATTTGTTGTAAGTAGCAGCAGAGACATAGCTCATCTGGCTTTGCACTTTAGCCGAGTAGCGCAGAGCCTTATCAATCGCTTCTTCTAAAGACAGCGCGCTTAAAGCCATAGAGCCACAAAGCACATAGAGCCACAAACTTCTAAACACTCTCAAACATTATCCTTACATATCTAGGGCATATCATAGCGCACAGCTTTGATAAACTTAGGAGACCAATAGCTATTAGACAAGCTAGCAATTTTCGCGCCACCTTTTGCTGATAGATGCAAAAACTCTCCATTTTCAAGATAAATCCCCACATGATAGCCAAGCGCACCTCGCCCTGTTTTAAAAAACACCAAATCCCCTGTGCGTAGCTTGCTTTGGCTCATCTGCTTACCGCCTAGCTTTTTGCCGCCATTCATTTGATCAATCGTGGTGCGAGGGAGCTGCACAGAAAAGCTCTCACTAAAAACACTTTGCACAAAGCCGCTGCAATCTGCGCCGCTCTTTTTCACACCGCCAGAGACATAGGGGGTTGATTTCCACTGCTTTTGCTGGGACAAAAGCACGCCAAGCGCGCTAGATTCTGCCCTGCTAGAGTTCTTCGCGCTTGATTTTGGAGCTTTTACGCGTGTAGAATCTGCTTTTTTTGTAAAGCTTGTAGGCTTTGATGAAAATGTGTTGTAGCCTGCTTGGCGTGCGTGCTTATTAAAATCCTGCAAGAAGCAGCCCTGCAAATACACACCACAAACAGCGACACAAACAATAAACCGCAAGGACACCGCTACTCGCATAAAGACTCCATTATCAGCGGCTTAGCTGGGCATTAGACTCTAGGCGATTAAGCCAGACAAAGACCCGCACAACCGCTTCATACAGCTCCGCTGGAATCTCGCTCTCAATCTCCACTTGCAAGAGCATATCCACGAGCTCTTCATTGGCAAAGAGTGGGACATCGTATTCTTTAGCTTTGGCAATGATCTTTTCTGCGATAGTGCCTTTACCACTTGCTAGCACCTTTGGCGCGCTATCTTGCTGGGCGTTATAAGCTAGGGCTGCTGCTTTTTGCATACGCGTTAATACCTTAGGGCAATATCATCAAGCTCGCTCCAGCTTGGCACTCTTGGGCTTGTGATAGATCTAGCAAAGGCGCGCATAGACTCTGCATTGCTCATTCTAGCAAGTATATGCGCGACTGATCGCACAAGCACATCTGTCTCAATATTGACGCGTCTGCCTACTTTATAGGTGGAAAATAGAGTGTTTTGCATTGTGTGAGGAATAATGGTTAGTGTGAAAGCACCCTCCCCCACGCTAGAAATCGTTAGGCTAATGCCATCAATTGTGATTGAGCCTTGCGGGATCACAAGCCCTAGCGTGCGCTCATCTACTGCGATGGTAAAGAGCGTTTGGTTGCTATGGGAATCTATGGCAGTAATTGTGCCAATGCTATCAATATGCCCTTGCACGAAATGCCCATCTAGCCGAGAGTCCGCTCGCAATGCTGGCTCAATATGCACCAACTTTGTGTAGTTTTCTATGGCGACACTTTGGGCTGAATGCTTAGAAATCTCTAAGGAGAATCCATCACTATGGAGTGCGATCGCCGTTAGACACATACCATTTACCGCGATACTATCGCCAATTTGCGGTGTATATGTGCTCTCAAGTCGCAAGATGTTGTTTTCTAGCGTGCGCACCTTTGCGATCTCTCGCACTAATCCACTAAACATACTAGAATCCTATTTGATAATGTAAATAAATCGCGCGTGCATTGTAGCAAAGTTTAAAGACTAGATTCTAGCAAGGGGGTAAAGTTAGGATACAATGCGCCAAATTCACGCCAAATTTCTAAGGATAGCAAATGCCACCACTATTTATTGATACACATTGCCACCTTGATGATAGTCGCTATGAAGCAGATCTAGAGGAAGTTGTAAAACGCGCACAAAATTTTGGCGTAAAGGGGTGCATTATCCCAGCTGCTAGCCCTGATACACTCGCACGAGCAAGGGAGATCGCCACGCAGTATCCGCATATTTACTTTGCTTGCGGACTGCACCCGTGCGAGATTAGCCATAGCAATGCTAGTGCAAGCAACCACGCCACCTTGCAGGAGTGCTTCAGCCTACTTGATGAGCCAAAATGCATAGCCATAGGTGAGTGTGGGCTGGATTATTACCACTTCTTAGACTCCCTTCCAAAGCAAGAGCAAAAGCGCAACCAAGCAGAAGTTTTCATCGCGCATATTGAGCAGGCAATAGCGCGGGATTTGCCGCTGATTGTGCATATACGAGAATCTAGCAATGATGCCTATGAGATTCTATCCCAATACCCAAAAGCGCGCGGAGTTTTGCACTGCTACAATGCTGATGAGATTTTACTAAAGCTTAGCGATAGATTCTACTATGGCATTGGCGGGGTGGCGACATTTAAAAATGCTAGAAGGCTTGTAGAAGTGCTACCCAAAATCCCTCTAGAGCGTATCGTGCTAGAAACTGATGCGCCCTATCTCACGCCCCACCCACACAGAGGGCAGCGCAATAGCCCAGAGTATATCCCGCTAATTGCCCAAAGAGTCGCGCAGATTCTATCGACTACACAAGATCAGCTAGCAACAATAAGCACCAATAATGCCCGCGCACTCTTTGCTATCAATACAGACTAACGCCTAAGACTTAGGGGCGGCTATTTATGATTACTAGAAAATCTGCTATAATCGCAGCTTTTTTATCACCAAATCCGTTTGAAACCTATAGATTCTAGTCGTTTTGAGATTGTAAGGAGTATGGAGTGTCGCTTTCATCATCGCTATTGCAACACGCAAATATACGCAATTATATAGCCACTGCTAAAGCACAAGCGCGCAAGAGCTTTGCCAAAGGGCTCTTGCTTACAAGTATGCTTACAAGTATGCAAGCAGGGGGCTTTATCCCTGATAATCACACTGCTTCTACGCTGCATTCTCTAGGGGTTGGCGTGGAGTTTTTAAACACCTTGCAAACCAACACCATTTTGCAATCTGCCAGCACCGATACGCGCTGGACACGCTTTGTGCAGCAGTTTGATGCAAGCTATGAGTTTATCCCCATTATCCGCTCAATGATCGTGCAAGCAGGGATTCCACAGGAGTTTTTATTCCTAGCGATGGCAGAATCGGGCTTTTCATCAAGGGCATATAGCAAAAAGCGTGCGGTGGGGATTTGGCAGTTTATGCCCTATACCGCTAAAGACTTGGGGCTTGTAATCAATGACTATGTCGATGAGCGCAGAGACCCTATCAAAAGCACACAAGCAGCTATTAAATATTTGCAGTTTCTCTACAATGCCACAGGAGAGTGGTATCTCGCAGCAATGGCGTATAACTGCGGACTTGGACGACTCAAAAAGGCTATCGAGCGCGCTGGGAGCAGTGAGCTAGAAGTGCTACTTGATGAGCAGGAAAAATATCTCCCCGGCGAGACACGCCAATATATCCGCACGATTTTAAGTATGTCCCTAGCCTTTAGCAATACACAAAAAATGCAAGCTGTCGATAGAGAGTATCTCCTAAATCGCGGCGCATTTGACACACTAGCCCAAGTGCAGGTAAAGGGCGGGACACTGCTTGCAAGTATCGCAGCAAGTGCTGGAATGAGCCTAGCAGACATTAAGAAATATAATCGCCACCTAACCTACAACTTTCTCCCAAAATCAAACAAAGAGTATGCCATTTATATCCCCTATGACAGGCTCGCGCACTTCAAGCAAAACTTCAACCCAAACACCACCGCCACCGCAAACTTCATCTTCCACAAAGTCAAAAAAGGCGAGAGTCTTGCTTCCATTGCCAAAAAATACGGCATAAGTATGGAAGAGCTAAAACTTAGCAACAACTTCTCCAACAAGCAAACAATCTTTGCTAACCAAAAAATCATAATCCCCATACTGCAAAAAATCGCGCAAAACTAAAATGCAAGCCCAAAGAGCCAGCCACAATACTCTCTCCCACTTAGCCACTATGTGGGCTTTGGTAGGCATTGTCGTGGTGCTTATAGGGGGCTGCGCAAATGAAAGTGTATATCGTGGAGGGATTGGGGCTTTTAGCGATTATGATTCTTTGCAGTCATATCGCTCCACAAGCGCGCTTACGCCAAATTATATCAATCAAGCCTTTGATGGTGATGTCTTTAGCCTTGGTAAAAATGGTAAGTCTGGCAATAATTTTAGTGCGAGCAATGCCCCAAGCGATAGCTTTAGCGGGAGCAATGCCTCGCTTTTGCGCGGTATGCGAGAGAGTGAAGCAATCCAGCGTGCGACTATGCGCCCTTACCAAATCGCTGGGAAGTGGTATTACCCCACGCAAGTAAAAGTAGGCAAAACCTTTGATGGGATTGCTAGCTGGTATGGTCCAAACTTCCACGCTAAAGCTACTTCAAATGGTGAGACTTACAATATGCACGCCCACACTGCCGCTAGCAAAACCCTACCGATGAACACCATTGTAAAAGTCTTTAACAAAGACAATGGCAAGACAACCATTGTGCGCATCAATGATCGTGGTCCCTTTGTCGATGGGCGCATTATCGATCTCTCTAATGCCGCAGCAAAAGACATCGATATGGTGCAAAAAGGCACAGCAAAAGTGCGCATAGAAGTCATAGGCTTTGGTGGAAAAGTCGATAAACACTATCAAAACTCCCTTAGCGTCTCAAATGAAGCAATCCAAGATGAGTTTGAAGTGGGCGATAGCGAGAGTCAATCAGTCTCTGGCGGGTCATTTTCCCTGCAGCTAGGGGTGTTTAAGCAAAAGAGTGGCGCAGAATCTACTAAGCAAAAATACAGCGATACAAACTATAATGTAGCCATCAAAGAGCAAGATGGCTTATATCGGGTTTTTTTACAAGGATTCCAAAGTGAAGAAGAAGCACAAGACTTCGCCAAATCACGCGATCTAAGCCCTGTAATCGTGCGAGATTAGTAAGCTAGATTCTAGGACAAGGAGCAATATGCAGCAGCTAGAGCGATTGACAAAAGAGACGCAAATTACCGCATCACTAGAGATTTATGGCAGTGGCACAAGCACAATACAAACAGGCATTGGGTTTTTCACCCATATGCTAGAAGCCTTTAGCAAGCACGCACTTTTTGACACAACGCTAGAATGCAAGGGCGATATAGAAGTGGATTTCCACCATAGTGTAGAAGATAGCGGTATCGTGCTTGGCAAGCTTTTAGCCCAGAGTATTTACCCCGCATCACAGATAGAGCGATTTGGCAATGCTGCTGTGGTGATGGATGAGGCGTGCGTGGAGTGTGATATTGATATTAGCAATCGCGCGTTTTTGGTATTTGATATGGGAGAATTGTATCGCGGTAAAGTGGGTGAGTTTGATGTAGAGCTTGTAGAAGAGTGGTTTCGCGCGGTGTGCTTTAATGCCAATTTGAGCGCGCATATCGTGCTAAAAAGGGGGAAAAATCTCCACCATATCACAGAGGCTGCGTTTAAGGCATTTGGCGTGGCACTGCGCAGGGCATTAAGCAAAAATGATCGCATAACAATCCCAAGCACCAAAGGCACGCTATGATACGCTTACTACTGCTTGATGTTGATGGCACGCTGACAGACGGCACGATAAACTTCCTTGAGCTAGATGGCGGCATTTATGAGTCTAAGTCCTTTCATATCCACGATGGCTTAGGGATTGTAGCGTGGCTAAAGCTTGGGCGCGAGATTGCTATCATCTCTGGGCGAGAGTCTAAGTCATTGCGAAAAAGAGCTAGTGAGCTTGGGATCACGCGGATTTTTATGGGTGTGGAAGATAAGTCCATAATCGCTAGAAACATAATCTCTGGGCTTAATCTCTCTAAAGATGAAGTAGCTTGCATAGGCGATGATATCAATGACCTAGGTATGTTTAGAGAATCTAGCTTACGCTTTGCCCCGGCTAATGCCAATGCGTATTTACGCACAAAGGCTGATGTAGTGCTCTCTTGTAGGGGTGGTGATGGGGCTATTAGAGAGATGATAGAGTTTATCCTGCAGCGCAACGAAGAAGAATACCAAGAGTTTTTAGCCCTTTATGAATAGCTCGCACAATACTCCACACAATCCCAGCTGGCGCAAACTCCTGTATGCGCTAAAGCCCTACTGCAATGTCGCTTATAGTATGCATTGGTTTTTCGCACTTACACTTGCTGGGATTTTTGCCTTTATCATAATTTTTGCTAGAGATACGCAAGCGATTTTACTCAAGCAATCACAAATGCCCCTTGTAGAGCTCTATGACTTCTCTATCTACCAAGCTACAAACACAGGTGTAGAGACACATATCAAAGGCACAAAAGCTCTGCGCTATGCAGAATATGAGCAAAGCTTTGAGACAATTTTGCGCAAAATCCAGCCGCGCTTGCCCAATGCACCCCGCATAACCGAGTATATCTATGGGCAAGAAATCACGCGCACAGGCAATATCTATACATTCAACAAAGGCGGTGTTTATGCTAAAAACAGCGGCGAGGTCTTCTATAGCAAGCGTGCGAAATATGATGCAAAAAATGAGATTTTCACAGGGATTGGGGCATTTTGGGCAAGCTCGGTGGAGGGCAGTATGGAAGGGCAAAATATCATCTACAATCAAAAGCTTCAAACCACAACTGCAAATAGCGTTACTGCTAGGATAGACTTGCAAGCGCAAAGGGATAGAAAATGAAACATTCTTTTACACTAGAATCTACTTTTGCACTGCCTAGGGCGTTTTTACTCTTTTTATACTTGCTATTATATGTAGGGGCTTTAGCGCAAGAGCTTGATATACAAGCGCAAAAGGTCTTTGCCGATGAGAAAAAGGGCATTACCATAGCTACAGGAAAAGTCAAAATGGTCAAAGGTGAAGATAAGCTTAATGCCGATGAAGTGAGAATCTATGTCAATAAAGCTCGCAAGCCGCTCAAATTTGAAGCCATAGGAAATGTAGATTTCCTTCTGCTCACCCAAGATGGCAGAAGACTTAAGGGCAAAAGCGACACACTTATCTATCTTGTCGATGCTAATGAGTATCAGCTCATCGGCAGAGCCCAAGTGCAAGAAATCGGCAAGCCAAACTTCCTAAGAGGGGAGAAAATCACACTCAACAACGACAACAACTTCGCCAATGTTGAGAGCAGCAGCAGTGCCCCTGTGCGCGTAATCATCGATCTAAACGATATGCAAAGCAACCCACAAAATAGCTCCCAAAATAACCCCAAAAACAAGCAGCCAGAGTCAAAATCTAGGCAAGTAGATTCTATACTAGATCCCAAACCAGAATCCAAAGAGCTAGAATCTACTCCGCTAGATTCTAGTGAGTAAGATTCTAGCACGCTATGATGATCACCATCTCAAACGCTCATTTTCTCACTTCTGCTAGCAAGCTTAGCGAGTGCCCACCCCCAAGCACAAGCGAAATCGCTATGCTAGGGCGAAGCAATGTAGGCAAAAGCACCTTTATCAACACGCTCCTAGAATCTAACCTTGCTAAAAGCTCTTCCACCCCGGGCAAAACACGGCTTATCAACTTTTTTTCTTCTGTGTGGTTTGATAGTGCCAGCTCTAGTAGTATCCCTATATCGCTTATCGACTTACCCGGCATTGGCTATGCGAAAGTCTCTAAGCAGGAGCTTGCCCTCTGGCAGCGCAATCTTTGGGAGTTTTTGCAGCAGCGAAGAAGTATCAAAGTCTTTATCCACTTAATTGATGCAAGGCATAGAAATCTCCCCATTGATGAGAATTTAGCGCGCCAGATTCAAGCGATTCTCCTTGGTGATCAATTCCTACTACCCATCTACACTAAAGTCGATAAGCTCACCAAAAACGAGCTAGCAAAGCTGCGCCAAAAAGGAGCACTAATCACCACAAATAACGCTACAATAGCGCAAACAATCTACCGCCCCAAATCCCCACAAGGTCCGCAAACTCTCCTTGATATGACACGGGCAAGTATATTGCGCGCGCTTTTGGGTAGCAATGGCTAAGGGAAGCACTATGGTCCAAGAGATGAAAAACAACACCTACAAAGAGATCGCTAAAGTCGCTCTGCTTTGCTGTGGGTTTTTCATCTGGACAATGTGTAATCGCATATTTTTGTTTCTACCCCCGCTAATTGGACTACTATTTATCATATTTATGGATATACATCAAAGAAAAAATCTCATTGCCACCATTGGGATTCTCATCTGTCTTGTAATCTTTGAAGCCCAAAATCAGCTCCCGCTAGGGATTTTGCCGCTAGTGTTTTTGGTCGTGCGCTATATCATTACAGAGAAGTTTAATCTAATCTTTGGGCATAACGCGCTCTTTGTCTTTTGGTATGTGGGCATACTCTATCTTAGCTACTTTTTTGTGATGTATATTTTTGAAATGTTTGGATCACGGCTTGAGTTTAGATTCCATAGTGTGTTTATCGTGTATTTTTTGTGTGAGTCGTGCGTGGGGATTTTGTATGAAAAACTTAAGCAAAGATAGATGATGAAAGTTAGTATCCCGTATAAAATCGTCTTGCTCATCTTTGTGCTTGTGTGGATCGTCCTAATACTGCGCATTTTTATCATCACAATCCAACGACACGACCACTATGAGAGAATCGCCAAGCGCAATATTTCTAAGCAAGAAGTGCTTGTGCCAGCTAGGGGGCTGATCTTTGATAGAAATGGCGAGCCTTTGGCTGTTAATGAGCTGTTTTTCAGCGTGTATTTAGAGCCGCTACTTAGTGATAAAGACTTGCGCGCTGCTATTGCTATGATTATCAAGCACCTCCCAGATCAAAACTTCGATGAGCTTATGCAAGCCTACACCAAGCAAAACTCCGCCTACAACCACGACCTTATCAAAGTCATCGACTATATCCCAAGCAACGACATACAAACAGCCTATGCAGCCCTTATGCAAGAAGACAATATCCGCGTGCAGCCTACTTTCCGCCGATTTTATCCACATAGCTCACTTGCCTCACACATTATCGGCTATGTCGGTAGAGCAGATAAAAATGATGTCTTCTATGATCCTGTGAGTAAATACACCTCTATCATCGGCAAAGAGGGCATAGAGCGACACTACAATACAATTCTACAAGGGCAGCTAGGCTATCGCAATAGTATTGTCAATGCCTATAACCAGCGCGTATCCAAGGCAGAAGAGTTTTCCCCACAAACACAAAACAACATCACCCTAACCATCGATGCCAAACTCCAGCGAGCAATCGATGAAGAATACAGCGAGCAAAATGGCGTAGCAATCGTGCTTGATGTGCGAAATGGCGAGATTCTAGCAGCTGGAAGCTACCCAGAGTATGACTTAAACGACTTTGTAGGGGGCATTAGCGTGGCAAAGTGGCGCGCCCTTACTGATAACCCACACACCCCACTTATCAATCGCTTCGTCAATGGGCAATACCCACCCGGATCTGTTATCAAAATGGGCGTGGCAATGGCGATTTTAGAATATGGCGATGTCAATGAATACACCAAAATCAACACGCCCTACTCAATCAAAATCGGTGAATGGCAGTTCCGCGACTGGAAGCAAGGCGGGCACGGCAGCTCGGATATGTTTAAAGCCTTGCGAGAATCTGTAGATGTATATTTCTATAAGCTCTCACAAGTGGTGGGGATTGAGAATATGGCAAATGTGCTTAGGACTATGGGCTTTGGCGAGCGCACGGGCGTGGATTTCCCCGGGGAGTCTAGTGGGGTTCTCCCTACGCCAAATTGGAAAGCCCAACGATATGGAAGCACTTGGTATGTGGGCGACACAGTGCAAACCTCCATTGGTCAAGGCTACTTCCTAGCCACCCCTATGCAAATCGCGCGCTACACCGCCTTGCTCGCAAATGGCAAGCTCACCACACCACACTTCCTAAAAAAGCAAAACAATGATGAAAACATCATAGCCCCAGAAGATGTCCTAAATGACTTGCAAAAGGCAAAGCTCCCCGCTATCCAAAAGGGTATGGCAGAAGCGTGCAATGCGCCCGGAGGCACAGGCACGCGCAGAGTCTATGGCGCACAAGTCAAAATCGCTTGCAAAACAGGGACTGCGCAAGTTACTTCAATCCCGCAAGAAGTAAAAAAGCGAGCCAAAGAGAGCGAGCTAGCCTACTTCCACCGCTCACACGGGTGGATGACAGCATTTGTCCCAGCACATAATCCTCAATATGCCATTACCGCGCTTATTGAGCACGGACAAAGTGGTGGTAATGCCGGACCCGTTGTCGTGCGCATAGCTAATGAGCTCTATAAACTAGGCTATATCAAGTAGCCCTGTAAGCGCGCTAGAATCGAGCTTTCAGCCCTTTTTGCGTAGTGGTGCATAAAGCTTGAGATAGAATCTTGCCCACTCTCAAGCCCCTCTTCTATCTCAAGTCGCTCTTCTTGTAGTAGCACTGCTGCTATGGTGAAAATCGCCTCCTTATGGCTTAAGAAAAAGCCTGCAAGAGAATCTATCGCTTCAATCCCACTACTAGAGCTAGAGAAGACAAGCGCACTAGGGAGATTCTCCTGCGCGCTAACTAGCCCAAGCTTTTGCCCATCTTCAACGAGCTTGCGCGCCCTTTGATAATCCTCCCCAAACACCCCAAAGCTATCCTTAAACACCACACGCGCAGCCCTATCGCCCACAAGGTAGAATCCAACTCGCTTCAGCAGCTCACTATGGCTTAGCGTGTGGGCTAGAGATTGGGCAAGAAGTGTCTCAAACAATGTCGCCTTTTGCACAATTAGTCCATTATGCAACGCGTAGAGTAGTTTGCTTGAATGATAGATCGCATACACATCACGCAAGCTAGATTCTAGCAGGGGCAGCCGTTTTAGCCCGCTGTGGATTTTGCTATATACTTCATCAAAGTCGCGTTTAGAGATTGTGGGAGATTGGTTGCGGATAGCATTAAGTGCTGCTTCATTGACAAGACTTGCAAGACTTGCGCCACTAAAGCCTGAAGTCTCACTGGCGATTTGGGGGATTGCTTGGGCTAGGGTATTGGGCTTGCTGGCAAGATACATTGATAGAATCTGCTCTCTTTCTTGCTTATTAGGTAGCTCGATGAAAAGTTTCCTGTCAAATCGCCCACTACGCAAAAGCGCAGGATCAAGCGCATCGATATGGTTGGTCGCTGCAAGCACGACCACGCCACTATTATCGCTAAAGCCATCCATTTCTACAAGCAGTTGATTGAGAGTAGATTCTCGCTCGCTATTGTTGCTGCCCTCTTTGCGTGCTTTGCCGATTGCGTCAATTTCATCGATGAAGATAATGCAAGGCGCACTAGCCTTCGCCCTGCTAAAAAGCTCGCGCACTCTTCTTGCACCCACACCCACATACATTTCAACAAAGCTAGAGCCACTTTGGTAGAAAAATGGCACGCCACTCTCCCCCGCAAGGGCTTTGGCTAGAAGTGTCTTGCCCACGCCGGGCACGCCACTAAGCAGCACGCCTTTAGGGAGATTAACGCCAAATCGCTGGTATTTTTGCGGATATTTGAGAAAATCCACAATCTCTAGCAGCTCCGCTTTGACCTCATCAATGCCCGCCACATCACTAAAACGCATACTAGAGTGCAGTGGCACGATGGTGGATTCTAGTGAGTCTCTAAGCGCAGTGGCATTGATTGGCGTGATATTTAGGCGTGATTTGCGCGCTTGCACCAAAGCCACTACCACAGCAGCAATAACTAGCATAAGCAAAGTAGCGATCCCATACGCGAGCCACTTTGTGCTTGCTCTATCTATGGGCATAGCTTTGATGATAGTAGGATTTACTTGGGAGCGTAGAATCTTATACACCTGTGTATCTTTAGCTTGAGCGTAGAGATACTCATCTTTCTCCCAAAGCTTTATGATGAAGTTTTTTTGCAGGGCATTTTCTAGCGCAGCAGCTGAAATGACCTTGGCATTATCCTTTAGCACCAGCACTAGGAGTAGGAGTAAAAACACCACCACACCTACGACAACCACCAAAAGATGCTTAGATTTTGGCATAGTTATGCTCCTTAATCTCATACTCGGCAATCTCTACCCACTGCCCTAATTCCTGCTTAGATTCTATAAAAATTTTATTAAAATGCTCATCAAGCCCGACATACACATCGCCTAATTGTTTCTCAATAAGCACTTGCAGGGGCTTATCTTGCGCCATTCTTTTTTGACGGAAAGCGCGATTTGTCTCTTGTATATGCGTATTCAGACTATGGAGTCGCTCTTTAGCCAGCGTGCCATTGACACGATCGCTCATACTAGCAGAAGCCGTCCCAGAGCGCACAGAATACACAAAAGGGTGGATATGCGTGAGCGGAAGTGTGCGCACATTGCTAAACGCCTGCTCCCATATCTCCTCGCTCTCACCCGGATGCCCTACAATATAATCTGTGCCAATGGCATAGCCTAGAGCTGCGATCTTGTGTAGTAGCTCATAGTCGCTCTCAAAGCGATTAGCGCGATTCATTAGTTTTAGCATTGCATTATGAGAGTGCTGCAAGGCGATATGCAAATGCCGCTCTAGCTTTGGGTGAGCTAATAGATCGCAAAACTCTTCATCAATTTGGCTTGGCTCAAGGCTGCCGATACGCACGCGCTTTAAACTATCTAGCGCAAACAATGCGCGCAAAAGCTTTGATAAAGAGCCATTGCTATCTCGCCCATAGCTCCCGACATTTGTGCCTGTAAGCACGACTTCTTGCACACCAGAATCTACAAGCACTTGCACCTGCCTTACAATCTGCCCTAATGGCAAGGAGCGCGATTTACCACGCACAGAGGGGATAATGCAGTAGCTACACGCAAAATCACAGCCCTCTTGGATTTTGATAAAAGCGCGTGATTTGCCCACAAACTCACTCACAATAGTAGAATCTAAATGCTCTAAACTATCTTCATAAAAGAACTTCTCCCCTTGTGCTAGCTTGTCTAAGGCGTGCGCTATTGACTCTTTATGGCTATGCCCTAGCACACCATCAACCAAGCCTTTATCAAACAACGCCCTGCCCTGTGTCTTTACCCCACAGCCTGCAAACACCACAGACTTGCCCATATCTCTTGCTTTTCTTACATAGCTGCGCACACCAGAATCCGCGCCATTTGTTACCGTGCAGGAGTTTATCACCACCACCTGCGCGCACTCTTCTTCCAAAGTATGTTCAAACTCCCCCAGATTCTCACGCATAATCTGCGTGTCATAGAGATTGGTGCGACAGCCAAAAGTTTTGAAAAACACTTTTGGTTTTTCTTGTTTTATCTCTTTCATAATAGTGCTTTCTTAGTGGGATTTATCGCCAAAGCCATCATAAGGCGTTTGGACAAATTTTGTCGTCTCATAGGCGATGAAAATATCTGGCTCTTGCAAAAGGGCTTGTGTAATCTCTAGCGATATTTGGCTGCGCAATGTTAGCGTGGCATAGGCGTTTGTTTGATACCACACAGAGATGGTAATGCCATTTGGCGCGATGAAGCTATACACCCTAGGATCGACATTAGCGTGCTTAAGCGAGTAGCGATCGCGCATTTTTCGTAGGCGGCTTTTGGTGAGCTGGGTGTAGGACTTAGAATGCTTGGCTGTAATATCAAGGGCGATTTGCAGAGCTTTTTGATGATTAGAATCAAAAGTTATGCAAAAATCTATCCCGTCCCACACTGTTTGCATACCATTATGCGTATAGTTGGCAATCATCATCGTAAAGACAAAGTTATTGGGGATAAAGACAATGCGCCCAGCACGGCGATTGGTCGCAACGCTAGTTAGGGTTACATCTTCATACATTGTAATGCGCAGCATAGAAATATCTAGCACATCACCCACATAGATACTGCCATCTTTCTCCACGCGCACTCTATCACCTACATGCACACTCCCCCCAATGACAATCACAAACCACCCCAAAACACTCATAAATAAATCTTTCATCGCAATGGCAAGCCCAGCAGAAGCAAAGCCCAGCACCGCGACAAGATAAGTTACATTCTCCAAATAAGCAAAAAGTAAAATAAGCACGATAATGGTGATATTAAAAAAATTGATAATTTTATTTGCCGTGTAGGTGCGCTCGTTATCAGTGATATATCGCTTAATGAGAAGCTTAAGCCCCAAAGCTAGCCCTATGCTAATAAGAATGGCTAGAGCGATATACATAAGCTTGAAAGTTTGCTTTTGTATTTGGTGTGATAGTAGGGTATAGACTTCATCATAGCGTTTATTATAAATATCAATGCTTGTGGAGATGATGTTATAAGCACTTTGAAATTCTAGTAGCTCTGCTTGCACAAGGGTCAGCTCTTTTTGGACTTTGGACTTATCAATCCTGTTTAGCTGCTCAAGCAAGCTGTATTTACGCTCAATGAGTGCTAGCACGATTTCTAAGCTCTCTTTATTGCTCGCGAATGTGGCTTTTGTATTTTGCAAATTATTGATGAAAGATAGCCCACCAATGATGGCAAAAGGATTGGTGATAGCGGGCACTTCGCTTATCTCTGGCTTTTGGATTAGATCTCTAAAAGGATCGCTTTTAGCGTCCTTTAGTAAATCAAGCTGCCGCTCTAGGGTCTCTATGGCTAGACGCTTTTCATTAAGCGCGCTAATGTCGTGGGCATTGATATGCAAAATCTCATCTTGAAGTGTGTGCATTTGGCGCATTATGCGATTGTAGTTGGCATAGTCTGTATAGCGTTTAAGCCAAGGGTTGTTGCTTTTTGTCAAAGTGGTATTGATAGAAACTAGCTCATCTTGCAGCTCTTTAAGCGACATTGTAGCAGGGTCTTTGTGCTTTAGGGAGCTCTCTTGTGGTAGCGTAGCATAGGAGAATCCCACAAGCAAACACCATAGTATCGGTAGGATTTGTCGTATCTTGCTAGTAAGCACACTCTGCCTTTGGGGTCAAATTAGCGTGCATTATAGCAAAACTCCTCTAGCACCTAGGCGCGATATAGGCATAGCCGCTATGGGGCAAGATACAAATATGCTTTGTATGCGCACCTTTTTTAAGTGTGATTTGCATAGGGGCTTGCAGGGCTCTGGCATTTTTAGCACAAAAGGGCTTGCCAAATCGGTCAAACCCCACGCGAAATGTCCATAGCTCTTGACAAGCTGGCTCTGTGCTTAAGCTGATAGATTCTACCCCGAAGCTCTCATACAAGCGTACGAGGATCTCGCTATTATTGCGGCACTCTATGGAGATATTGACATTGCTATACCCTGATAGGCAGCGTTTATTTTTCCCATTTATGGCGATGAGATCGCCGGGCTGGGGCTGATTATCTCTGTCTGTTGTGGGCGA
The DNA here is from genome assembly GCF_008693005.1 of Helicobacter canis. Lineage (GTDB taxonomy): Bacteria > Campylobacterota > Campylobacteria > Campylobacterales > Helicobacteraceae > Helicobacter_B > Helicobacter_B canis. Next base: position 142,716 of record NZ_VXKE01000014.1, on the reverse strand, counting down.
AAATCGTGGCGTGTCAAAAAATACGCTAAAACTATTTAGCGTGTAGATTCCACTTTGGTGGAATTGGATTTGCCAGAAGTTTTTACTAGAATCTAAAAGCTTGTGTGGGTCAATGGAAGGGTGCAAGCTTGTTAGGGAGGTGGTTTGCTTGGGGGTGAGAAACACTAGCGAGTCATTTAAGGCTAAGTGCTGAGTGTAGCGGATATAAGCAAGTGTGATTTGCGCAGCTTGGTGTAGCGTATGCGCACTACTTGGCATAGCAAAGCTTATAAACACGCCTAAAATCGCAATGGCAATAACTAGCTCAAGCGCACTAAATGCGGCACGCATTGCTTCTCACAAGCTTATACCTAGCCACAACCCTACCTACATACACAATCTCTATCATCTCGCTCTTTTGGGTTATGGGGGTGGATTCTTCATACAAACACGCCGTATTGCCTGCCAAAATCCCATAGAATCCAAGCCGTAAAGCAAGCACACTATTTTGCACTTTTAGATTCTCTATGCCACGGCTTTTTAGCGCACTTGCCACATCTTTTGCAATGTAATAATTACGCGCGAAATTTGCCTGCTCACTAAAGAGATAGGTAAGCTTATTACCAAAGAGACAAAAGCTCTCAACACACAGCACCAAAAAGACTAGCCCCATACGCACCTTAAATCGCGTGCGATATATCTTCAAGCGCACGCGCATATCATTGTAGAATCCATACACCAAAACAGGCAGCCCCACGACACACAAAGGCGCAAATTTGGCGATGTCAATTTCTTGGCGCAGAGATAAAAGCAAGCTAAAGATAAGCCCGCTTACACTTATTAGCACCATTAGGGAGTAGTCTTTATGCCTAGCAATAGCCGCATATAGCGTGTAGATGTAATACAAAAATAACAATGGGGAAAAAAGCATAGCAAATGCCCCCAACACATCAAGGGAGTAGGCTTCAGGCACGCCAGCAATAGAGCCAGAGTGCAAAAACATATTACCCCCAAACCCAACAAGTGCCACCACAAGCACCTTGCTCTTCCTGTGTAAAATCGCATAGATTCCAAGCGCGATAAATAGCACGCAAAACACTAAATCCAGCATACCAGCCAAACAGATAAGCACATAAGGCACTCTCTTAAATCGCAGCTGGATAAAGCAAATCACCAGCAAAACAAAAATGATAAACCCGCTCTCATAGAGCAGTAAGGCTGATAGATTCACACCGGGCAAAAGCGCGTATAGCAGCACTAGGAAGAGACTATCGCGCTTTTTGCGCAAGTAGATTCTACCTATCATATACATAAGCCACATATTGCAGATATGCACAGCAATCAAGCTAGAGCGCAGGGCATAATCATTGCTGCCAAAAATCTCTAAACACACCCTTAGCCACGCAAATAGCCACGACTCGCTACTATGCAGCTTAATAAGCTCCTTGTAGCTAATAGAAATCTCCCCCACCATACACACTAAGAGCACAACGCTCCCAAGCAAAATCCCCAAAAACCCAACATCTACGACATCATATTTGCGCCCTTTAGGAAGCGATCGCTTGTGTAGCCACAAGCGCGCCAACAAGATAGAGCGCGCGAAAAACTCCTGCGCTTTAGAGAATCTCTGTAAAATCATAGCCATTTGCACGCAAGCGATCACAAATCATCTGCTTATGCTCCTGCCCCTTAATCTCAAGTGAAATAATCACATACGCATCGCCATAGGCGAGATTGGTGCTAGTCCTGTCATAATCAATTTGCACGATATTTGCCCCCGCTTGGACAAAAATATTGCTCAAAGCTTGCAGTGCTCCGGGCTTATCGACAAGCAGCACTTGAAATTGGAATTTGCGCATTGTTTTAATTAAGCCTTTTTGGATAATCAAATTAAGCATTGTTACATCGATATTTCCTCCACTTAGCACCACGCCCACGCGATCATTCGCATTTAAAGCAATCTTGTTATGCAAGAGAGCTGCTACGCCCACAGCCCCAGCTCCTTCTACCACAAGCTTTTGGTTTTCTAGCAGATACAAAATCGCTGAAGCAATCTCTTCATCATCAACTTCGATAATATCGCTCACCAATGACTCCACATAGGAGAAATTTAGCGCATTCACATCGCGCACAGCAATCCCATCAGCAATGGTGCGCACAGATTCTGCATTGCGTATGTGCTTATGGATAAAGCTCTCTCTCATAGCTGGCGCGCCCTTAGCTGTTATGCCAATGATCTTGGTGCGCGGGCTTAAGTGATGATAAGCTGAAGCGATCCCGCCTATAAGCCCGCCCCCACCAATAGGCACAAGCACAATATCTAGCTCCCTTTCAGCAATCATCTCAAGCGCGATAGTCCCCTGCCCTGCCATAACAGCTTCATCTGCAAAAGGGTGGATAAAGCTTAAGCCCCTATCTTGCGCTATTTCACACGCTTTAGCATACGACTCATCATAGTTATTCCCTTGTAGCACCACTTCCGCGCCTAGCTCTCTAGTGGCTTGGACTTTGAGCAAGGGGGTAGATTCTGGCATCACAATTACAGCAGGGATAGCGAAATGCCTAGCAGAGTAAGCCACGCCTTGCGCGTGATTCCCCGCACTAGCGGCGATCACACCCCTTGCCCTTTCATCTTCGCTCATAGAAGCGATTTTATTAAACGCGCCGCGGATTTTGAACGCCCCTGTGCGCTGGAGATTTTCCTTTTTCAAATAAATATGCGCGCCAAAGCGTGAAGAAAGCTTAGGAGCAAGAGAGAGCGGGATATACTCAATGATTGGCGCAAGCCGATCTTGCGCCTGCTGCAAGGCTTGTAATGCTAGCATTTTGGACTCTTTATAGCTGGATTGTAAGGCTTTGGATTCTGGTGTTATTGTAATGCGTGAAGCTTAAAATCAAGCAAGATAGATAGCCCTAAACTAGCAGCACCCACAGAGATTATCTTTAGAGAGATTATCGCTCAAGCAATTTACACTTTATAAGTTATAATAATCAATCTTAGATTAGTATCAATAAATCGAGCAATATCAAGCAATTATGTAAGGATAGATTCTATGCCTCACGCTACAAAATCACCGCCCACAGCACTCACCATAGCACTCATTGGGCAGCCAAATGTCGGTAAAAGCTCATTGATCAACGCCCTTAGTGGCTCACATCTAAAAGTAGGCAACTTTAGCGGCGTAACGATTGAAAAAACGCAAGCAGTCTTCACCTACCAAAACACGCGTATCACCATCATCGATCTCCCCGGCTCCTACTCGCTCAACCACTACTCCCCAGAGGAAAAAATCACCAAAGACTTCCTAGAATCTAGGCAGTATGACATCGTGCTAAATGTGCTAGATTCTACCAATATTTCGCGTAATCTCGCCCTAAGTGGGCAGATTATGGACCTTGGGGTAAAGATGGTGCTAGGGCTTAATATGATTGATGAAGCGCGAGATGAGCAAATTAGCATTAACCACGAGCTCCTAAGTGAGATTCTAGGTGTGCCCTGCGTGCCTATCTCTGCCAGCACAGGCGAGAATCTATCCCTTTTGCTTGATACGCTCATATCCTATGCACAAAAGCCCCTGTGCGCGCCAAAGCGCATTTATAACGACAAGATTGAAAAGTCCATTGCCAAAGTGGAGCTATTTATCACCCAGCAGTCCTTTTATGAGCTGCAGACCTACCCGCACGCTAGCTCACCCCTATCAGCAAGACAGCTTGCAATCCTACTCATCAAGCAAGATAGCGCACTTTATGCCTACTTGCACGATAAGCCCTGCTACCACGAGATCTTGCAGTGTGTAAGCAGTGCGCGCCAAGAGCTATCGCTTGCAAGCGGGGAGAAAAACATCGCTAGAATCTTCCACCACGATGCCATAGCCTACGCCCAAGGCGCAGCCAAAGAGACGATCACCTACCCAAAATCTATCTTACAAAAAACCAAAGATATGGACTCGCTCTTGCTGCATAAGGTCTTTGGGATTCCTATTTTTCTACTGCTAATGTTCGCGCTATTTGAAATGACCTTTTATGTGGGCGGGTTTTTTAAAGACTATATTGAGCTAGGGTTTGAGAATCTAGCAGAAGTGATTAGAGAGCATATTGTGGTAAAGGACTTTGCTTCCTTGCTGTGTGATGGAGTCATCGGCGGGGTGGGGACGATTCTGGCGTTTTTGCCGCTCATTATTGTGCTGTATTTTGGGATCGCACTCCTAGAATCTAGCGGCTATATGGCGCGTATAGCCTTTTTGCTCGATGGCTTTTTCCATAAATTTGGCTTACACGGCAAGAGCTTTATCCCGCTTATAGCGGGCTTTGGCTGCTCTGTGCCAGCCTATATGGCTACTAGAACGCTAAAAAATCGCAACGAACGCCTAATCACGCTATTTGTCATAGGATTTATGAGCTGTAGCGCGCGCTTGCCTATTTATGTGCTATTTGTGGGGGCGTTTTTTGACCCCAAATATGCAGGGGTTGTGCTTTTTGGGATTTATCTCTTTGGCGCGATTGCCGCACTGCTACTTGCCAAGCTGCTCAAGCTCTCTGTGTTTGCAGGGTATGAAGAGCCATTTGTAATGGAAATGCCAAAGTATAGAATGCCAAATTGGCGTGTAATGTGGTTTAGCGTGTGGAGCAAGGTGGTGATGTTTTTGAAAAAGGCAGCGGGGTTTATTTTCCTAGGATCGGTGCTTATTTGGTTTGCCTCCCAATACCCAAAATCCCCAACCCTTGCCAAAGAGTATGAAGCCAAGCGCGCTGCGCTGGTAGATTCTAGGCAGTTTCGCGCATTAAGTGAAGAGCAGCAGCAGGAGAAGCTATGGTATTTGCACAATGAATACAATGAAAACTTCTTGCGCCAAACCTACTCTGGCAGGATCGGTGAAGCCCTGCGCCCAATCTTTGCGCCCCTAGATTTTGACTGGCGGCTCTCTATCTCGCTTGTAGCAGGCTTTGCGGCAAAGGAAGTAGTCGTCTCTACACTTGGAGTCCTCTACGCACTAGGCGATGATGTCAGCGAAGAATCCACCACCTTGCAGCAAAACTTGCGCGATAGCATTTCTTTCCCAACGGCGATTGCTTTCATTGTCTTTGTGATGTTTTATATCCCCTGCTTTGCGGCGACCATTACCTTTGGTAGAGAAGCTGGGGGGATAAAGTTTGTGGCGTATTTGTTTGTCTTTACAACCATTGTAGCGTATTGCTTCGCGCTGCTTGGCTACTACTGCGCGCTATTTGGGTATCGATTTTTTATCGGTTAGTAGGGCATTAGCACGATCAAATATCGCCTCATCTTCGCTTAAATCCGCCCATACCCACTGCGCTCCACTTTGTCGCTTGCCATCGAGCAAGTCCCCACCCTTGCGGTATTTAAGGTCAATTTGGGCTATGTCAAATCCACTCAAATGCGCTGCAAACTCCCTTAATCGCGCAGAATCTGGCGTATGCGTATAGAGATAGCAGTAGCCTTTAAGCCCATTGCGGCTCACCCTACCTCTTAGCTGGTGCAAAGTCGCTAGCCCTAGCTTCTCTGGGGCGATAATCACAATGGTAGAGAGCTTTGGCAGAGAGATCCCCACTTCTATAAGCGTGGTAGCGAGCAAGATCGAGCCATTTTGCGCAAACTCTTCTAGCACTTTTTCTTTCTCTTTATCCTGCCCAGAAGTGCTATATACTTGTGGGAATCTAGCGCGCCAAAAACTCTCCCCCTCTTTTAGCGAGAGATACTCGCTCACTTGGCTCTCTTCTACAAGCGGATAGATGATAGCTACTTGATGCGTGGCTTGCACTTCTGCACTAATGTGGGCTAGTAGCTCTGGGAAGCTGGGCTTAGAAATGATTGTGGTGGTAATGTCTTTAGGATAAGGCAGCTCATCAATAATGCTTACATCAATCATTTTAGATTCTAGCATAGCCATTGTGCGGGGGATTGGCGTGGCGGAAAACTGCAAAATATGAGGCTTTGAGGTAGAATCTATGGTCGCAAGCTTTTCTAGGTAATGTCGCTGCTTCACCCCAAACCTATGCTGCTCATCGCTCATCACAAGCGCGATCTCTTCCCCGCTAATCTCGCGATAGAGCAAGGCTTGCGTGCCGATGATAAAATCCACTTGGGAGGCAAAAAGCCCTTGCAAGTCCTGCTTAGATTCTGCGCTAATGTAGGTGATATTGAGCGATTTTGGCAGATAGAGCAAGGCTTGCTCATAGAGCTGCTTTGCTAGCACGCTTGTAGGCGCCATAAGCAAGGACTTTTTGGGATAAGCCATCATCACACTAGCCAAAATCACCATTGTTTTCCCACAGCCCACATCGCCCATCACAAGCCGTTTTGCCGCTTTGTGGCTAGCGAGATCGCTGGCGATTTGCGCGCACACGCGCTGCTGGGCATTAGTGAGCGTAAAAGGCAAGCTCTCTACCCAGCTTTGATAATCGCCCGTGCAGCGGTATTTGGCAGCATAATCTGTGCGCTTTGTGCTTAAACGCAAAAGATGGCAGTAAATCTCGCAAAATTTAAGCGCGTAAAGGGTCTTCTCATCAAAACCCTTGCGCGCACAAAATATGCGGAAAAACTCTTTATCCGGGTGGAAAATGCGCACAAGAGAGTCTGCCACATCACTAGGTAGCCCGCACTCTTGCAGGGCTTCTTGGGTGATTAGGCTTTGGGTTAGGCTTATCATATCTGCGTTTTTATGCGTGGTTTTAAACTTTGGGATTATGGCATTGATCTCGCGGATAGTCTTTGGCTGGATCATCGAAAGCCTACCGCCCTCATCGCGCAAAACTCCCTGCACAAATACCACAGAATCTAGCGCGAAAAGCCTTTTGATATAGGGCTTTGGGTGGAAAAATGTCAGCGTGATAGGCTGGGAGAAAGCAAGCGCGTAGGCAGAGATTTGCAGCACTTTGGCATAGCCTTTATAGGCTAGGATCTGCACTTCTAGCGCACCTTGCGCGCCATTATGGAGAGAGTCTATAAGCATTGTGCTCTCATAGCCACTTGGCGCAAAAGTCGCAAGCTCTAGCAAATGCGAGAATCCAAACTTCCCTAGCTCCTGCGCACTCATACTACCTCCGCCTAGAATCTAGCGCGATTATAGTGTTTTGCCCGCGTGCTTGCAAGTAGGTCTCAAGCTAGATTCTACTACCATACACATCGCCCACTAATGCACTCATTTAATAGCTCTGGCAGGGGCAGCAGAGCATTGCCACGCCTATCTTCGCCCTCTCCACTGCAATTATGTAGTGAAACTATCGATTCAAAAGGATTGCGATGAGATCTTGTGATTTCTAGCACACCTAGCCCTATTAGCTCCAAATGCCGCGAGCCAAAGCGCGTGATCCGCTCTATCATATCTGCTGGCGTTTGCACAGCCTGCACTCTTGCACGGAAGGATTCTAGGCTAAGATTGGGGGCATTTGCTGGGATAATCACCACGCCATCACTAAGCCTTAATGCCGCAACCGCGTGCCCAATGCCCCTGCCAGCATTCAATCGCACCATCGCAAAGAGAAACACACTCCCCACAGGTCGCTCCAAAACTCTCTGCGCCAAAGCGTGTATCCCACTCTCCTCCACACTCTGCCCTAGCACACTCCACTCATATTGCGGAAGCATAGAAATACTACTTGCCAACGCCCTACTTGTCCCACGATAAAACAACTCCCTATGATTGCTAGCAGGGCTATCGTAGTAGCCTAAAATATCTTGCAAAGTATCGTGTAAAAGCGAGTTTCTCGCATAAAAGCTGGCAAAAGGATTGACCCCCGCTCCTGTATCAAAAAAATACCCCCCACTACCGCGCGGATGAGCGTGCGCTTCTAAAAGCTCGGCGATTGCCTGATAGGCTTGCAAAAGACAAGTTCCGCATATACCGCTACTTGCCCTAGAAGAATCCGCGCTAATGTTGATATGCCACAAACGCGCTATCCACGCTTCATTTAGGCTAAAGTAGCTTGGCAGTGCTGGAGAGCCTTGCAAAGGTGGAGAAGGTGGCGTGCGCAAAGGCTTGGCGGGGGCTTTAGGCTCTACCTGTCGCATTGGCAATATTGTCGTAAGCAGGTGGCGTAGCAGCGGCGGGGGTGGCAAGAGGGCGACTTGTAGGGACTTTTTTGATGATTGCAAAGGATTGTGCTTATGCCCGGGTGCTGGGCAGGTGTGGAGATTTTCCCCAATGTTTGCGCTAATAAAGCGCAGCCACTCTTGTGTCGTGTGATCTAGCTCAAAGGCAGAAGTCGGGCTATTTTGCACATCACTGCTAGCATACTCCTTGCTAGCGACATAGGGCACACCCCAATGGACTCCATAGCGCGTAAGTCGCAAAATATTGCCATCTTTATCCAAAAAGGCAAAATGCCTATCATCAATGGGAATAGGCTTGAAAAAAGCTCTATTTTCCTTAGGTGGGGCTGCATCCGTGCATAGCCCCCACACTACCCAATCCCACGACTGCTTGCCGGCGTTAGAGTACATACAATACAGCCGCCCGCTGCTCTCATCATAGCTTGCGATATGCCCGCTTAAAAGATTGTAGTAGAGAAATGCGGTGTTTTTCTGCGATTGGTTGTTGGCTAGGAAATACCGCTCCTGCCCTTGTGCGTAGCTCAAGCTCCAAGAAATCGCGCTTTGGATAGTGAGATTTGCTGGGGTGGCTATGGTGCTTGCCCATTTTTGCATAGAGCTTTCAAGCTTGTGGGTGTAGAGCCCTCCTGCAAAGATATGTGCTGCATACAAATAGCCCCCATCATCTTGTATGCTATAAATGCCATCAAGAGAGTAGAAGCGGTTGTCTTTTAGCTGCCATTGCTGGCTTGGGAGATTGATAGCGCAAGGCGATAAATGCACATAGTCTTTATCGCGCCTTCTCTCTACCACAGAATCTGGCGCAGTGATACACAGCCAAGTGTCGTTAATGTAGTAAGCTAGGCGGCTAAATACATCATAGCGCGCTTGTAATGCGCCTTGGCAGCTTGAGAGGGCGATATAGCTTGTGCCACCCGAAAATGTAGGGGAGTAACATAGAGAGCGGCTATCTTGTGTCAGCACGCGGATCGGAGTGTCTCGCGGTGTTTGCGCTAGGGTTTGCTTGGGGCTAAAGGGCTCGGCACAGAGTAGAAGGGGGAGAACTAGAGCAAATGCGCTACGCACAGACACACTCCCTAGAGCTAGTGGCTTTAGCAGGATTTGCACACCGCATAGATCTAGCCCTAAATCCTTAGCCAATAGTCTTAAGCCCCACACTAGAGACAATGATCACACGCGCGCAAGCTTTAGCCACGATCCACCCTCTTTAAAAAATACCGCCCCACGATCACACCCCAGCTGCCCCTATACCTGCCCATATCACATACCCCACGCCCGTAGAAATCTCTCGCATAGCTATGGATAAGCAAGTAAAGCTAAACACAAAGCAGCCGATGATCGCTAGCAACATACAAAAAAGCCTAATGCCTAGCCCTGTGAGAGCCTGCAGTCCTAGAGTATCCGCATATTTCAGCCCACTGACCCAAAATATCTCACAAATACCGCCGATGAGAAAAAACCACGCGAGATTTTTACTCATACACCCCCTTATGCCCCCTAGCATTAAGGCGTGGATTGTAGCACAAAAAACTTACAAGTTTCTATAAACACTACTTTAAACGCATTTTTAAAAAGCTCTCTAAACTAAAACAACTTGCTTTCAAAAATCCTTATTGCTCCGTTTAAAAAATAGCTCACAAATCCGTGCGGCAACATAGCCGCTAAAATCTTTTGGCACACTAGATTCTTTATTGTAAAAATACAAAGCTACTTCTAAATCTAAGCCTTGAAAATCTAGCTTTTTATCACAAAATAATTCTTTAAAGCCTTGCAATTTATCCCTTGCATTTGCTTCAAAGCTTAAGCCCTTAGGATCTACAAAAATGATTTTATAATCCCCACTTTGCTTATGCTTTAACCAAAAGATAAAATCGGGGTAAAACTTCCTTTGCTCTTGGCTTTGCGTATCAAAATAGGGGATAAAGATAGAATCCTTTGTTTCTACAATCTTGCTAAAGCACCACTCATAATCTTTAAATGCGTTCTTAGAATCTTGTAAATATTTTTGCAAATCCTCTAAAAATTCTATCTCACTTCTTTCACTAATGGCATAGTTAATATGGATTGTAGAATCTTTATATGATTCTAAAACCATAGGGCTGTAATAATGCTTTGCTAGCTCTGCTGTGATAACATAGCTATGTTTTTCTACTCTTTGTGTTGGTTTAGCTTGGATTTGCTCGGTGTATTCATCTAGTGAGATTTTGCCTTTTTCAAACTCTTTTTTAAGCGCATCTATGCTTTTAGCTTGTTTTGTCTGTGCTAGTTCTTTCACTGCTTTATTCATCTCTTTTATAATCATCTCACTAAGCCCATCACCACTTAGCATAAAATCTTTAAAATGCGTAATGCTATCTTCACAAGGCACAAACTTTTCTAACTCCAGCAAAGGTGTGTGGAAAAATCTATCCATACTATGCAGGGCATTTTGTGCTTTAAGTTTTGGCATATTGCCCTTTATCTCTAAGCTTACACTTGCTTCATCACGCATTTTTTGCTGTATCTTTTGTAAAGTGCTAAAGCCTAAATCCACTCTATTTATCCCGCTTGATACAAGCAAAATATCTTCATCATAAGATTCTATATATTTGCTTAATCTCTCAAAGTCATAATGTGAGATAACAAAGGTTTCATTGCTTTTATGAGAGTTTTTATAGCTTGGCACAAGCAGTGGCTCTAGCGTTTTATTTCTCTTAAAGCCTGTAAGCTTACTTTGGAATCTAAAGCCCTCAAGCCCCTTTAAAATCCACTCAATCGCTTCATTTTCTGTCGCCATAATAAATACACTCTCAATGCCCAAACTCCCATCACCTAAAGAATCCTTTGTGTTATACTCTAGTGTATTACTTGCTTTTAGTCGTTTGCGGACATCTTTAAAAGGCTCAATTCTTACCCCTCGCCCTATGGTTTGCAAGACATATTTTTTTGCCTTTTTGCTACCGATATTGATAAAGTTAATGAAATTCACACGATTACTATCCCACCCCTCGCTAAACACCTTGCTACCCATCATAATTTGTATGGGCGATTCTTTGTGATTTAGCTCTTCAAAATACCCCTTTGCCATATCCTCCCCACTCTCAATGCCTAGCCCATCAAGATAGCTTTTCTCCCACTCTTTAATGCTACCGATATTTAAAAGCAAAAAGGGCTTTGTCGCATTTTTACTTTTAAAGGCAAGCTCTTTATTATTCCCCTTAATCTTGCAGCACTCTAGGCTTGAAGTCTCTTTAGCATAAAAGATTTGCTCTCTTAAGTCTTTAGAATCCACTTTTGCAAGTCGCTCTAAAAAGTCTTTATTCATCTCTTTTTCAGCGAAATATATATTGCTAGATTCTAGCTTTTTTGCTAAGTTTTTTGCAATCTCGCTTATATCTTTAGAATCTTGTAAGATTTTCATAATCGCTTCAAAATACAGCTTAATCCCCGCATCTTTGGTATTGACTTTATCCGCCACAGCGATGATTAAAGGATTATGATAATGCAAGTTTTCAAACCTTGCTTTTAAGCTTTTTAATTCCTGCTTTATCCCCACAAAAAGGATAAAACTCTCTAGTATTCGCTCTAGCTTTTCATCGCTAGAATCCACTTTAGAATCTTTAAAGGCTTTGAGATTGCTATCTAGCACCACGATATTTTTCCCATAGCCATCATTATTAAACTTCTCTAAATTGTAGTTAAAAGCACAAGTAAAAAGCTCTATATCATTATCAAAAGTCGCAGAAAAGTTAAAGATAAATCCGTGTGGATACTCCTGCCTCTCTCGCCCTTTTGCTAAGTCTCTTATATAGCTTTTTCTTATAGAATCTTTGCTATCGCCCTTATGTGCTTCATCAAGCAAGATATACCAGCCTTTTTCACGCATTAAATCATCATAATTTAGTCTCTTAGCCTTAGAATCTTTACCGACATTTTCCTTTATATCTAGCAAATCACTTCTGCCAAGAAACACGACATTTTCAAAGCCTAGCAAACTTTGATTATCATAAGCTTTTATCTCTTTACAAGTGATTTGTATCGGCTGATACGCATTAAAGCTTTGTATATGCGTTTTAAACTGATCTAAAATCTTATCATTTGGCACAAGTAGCATTATGGGCTTAGATTCTATCTCGCCATTTTTCATAAGTCTTTGCATAAGGCTTATAAGCTTTATCATCACAATACTTTTGCCACTGCCTGTCGCCATCCAAAAGCTTGCCATATTGCAAAACTCTTTTATATCTAAGCCTTTTTTAGAATCTAGCTTTATAGCGTTGTATTTAAAAGCCTGTTTATATTCATAGCATAGCTCTTTTGTATCATCTCTATATAGTTTTAAACTACATAATGCCTTTTGCAATGCCGCTACTTGATATTCTTGCAGACTAATACTGCCATTAAAGCTTACTAAATCAAGGCTTTCAAAAAGCTCGCTGAAAGATTGAAGCTTTTTGTCTGTAATGTCTTTTAAAATCAGTGATTGTTTTTTGGTCATTTTCCTGCTCTCGCGTTAAGTGTTTTATAGGTAGATTCTAATATCTCTTCATCTTCTTGTTCTGCCTTTAGCAACGCTTCCTTTTTGCGCTGTGTGGCAAATAGCTCATATTGTTTATAAGCGGTTTGCTCCATTTGTGTGTTAGAGATACTGCCATTATCTTTTAAAATTTGCATTCCTTGAAAGGTGAGCAAAGAATCCACATTTTGCCTCCAAAAGTCCATAGTCAAAGTTTGCTTATCTTTCACTCTAAGTTCTGCGGATTCTAAAAACACATTAACCAAACGATTTAAACTATCTAGCTCCTCTTTTTTTAGATAATTTTTCGCCACAATCACATCGCCCTTACGCACAACGCTACCTTTCCAGCTTGTAAGCCCCATATTCAGCTTTTTTGCGTTTGCTCTCTCACAAATCAGCTCTGCGGCAGTTTTGTGCGTGATAGCGTATAAAAGCTTGTTTTGCGTTTGTGCGAAAAACATTTGCGTTGCCTTATCGCTAGAATCATAATCTACACTCAAAGCAAAAAGCTCTCGCACTTTTTGATAAAACCTTTTTTCACTCGCCCTTATATCCCTAATCTGCTCTAACAGCTCATCAAAGTAATCGCTTCTGCCATTTGGATTCTTAAGTCTATCGCTATCTATTAAAAAGCCCTTTTGTAAATAGGTTTTTAAATGCTCATTTGCCCAGATTCTAAACTGCACTCCCCTTTTACTACGGACACGAAAGCCCACAGCCAAAATCATCTCTAAGGCATAAAATTTCACTTTGTATGATTTACCATCACTAGCAGTTGTTCGGATTTCCCGAATAACTGAATTTGCCTGCAATTCCCCATCTTTTAGGATATTTGTGATATGTTCGCTTATACTAGATTTTGAGGTGTCAAAAAGTTTTGCCATAGAATCTTGGGCTAAAAATACACTCTCCCCAAGATCATATAGCTCTACTTTTATTTTTTTATCTTGTGTGGTGTAGAGAAAGATATTTGGCATATTAGTTGTCATAAATATTTTCCTCTTAAAATATCTAAAAATAACTGATTTCTATTTTCCGCATCGTAAATTAAAGAACTATAATCCATAAAATTAACTATCGTATTATTAGCCTGATTATATTTGTAACAAATAGGAAAGTTGGTGCTTGTGTATATCTGATTGTAATCATCATTGATAAGATCTCTCAATATTTCTTCACTGAACTTTAAAAAACCGTAAGCCCAAATTCTTAAACCCTTTTGTGCATATGCCTCATTGATATAGGAAGCATAGCTTAATATCTGACGCTTTGCTTTTGGAAAATAATCCCTATCATTTTCTGGCTTTTTAAATTCTATCAATAGAATATCAGTAATTTTCTCTTTTTCATAAGTATTTGAAATGATACTTAATAAATCAGGTCTTTCTATGTTTTTATGCAGCTCTGGAAAAATATCTTTAATCTGTATGTCGCTAAAAATTTTATCATAGCACATAAATCTATCATCAAATAACCAAACATTATTAGTTCTATAGTTTTTTTTATCATCAAATGTTTTTTTAGGCATAAATAAATTATGGATTTCAGCTTCTACACTCCCTTTATCAACAGAGTTTTTTAATTTTTGGATTAATTTATCCCTATCAAACACATATTCAGCCAATTCCGTTTGTGTTACTTTAGCTAATTTAGCTTCATAATTTGTTTTTACCTTATTATTATCATCTCTTAAAAAATCCTTATCATCATTAAATTCTTTTTTTGCATTTTCTAACATATCATTTACATTTAATTCATTCCTATTTTCAAAATATACTCCGAGATAAGGTGATTCTTTAATTGATTTTTTTCTATTTTCTTTAATTGTATTTTCTACATCAAAATTATGTTCCACATAAATTGCTTTGAGCTGATTTTCTAATTCATCGTGTATATCATTCCAACTCAAATCCTCAAATTCAAGCGAATTTTTTCGTTTGGGATAAATTTGCAATTCATTTCTTTCATCATTAACATTTTTATCAAAAAAATCGGATTCTAAAATATAAAATATTCTTAAATCTTTTTCTTTTGGCAAATTATATTTACTTTCTTGGTTTAAATCTGAATTTTTTATAACAACCCTATTATTTGCAACATAAAATCCTTCATTTCTAAAATCACTTTCCCCAAAAATATATGATATGCTAAAAGAATAATTTTTAATTTTAAATTCTTTCTTTTCAAAATCTGGTATTTCAATACTCTTAACACTATCTACACATTCATCGTTTCTATAAATATCTATTTTAATATCCTTGTTTTCTATCTTAAAATAAGCCAGAAAATGCTCTTTAATTTGTTTTTTAATCTTAGAAAAATCAACCGAAAAAATATCTTTTGGATTTGATAAAATCACTTTAGTTTTATCAAAAAAATCTTGCTCCTTAGGCTCCGTCATACCATTATAGGTAAAATCAAATTCTTTATTTTTACTTACAACCTTTACGCTTTTAAAAAGTTTAAGATATATAAATCTTCCTATACCCTTACAGCCTAATGATTTTTTATAATTACTACGATATTCTCCAAAAGACTTCAAATTTTCCTCATTAAAGCCATCACCATTATCAATCACTTCAATTTTATCTACATAGGGAGTTATGTTTTTATTGTCTAAGCTGGAGGCTATAATTTTAAGCTCAATATATGTGGCATTTGCTTGCATTGCATTTACTATTAATTCAAATATCACATTCTCAAGCTTGACATTTTTTAATTGATCTACAACCTCTGGTATATTTATTTTCATCACAATTTCTCCCACCACAAAAGATTTTTAAGTTTTGGGTATGTATGTAAGTCAATTTGGTCTAGTGATACAATATCGCCATTATCAAACTCACAAGATTCTATACCTTTAGAATCTAAAAATAATCGCTTGATTTTTAGCCCTTGCAAATTTGCCAAAGTGTGAAACAAATCAAATTCCTTTCTATATCCACTCATATCTAGCGTGATTGTTTCGCCCTTATTCAGCTTTTTAATGAGTTTGCGGGATTTTCTGTAATCAATGATTTTTTGTGCTTTTTGATAATCTTTAGCAGGGTAAATGCTTTGACTATCTTTACAGATTGCTGTGCATTGTGCTTCTTTGTCATATTGAGGCGAAGCCGAAATATCTCTTTTAGATTCTATATTTTTAGATACTTCAGCTAACGCTTCAGTATGACAAGTGGAGGGGGCTTTGGTATGACAAGAAAAAGGCTTAGTATATTCAGAATCCATAAGCACATATTCACATTCTTTTAATGCTTCTTCATAGGATTCTAGCTCGTAGTATCTAAATGCTCCGCTGCCTTGATAGTCGCATTCTTTGCTAATCCCACTTTGAAATCCCCCTATGACTTTTTTAAGGCGTGGGAGTATGACTTTATAAAAATGCTCTCCCATTTCCACGCCAAGCCATTTACGCCCTAGCTTTTGTGCGGCAGCTAGTGTAGTCCCACTTCCTGCAAAGAAGTCTAAAACTATGGAATCTTCATTGCTAACTATTTCACAAATTCTTTTTAATAGCTTTTCGGGTTTTGGATTATCAAATAATCCTTTATCTAATATGGAAGCTAAATCCTCATTACCCTCGTGTGTGCTACCAACTTCTTTATAGCTCCAAAAAGTTCCTATTGTTTTACCTTGCTTTACTTCACTTAAATAAGTTTTTTTATCAATACCGCCATTTTTATTAAAATAAAGTCCATTTTCAAGATAAATTTCCATCAATCTTTCTTTAGAATATCTAGGATACCTACCTTTTGGAGCATTCCAAGAAGTTCCATTAGGAAATGTAATAGTGTAGAGATTATTTTCACTACCACTCTTGGCGTGTAAGGGCGTAGGTTTCCACGCACCTTTTGGATCATTATCGGGATTTTTATACGCAGAATTCATAGTTTCTGTTCTAGCTAAAAGATTAAAAGTAAAATTATTAGCAGCTTTGGCAAAACAAAAAATACTTTCATTTTGGTTTGAAGCATACTTAGCATCATTAGAAGTTGTATATTTTCCCTGCCACACAAAATCTGCTACAAAATTATCTTCCCCAAATACCTCATCACATAAAATTTTAAGCCTTGCTTGTTCGTTATCATCTATGCTTATAAAAATGCTTCCACTATCCTTTAAAAATTCCCTTGCTAATTCCAAGCGATTAGCTATCATTGAAAGCCACGATGCGTGATTAAATTTATCCATATAAACAAAATCGTTGTTGCTCGTGTTGTAAGGCGGGTCAATATAGATTAAATCCACTTTGTTTTGATATTTTGGCATTAGGGAGTTTAGTGCTTGAAAATTATCTGCTTTTATTAGCTCACCATTAAGGATAGATTCTATATCATCAAACACACTTAGAATCTTGTATTTTACCTCTTTGCTAAAATGCTTTGTATCAATGGGTAGGAATTTATATTTGTCATCACTCAATATTTTTTCGCTTATATTTTGTGCTTGAAAACTCTCATCAATAAGCCCTAAATCCTGCCATTCTTTGATTTGCTTTTCAAAGCCTTTGTCTTTGCATATAGAATCTAAAAGTGCAGTATTTTGCGATTGAGTTTTATTAGAATCTTGGCATTCTAAGGATTGAGATGAGAAATTAGGGTTGTGCAAGTCTTGCGAATGAGACGCACTAAGCGTGCGTTGCAGTGAACAAGGCGAAGCACTCCCTGATTTATCACTCAATACTGAATGCCTTAAAATCAAATCAAGGCTAAAGACATAATTTACTTTTTTCGCAAACTTAGGCTTTAACCACACAGCCTTTAGCTCATCTTCAAAATCGCCTATAAGCCCTATTATTTCTAAGGCGATATTGCGAATCCTTTGTAAATGTGATATGGATTTTACACTCCATTCTTGAAACTCGCTGTCTTTATAAAG
Source organism: Helicobacter canis (assembly GCF_008693005.1). Taxonomy (GTDB): domain Bacteria; phylum Campylobacterota; class Campylobacteria; order Campylobacterales; family Helicobacteraceae; genus Helicobacter_B; species Helicobacter_B canis. The sequence continues at coordinate 125,290 of NZ_VXKE01000014.1, read as the reverse complement.
ATAATGATAAAACCACAAGTCAAACTGCTCTTGTAAAAACGCCCTTGCATTTTTGTGGATAAAAAAATCTACTTCATTTTGCTTTTTATAGCTTGTAAAAAGCTTTTTTATGTGTGCTTCATCTAGGGGGATTTTATGTGCTTTTAGGGATTTTATAAAATCTTCGCTCAATTCGTTGCTATTTTCTTTAAACACAGCATTAAGATCGGGGAATAAATCCTTTTGACTTAAAACCTTGATATAAATGATGGGTATAGAATCTTGTGTATCTGTGCCTGTTTGCTCGATTTTATCAAGTTTGAATATAAGCTTTCGCTTGGTATTATCAGCATTTTGCGTGTATTCACTTGTATCAAAGTAGATTTGGGCTAGCTCATTTTCATCGCTTAAAGTAAGGCTAGTATAAAGCGTATCACTTTTGACATAGTATAAATCTTTTGTTTTATAAAAAAGGCTTGTATCTTTGGAATTGGTATAGACTTTTGCATAAATGTTTTTATACAGCGGCGTATCGTGGAAAAATGGTGTGCCTGTATCATTAAGATAACTTTCAAAAAAGGTGTAAAGCTTGTTGTAAATATCGTGTGAGTTAAAATCATCATTTGGGATAGCAGAATCTAGGTAGGTTTTTATGTGGGAAAAATACTGCTCTTTTATGCTTAAAAGATTGCTAAAACCGCTTTGTGCGTTGCTTGTGCTGCTTTGCGTATTTTGTGGTGTATTAGCCCTTTCATAGGCTTTTATCTTTGCACCGAGATAACATTCCTCTAATTTGCTATAAAATGCTTTTTTGTAGTCCATTGTTTGCCTTTGTGTTTTTATGTGCTTTTGCTATAAAGCTTAGTAAAACTTCCCCATATCTTGCTTAAGCGATTTATTTTGTATTGCAAATCTCTATTTTCTCCCATCTTCTAGCACTTTTAAATTGCCATTAGATTCTATCTCGCAGACGATGTATGGGAGTCCTTGTTTGTTGAGTTCGTGCATAAAGGGGTCGGGGTCGTTTTGCTCCATATTCCACACACCACTACCACTACTAGAATCTATGCCTTGATGCTCCCCGCCCTTTGGCATATCACCATTATCTGCGTTGTTTGGTGTTTTTGGCTGGTTTAGCCCCCATTTATCTTCACATATCAGCTTTGCTCCAATCATCGCTGGCACACCTGTGGTATAGCTCACACCTTGCGCATTAACTTCCTTGTAGCAAGCCTCGTGGTCGCAAATATTATAAATATAAATCGTGCGCTCTTTCCCATCTTTCACGCCCTTCATATAGCAGCCAATGTGCGTTTGCCCCTTTGTGCGACTTGCTAGACTTGCTGGGTCTGGCAGAAGCGTCTTTAGCACTTCAATGGGCACGATTTTGCCGCCCTTGTGTGCCACTTCATCAATGCGTAAAAAGCCGATATTCTCCAAACATTTCATATGTGTAAGATAGCTCTCGCCAAAAGTCATAAAAAAGCGGATTTTCCGCAAACCTTTGATATTGCGGATAAGCGATTCTAACTCTTCGTGGTAAAGCAAATAGCTATTTTTCGCGCCAACTTCTGGGTAATCCCACTCTTTCATCAAGGCTAAAGGGGCAATGTCTCGCCACTGCCCATTAAAGTAAGATTCTACTTTCAAATCCTGCGTATTAGAATCTAGAGTAAAATGCTTCTCTTCTCGCTCAAACTTACGATAAATAGTATCTTGCTTTAAATCCGGATTCAAGGCTAAGTCAGCTTGTGAAACAAGGCTATTAGATTCTGTATTAGAATCCCTAATGTCTTTCGTCCAATATCTCGCCTTTGAACTCACTTCCCTTAGATTAATTTCAGGGTTAAAGTTCGTAGCAAACGCATAGCCGTGATCCCCTGCATTACAATCCAAAATATCAATGCTATGAATCTCATCAAAATAATGCTTCTGTGCGTAAGCACAAAATACATTTGTAACGCCCGGGTCAAACCCGCTGCCAAGCAAAGCAAAAATCCCTGCTTGTTTATAGCGTGTATCATACGCCCACTGCTCTTTATACTCAAAATGCGCGGAGTCTGGATGCTCATAGTTTGCCGTGTCTAAATAATGCGTTTTTGTGCGTAGGCAAGCTTCCATAATGCTTAAATCTTGGTAAGGCAGCGCGACATTTACCACGAGTTTTGGGCGGTATTTTTCAATCAAAGCCACCACAGATTCTACGCTATCTGCATCGACAGAATCTATCTCAATCTCACCTAAGCCCTTTTCTCTAATAGAATCTGCTATTGCTTGACATTTGCTAAGTGTGCGAGAAGCTAAGATAATGCGAGTAAAACTCCCACGATTGCTCGCCATTTTATGCGCTACTACGCCTCCAACCCCACCTGCACCAATTTGTAAAACACAAGCCATAATTGCTCCTTTTAGATGATTTAGCCTTGCGGCTCTCCTATAGTTTTGCGCGCTTCCCAAGCAAACTCGCCAAGCTCCTGCGTGATCGAGCTACTCACCTTAAGATCGCTTACAAAGACATAATTCCTGCCTGCTTCTTTGATGATGATATGCAGCTCTTGGCTGCCGCTATGCTTCTTAGCACACTGCGAGATACGCTCTAAATGCGCCACATCAGTCTCCCTATCTAGCACGATCCCTAGCGCGCAGCCAGAGCCTAGACTCTTTGGATCAATATGGATAGGGATTATCTCGCTTGCTTCTTCTTGGACATCTTTGTCCTTTTGGTATTTTAGGCGGATTTTAGCTTGCTTGGCATCTTCAAGGCAGAGCACATCAAATGCGCGAAACTCTTTCTTACTATCCCTAGAATCCACCTTCCCACTAAGCACTATAGGCTCATTTAGATCCATACAATCAAGCTTAGCGATAGTGCTCTCAAATATCGTAATGTTGGCATTCCCGGAAAGATCGATCACACTTAGCACGCCATAGATATTGCCCTTTTTGGAAACGCGCTTTTCCAAGCCTACAACTTTTACCGCAAGCATTACATTAGAGCCATCTTCTAGCTGCTCTAGTGCCCCGATACGCGAGACACCCTTAAGTGCTGTAATTTGCTTGCGATACGACTCTAGCGGATGCCCAGAGATATAAAGCCCCAAGCACTCATACTCATAATCAAGTGTGGTTTTTTGATCAAACTCCTCTATATTGCTAAAGCTAAAGCGGATTCCAGCTAGCTCATCTTGTGAGTCGGCAAAGAGCGAGTTATGTATCTCGCCCGCGAGTTTTTGCTTATTGCGCCCGATCTCGCAAATTTCATCGATATTTTTAAGCATTGTTGCGCGTGTGTAGCCTAGATTATCAAGGCTACCAGATTTGATCAAAGGCTCCATAACGCGCTTGGTAATCTTAGAAAAATCCGCCCTAGAAATGAAATCTTCCAAATCCTTAAACTCTCCCCCACTCTTCCTGCACGCAATGATACTGCCCATAGCATCTTCGCCAGCTCCCCGTATCGCTCCTAGCCCAAAAACGATCTTTTTCTCTCCATTGCGCCAATCAGCAACGCTAAAAAACTGATCCGATAAATTGACATGAGGGGGTAGTGTCTCCATACCACGCCGCTTTGCCTCCTCGACATACTCTGCGACTTTATCGATTTTATTAGACTCGCTTGTAAGAAGAGCTGCCATAAACTCGTGCTCATAGTAAGTCTTAAGATACGCCGTCTCAAAGGTGATCATCGCATACGCCGCAGAATGCGACTTATTAAACCCATAGCCAGCAAATTTAACAATAAGCTCCCACAAATCGCTAGCCTTTTGCACATCAAAGCCATTGCTCTGCGCCCCTTGGATAAATTTCTGCTTATTATCTGCCATAATCTGCTCGTCTTTTTTCCCCATAGCGCGCCGTATCAAATCCGCCTCGCCAAGCGAGAAGCCACCGATAACTTGCACGATTTGCATAATTTGCTCTTGATAGACAATCGTCCCATAAGTATGCTTCAAAATCGGCTCTAGCTCATCAAACATATAAGTGATAGGCTCTAAGCCGTGCTTGCGGTTGATGAAGTCATCTACCATACCAGATTCCATAGGTCCGGGGCGACCAAGAGCAATGATTGCGATAATATCTTCAAAGTTTGTGGGCTTTAGTCTGCGATTGAGTCTTTGGAACATACCAGATTCCACTTGGAAGACTCCCATTGTATCCCCACTTTGCAGGAGCTCATAGACTTTTGCATCATTGACATCAACTTGCAAGAAGTCTATCTGCTTGCCATAGCGGTCTGCGATGATTTTTAGCGCATCATCAATCACCGTGAGCGTCTTTAGCCCCAAGAAGTCAAACTTGATCAAATCTACTGCTTCAAGGTATTTCATAGAATACTGCGTGAGTATAATCCCATCAGTGCCAGCATATAGAGGTGTTTTATGCCATAGCTCTCTCTCACTATCTAGCACAAGTGCTGCCGCGTGCTTGCCGGCGTTGCGATTAAAGCCCTCTAGCTTTAGGGCAAACTCCCACACTTTCGCTGCTAGCGGATCGCTTGCGACTAGCTCTTGGATCTTTGGCTCTAGCTCCCAAGCCCCCTCGATAAACTCGCCATTTTTCTCATAGCCCTTCAAAGTGATCCCTAGCTTTTCTGGGATAAGCTTGGCAAAGCTATCGGCTTCTTTTATAGGCATATCTAGCACGCGCGCGACATCGCGTATCACGCCTTTTGCGAGCATTTTACCAAAGGTGATGACTTGGGCGACATTGTATTTACCATATCGATCAATCATATAGTTTAGAATCTCGCCGCGCCTGCGCTGGCAAAAGTCTGTATCAATATCGGGCATACTCACGCGCTCTGGGTTTAAGAATCGCTCAAAGAGCAGGTCATAGCGCAAAGGATCAATATCTGTAATCCCTAAGCAAAATGCCACAAGGCTTCCTGCCGCACTACCACGCCCCGGACCCACCGGTATGCCCATCTTTTTAGCTTGATTGATAAAATCCCACACAATGAGCATATAGCCGGGGAACTTCATCTTTGCAATAATCTCCATTTCATACTCAAGCCTATCGCGATACTCTTGGTGCTTCTCTTCTGGGACATTTTGCAGGCGTTTTTCTAGTCCTTGCTTAGATTTGTAGATGAAGTATTCTTCATCGTTTTCAAAGTCTAGCCCCTCAGCACTTGCGTATTCTTTGGTAAATTTGAAAGTCGGTGGAGTTGGGGGGTTGTTTTTCTCATCTTTTAGATCAATGCTAAAATCCGCGCATTTACGCGCGATCTCTTGGGTATTTTCTAAGGCTTGTGGCACATCGGCAAAGAGCCTTGCCATCTCCTGCTCGCTTTTGACATAAAACTCCGCCACACTATGGCGCAAGCGACTTTTATCCTGTAAGGTGCGCCCTGTGCCAATACACATCGCCACCTCTTGGAATCCCGCATCCTCTCGCGTAGGGTAGTGGGCGTCATTAGTAGCGATGATTTTGATCCCACACTCCTTACTTAAGCGCAGTATATGGGAGTCTATGGCTTCTTGCTCTGGGATTCCGTGGCGCATAAGCTCTAGGTAAAAATCATCGCCAAAGATTTCTTTATACTCTAGTGCGACCTTTTTAGCCGCTTCATAGCCACCTGCGCCGTATTTCAAGTTTCTCTCGCTTTGATTTAGGTGGAAATTTACCTCCCCTGCAAGGCAGGCAGATGAGCACACAAGCCCCTCGCTACACTCTTTTAAAAGCTTTTTGTTGATCCGTGGGTAGTAGTAAAAGCCGTGGATAAAGGACTGCGAGCTAAGCTTCATTAGATTCCTATAGCCTTGCTCATTTTTGGCATAAAGGCACAGGTGATAGCGGGCTTTAGAGCTTTTATCCCCAATATCATCGGCATTGTGCAAATATGCCTCAATCCCTATAATAGGCGATATGCCCTGCTTTTTCATCTTTGTATAAAAGTCAATCGCGCCAAACATATTGCCGTGATCAGTCATAGCGACACTTGTCATACCAAGGCTTTTAAGCCGCTTGGCGAGCACTTCTAGCTTATTAGCACCATCAAGCATAGAATATTCTGTATGTAAATGTAAATGCGTGTAGCCCATATTTTCTCCTTAGAATCTTTGCACTTGTAGGAGTGGATTCTAGCTTTTTTGCTATTAGCATTTGTTTAGATTTGAAGGAATTTTTGGGGTAGATTTTCGTAAATGGTAAAAGTATCAACGCAATCCGCTATACTTGGCATCTTCACAAAGGAGTATTATGCGCAACATCACTTTGCAAACTATTATTATCATCGGTATGCTGGGTGCTGGCACACTAAGCGCAGCCACCCAGAAGAAGCAGGCAATTGATCCAAAAGAGCTAATACAAAAGGCTAAGGACGCAGGGCTAAAGCCTATGCCCCAAGGCAAGGAGCTTTCCGCCTACCAACAAGCCCAGATCAAAAAGCACAAGCTCGCCGCACCCTACAAGCCCAAACTCACTCAAACCCAAGTCGAGCTAGGCAAAAAGCTCTACTTTGACCCTAGACTTTCAAAATCCAATCTCATCTCTTGTAACACCTGCCACAATCTAGGGCTAGGTGGCGCAGATATGGTGCCAACAGCCATTGGGCACAAGTGGCAGGCAAACCCAAGCCACTTAAACTCCCCAAGTGTATATAACTCAATGTTTAATAGCGTGCAGTTTTGGGACGGACGCGCTGGCGACTTAGGACACCAAGCACAAGGACCTATTGAAAACCCAGTAGAAATGGCAGCTACGGCAAAAGAGATTGTCGCGCGCATACAATCAATCCCTGCCTATGTCGATGAGTTTAAAGCCGCCTATGGCAATAATGTCAAAATCGACTTCAAGCTAATCGCCGATACTATCGCACTTTTTGAAATGACACTTGTAACGCCTAGCCGCTATGATGACTTTTTAAATGGCAATGTAAAAGCCCTAAGCAAAGAGGAGCAAGCTGGGCTAAATATGTTTATCGATAAAGGCTGCACCGCCTGCCACACAGACATCAACCTAGGCGGCTCTATGCAGGCGTTTTCTGTGGTGAAGCCCTATAAGTTTGCCAAAGTTGGTGGCTTTAAAGGCGATGCCAATGGTATGGTCAAAGCCCCATCTTTGCGAAATGTGCTAGATACAGCCCCCTACTTCCACAACGGGCAGTATTGGGATATTAAAGATGCGATTAAAGAAATGGGCTCTATACAGCTAGGTATCGCCATAAGCGACCAAGAAGCCCAAACGATCGAAAAGTTCTTCCAATCGCTTAATGGCAAATACCCCGCAGTGATCTATCCTATTTTGCCAGCTAGCACAGCCGCTACACCAAAGCCTGCATTTTAAGCACACTAGAATCTAGCCCCACTAGATTCTAGTGTGCTACTTCTGGTAGCTTTGCATACAAAATGGTAAATATAAGGTAAATATAAGGTAAAAAAGCTACACTTTACCCCCTATATCATCTAAGGAGTTTTTATGCGGACTTTCACCACAAAACGCGCAAGCAAGATTCTAGCGATAAGCACTATCGCTGCGGGTATGCTTAGCAGTGCAAGTGCATTTGATATTAAATACAACGGCTGGCTTGAGATGTTTGGTAAAGGTGGCTTCAACAACCAAGCAATCGACAAAGACAAGGGCATCTACCCCACAGATAGCTTTCTTAATGTCGTAGGCAGCCTTGGCTTTGATGGAAACCTGCTTGCCAAAGACTTGGAAAGCCAATCGCTAAAATATGGCTTCAATCTTACAGGCGGGTCAATGATTCTAGACTCCACAAGCAAGGGCTATCCGCTAGGACCAGATAGCGTAAATAACGAATATGTTGGTAACTGGGCAGGGTATAACCAAAACCTAGGACCAAAAGACAATACAAACCGCCATCTCTATGTCATCAATAATGCCTACCTTGACTATACCTATGGGGACTTTGACACGAGTCCTTTTAGCTTCCAGTTTAAGGGCGGTCGCTATCTCTCTGGCGCGGAGTATATGAGCGGCTATACACAAGGTTTTGAATTTACTACGAAATTCAAATTCAGCGACTCCCAATCGCTTAAACTCTGGTGGTTTAGCTCCTATGGGAGAGCATTTGCCTTTGGTCAATGGTTGATTGACTTCTACTCACCACAGGGTTATATGACTCCAGGTGGGCAGTTTGCCAACTACGGGATCCACGCGTTTAAAGCGATCTACAGCCTTGGTGGGCTTGACATCACGCCTTATATCTACTTCTCGCCTGGCACTTACACTGCTCCGGCATTCCGCGTAGAGTATGATACAAACAAGGGCTTTGATGGCACAGGCTTCCGCTCACGCACCTTTGCAAATATTTTGCTCCCAATTTATGGCGATAGATGGGACGGAGAGTATCGCTGGGGCTCGATAGTCAATAAATACACCCAAAGCTTGCTTATCCAGCAGCAGTTTGACTACAACAACTACAACTTCGGGCTAGGTGTGTATAAAAACTTTGGGCACGCAAACGCCAGAATCGGGACTACGGGGAATCCTTGGATGCTGGATTTCTGGACAGCTAGCTCCTATGACATTGGTCGAAGTGTGAGCGATATGGTGGGCAAAGACGCGCTTACTCCTTATCTCTTTGTCGGTGGGACACACTTTGCCAACAAGCTTTGGTGGCAGCTCACTGGTCGCTGGACAGATGCAGAGCGTAGCCAAGAGCACGCGATCGCGCTTAATTGCAAATACCAAATCGATGAGCGGCTATCTGTGGGCGGGAAGATTGAATACTTCAGCGATACGACAAAAGCTGGCTATAAAGTGGGCTGGGCAAATGGTGGTGGCGGCTATGGAAACGAAGAAGGCACTACCCAAGCTGGCACACCTAAAAATGTCGCTGATCGCAGCCACGCGTTTTTGTGGATACACTACGACATCTAAGCCTTTTCTACCTACACGATCTACAATCAAGCTAGATTCTGCTAGAATCTAGCCTTGCTACACCTTTTAAGGACTATACTTGAAGAAAATAGATTCTATGAATTTAGTGCCATTTATTGACATTATGCTCGTGCTCTTAGTGATCGTGCTTACAACCGCTTCTTTTATCAACACTTCTAGAATCCAAGTCAATGTCCCTAAAGTCAGCGATGGCTCAAGCAAGCAAGATACGCAGAGCAAGCCCATCACCATAGCCATTGATGATCAGGGTCGCTACTATCTAAATGACAAGCCCCACACCCTAGAAGCACTCAAGCAAGCTATAAAGAGCTATGACGCAAGCACTTCTGTCATCATCAATGGCGACTCCCAAAGCAACCTTAACGCCTTTGTGCAGATGATGGATATAATCCAAGCCCAAGGGCTAAAAGATCTCTACATAGTCGTAGAAGAAGAGTGAGCTAGAATCTAATTTACACCAAAATACTCTTTTGCAAATGCAAATCAAAACCGCTTAGGGCGTTGTAGCTTTTATTTGCATTAGCACAATGAGAGCTAAGAAGTGTGAAGTCTTTTACACCTAGCTTTTTTAGAATCTGTGCGCCGATTCCAAAGTCTTTAATATCACCACAATTTTTTGTAATATTTTCACTATTTGCCATATTCTCACTATTAAGGCACACAAGATAGCCGCCTTGCTGTGAAAGTAACTCTATACTTTTTTGCAGGGCTTGCCACTCGCTAGAATCTGTCAAAAGGGCAATATCGCTACTTGTATTATGAAATCTAATGAGCGGCGTTGTAGCCTGTGGGCTAAAGCTAAAGGCAATATGTTCATTTTCTAAATGATCTAAAAAGGTGATTTTCTCACACTCTTGTGCCATAAACACCGCCTTTTCACGCGAAGTTTCACGCACGAGATTTTCAAAATTTAAGCGATATTGGATAATGTCGCTGACATAGAGAATCTTTAGATTATGAGTTTTAGCAAAATCAAGCAGAAACTTATCCCCCCGCCCTGCCATCGTGCCATCTTTTTTCATAATCTCACAAATCACGCTAATGGGTGCAAGCCCCGCAAGGCGGCAAATATCTACACTCGCCTCTGTATGTCCTGTGCGGATAAGTGTGCCACCACTCTTAGCAATAAGTGGGAAAATATGCCCCGGACGCACAAAATCGCTTGGCTTTGCGTTGTTATCACACATTAGGCGGATTGTCAAATCCCGCTCGTATGCGGAAATCCCCGTCTTTGCTTCCTTAGCATCAATGGATATGGTAAAGGCAGTCTCGTGGTTGCTATCATTTCTTTGCACCATTGGGGGTAAGTCTAGCTTATGGGCTAGCTCTTGCGTGATAGATACGCAGATGAGCCCCCTTGCCTCTTGAGCCATAAAGTTTATTTTCTCTGGGGTTGAGAAGATTCCAGCCATTACCAAATCGCCTTCATTTTCTCTATCTTCATCGTCCATTATGATAATCATTTCACCTTTTTTAATCGCCTCTATGGCGTCTTTCATACGCGTTTGATACATTAGCGTTGTCCTTCAATATTGTGTAAGCACGGATTATATAAAAAAGATTCTAAATCTCCAAAGCTCCCAGCCTAAGCAGATTCTAGCTCTAATATAAGTGTTTTATAAGAAAAGATTCACTTAAATTGCGTGCGCGAACGCGCCTAATAATACAAAGTCTATAAGGACTACTATGTTTCACTTCAAAAGCAAGAGCGCACCCAAGATCCCACAAAGCGATATTATAAGTCTCTATCTCACAGATAATATCACCCAAAGAATCAAAGAAGTGCAAATGCCAATCAAGCTAGCACTTGGCTATGCAATGCCCAACACAGACTTAGCCCAAGCAGCCGCCCAGATCAAAGCCGCGCTTCCTAGCGATGCGGTGCTGATTATGGCAAGTTCATCGGGGCTACTTTGCTCAAAAGATGCCAATGTAGAGCGGCAGTCATTTTATGGAGATGGTCTTGATGGGCAAGGGGTTAGCCTAATGCTCTTCTCAAGCAATATGATCGCTGATATTTATACAACAAAGCTTGATCTAGGTATCGCAATGGCAGAATCTAGCGAGCAAATAGCGCATATAGAAAATGAAGTGCGCAAGGTGCGCGTGCCTTTTAAGGTGGAGTCTTATGATACGCTTGGCTATGTGCTAGTTGATGGGCTTAGTGGGAGCGAGAGCTTTTTGATGGAGGCGATTTATAATGTAGGCAAGCTTGCTTGCTTGTATGTCGGCGGTAGTGCTGGCGGCAAGCTCGACTTCAAAAATACCTATATCTTTGATAATACTTCTGTCGTGCAAGGTGCAGCGGTGATCACTTATGTCAAGCTTAAGCCAAATTATCGTTTTGGGATTTTTAAGACCCAAAACTTCCAAGCCACAGATACAAAATTTGTCGTGCTAGATTCTAATGTCAAAGCTCGCACGATCTCAAAATTCCTCGATAATAATTACAGCGCGATCAATGTGCTTGATGCTTTGGCGAGGCATTTTGGCTGCGCTATTGAGCAAGTGCCGCAAATGATGGAGTCCTATGCCTTTGGGATTAAGATTAACGATGCAATCTATGTGCGCTCAATCGCGCAGTTTGACATAGCCCAAAAGCACATTGCAACCTATTGTGATGTAGATAGCGCAGAAGAGCTGACCTTGCTTAAGCGCGTGGATTTTATCCAATCGACCAATGCGGACTATGAGCAATTTTCACGCAATAAGCCAAAGCCCATAGGCGCGATTTTTAATGATTGTATTTTGCGGAGATTGCATAATGCTAGCGCGCTAGGCTCGCTAAAGACTTTTAGGGATTTTCCTGTGGTTGGGTTCTCGACTTTTGGGGAGCTTTTGGGGGTGAATATCAACGAAACGCTAAGTGCTGTGTTTTTCTACCGCTTAGACAATGCGCAAGCAGATTTTAGCGATGAGATTTTAGATAGCTTCCATATCCAATATAGTCAGTTTAAATCCTACTTTCTCTACAAACGCCTTATGCGCCTTAAGCTTATTAACAACATAAACGAGCTTATGCTCTCCCAGCTCAAAGACTCGATCCCAACCTTTACCAATGTAGCGGGCGCACTTAGAAGTGCTGGCAAGGACTTTAGCGATATGGGGGCAAATCTTGATGAGGTCAATACGCAGTTTAATGCCTTTTCCCAGCAGCTTGAAGATAGAATGCAAACAGGCTCGCAGGATATGAATCTAGAAGATAGAGTCTCCCACCTACTTGAGCAGATCGGGGATCTCAATCGTGTCCTTGATATTATCTCTGGCATCGCTGATCAAACAAACCTCCTAGCCCTTAATGCCGCCATAGAAGCCGCGCGCGCTGGCGAGCACGGCAGAGGCTTTGCTGTAGTTGCCGATGAAGTGCGCAATCTAGCGGAGCGCACGCAAAAAAGCCTAGATGACACAAGTGCTTCGGTCAAAAGCGTGATTGAAAATGTGCATACAATCAACAAAAGTGCCAAAAATGCTTCACTAGGTATGCTAGATATATCCGAGCACTCCAAAAATATCTCTAGCACGATCCACACACTTATCCAAAATAGCAAAACCCTCTCTAATGAGATGAATGAAAAAGTAGGGATCAGCGAGCAAATAGAAGCCGAGCTGCAAAAAATTAGCGTGTATGAAAATGTGCTAGAAACACTGCATAAGTCCCACAACTAGGCAAAGCTGCCATAAGCTTAGCGCAGCTAGCTTGTGTGAGCTTTGCGCTAGCTACATAAGCACATATTGACAAATAAGTAAAACTGCTATACAATCGCGGCTTTATTAAACGCTGTTGGGGTATCGCCAAGCGGTAAGGCACCTGGTTTTGGTCCAGGCATTCCGAGGTTCGAATCCTTGTACCCCAGCCACTTTCTCCCTTTAACTTATACTATATCGCGGGGTAGAGCAGTCCGGTAGCTCGTTGGGCTCATAACCCAAAGGTCGGTGGTTCAAATCCATCTCCCGCAACCATACATCAAATCCCACATTGCTAGCTTTTGGCACATTTTAGTTTTTGGAGAGTTGTTTGATAAGTGTAGCTCATAGCCCTGATGCTGATGATATTTTTATGTATTATGCCATTGCGTTTGGGTGGGTGAATTCTAGGCTTGGGCTGCAATTTTGCAACACTGCGCTAGATATACAAACACTCAATGAAGCGGCTCTGCAAGGGAGCTATGATGTGAGTGCCATTTCCTTTGGTGTATATCCGCTTATCGCGCAAGATTACGCGCTTTTGCGCACAGGGGTAAGCTTTGGCAGTGGCTATGGACCAAAGCTTATCAAGCTAAAGGGCAAGCAGCTAAAGCCACATTGCAAAGTCGCTCTCTCTGGTGCGCACACGACAAATGCCCTGCTTTTCCGCATAGCTTATCCTAATGCCAAAATTGTGTATAAAAACTTCCTTGATATAGAATCTGCTGTGCTAAATGGCGAAGTTGATGCGGGCGTGCTTATCCACGAGTCAATCCTAACCTTTAGCGATCAATTAGAAGTGGAGAGAGAAATCTGGGATATATGGTGTGAGCTAGCAGGCGATGAGCTGCCCCTGCCACTTGGCGGTATGGCTTTGCGCCGTAGTATCCCGCTACATAGGGCGATTGATATAGAATCCACGCTGACAAAGGCTGTGCAAATCGCTACGCAAAACAAGCCCCTACTCTCCACAATGCTGCTTAAGCGCAATCTTATCCGCGTCAATGCCAAAGAGCTAGAGACTTATCTCAATCTCTATGCTAATGCAGATTCTATCTCTCTTAGCCCTGTGCAAAAGCAAGCCATCGATACGCTTTTTTCTCTACTGCATAAAGCTGGATTCTACCCCAAGGCTTTGTGCTGCGAAGAGTTTCTGCTCCCTAGAGAGTATGCAGAGCTGCGAGACTCTTAGGCTGTTTATAATCGCATAAACCTTTTGCGCTACAATCGCTAAACTCCACCACAAAGGACACAAATGAACTATATCAACAAATGTCTTTTCCCAGCAGCAGGCTATGGGACACGATTTTTACCCGCGACAAAAGCTATGCCTAAAGAAATGCTCCCCATTCTCACAAAGCCACTGATACAATATGGTGTCGAAGAAGCCCTAAGTGCCGGCTGCCAGACGATGGCGATCGTTACAGGACGAGGCAAACGCAGCATAGAAGATCACTTTGATATAAGCTATGAGCTAGAGCACCAAATCAAAGGCACGGATAAAGAATTTCTACTCAATGAAGTGCGCTCACTCATCACACAATGCACCTTTTCCTATACGCGTCAAAATGAGATGAAAGGCTTGGGGCATGCGATTTTGACAGGGGAGACACTCATTGGCAATGAGCCCTTTGCTGTGATTTTAGCTGATGATTTATGCGCAAATATCGGTGGAGATAGCGTGCTAGCGCAGATGGTCAAGCTCTATGCCAAGCATAAATGCTCCATAGTCGCTATCGAGGAAGTGCCTATGAGCGAAGTGGATAAATATGGTGTGATTGCGGGCGAGATGATTAGCGAGAATGTCTATCGTGTCAATACAATGATAGAAAAGCCAAGTGCTAGCGAAGCCCCCTCAAACCTAGCAGTCATTGGTCGCTATATCCTAACGCCTGATATTTTTGATATTTTGCGCGTAACGCCCCCGGGCAAAAAGGGCGAAATCCAAATCACCGATGCTCTAATGGAGCAGGCGAAAAATGGGCGCGTAATCGCCTATAAATTCCAAGGCAAGCGGTATGACTGCGGTAGTATCGATGGCTTTGTGGAAGCGACAAATGCGTTTTTTACAGCAAAGAGTGGCAAATAATGTATAACCAAGGCTTTTATGCGGTGTTTTTGCTCATTTCCTTTGGGTTTGGGTTTGTCGTGTTTATGTTTGGGTTTTTTATGCGAAGCTTGTTTGACAAAAAGCCAAAGCCAAAGCCCTTCACCCTAAAAGACTTCCGCAAGCTTATCCCCAAAGCCAAAAGCCAAGCCCAAGCCCACGAGCTAATTGAGCAATTTGTGAAGAAATTTGGGCTGTTTGCGCCAAGCTCTAGTGATCGTGAGGAGTGGCTTGATGTGGTAAAGGAGCTTACAAGCCTTGAGAGTATTGACACAGATAAAGCCGCTGAAATCCGCGAGCACCTAAGCGCGAAAAACCCATCCATTAAAAAAGAAATATCCGATGTTATAGGGCTTGCCCTAAAGACGAAAAAAGACTCCGCCTCCTAGAATCTACCCAGCACTCCTGCGATCGTGCCAAGCTCTAGCTCCACAATATGCCTAAGTAGATTCTAGCTACGCGCTGTGCTTCCGCTGATATTTATGGGAGCTTTGCTAAAAATGCTTGAGCTGCGCTTGTGGGTGCTTAGGCTACTAGGGTAGAATCTAGCACACATTTGGGATAGCATTGCTAAAGTCCTAGGATCTACTTTATATCGATAGGCTAGTAGCCCTGCTTGCTGCGCATTTGCAATGACTTCTTTTCTTGTGGCATAGGTAGTGATGATCCCAGAGTCTTTAAGCAAGCTAGCAAGCGTGCAAAAATGCCTAAAATCCCATAGCTCTCTATTTTTCTCATAGCTAAATGGGTCTTGGTAGATAACATCAAAGCCGTGGAAATGGCTATATCGCTGCGCTAAGTTTGTCTGCAAGTCCGCAAGCAATGCACACGCATCACCCCAAAATATTTGCAAAGATACATTATGCGCTATGCGCGCTTGCCCACTAGATTCTAGCTGCGCCATAGAGCTAGAATCTAGCGCGTGGATTTTGCTAGCAAGGGCTAGATTCTGCCTATCAAGCTCGATAGAGATAATGCAAAACTCCATTTGATCAAACGCGCTAAAAAGGCGCGAGAGCAAGGCGTTGTAGCCAAGCCCAAAGCAAAGATCTAAAATCCATACCTGTGGCTTTGGCGACTTGGCTTGATTGGCAGCTAGAGCCTCCCACACAGGAGCTATATGCTTGGCAAGCTTCTCGCTAAATGCGCCCTCGCCCATATTGGCATAATGCTCGCCAAAGTGCGCATTAAAGGCATTTAGCGAGCCGTCCTTGCTAGAAATTAGGCGTAGATTAGGGGGCAGCTCCATTGCGACTGATTATAGCAGAGGGTCTAGCCGTGGTAGTTTGGTGCTTCTTTGGTAATATCCACATCATGCACATGGGATTCTCTAAGCCCAGCGGCAGTGATTTGCACAAACTCTGCTCTCTCCCACAAGCTTGGGATATTTGCCGCGCCTAGATAGCCCATCGAGCTGCGCAAGCCCCCTACAAGCTGGTGCAAAACATCGCCGATTTTCCCGCGATATGGCACACGCCCTTCAATGCCTTCAGGCACGAGCTTTTCTTGCGCAGTGCCCTCTTGGAAGTAGCGATCCGAGCTACCCTTAGTCATAGCACCTATGCTTCCCATACCGCGATAGCTCTTATACTGCCGCCCTTGGTAAAGCACCAAATCGCCAGGACTCTCTTCTGTGCCAGCTAGCAGAGAGCCTATCATCACGCTAGATGCCCCTACGGCGATAGCTTTAGCCACATCGCCAGAGTATTTGATCCCACCATCTGCGATGATTGGCACGCCCATTTTCGCCGCCACTTCCGCGCAGCCTGCAATGGCAGAGACTTGGGGCATACCCACGCCTGCGACAATCCTTGTGGTGCAGATACTGCCCGGACCTATGCCGACTTTGACTGCATCTGCACCGGCTTTGATTAAGTCTTGCGTGGCGGCTGCGGTTACGACATTGCCCACAATCACATCAACTTCATAGCTTGCTTTAATGGATTCTAGGGTAGCAATGATATTTTTAGAATGTCCGTGCGCAGAGTCAAGCACTAGCACATCAACGCCTGCTTCAACGAGAGCCTGCGCCCTATCAAGCTGCCCCACGCCAATCGCCGCGCCCACGCGCAAGCGACCTTGGGAGTCTTTGTTGGCGTTGGGGTATTCTATGCGCTTTTGAATGTCTTTAATGGTGATAAGCCCTTGTAAGATATTGTTGCTATCGACTATGGGGAGCTTCTCTATCCTGTGCTTGTGCATAATGGCTTTGGCTTCATCAAGGCTTACGCCTATTTTGGCAGTAACTAGGGGCATTTTTGTCATCACATCGCTGACTTTCTTGCTTAAATCATTTTCAAAGCGCACATCGCGATTAGTCAAAATCCCTATCAACAGCCCCTTTTCATCAACCACTGGCACGCCAGAGATTTTGTAGTTATCTGTGATTGCCTTAGCATCGGCTAGGGAGCGATTTGCTTGGATAGAGATGGGGTTAGTGATGATGCCGCTCTCGCTTTTTTTGACCTTGTCGATTTGCTCTACTTGCATAGCTTGGGGCATATTTTTATGGATAATGCCAATGCCCCCATAACGCGCCATAGCAATGGCGGTTTGATACTCTGTAACTGTATCCATAGCCGCAGAGACGAAGGGGATATTGAGTGAAATATTGCGCGTGAGCTTGGAGCTTGTATCGACTTCTTTTGGCAGCACGGCGGAATACGCTGGGATTAGCAAAATATCTTCAAAAGTTAGGGCTTTTTGTGTGAGTTTCATAGCGACTCCTTTTGATATGGGTTGCGCTTGGCTTAGGCAAAACTGGATTCTAGGCTATATGCGCAATCAAGCACACTTTGCTCTTCAAAGGCTCTGCCTAGCAGCTGCATACCAATAGGCAGCCCTTGAGACTCGCCCACAGGCAGGCTAATTGCCGGCAGCCCTGCGAGATTTGCGCCGATGGTGTAAATATCGCTTAGATACATTTCAAGCGGACTTTGCGTAGCGCGGAATTTAGGGGCGACACTTGGGGACACAGGCGATAAGATCAAATCTGCTTGCTCAAAAATTTGGGCATATTGCTGGGTGATAAGCGCGCGCATTTTCTGGGCTTTTAGGTAGTAGGCATCATAGTAGCCGCTACTTAGCACAAAGCTCCCTAGTAGAATCCTATTTTTCACCTCTTTGCCAAAGCCTTGTGAGCGTGTGTTGATGTATAAATCTTTGAGCCCACTAGAATCTGCGCGATTCCCATAGCGCACGCCATCAAATCGCGCGAGATTGCTACTAGCTTCTGCGGTGCAGATGATGTAGTAGGTAGAGATATGCAAGCTTGTATCAAGCATTTTTGCAGGGACTATGGTATGCCCGCTTTTTTCTAGGATTTTGATAGTCTCTTCATACGCCTTGGCAATCGCTGGGTCGGCATCTTTTAGGAAGTCATTTAGCACTGCGATTGTGAAGCATTTATCCCTATCAAGCTTGGAGAAGCTTTGCAATGGCGAGAGCTTGGCACTAGTGGAGTCTAGCTCATCATAGCCACTAATAGCATCAAGCAAGATCGCGCAGTCCTGCACATTTTGTGTAATTGGTCCTATGCAATCAAGGCTTGAACTATACGCCACTAGTCCATAGCGGCTCACTCTCCCATAAGTGGGCTTTAGCCCCACGCAGCCGCAATACCCAGCAGGCTGGCGGATAGAGCCGCCTGTATCGCTCCCAAGCGCAGCGATCGCATAGCCCCCAGCCACTGCTGCGGCACTGCCCCCAGAGCTGCCGCCTGGCACTCTTGAGGAGTCCTTGGGGTTTTTGGTGCGCCCATAGCAGCTTGACTCTGTCGTGCTGCCCATAGCAAACTCGTCCATATTTGCCCGCCCAAACGCGCTCATACCATTAGCGCGTAATCGCGTAATAGCAGTGGCATCATAGGGGGCGATATAGCCTTGTAGAATCTTACTCGCGCAAGTAATCTCCCAGCCTTTTACATTGATATTGTCTTTAATCAAAATTGGCACGCCGCTATGATTATCGCTAGAAAAATCGATATAAGCATTTAGCTCGATAGCGGCTTGGGATTTTGCCTTAGCTTCTAGGCTGGATTGTAGAGCTTGGCGCTCTTGCTTGGGGAGAGATAGGGCTTGCTGTAATGTCATAGGCGTCCTTGAGATAAGTTATCAATAGCTGCGGATTTTAGGGCGCATTATAGACAAAAGTAGCTTACATAAGGCTTGCTAAAAGTGCGCAGCCCCCTAAAAGCTTAAAGCAAAGCGCAAAAACCACTCCTTATCCTTAGTGCTTACAAACTTCTGCCTAAGCAAGCTCTCGCTCCACGGGTCATCTTCTCTCACTCCACCTACGCCCCATTGCCCATTGTTTGGGTCATATTTAGTATGGTCAAAATGCGCACCATTGAAGCCATACCACCGCTCCTGCGCGATAGGGTAGTAGGAGATCTTATAGCCAAAATCTATGCGAGTAAAGCGCGAGAGATATATACTTGCCCCAAAGCGCATAAACCCCCCACTCCCCGCGGAGAAAAAGGCGTCTCTTGCGTTGCTTGCTTTGCCTTTGGCGGCAGCTTCGTTATACCAAGTTTTGTTGTCAGGATCGCCTTGGGAGAAGCGCGCGAACTCCGCTCCCCCGCCGACAAATCCCCCTACCTTAAAATACGCAAGCCTAGAGAGCCAGAATCCCTCTTGGTGCAAAAACCCAAGCCACCGCTGCAAAATTGTATCCACAGGGATATTAAATATCGCATCAGCCCCTAGTGCAAAGCTCAAATACCGCCCATCTTGTGGGGCTAGTGCGCTGGCATTTGGCGTGTCTTGGAAGGTGAAAGAGTCTTCAACTTTGGTATTTGGTGTGTCTGGGTTAGTGCTGCTACCTAGGATTAAGATTCCGCATTTTTGCTGCTTCTCTGCTTCGCTCCAAGTTTTGCTATTTTGTATGCAAAGATTATACGCTTCTTGCAAATTATTGGTGCTAGTGTCGCGCTTATCACTGCCTGCGATTTTACTCCCAAGCGAGCCGCTGCGGTTTGTCATCTCGCCAAAGAGCCTAACCCCCAAAATATGAAACTTGTCAAAGAAATATTCCGCGCCAAGCTCTAGGCTAGAGCCTGCATTAAGCTGCCCAGCATACTCCGCACTTGTGGTATCGCCGCTGCATTTTTGGTTTGGACAGGTGGCGACTTCCTTGCTCATACTTTGAGTATTGTGCGTGTGTGTAGAGCTTGCAGACACTACGCCAAAGCCAATATATGGGTGCAAAATATCGCCAAACACCCACGCCCTAGGGCTTGGCTTGTAGAAAAAGCTAGAATCTTGCGCGCCAAATTTACCCAGTGCATTATCGCCAATAGGCGGCGGGGCAGGCGGGAGCGGGTGGGCGGCTTGGGCATTGCTAGCAGGCTTAGTGGTGGGCGCACTAGTGGGAGTGAGCGTAGGTGCTGGCTTGTTTTGTAAAATCGTGTGTTTTGGCTCTTTAGATTCTACTGCTGCGTGCAGAGCTTGGGCAAAGGCTAGCGCACATAGAGCTAAGCGCGCTAGAGTGCTACTAGAATCTACTTTTTGCTTGGCGTTGGCTTTTTGCGATAAATCGATGCTTGCTTTGCGCGTGCTGCGCTTACATACGCCAAGTATGCGCCCTAGCACGCGCTCGCAAAACGCCGATTTCTCACCAAAAATCCTGCCGCCTACGACTTGTTTAGCAAACACGCTTGCTCTTTCATTTTGTAGCGTTTTTAGGGTTTGGGCGTTTTCCCTAGAATCTAGCCACATTACACGCTTCTTTTATTGAGAGTAACAAGTGGTGCGCTCCCCCACTCTAGCGCACTTGTGGCAAAAAACTCTTCAATGCTCTCTCGCATTAGCCTAGGATCTACCAGAGCATTGACCACATTGCGAAAGGCACTTGCGCCATTATGCCCCTTAGCATAGGCGTGTAGATTCTTTCTAAACATCACCACCCCCCTCTCTCCATAGAACTCCACCATCGCATCAAAATGCTCTAGCACTAAGTCCTTTTTCACCATTGTGGGAAGCGCGGTGGTATTGTGGCGGATCTGCCAGAAAATCCACGGGCTAGTAAGTGCGGCACGCCCTATCATCACGCCATTTGCGCCTGTTTCTTGCAGGACAGATTGTGCCTTTTGCACAGAGTCTATCTCGCCATTGGCGATAAGTGGATGGCGTAGAATCTTTCTCATCTGTGCGATGGCTTGGTAGTCGATTTTCTCCTTTTTGTATCCATCTTTGCGGGTCCTGCCATGGACTACGACAAAATCTATAGGCGCATCATTGAGCGCGTGGGCAATTTCAGCTGGGATCTTCTCATCAAAGCCTAGCCGCACTTTGACACTTGTATAAGGCGTAGTGCTCTGCTCCTTAATCAAGCGCAAAAGCTCCACAAGCTTAGGCAAATCCTGCAAAAGCCCGCTACCATTGCCGTGATTGGCGACTTTAGGGGCTGGGCAGCCGCAGTTAAAATCCAAAATATCAATGCCTTCTTGTGTGTTTAGGACACTAATGGCGCGTTTTATGATCTCTTGCTTTGAGCCGGCAATTTGCACACTATAAGGCGTCTCTAGGGGGGATTTTTGGAGCATTTTGAGCGTTTTAGCACTAGAGAATGCAAGCGCGTGGGAGCTTATCATCTCACTCACTGTAACATCTACGCCAAAGCGTTTAACCACAGACCGAAAGGGCAAGTCCGTATAGCCAGCAAGCGGGGCTAAAAAAAGCTTCGTGCTACTAAAATCTAATACCCTAGCACCCATTTCTTAAACTCCTTGTCTTAAGCAGGCGATTATAGCATAAGCCTAAGCTAAGCATATCTCGCGCGCCTTTTGCTGTCTTTTGTGGATAATTATTACGCTTGCTACAAAGCATAGCGCAAACAAAGCTAGCAGCATTAAAAAATGCGGAGTCACACTCGCAAAGTCCGCGCCCATTTGATTTAGGCTAATAAAGCCTCTAACGCCGTGGTATGCTGGGATTGCAAAGCTTAGATCTTGTAAAAACTGCGGCAGCAGCTCACTTGGCCAAATAAAGCCCAAAATAAACACTAGTGGCATAGAAGAGACAAATACCACTTGTGTGGGTAAGCTCTCATCTTCTAAGCTAGCTCCCAAAAGCACGCCGCACGCCACGCAGCTTGCGATAAATGCCACCGCAAAGCACCAAAAATCACTCAAGCTAGCAATGTGGCTCACCCCAAAAAGTGGAAAAAGCACGCCAAAATACAAGCCAAATAGCACGCAGTAAATCCCCATAAACGCTAAGATTCTAGCACTTACAAGCTTCCACGCACTCACATCATTACTATAATGCTTCAAGGCTTGGAGATCCTTTAGCGCGATGGCACGGGCGCGCATTCTGTTTTGATACGCGCTTAGGATTCCACTCCCTGCTATGGCAGTTTGATGTAAGATAAAAACTAGCACCGCAGCTAGAGCATAATTGATATAGCCTAGGCTTGGATTGTATAAAGGGATTGCCTGCAAGCTTACAAGCTCTGTATCAAGCAAATTTGGGTCGCGTTCTTTGCGCAGCTCATCGCTTAGGGTATCAATCGCCTTATGCACGCCCTCTGCTATCGCGCCATACACAAGGAAGTAGGAGGCATTACCCATATAGGACACCACACTGCCAATGCCCTTTTTCGCGCTTGCTTCAAAGCCCCTTGGGATATAGATCGCACCATCTGCTTCAAAGCTTTCAATAAGATCTTTTGCCGCTTCTATTGAGCCTACTTCACGCACTAGAGCGATCTCTCTTGTAGCACTTATAAGAAAAATGAGCCGCTTTGAGAGCGCGCTAGAATCTTCATCGATGATGACAAGTCGCTGCTTGCGGACAATGTCGTTCATATAAGGCATAGGATAAAGTAGTCCATACACAAGCGAGCCGATGACCACAACCATCACCACAAGCTTATTGCTAAAAATCGCTTTATACTCTTGTGCGACAATGGCTAAAAAGCTCATAGCGCGCTCCTTTTGCGCAGGGCTTGGGGGAGATTCTTCGCAAGAGGGCTAGAAGAGAATAGTCGCAGATGATAAATCAGCACCCCAAGTGCTAGAAAAAGCAAAAACCACAACATCTCCCCCATAATCCCAAGCCCAAAGCCAACACTCCCGCCATAATTAGCCTGCTGGATATAAAGCTCCATATAGTAGGATATGGGCAGAAATTTGCTCCAAAACAGCGCGAAAAAATTCATCGAAGCTTGCGGGTAAGTAACCCCAGCAAAGGCTAGAGAAGGTGCAGTATAGATCGCCATAAAGCCAAGAGCCTTTTTCATATCAAGCAAGATTGATTGCACAAAGACTACCACTGCATTCACACAGGCTACAAGTAGCGTAGTCCCTACAATCAGCAGAAAATTGCTCCCCCTAAGCTCATAGCCTAGATTCTGCAAGAGCGTTAGCATACACACCCCCCAGAATCCAAACACAAGCGTATTAAACCCATAGCGCACAAGCACGCTAGATACACTTGTGGGGCGATTTTTGAGCAAGTGCAGCATTGCTAGCGCACTTAGAATTTGCAGCATACAAGGGAGCAAAAGTGTTAGCATAAACTGCGCATAGTTGCTGCTTGCATTATAAAGGGGGATAATTTGTGAAAAAATGGGCATAGACTTGCCAATGGCAAGCTCTAGATTCTCATCTTTGACTAAGTTTTTTACGCTCCATTGCTTGGCATTAAGTGTGCCTACTACTTGCATAAGCGCGCTGGCAATGGACTTGCCTATAAGCACAAATTGCGCATTGTAGTAGAGCGTGATTTGCGCATTGATGGAGCGTTTGAGACTAGCTTCATAAGAATGTGGGATTACCACAAGAGCATAGATCGCATTAGTGGCGAGATCTTGCTTAGCAGCTTGCACACTTGGATAAACGCGCTCAATGCGCACCACAGCAGAAGAGTCAATCATAAAAAGAGCTTCCTTGCTTGCAGGGCTCTTGTCAAAATCCACCACCCCTATGGCAAGATCTCTTGGTAGTGAAGCCATAAATACCGCATAGATAAACCACGCTAAAAGCAAGGGCAAAAGCACATAGATAAGCAAAAGCACAATATGGCGCGATAAGTAGAGCCAAAACTGCCGCAGTTTTTTAAAGAAATAAGCTTGCATAGTGGATTCTAGTTGGGCTCTAGGCGCACAATCGCGCTATATCCTATGCGGAACTCCCCAATATGCTCTAAAGGCTGCGCTTCTATCTCAAAGCTACGCAAATCATAGCCCTTAGAGTTAGAAGTCGCCCTCCAAGTGGCAAAGTCGCCTAATGCTGACACATAGCGCACCTTAAAGCGCACATCTTTTTGCAGAGCTGGCACAAACGCGCTAAACTCACTCCCCACGCTAAAGCGCGGAAGATACTCTTCTGTAACGCTAAGATTTAGCCACGCTTGGCTATTATCCACAAGCAAAACAACAGGGAATCCCGTAGGACTTAGCTCACCTTCACTTAAGAGAATATTGCTCACTTCTGCATCTGCTGGGGCATAGGCTTGCATATCGTGGATATAGGCTTGCACCTCATCTAGCTGCCCTGCTGCGGCAAGCTCCTTTTGCTTAGCGGCAACTTTGGTCTCGTGGCTCGCGCCATCTAGGGCGATTTTATACTGCTGCAAGGCGGTGTTTTCGGAGTATTTGGCATTTTGGTAGGCAGTGTAGGCTTCATCGCGCCTTTGCAAGCTTACTACGCCATTTTTATACAAATCTTCGATGCGGGTGTAGGTCTTTTCTGTCAGCTCACGCATAGCTTTTGCACTATTGTAAATATCTCTTGCAGAGATGATTGTCTCCACTCTAGCACCTTTGTTGGTCTCTTGGGATAAGGCTTTAGCCGCTTCATAGCCTGCCTTTGCTTGCTCTAGCTTTGCTTGCACTTCTGGAGAATCGATAGTGAAGACTAAGTCGCCCTTTTTGACTTTATCGCCCTTTTTGACAAGGATTGACCCCACACGCCCAGCAAGCTTGGAGCTTACGCTATATTGCTTGGCTTGGATTTGCCCTTGGATTAGCTGGGGCTTGGGTGTATAAGCTTTGTAGAAGCTTATAGCAAGCCAGATGAGAAGCACAAGTGCAAGTGCGGCGACAAAGCCAATTTCAATATACTTCTTCATTCACTCTCCTTTATCAAATTTAGCCTTAGCACATCAGCGAAGATTTTGCAAAGCTACTACTTATATGCATAAAAACTCTCAATATCATCACTCAAGGCAAAAAGCCTAGCAAGCGCGACAATCGCCTTATATGCGGAAGTTTGCTGCTCAATGAGCGCATTTTGCAGGGCATTTTGCGCATCGACTACTTGCACGCTTGTAGCAAGCCCTTGCTTGAAAGCATTTTGCTGGAGTTTTAGATTCTCTTTGGCTAGATCGATCGAAGAGCTTCTGCTGTTGTATTCTTCTTTAGCATATATGGCTTCTTTGTAGGTCTTTTGCACAAGCAAGGTGATGTCCTTGCGTGCTTGCTCGGCTAGGGCTTGTAGCTCAAGCTGGGTGAGCTTGGCAGCTTGGTAGTGCTGGACTCTAGCTTTTGGGGTGATGAGCGAGAGATTTGCTGCGATGCCGATGTGCCAAGTAGGGATTGCGCGCATAATGAGCGCGTGGTTGGCGTTATTTGCATACACTGCGCCAAAGCCCACCACCTGTGGAAGGAATGGAGCTAACGCTAGAGTTTTAGCCTCTTTTGCACCTTGCACTTTGAGATCAAGTGAAGTTAGTGCGGGGTAGCTAGCAAGTGTCTTTTGCACAAAGCTAGATTCTGGTGGCAGGGGCTTTTGGATTAGGGCTAGGGTATCCATAGGAGCTAGATTCTGGCTTGAGAGCGCAGAATCTAGCGTAAGCTTGGCGATTGTCGCGGCATTTTGCGCTTGACGCAGGGCGTTTAGATTCTTATCGTGCGCTACTTGTGCGGCTAGCACTTCTACGCGTGCGATTTGCCCGCTTTTTTCTAACGCTTTGGCATTGGCATAATGCTCCTTGCTAGCTTGCTCACTCTGGGCAAGCACTTGGGCAAGATTCTCTGCTAGCACCGCGCCATAATACACACTTGCTAGCTCTTCAAAGCTTGCTAGCTTTTTAAGCCTTAGGGCTTCTTTGGCATCTTTATGGGCGATGGCAGCGATTTTTGCACCTTGGATTCTAGCTCCGCCTGTGTAGAGTGGGTAGATCATTGTAAGTGCGCCTATGATGATATTTTGATCAAGCAAGACGATTGGCTGATTAAGCGCGCTAAGTAAAGGCGCGAACTGCTGGGACAAGGCTGGGGGGATAGAGCTTGTGTCCATAGGGAGCTGCTCTTGGATCTTTCTATCTAAATGTGTGTAGAACACGCTTGCATTGATCTCTGGGAGAAAGCTAAGCTTCGCACCTAGGGCTAGCTTCTTGGCGCGATCAGTGTTTAGACTCTGTGCCTTTATGGCTTGGCTTGTTTCTAAAAGCAGGGCGTATGCTTGCTCAAAGCTAATGGCTTGTGATTTGGTGGTGCTATCTCTATCTTGCTTTGCTGGCTCGCTTGGCTCTTTGGACTCTTGCATAGGGGCTTGGCTTGGAGTATCGATAAGATCTGCTGGCAGTAACGCCGCTTGCACAAAGCCTAAGCTAAGCCCACATAGCAATAAACACACTCGCATACACACTCCTTAAAAAGCTAAAATTGTATAACAAAATCAATAACACCCCCTACCCTAAGTCTAGGGGCTAGATTCTACCCCCTAGAGAGATGAGTCCAAAGCTATGGAAGCCATCTTGTGTAGCAAACTCCTTGCTCCTATGCACCACGCTATACACAATTTGGAATCGCTTATAATGCACCGCCCCACCCCAGACAAACTCAAGCATAAAGGGATTTGTGCTAATGCTATGGCTGCTTGCAAAATGCGGGGCAAAGGTATTGCCTTGCAGAAATATATTGCGCCCCACCACGCGCGCACCTGCGCCCACAAAGCCATATATGCTAAAGCCACTGCCCACATAAGGCGCGCCTACAAAGCCGCTATTTAGATGCATTGGCGCAGTGTTTGGGCTAAGGCGGTAGCCAAAGCGCGCTAGCAGGCTTACTTGAGAGTGGATTCTGGCATTTCCTAGGCTTAGGGCGAATTGCGGCATTAGATCTAGGCTATGGGCAGTGCGCTCTAGAATCTGTGGGATACTTGCACTTAAGCCCCAATGCGCATTTAGGATAAACTCATTGCGCAGCTGGGTCCCCCAGCCTGCAAGATGGGCGTTGTTGGTTAGATCGTGGATTAGATCTTGCACTTCTTTAGCCCCGCTCGCTCTGCCCACAAGCCCAATATCAAGCCCTAAGCTCTCAAATATATATGCACTGCGCACAAAGCTACTCAAACTCACGCCCAAATACCCACCATAAGGGTGGTCATCTTCAGGCGGGACAGGGGAGAATCTATCCTTTGGCGCATACATTTCTTGCTTGATAGCTAGCCCAAAGCTTGTATGCAGCGCGCTAGGCTTAAAAAATTGCTGCAAGCTAGCAAAGCGTAAAAACCTAAGCGCGCTAGATTCTTTAGAGATAAAGCCTAGCCGCACGCCAGCAGTGTAGTATTTATCCACCCTGCTATCGAAGTTTGCGTCATTTTCATAATCAAGCAAAAGCAGTGCTTGTGCGCGGGGCAAAGCTAGATTATAGCTAGAATCTAGCCTTTTATCATTGCAAGCGTTATTCTCCGCGCGGCAATCCACCTGCACACTAGAATCTAGCTTTTTAGATTCTAGCTTATGTGGCTTCTTGGGCGGTATTGCTTTAGATTCTAGCTCATCTGCCAAGCACGCAGCACAGCATAGATAAAGGGCTAGTAATAACAATCGCATAAGATACATTGATTATAGTGTGTGGATAGGGATAGAGTGTAAGAAATCTCCGCGAGCGCGGAGATATGTAGGAAAGCTATTTAGCTTCTTCTGTTTTAGGAGCTTGCTCGCCTTCTTCAGTGCCTGCTTGCGCAGCTTCATCAGCGTTTTGATCAGCAGGAGCTTGAGCAGCTTCAGTGTTTGCCCCTGCATTAGCCTCTGGAGCTTGCTCGCTAGCTTCAGCATTTGCTTCTGGAGCTGCTGCTTCAGTGTTTTGATCAACAGGAGCTTGAGTCGTTGCTTGCTCTTCTACTGCTTGTGGCGCAGCTTCTTCTGCTTTTTTATCATCACCACACGCGCTAAAAAGCACTGCTACCGCCGCTACAATCGCCAATTTTGAGAAAAGACCTTTCATAGGAACCCCTTAAAGTGAAATAAGCCTGCATTATATAAAGCTATGTATTAAACTTTGCTTTAAGACTAGCGTAAGTGTGCTAGGAGGTAGAATCTAGCTAGACTCTAGCAAGCTCTTTAGCTAGCTTGATACAGGCTTCTAGTGTTTGCTTTGGGCTTACATAGCCTTGCACGCTAGGAGCAAACGCACGCAAGGTCGTCTGCCCGATTGCTATGGCGATATAGCTAGAATCCCAGCCAAAGTTTTGCACAAAGGCGTGGTAGTTGCTTGGCGCACTAAAGATTAGCACAGAGCGTGGGGCGGGCTTTTGCGAGTAGGGTAGAGACTTTGGGGTATTGGCATAGGCGATGATTTGCGTTAGGGGGATTTGGGCTTGCCTAAGTGCTAGGTCAAGGTTTGAGACAATGCTTTGTGCGCGCAAGTAGAGTAGCCTGCGCCCACAAGCGCGCGCGATAATCTCCCTAGCAAAGCTCTCTCCGTGTGAGCTGCTAGAGATAAACTCTATGCAAAAGCCTGCACTCTCTAGCACGCGCTCACACCCAGCCCCAATGGCAAGCACAGGGATTTCTAAGAATGCCCCAAGCTCGCTATATCTCTCCATCTCACACATAAGCGCGCTAATGCCGTGCTTGGAGGTAAAAACAAGTGCATCAATGTGCTCTTTTATCGCGTGGGGCGGGATATTAGACTCTAGCAAGGCATCATAGATAGGGAGATAGTGGATCTCACTCACACAAAGCGTGGGGATTTCTTTAGAAATAGTGGAGTTGATTAGCACAATCTCGCGCATAGCCTATCCTACTCTTCAGGGATTTTACACTTCAAGGATTTTGGTAGATTCTATGAAACACAGCAAAGCGCGGGAAGCCATTTTTAGTCGTGCCATAGAATTTGTAGGTGATGATAGAGCCTAGTGGTGGCGGGCTTTGACGCTCTGTATCACTAAAGCCGCTGCCGATTTTAAAGCGCATTAGCCCTGCTACGCCTTTGGTGGTGGTCTCTTGCTCGCAAGTAAGCGAGCCTAGCTTGCCTGCATATTTGCCCTTGCCTGCGTTGTGGGCTACTACTTTGCACTCTGCATCGCTATAAGTTTTAAGCTTTAGGGCATTGGGCGATCTTGTGCGCTCATAAGGTGCTGCAACCTTGCGCAAGACAAGCCCTTCTGCGCCCTGCTCACTTAGCTCTTGCAAGCGTTTGAATAGCTGCTTTTCGCTTGCGATTGGCTCGTGCTTGATGAGAGAAATAGGCATTGTCGGTGCGCTTGCAAGGTAAGATTCTAGCACCTTAAGCCGCTCAAAAAGTGTGCAGTGCGCACCCTTTGCGCCCTGCGCTGCCTGCTTGCTTGCTTTGTGGGCTTGATCTTGTGGTTTAGGGGCTTTAGATTCTAGTGCGCCACACATTGGCACATCAAAGACATAATACCTTGCCCTCCCCCAGCTAGAATCCTCCCGACTAGAATCTAAAGCTTCTCTGTCTCCGCCACAAGGGCAGTGCGTGCAGTCTTTTTGCACAAGGGCTAATGCCTTCTCAAACTCCCCCCTGCCTATCCACAGCTCCCCATCAAGCGCAAAGGGCGGAAAATGCTTAGTAAAGCAAGCAGGTGCTTTGATCACCCTGCCATTGCGCGTTAGAAGCTGCTTGCCATTCCACAGAGCGCGCACGCCATCAAGCTTCTCACTCATCACAAACTCCTGCACATTGCTTGGACGCGCTTTGTGGTAGTCCATAAGTAGCAAGACTTTAGATTCTAGTGGATCTTGCGTCTTTGCACTATCTGCGCGCGTATTTAGAGCCGCCAGACATAGCATTATCGCTAGTAAAAAGTGGATTCTATATCTTAGGGAAGCCATCTTCGCCTTGCATAAATGCATAAAGCTTTTTATACAGCACTATTGCCGCGCGCTTTAGGGCATAATCATAGCTCGCTTGACTCTCTTGTATGCTCGCTTGGAAAATGACTCTTTGCGCGCAGTCTTTAAGCGTTACTTCTAGGCTTATGGTGGTTGGACCTCTCTTTTTAGCGGTTATGGCTAGATGCGGGGTGCTAGAATCCTTAGTGCTTGTAGCAAGCTTGGAGATCTCCGCGCTAAAGAGTGCTTCTTGGGCTTTGGTGAGTCCTTGATAGGTGGTAGTGAGCAGTGGCTTTTGGACTTGGTCGTAGAGAGAGGAGAGCTTGTGAAAGTCTTTAGGCAAGGGAGCTTGCAGGGCATCTAGAATCTGGGCTAGCTTGCTAGCTTGCTTCAAGCTAGATTCTAGCGCGCCAAAATCCCTTAGCGTAATGCAGCTAGGAGCAGTGGCGATGATGGGCTTTGCGCGAGATAAGATAGCTTGCAAATCCTGCTTAAGTGGTGCTAGTAGCTGCTCTTTGCTAATGCCTACTTGGACATAGTATGTGCCTTGCTTGTAAGCTTTGTTGCTCACTTGGAGATTAGGCAAGGAGAGCGCGCTAGAATCTAGCTCTATATGCTGGGAGAGCTTGGTTGTGAGCTTGTCATTATGCTGGGTGTTGTGGATATGCGTGGAGGAGCGCACTTGGGTTTGCACACTTTGGGCTAGGTCATCAATGGCAGCTTGCTTAGCACTCTCAAAGCTTCCCCCACTGCCCACACCATAGAATTTAGCCCCTTGCTTGGTGGAGAGAAACCAGCTTGGCGGCTTGCTAGCACAGCCCACAAGTAGCGCAAGTGCGATAAGCACGACTAGATGAGAAAACAGCTTAGACATAGCTACCCCTTTAAGAGATTGTTACTAGAATCTAGCGTGCGCTCTTTTGTGCGCTTGGCTTGGTGCTCCACTGCTAGCTTGCCGCCTAGGGCTTTATAGAGCACAATCACAGAAGAGAGCCTAGCAAAGCGCGCTTCATCGACACTTTGGCGCGCACTTAAGAGTGCATTATAGCTTGTAAGATAGCTTGACTCATCAAGTAGCCCTAGCTCATAGCGCGTGCGCGCAGCAAGCCACACTTCTTGTGAAGTGGAGAGCACTTGCTCTTTTGCCTGCAAGGAGCTTTGCGCGGTATTGACTTCTGTGATGGCGTTTTCTATCTCGCCAAGTGCTGTGCGCAGGGTGGATTCTAGCGCGTAGAATGCCTGCTTTACGCTCTCTTTTTGGATTTTATAGTCTTTGGTTAGGGCGGAGCGGTTGATAAGCGGGGAGGCAAGCGAGCCAGTGATACTCCAAATCAAGTCCCCAACCCCGCGTGAAGAGAAGAGGATCTGCCCTAAGTTTCCACCAAGACTTAGTGATGGGAAAAGCGCGGCTTTTTTGGAGTTTTTTAGCATTACTTGCGCATTTAGGCTAGCAATACTAGCGCGCACATCATCGCGGGAGAGCAAAATATCTTTAGGCAGGGCATTTATGCTAGGGAGCTTTATGCTAGGGAGACTAGAATCTAGGCTAGATTCTAGTCTTTGGGCTTTAGATTCTAGCTCACTGCCATTTAGTAGTAGTGTAAGTGCTTGAGTGTCGCTGGTGTTTAGCAGGACTATTAGGGCGTTTTTCATCTTTTCTTGCTCAAGGAGTAGGGAGCTATGCGCGCTTTTAGCAGCATTTAGCGCGGCGATTGTATCGCTTAGTATGGTAATGTCAATAAGCCCCAAATCGTGCTTATGGCGCAAGGTGTCTAAAATCCTGCCATAATTATTAAGCATTTGCTCTTGCAAGCGCGCTGCGTTGGTAATGCGCTTATAGGCATAATAATTACTCGCCACTTCGCCAATGAGACTTACCTGCGCTACGGAGAGATTAGAGAGCGTGGCTAGGTAGTCGTATTTCTTGGATTTTCTTAGCATATTAAGCTTGCCAAAGAGATCGAGCTCCCACGATAGCGAGAGATTAGCGTTTAGGGTGTTTTGGTTGATGTTGATTTGGTAGCGGTTGTAATTGCCCGAGCTGTAGTTGTAGCCCATATTGATAGAGAGCTTTGGGAGCATATTGGCACTTGCTAGCCCTAGGGCTTCTCTGGCTTGGGCGATTTGGGAAGTGAGTGTAAGGATATTGGTATTATTAGCTAGAGCCATATCAAGCAGTGCGCGCAAGCTCTCATCATCAATAAGTGTAAGCAGTGATTGCGCAAATGTGCTAGGCGTATCTGTATCACGCGTAGATTCTAGGCTAGAATCTAGCTGCTTGCTAAAGGAGCTTGCAAGCGCGATAGACTCGCTAACTTTCTCATCTGCATAGGGCTTTGAGCAGCTACATAGCGCAAGCGCACACAAGCAGCCCACACTCAATCGCGCTATCATAGCCTTAGCTTAGGCAAACTCTTTGAGCAAGAGCTTTTGTGTATCCATCACGCCTATGCCTTTGTCAAGCACTTTTATGGCGATTTCTTGCGCTTCTTTGAGTGAGTGCATAGCATAGGTGCCGCATTGGTATTTGTTTGCCTCAGGGATTGTATCCACGCGCAAAATATCGCGCATACTCGCCTCCCACGCTTCTAACACATCATAGCTACAAGGCTCTCCAATGACGCTCATATAAAACCCCGTCCTGCAGCCCATCGGTGAAATATCGATGATCTCGGCATTTTTGCCATTGAGATGATCACGCATAAATCCGGCGAAGAGATGCTCTAGCGTGTGGATACCCTTTTCACTAAGAATGTCTTCATTTGGCACGCAAAAGCGCAGGTCAAAGACAGAGATCACATCGCCCTTTGGCGTTTGCATAGTTTTAGCAAGGCGCACCGCAGGGGCTGGCATAATGGTATGATCGACCTTAAAGCTATCTAGTAGTGGCATAAATGCTCCTTATTTCGCAAGTAGGGGCGCATTATAGCAGTATTTCTATGAAGCCAATGTGAAAAAGACTTTTGCAAGAGATTTGCTAGTATAATGCCTGCAAAATGAGAATCTAAGGCACTCTATGCGTCTCCAAACACTCCTTGCAATGCTCGCACTCCTGCCCTTTGCCACAAATGCTAGCCAAGCTGCTAATGTCAGCAGTGTAGAATCTAGCGCGCAAGAGTTAGATTCTAGCCCAGAGTCCAAGCTAGAATCTAGCCTAGATTCTAGCCCTAAGTCGCTGCCCCCTGTCTATACCACTGCCACGCGCACACCTGTGCAAAGTGAGCAGATCCTAGCAGCCAAAGATGCCCTGCTGCACTCTGGTGATATAGCAAAGTCGCTTTTGTATGTGCCGGGCTTTTCTATGGTGCGCAAAGGTGGCTTAGGGGCTGAAGTGCTCTTCCGCTCTCAAGGAGCTTCGCGCGTGCCGATCCTGCTTGATGGGGGCAATCTACAAGGTGCTTGCGGGGGGAGAATGGACACAAGTGCAACCTACATTTTCCCAGAAAATTACGACCATATCCTACTAATCAAAGGTCCCCAAGATGTGCGCTGGGGCTCGCTCATAAGCGGTGGAGCGGTGTTTATGCGCGATATTACAATGCTAGATCATAACACCTTACAAGCAGATACAAGTATGCTAGCAGGGAGCTTTGATCGCCTAGATTTGCACGCAAGCGTGCTAGCTGGGGGTAAATACGGCTCTTTGCGCGCGATTGCAAGCCATTATGAGAGCGGGGACTATCGCACAGGGAGTGCTAGCTTTAGCGGTGGGAGTGCCACGCACTCTGCCTACAAGCGTGAGTCCGCAAGCCTAATCGCCACACTCACGCCCACCAAATACACAGGCATAGAGCTTGATATGGACATAGGCAGGGGGTTTTCCTCCTACCAAGATAGGCAAATGGACGCACGCACATTTGATCGCTTATCCTTTAGCCTAAAGGCGCAGCAGCAGTTTCAAAGCGAGATTGTAAGGCAGCTTGATTTGCGCGCTTCTTGGCACGAAGTTGATCACATTATGGATAATTTCTCTCATAGACAAGCTAGCGGAGACTATCAGCTCAATAACCCAAAGCGCACCAATGCCAACGCCCGCGCCGAGCTCACACTCTACCCCAGCCAAGCACTCACGCTCTATCTAGGCGCAAGCTATGCCTATGATGATCATCAAATGCGCACTTCTGGCAAGCAGCCTTCTGCCAGTGCGGCAAATGCCTTCCTATCTCAAGCCTATAAGCCAAACTTCCACTTCAACTATGCCTCTATCTTTATGCAAGGCTCTTATGCGCAGCTAGATTCTGCTTCTAGTGTGTATTTTGGCGCGAGATATGACTATGCTAGCGCGCATAAAGCTAGCAGCGCAGAATCTAGCAGCAATCACCTAGGCAGCGGCTTTGCGCGCTATCAGTATGAAAGGGGTGGGTTTTCGTATTTTATAGGGCTTGGCTTAGCACAGAGAAGCCCAGACTTTTGGGAGCGGAGCAAAACAGGTGGTATGGGCTTGGAGAAAGAGAGCAATCTCCAGCTAGATGCTGCTACTGCGTATAAGAGAGAGAATCTCTCCTTGCAAGCATCTTTATATGGCGCGTATATGTGGGACTATATCGCCCTACACTATGCAAGCAACACTACAAGTGCGTTTAATACCGACGCACTGCTTGCAGGTGCAGAGCTTGAGGCAAAGTATGGGGCTTTTGGGCTTGTTTATATCTCTGGCTCGCTTGCCTACACCTATGGGCAGAATCTAACGACAAGATCCGGGTTACTAGCAGGCTCGCCACTGCCCCAAGTAGCCCCACTGCAAGCGCAGGTGTCTTTGTGGCTTGAGCATAGGGGGTTTCTAGTGCGTGCGGATATGTTTGCTAATGCCGCGCAAAGCCGCTATGCCAAAGACTATGGCAATGTGATTGGCAAGGACTTTGGAGCAAGCTTGGGCTTTGCTACTTTAAGCATTTATGGTGGCTATAAGCGTAAGAATTTTAGCCTGCTTTGCGGGGTGGAGAATCTAACCAACGCGCTTTATAGCTATCATCTCTCTAAAGCTGGGGTGATGGTGGGCGAGCTAGCTCCTACTAGTAGAATCTATGAGCCCGGGAGAAGCTACTATCTAAAGCTAGCACTTGGATTCTAGTTTAAGAGACTTAACTTGCTTAGATTGAGCCTAGCTAGAATCTAGCGCGATTTGCCTGCCTTGATTTTTCTACGCCATCGCCACTCTATGGCACGCTTTATGGCTATGGCGATAAGCCCAGAGACTTCGCGCCCAGAGACTTCGCCCACGCCATAGCTATGTCCTAGAGAGCAGATCGTGCCCTGCGGCTTGTAGGAAAATGGCGGGATTGGTGCGCTAGAATCCACTTTAGCAGAGTCTTTGGCAGCGTATTGTTGTAGATATGTAGCCAAAATACTTGCTAGATAAATCCCTTGCTGCTGGGCTAGCTGGGCGGTTGGGGGGTAGAATCGCTGCGTTTTCTCATCTAGCAGTGCGGAGCAATCCCCAAGCACAAAGATAGATTCTAGCTCCATATCCGCGCTAGAATCTTTAGCGGCATTAGAGTCGCTAGATTCTAGGGATTTTGGGTGGAGATAGGGGGTGATTACAAGCTTTGATTTTGGCGTGCCAAAAGAATTAGCAATGACTAGGCTGCCTTGCACTCCTGCTGTCCATATTGTGCAAAAAGACTCTATAAGCGTGGTTTGGGGACCCTGCTGCTCATTTGCGCACGCGATTTGCACGCCATTTTCTAGCACGCTTAGGATTTTGCTAGCACTAAGCACTTTCACCCCTAGCTTCTCTAAATATTTTCGCCCCTTTTGCGCTAGAGTGGGTGAGAACATCGGCAGCACATTATCTAAGGCTTCTATACACACGCATTCTATGGGCTGTTGTATGCCTAGTTTTTTTGCTTGCTTTGGAATCTCTTGGGAAAGAGTTGCCACAAGCTCACACCCGCTAAACCCCCCACCGCACACCACAAAGCGCAAATACCGCGCATCACTAGTGCGCGTATAGGCTTGGAGATTTGCCTCTATCTTAGCGTGGATTGCTTTGGCTTGGTGGTAGTTAGTAAGTGGCAGGGCATACTCGCTCACACCACTTATGCCAAAGCTATCGCTAGCAAAGCCTAGCCCAAGGATCAGCACATCATAGCTATATGTGCCACACTCGCAGATAATTTGCTTGCTAGAAGCATTGATTGTGCGCACACAATCTTGCACGATTTCTATGTCTTTTGGGAGAATATCTTGTAGCTTATGTAAAATCTCTCTATCTTTATAGCCGCTTGCCACTTCGTGTAGCAAGACACTCTCATAATGTGTAGAGTCTTTTGTGATAAGCGTCCATTTAGCAGAGTTGTAAATGGACTTTGGCAAGCTAGCGATACAAGAGAGAGTCGCATACCCAGCACCTAGAAATACAATATGTGGAGTTTTCATCAATGTCCTTGAAGTAGAATCTAGTATAGAGTGTAAAAGATAGGAAGAAGTGGCTCCGGATGCAGGATTCGAACCTGCGACCAAGCGGTTAACAGCCGCCTACTCTACCGCTGAGCTAATCCGGAATCTGTCTTAGCATTTGGAAGTAAAACGCGCATTTTATGGAAAAACACGCACCTTGTCAAGGGCTCACAAACACAAGCGCAGAGCAAGGCTTACAAAGGCTTGCTAGATCAATGTGTGCATCGCAAGTGTGCAGGACATTACACAGCACGCCATCATAGCCGCTATCATCGCTAGCTGCTAGAAGCTGCTTAGATTCTAGCACGCTAATGCCATACTCTAGCTTCGCTCTATCTCTATCAATAAGCGAGTCTAGCACTTCTACTTCTAAGCCCAAAGATTCTAGCTCATAGCATAAATGCGGGACCTTGGTGTTGCGCATATCCCTGCAGTCCTTTTTAAACGCAAAGCCCACCACAAGCACCCTAGCTCCTTGTAGCTCAACCCCAGCAGACTCTAGCTGCTTGGCAAACTTGCTAGCGATGAAGCTCGGCATCGCTTCATTGACTATGCGCGCTTTTGTGAGAAGCGTTGGGCTAAAGCCTTGAAGCTTGGCGATATAGGAGAGATAGTAAGGATCGACACTAATGCAATGCCCCCCCACAAGCCCGGGGTAAAATGGCAGGAAGTTCCACTTCGTGCGCGCAGCTTGCAAAATCTCTGCCATATCAAGCCCAAGTGTGTCAAAGAGCATATACGCCTCATTCATAAAGGCGATATTCACATCGCGCTGGGCGTTTTCTAGGGCTTTGCTCGCTTCGGCTATCTCTATGCTAGAGACGCAGTGCGTGCCAGCAGGGATCACGCTCGCATAGAGCCTATCGATGATCTCCGCAGACTCTTTACTAGAGCCTGAAGTGATCTTCACTATCTGGCTTAGGCTGTGCGTTTTATCCGCTGGGTTTATGCGCTCTGGTGAGTAGCCCACACAAAAGTCGCGATTTAGCTGGAGCTTGCTAGTAGATTCTAGTAATGGCACACAAAAGTTGCGCGTGCAAGTGGGGTAGGTGGTGGATTCAAACACGACAATATCCCCCACCTTTAGCATAGAGCCTACAAGCTCACACGCGCTTTGCAAGTAGGAGAGATCTGGGAGCTTGTCTTTGGTGATGGGCGTGGGGACGGCGATTAGATAGATGGTCGCTTGCGCTAGCTCACTTGGCTCGCTGCTAAAGTGCGCTAAAGGAGCTTGCAGGAAGTCTTGTAGCCCGCATTCGCCACTAGAATCTAGCTTTTCTTGCAGCTGCTTTACTCGCGTGGCGTTGATGTCAAAGCCTATGGTAGGGTATTTTGCGCCAAAGGTTAGGGCTAGGGGTAAGCCGACATAGCCAAGACCAATAACAGCTATAGTAGTAGGCGTTGGCTTTTGCGCGCTTTTGCTAGATTCTGCGGCGCGGGCTTGCTCATTACCGCTTAGGTAAATCCCTGCGCCCGCGCCTTGAAAGCTAGCAAAATCATCGCAAAATCCTGCCGCCTGCGGCTTGGTTTGTTGGGGCGTTGGCTTTTTGCTAATGGATTCGGCTTTGCGCGATAAATCGGCAATTCTGCGCGATTGTCGGCGATCATTACCGCTAAGGTAACTCCCTTGCCAATCGCTTGAAAGCCCCGATTTCTCATCGCAAATCCTAGAATCCTTTGCTGGCTCGCTTAGGATTGCTGTGTTTGCGGAATCTAACTTTCTGTCATTGCGAGCCTTGCAAGGCAAGGCGTGGCAATCCATACTAGAATCTACCTTTTTTGCGGTATTGCTAGATTCTAGCTTTGCTTGGGATAAAGTCCTTTCAAGGGGGGACGGGGGGGCTTGAATTGCGAAGTCGCCCCCCTTATCCCCCCTTTCACCCCCCAAGCCCCCGACGACGCTTTCAAGGTTGCACGCTTTGCGTGCGCCATTGATTTGATTGGATTCTGCTTGCGCAGAATTGGATTGCTTCGTGGATAAATCCACTCGCAATGACAATTGGTTGGCTTGGTTTTCTTCTAGGATTCTAGGAATTGCGGTGGGGCTTTGCAAGTTTTGAAAATTTTCTAAAGAAACTTCGCTTCGCTCGTTTTGGGGAAGGTTGCTTTTTGATGTCAGCTGCTTGTCAATCTCGGCTGTTTTATCAAAGCCGCTATGGGATTCTAGGTTTTGCGATGAGAAATCTTTGCTTTGCGAGCCGCGCGCGGAGATAAGACTTAGGTGTCTATCGCACAAGCGCGGTGAAGCAATCAAAGATTTATCGCGCAAAGCCGAATCCCTTTTTTTACACTTCACGCACGACACCATTTTCTAGCATATAGCAGCTCCCATCTCCCCCACTCCTAGCCCTCCCACTGCTATCAAACCTAAGCCTAGCC
This sequence comes from Helicobacter canis, assembly GCF_008693005.1. GTDB lineage: Bacteria > Campylobacterota > Campylobacteria > Campylobacterales > Helicobacteraceae > Helicobacter_B > Helicobacter_B canis. The sequence continues at coordinate 86,848 of NZ_VXKE01000014.1, read as the reverse complement.
CCAGACCTATCCACAAAGCCAATAAGCCTAGCAGGGTTGCCCACCATAAGCGCGAAGCTTGGCACAGATTCTAGCACCACACTGCCTGCGCCAATGAGTGCAAACTCGCCTATTTCTATACCGCAAAGTATCGTGGCATTTGCGCCGATAGAGCAGCCTTTGTGCAAGATTGTAGGGAGAAACTCGCTCTTGCGATTGATGAAAGCGCGCGGCGTCAAAACATTGGTAAATACCACACTAGGACCTATGAAAACTTCATCGCGCACTTCTACGCCTTGATAAACGCTTACATTATTTTGGATTTTACAACCATTACCGATAGAGACATTTGCACCTATGCAGCAGCCCTGCCCGATGACACAATCACGCCCTATCACGCTTCCTTGCAAAATATGGCAAAAATGCCAGATCTTACTGCCTGCGCCTATTGTTACATTTTCATCGATTATGCTGCTTGAGTGGATCAGCGCGCCATTTACTTCTCGCACCGCTACTGCCCTTTGGCAAGGAGTTTGCACGCGCGCAAGGACTTTTGAGCAAAAAGTCTCATACGCATATCGCGGTAGAATCTATGCAGCTCGCGCAGTAGCACGAAGCGGTAGTAGAAGCCCTTATCCTTTGGCTGGTGCTCTGGCTTACCTATGGTGGAGTGCTCATCTAGCTCGTTGATTTGCGCAATATGTGGGAGATAGAGCATTTCAGCGACATTGTGCAGGTAAGAAAAGCTCATATAGTAATCCACCGCGACAAAGATTTTCTCCGCGCCTTTGATAAGCTTTGCTGCGCCACTTGGAGAGATGTAGTAGCCTGATGCGCCTAGCATTAGCTTAGGAGCTAGAGCGAAATGCTCTTGCAAGAGATACATCGTATGCCAAGTCCGCCACGCTAGGCGCACATACTCATAGGGGCTTTGCGCGATTGTCTGCACACCTTCCCCAAAGCCAGCGCAAAAGCTTATGTCATCTTCTAGCACGATGATCCCTTCTCCTAGCTCTACACACTTCTGCCATAAAGCATAGTGGGAAGCAAAGCACGCTAGCTCTGTCTCTCGCACTGCTCTAGCCTTATACACCCCAGCCCAAAATGGACAATACCGCTTGATAAAGCCATTTTCTCTAATGTCTTTAGGTGTTATAGCTTGGAAAAAGTGAAATGCGATCTTTTCTTGCAAATGCGGCTCTTTAGCAAAAAGTGCGGCGATATTTGCCTCCATACCTGCCCTGCGATCAAGGGAGTGGGCAAGGTTTATGACAAAGCATTGCAGCATAATCTAGCCTCCTTAGTTCTTGCGATATGCGGTATTTGCGTGGCTTGGCTTTGGGCGTGAGCTGTGGCTTAGTAGCTTGGCTAGCTGCCAAAGCCACCTTGCGCAGGACGCGTGCTTGGCGCGCCTTTAGCAGCGTTGTTTTGGTAGAATCCGCCTTTTGCATTGCTTGGCGTGCCGCCTGCTCGCGGGGAATTTGCGCTGCCTTGCTTGAAATTATTTGCACTGCGCTCATAGGCTTGGGGGGATTTGTAGTTGCGCTGCTTGTTTTGCTGGTAGTTTGGGTTATTGAAGAGCTTGTTGCCGATGTAGCTTCCTAGTAGCGCGCCTGCCGCGCTTGCTAGGATCGCCCCACCTAGTCCTAAGCCCCCGCCACTCTCACCGCCGCCCCCACCAGCAGCTGGAGCTAGTAGCTCACTTGTGCCATTCTCCACACGCGCGGCTTCTTTTTGGATAATTTCATCTACTTCCTCATCGCTCAAAATCCGCTCCACTCCATTTTTATCACGCACGACTACGCGTGTAGTGGCACTTGGGTATTCTTCTAAGACTTTGTAGCTTCCATCTAGCTGCTCTTCTACGATGACAAACGCCCCTTGCTTGATGGCTTGGCTTGGGGCTTGGCTACCTTGAGTGCTGGGGCTATTTGCAAAGCCATCTTGTGGATTATCGCAGCCTAGCAGAGCGACTAGCACAAGCGCGCTGCTGCTACCTACCATCGCAAAATCTGCGATTTTCCTATATGGCGATGAAGTGTTACTATGCTTAGGCTTTTTCATCATTACTCCTTGTAGATTCTAGCCGCTAGTTTAGGGGCTCATAGATAAATGGCACGCCCTCTATAAGCCCAGAATTTTTAATGCTATTAGTTACGCGCACGACTTGGCTATATGCCTCATCGCTTGCGGTGGTGGGGGTGTATGTGCGCGCATAGATTTTGCGCAGGGTTTGGATCTGCTCTTTGGGGGTTTTGGCACTGCGAATTTGGCGCGCAATATCTGCTGCTTTGTATAAAGAGTCTTGCCCAAGTAGTCCCACTGGGATCATTATAATGGTATGAGTTTGAAGCTTTTCTTCTATGCGTGCTAGCTCTTCTTGGCAGTGGCTGCACATAGGGTCAGACACGATGTAGAGCTTTTTAGAAGTCGCGCCGGTTATGGTTATGGCGTAGTCTTTAGGGATAGAGGCAAAGAGCGCGTTTAGCTTGGCGGAGTTTTGGACTTTGAAATTATACGCGCTTATGGCGTTTAGCTCTTGGGAGACGCGCTTACTTAGTGTATCATCGCTGCTAAAAAACGCGCTTGCCACGACTAGATTCTGCTGCTTCTCATCGCTTATCAGGAGTGTTTTATAGCCATTTAGCTTATCTTGGATAGTGAGCAAAAACAAGCCGCTAGAATCTAGCGGGCTAAAGCTCACTACTTCTAGCGTGCGCTTAGTTTTAGACTCTAGGAGCTTTTTAGCTATGTTTGCATCGTTGGCATTGGCTTGCGCGCTTAGTGCTAGCGCAAAAGCGCATAATAGCGCGCTTATCTTGCTTGCTTTCATCATATCTCCTTAGATTCTAGCTTTGGACGCGCAATAATGCCATAGAAAATCTAACGCTTGCCACGCGCGGACACTAAAGCTTGCAGCGATACACTTCGCCATAGATGATGTATTCATCGATTTTGTTAGAAGTGTTATCGTTTGCTAGCCCCATTTTGAACTGGTAGTCCGCCCCTAGGTAGCGCGACTCGGTATGTAGCACAAGCACGGCATTCCCACCAAAGCGCGCAGCTTTATTGCGCAAGTCATTTTCCGCACCTGCTATGGCAGCAAGCAGCTTAATGCCATAGCCCTTTGTATTGACAATGCCTGAAGATTCTGTGAGATAGGTGCAGTCTTTGAGCGAAGACTTCCCGCGATAGACTTTCACGCTTAAGGCATCTTGGGTGGGCTTTGGTGGCTTGTAGCACGCGCTAAAAATGCTAGCTATGCTAAGTAGCCCTGCTATGCTTATAATGCCAAAGGCTTTGGTGGTGTTGTGGTAGAGTCTCATATATGTCCTTATGCTTCTAAGATCTCGCTTTACACAAGCTGCTTGATAGAGAAGCACTAGCAAATAGTATTCCTAGAATCTAGCTAGATTCTCCAAAGTGCTGCAATGCTCTTACCAAGTCCTCTGGCGTATCGATCCCTATGCTTTGTGTGCTAACGAGCACCATAGCAATGCGCTTGCCATAGTAAAGCGCGCGCAGCTGCTCTAGCTTCTCTATGTGCTCTAGGGGGGAGTGCTCTTTAGACTGCGGCAGAGCGCAAAACTCCCTAAGACTCTCCACACTATACCCATAAACACCCAAATGTCCCAAATAGCTAGAATCCACTTTGCTATCATCTGTGGCATCGCGATTATATGGGATAATGGAGCGCGAGAAATACAGCGCATTCATACTAGAATCCACCACGACTTTCACGACATTTGGATCAAGGGCTTGGGCTTTGGTGATATGCTTTGCACAGCTTGCCATAAACGCACCTTGCTGCATTACCCCCTGCAGTGCCTGCAAAATCTCTGGCTCTAAAAACGGCTCATCAGCTTGGACATTGATGATAATCTCGCTGCTAGAGAGCCCTAGCTTTTTAGCAGCTTCATAGCAGCGATCTGTGCCGCTTTGATGATCTTTGCTAGTAAGGATAGCGCGGATATTGTGGCTTTTGCATAGCTCTAGCACGCTTATATCATCGCACGCTACGCATACTTCATCGACTTTGGCGGCGTTTTTCGCACTTGCTACCACCATTGGCAGCCCAAAAATATCTGCTAGAATCTTATTGGGGAAGCGGGTGGAAGCAAGGCGCGCTGGGATTATGATCATAGATTCTCCTTGTAAGGGCTTTATAGCTTGCGTTTCAAAGCACATAAAGCCACGCATTATATCGCAAAGCACCAAAGACTCAATCCCATCTATGAATGCTAAAAATACAATGATACTCCAGCTTTTATCTGCCACAAATGCTGCGTCTCATAGGCAATGCGCGTATTGCGGAGTAGATTCCAATACGCGCTAGAATCCATAAATACATCAAGCGCGAAATGCCTACTTGCATAGAGATTTACCCCAAGAAATGCGCGCAATCTCGTATCATAGCCACGATTATTCCCCAAAACATCATAATATAAGTTTGATTCTATAATGGCTTTGACTCTAGGAAAGCGTGCAATCACACCAAGCTTCAAAGCAATGTAGGGGTTATGGATTAGCTCATAACGATAGCCAAGAAATGGCAGCGCGAAAAATGTCAAACGCCGAGCATACGCACTAAACCCAAGCCCGCCTTCAATCGTGGGAAAAAGCCTTGTGCTACGATTTATGGCAGCACCAAAAGCATTGCTATTTTCATACTGATAGAGATTAGATTCTAGGCGCAAGGAGATAAGCTTAGAGAGTGTGCGCGTGCGATAAAAATCCGCCAACGAATACAAATGCAAAAGCTCGATTTGAGAGAGAAAGGCACGCTCTTGGCGAGCACTCAAGCTAGAATCTAGCGCGATTTTCCCATCTAGCGCGAAAAGCCTAGATTCTATATGCTCCTTGTAGCTAGAATCTGCATTTGTGATAGCAGAATAAATTGGCGCGAGAGAGAAAGAGAGTAGATTGCCCTGCTCATAGGCTAGCGTTAGTTTGCTATTTGGATAAGAGCGCAAAAGATCATTTACTCCAAAACGATTGATAAATGGCTGCTTACGCGGCGGTGCTAGCCACTCTTGCGTGCCTATCTGCCCTACTGCATCTAGGTGCTTGATATAAGTAGCTGGCGTGGTAAAAGGCTTAAATTTTTTAAACCCATAGCTAGAATCTAGCACGCTAAGGATTTGTGCGACCCCATCGGTGCAGTTATGCGTGATGAAAGCATAGTGGATTTGCCTATCTTTTAGCTCCCACAAATGCAGCCTAAATAGCTCGCGCTGGGAAAAAGTGGATTCTAGCTTGAAGCGATAGAGCACGCGAGATTGATTCTCTAAATATTCTGTGGAGAGATTACCATAAGGAGTTAGCGCGTAGTAGCCTGTGAGATTGCCAAACATCGCACGGATATAATCTAGCGGATTAAAAAACTCGCTTAAAATTGCGTAGTAGCTCATACCATATTCTTGCATTTCACCCTTTTTACGCACAATTTTTGCACTCCCAGTCTCTGTGTCTATATCCTGCTTGCTTTTGCCAAGCAAGCGCAAATATATATGCCCCATACTAGAGCCGGGATATATGTCGCTCTCTGCGGCAAACTCAAGCCAGATTTCATCGATTGGCACAAGGCTTAGAAATTCTTGCAAGTCTTTGCAGGGCGTGGCTTGTTTATAGGCTAGAATCGCCTGCAGGGCTCGCTTATAAGCTAGCGCATTTGTCGTGCCACTTGCTACTAGATTGTGCAAATAGACTTGGATAAGCTGTAATCTCGCAGGATACAAGCAGACAAACTCTCGCTCATTGCCATTTGCCTTTAACCCACTAGATTCTATTGCATTTATTAGGCTATCTATGGTGGCGATATATTCTAATCGCGGATTTTTATGCCCCTTTTTATGTAGGAAAAAGTTTGATTTTTTGGATTGTTTGGGGATACTTGAGCGATTGTTTTGGTAGTGAAGTAAGGCTCTCCAAGCGGTGGATTCTGGGATAGGGAGCGATAGCAGGCTCGTGCGCAGAGATTCTTTACCATGCGGTGCAGAATCTAGCGCGATGAGCCATGGGCTCATACAAGCCCATAACAAAAGAAAGCCGATACGCAATTATTTCTTTTCTTGTAGTGGGATAGTCCAAGTCGTATTTGAGTATTGATACATACCGCCCGTGGCAGCATCTACACCAACGCTCGTAAGTCCGGGCAGCACAAAAAGAAAAATCCCAACTATATCTAGCCAAAATCCAACGCTCACATCACCCTGCCCGCCGATACTAAGAAATGAGTCTTCATAGTTTGGATTATCGATATGCAAAACTTGTATATTCGCACCTTTTCTGCTAATGCTTACTTCAGCTGGGATTTTCACCTTTTGCCCATCTATTGTAGCCATTACATTTTTTCCATTTGAAGTGGTGAGTAGCACCTTTTGCTTCGTCCCATGGGTTATGACTCCACAGCCGCTAAGAATAAGCACCAAAATTATTGCAAGACATACTCTCATCGTTCTATCTCACACACTTTGGATAGACAGGCAAAACAAGCTGTTTATTAGCATATTTAAAGGCACTGCCAGTGGCTTGATCTACTGCTAGGCTTGTAAAACCGGGTAAAATGAATGCCAAGACTCCAAATATATCAAGAAGCGCAACTAGATTTTGTGGCAGCATTACTTCGTTTCTGCCAATAGCTTGTGAATTGATAGCGCTATCTTGGTAGTTTGGGTTATCTTTTGAATACAGATAGATCATCTCACCTTTTCTTTTAAGCTTTATCGTGGCTGGGAGGCGCAATTTTCGATTATCAATGGTAACAATTACTTTATCTCCATTTGAGGCTCTTAGGGAGACTTCTTCTCTAGGACCGCTCGTAATAGTCGCACACCCTGTGAAAATAACGCTAGCGACAGCTATGCCTGCACCAAGCGATAGGGCAAGAGATAAAGCTTTGAGTCGCATTGCTGCTCCTTTTGTTTTTAAGATTAAAATGCTATTCAATCAAAAAAAAAAAAAAAAAAACAGCTTAAAATCCAGCATAAAGTATTGCTTGCAAGCATTTTGATACTTTTTGTAACATTGGCAATCCAGCAGAGCAGCAAGAGTGCGTAAAAACTTGTATGCCTAGCGTAATTGTTATTTAAGCATTAGGGGCTTATAATCACAAATTACTTTAACCAAAACTTAAGTTTAAAGGAGATTCTATGGCAGAAAGGACTCTTTCTATCATCAAGCCAGATGCCGTGCAAAAGGGCGTGATCGGCAAGATCATCGATCGCTTTGAGAGCAATGGACTAAGAATTGCCGCGATGAAAAAGCTCCAGCTCTCCAAATGCGATGCAGAAGTATTCTACGCGATCCACAAAGACCGCCCATTTTTCAACGATCTTGTCGAGTTTATGGTAAGTGGTCCGGTAGTTGTAATGGTGCTAGAAGGGGACAATGCCGTAGCTAAAAATCGCGACTTAATGGGCGCGACAAACCCCAAGGAAGCCAAGCCCGGCACAATCCGCGCAGACTTTGCGCAAAGCATTGACGCAAACGCTGTGCATGGAAGCGATAGTCTAGAAAATGCGCGCAATGAAATCGCTTTCTTTTTCGCTGCTAAAGAGATTTGCTAGAATCTAGCAGCACTGCTTGCTATGCGCATACAAGCTAGGAAGATCTCTTCCGCACCAAAGGCGTTTGAGCTGCATTCTCAAGGGCTGTGCTTTAAGGGTGAGATTTTCGCTAAAGATCGCGGGCTATTTTGTATCAATGCAAATTTAGCAGGAGAGATCGCGCTTATATGCGATAGGAGCGGGGAAGAATTCTTACAAAGCATTGATGAAAAGTTGGTTTTGTATATTGCAGATGGACTCTGGGATACACAAAGCCAACGCTTTGAGGCATTTGATGTGATCGAGTGCTTTGATGGCTTTATCGACTTAGATTCTATCTTACAAAGCGAGATAGAATCTATTAAGCTTGATTATCATAGTAAAGGAGATTAGTATGGCAGTCCCAAAAAGACGAGTAAGTAAAACAAGAGCGGCAAAGCGCAGGACTCACTACAAAGTAGCACTAGCAAAACCTATCAAAGATAAAGACGGCAGCTGGAAGCTACCACACCATATCAACAAATTTAGCGGCTCATACAAATAACTTGTGAAGCGCGTGAGCGCAAAGGCTAAGGAGCAGATATGTGGAAAATAGCTGTTGATGTGATGGGTGCTGATCATGGGGTTATGCCCATTGTGCAAGGTGCTATCGCAGCAGCCAAGGCGCGTGAGTGCAAGGTGCTGCTTGTAGGCGATGAGAGAGAGATTACCCCGGTGCTTTCCCAAAGTGGTGTCGCGTATGGGGAAAATGAGCGCGTGGAGGTGGTGCATTGTAGTGATTATATCCGTATGGCAGAGAGTGCCACAGATGCCCTAAAGCGCAAGGAATCATCAATCTATATCGCCACAGATCTTGTGCGAGAGGGCAAGGCAGATGCGCTTGTATCGCCCGGGCATAGCGGCTCGACTATGAGTCTAGCGACTCTGCGGCTTGGCAGGATCGATGGCGTCTCGCGCCCCGCTATTTGCACACTTATGCCAACTATCACGCACAAGCCTAGTATGATTTTAGACGCTGGGGCAAACACCGACTGCAAGCCAGAATACCTAGTAGAGTTTGCGATAATGGGCTATGAATACGCGCGCAGTGTAATGGGCTATGATGACAATGCTATCCGCGTAGGGCTCTTAGCAAATGGCGAGGAAGAATCCAAAGGCAACGAGCTGACAAAAGCCGCCTTTGCTCTGCTAAAGGGCTATCCATTTTTCAAGGGCAATGTCGAGGGCAACGATATTTTTAATGGCAGTGTTGATGTCATCGTGTGCGATGGCTTTAGCGGAAATCTCGTGCTAAAAGCTAGCGAGGGCGTGGCAAGCTCCATTAGCCAGATTCTAAAGCAAGAGATAAAAACTAGCCCCTTGCGCCTACTAGGAGGCTTGCTGCTTAAAGGCGCATTTGCCAACCTTAAGAAAAAGGTCGATTACGCGGAATACGGCGGCGCACCGCTGCTTGGTGTCAAACAAGTAGCAATCATTAGCCACGGCAAGTCCAATGCCCGCGCCATAGAAAACGCCGTATATCAAGCACTAAGAGCGTGCGAAGCCAAAGTGTGCGAGCGCATCGCCCAAGCGTTTGCTAGCACAAAGGGGTAGAGATGTATTATGCTGCTATGCGCTCCATCGCCTCCTATGTCCCTACGCGCTGTGTCCCAAATACAGAGTTTGAAAGCACGCTTGATACAAGCGATGAGTGGATCACCAAGCGCACGGGGATTAAGTCTCGCTATTTTGCGCACGATGATGAAGGTAGCAGTGATTTAGGTGCTAAAGCCGCAGCACTTGCCATTGAGCGTGCAGGTCTTAGCGCGAAAGATATAGATCTAGTGGTTTGCGCGACTCTTAGCCCAGATTTTATGGCTATGCCTAGCAATGCCTGCTTGATTAGTGCTAAACTTGGGATCGCCGATGTCCCAGCCTTTGACATAACTGCCGCTTGCACGGGGTTTATCTACCTGCTCTCCGTGGCAAAAAGCTTCATAGAATCAGGCGCATATAGTAATGTGCTTATCGTGGGGGCAGAAAAGGTCAGCAATGTGCTAGATTTTAGCGATAGGGGCACTTGCGTGCTTTTTGGCGATGGGGCAGGAGCTGCAGTCATCTCACGCACACAGGATAAAGCAGAATCTATACTTGATGTCCATATCGGTGCAAATGGCGCGTATAGCGACTTGCTAATGACCCCTCAAAAATCTAGCGATGGCAGTGGCGGTAAGCTACAAATGAAAGGCAGCGAAGTCTTCAAGCACGCGGTGCGCACACTCACTGCCGATGTGATTCATATCTTAGAGCGCAATGAGCTAGCCCCCACCGCCATTGATCTCTTTATCCCCCATCAGGCAAACTTGCGCATTATCTCCGCAGTAGGCGAGCAGCTAGGCTTGCGCGATGAGCAAGTGATTATCACCGTGCAGAAATATGGCAACACTTCTGCTGCTAGTATCCCTATGGCTATTGATGAAGCCTACAAAACTAAGCGACTCAAAAAAGGCGATCTTATGCTGCTTGATGCCTTTGGTGGGGGCTTTACTTGGGGGTCTGCGCTTGTGCATTTTGGCGGCGCACCCTACAATGGATAAGCACACGCAAAATACGCAAGAAAGAGCTAGGCAAACGCGCATCGCTAGCGATCTCGCCCTTATCACGCGCCAAATCGATGCCGCCACAGAGCGATACCAAGCTAAAGCGGGCATTACAGGGCATAAAGTTACCCTTGTAGCAGTGAGCAAATACCAAGATGTAGAATCTATGTGCGCGCTCTACTTAGCCGGGCAGCGAGCCTTTGGAGAAAATAGGGTGCAAGACTTGCGCCAAAAGGCAAGCGAGCTTGAGCGACTTCTAGCCCAGCCCCCATATCAAGTAACCCTAAAGCCCCAAGCCCCCCAAACGCCTATTGAGTGGCATTTCATCGGCACACTCCAGCGCAACAAAATCAACCACCTCCTAGCCCTAAGCCCCACGCTAATCCACTCTATCGACTCCATAGAGCTTGCCCTAAGCCTTGATGAAAGGTGCAAAGCCCAAGGCAGAATCCAGCCCGCTCTTTTACAAGTCAATGCCGCCAATGAGCCTAGCAAGCACGGATTCTCCCTAGAATCTACTTGCGATGCTTTTGCCCATATCCGCGCGCGCACTTCACACTTACACCTACAAGGGCTAATGACCATAGGCGCGCATACGCAGGATATTAGCGCGGTAGTAGAGAGCTTTGCTAGAACAAAAGCCCTATACGACACGCTTCGTGCCGCATATAGCGATGTAGAGACTTTGTCTATGGGTATGAGTGGGGATTTTATGCACGCCATTATGCAGGGCGCAAATATGGTGCGCATTGGCAGTGCGCTATTTAAAGGCTAGATTCTAGCTAGAATCTAAGACACAAGCTTGCTAGTGCGCGTTGTCTTGGGGATCTGTCTTATTGGATTAGACATCTGCCACTTGCGCATTGATTGATCGCTTGAGAGAGTGGAAGCACCCCGCTCCCCCTGCGCCCATCTCCATCGCCACTGCAATTATTGCTTGAAATCTCTGTGTTTAGAGGGTTTCTATAAGGCTCTCTTAGGCGCAATGCTGCAAACATATAGATATTAGCGATACCTTGTGCAGATAGGGCATTGATCGCTTCTTGCAAGGTTGTAGCCATAAGGGTGTTTGAGAGTAGTCCGCTAAATGCCTCATAGCTAATCCCACCTGTAACATTTGTGGGGATAAATAGCACGCCTTGCTCTAGCCGCAAAACAGGGATCGCGTGTCCGCTTGCTCTGCCTTGCGCATCGCGCATATAGACATTGATAATCCACACGCTCCCAACAGGCGCGTTAAAAAACCCTTGCAGAATATTAAGCATTTCAATTTGCGTCCTTGCATACTCTTGCATAGTCCAAAAATACCCCGGAAACATACTTAGAGCAATGGAGCGATACACCTGCGTGGCATACACTGCCGCATCTGCCCAAGACTGGGTGCTAGGCGCATTTGCCATTGTATAGGATTCTAGCTGCTGTGCTAGCAGTGGGTAGCGAGCGCGAAAGGAGGGGAAAGGGTTTGCCCCAGCTTGTGTGTCAAAGAAATAGCCCCCGGATTCTAGCGGTGCTTGAGCGTGGGCGATAAGCTCTGCTACCATTTGATAGCTATGCAGCAAGCACACGCCGCAATCTCCTGCTCGTTGTAGCACACCATCTGTGCTAGTGGCGATCTGCCACAGCCGCCTTCTCCACGCATCATTGAGAGCAAAATGGCTAGGCAGTGGTGGGTTTGTAAGACTAGAGCGCACGCTGCTGCCCGGAGCTGGACAGCTTACTAGCTCCTTGCTAATGTTTGCTTCTACAAATCTCTGCCAATCTTGCATAGCATTATCAAAGTGGAAAAAGGAAGTAGGTGTATTGTAAGTATCTTTAGCGATATAGGCACTTGTAGCAGTATAAGGCGCACCCCAATTCACGCCATATTTGGTTACACGCAAAAAATTGCCAAGATAGTCTTTGAGCATTGCTTGATTATTCTCCCCAAAGGCAAAGATCTCCCATTGTTGTGATTTCTGCCCTTTGGCGCACTCTTTGTATGCCAGCCAGTTCCACTCCTGCTTGCTTGTTTGCGTAGAGGTTAGGCAGAGAAGCTGCAATGATTGTGGGCTAAAAAGCGCGATTTGCTTTGTTTCAGGGTTGTAGATGAAGTCTGTGGGCTCATCTTTGCTAGCGGCATTAGCTAGATAATACATATCAAACCCACTAGGAGTGATAAAGCTCCAGCCTATAAAGGTGCTAAGATTAAGCCCAGCGGGTGTAGCAAGGGTGCTTGCCCACTCCTGCATACTAGAATCTAGCGTGTGTGGAGTCGCGCCCTTTGTAACTAGGGCTACAACCTTGCCTTTTGTGGCTACTTGTAGGGATTTATCCTGTGTGTAGAATGCGCTATCCCTTAGCACAAATCTCTGCTTTGTGTCATTAAGCACACAGGGCTTTAGCACAATATCCACTTCATTATCCGCCACGCTCATACATAGCCACGCATTGTTGATAAACCACGCCACACGCGCAAAAACATCATAGCGCGCAAGGGGGGTGGCATTTGTGCAAGGCTCTAGGGTGATGGCATTGTGCGATGGAGTGTAGCAGAGCTTCTGCCCTTGCATAGCTACTACAAGTGCTCTGTCTTTAGGCTTATCGGCTAGCTTTTGGGCGGGGGCTTGGCGCGCTAGACTCTCACTAGCACCAATGGAGCAAAGAATTGCTAGTAGCAAGATAAATGGTCGCAGAAGATGTAGGGGCATAATCTCTCCTAGTCGTGTCTTATAAGCAGCAGATGCCTAAGCGATCGCACAAATGGGCATTATACTCTATATGCTACAATGCGCAGCTTCAAACCACCCAAAGGCAGAGTATGAGCAAAAATCTCGCGTGGCTTCTTATCATCATCGGCGGTATTTGTGAGATATTTTGGGTAAGCGGGCTCAAATACGCAGACACGCTAGGCTTGCAGGCTCTAACAGGGCTTGGCATTTGCATTTCCTTTGTGTGTATGCTGCTTGCGATTAAGGCTATTGAAATTAGCGTGGCATATAGTGTGTTTGTGGGGATTGGGGCGGCTGGGATCGTGCTAGCAGAGATTGTGGTCTTTGGCGCGCCGGCTTCTTGGCTAAAGATCACGCTCATTGTGGTGCTGATGTGCGCGGTCATTGGGCTAAAGTTTGCCACAAGCGATAAAGGGGCTTGATGATACACTGGATAATGCTGCTTGCTGCTGGGCTTATGGAGGTCTTTGGCGTGATTGTGATGAAGCGATTTGTCGATGGGCAGAGGCTCTATCTGCTGGCGATTATTGGGTGCTTCGCACTTAGCTTTACTTGCCTATCTGTTGCTATGCAAGAGATCTCTATGGGCGTGGCGTATGCGATATGGACAGGCATAGGCGCGGCGGGGGGCGTGATTGTCGGGGTGGTGTTTTATAAAGAAGATCGCTCGCTTTTGAAGCTTCTATGCGTGTGCGTGATCATCGCTGCAAGCATTGGGCTAAAGGCGATTGGCTAGAATCCACTTTTTACACTAGCGGTGTTTTATCGTCATCGAGCCTTGCTTGCAAGGCGTGGCAAAACAAGGCGAAGCCGCAGCTTCTTTAGTAATCCACTTTTTGTGCTTTGTCTTTGTGGATTGCTTTGTTGTGGCTATCGCCACTGCCTCGCAATGACGGAGAAAGGGCATTGTCGCTAGAATCTAAAAGTTTGTCATTGCGAGAAGTCGTAAGACTTCGGCAATCTATAAGCCTACGACACTACCTATCTTTCCATATCACATCTTCTATCAAATACCTTAAGCTTGTTTTGCTTGCTCGATAATAGCAAAAAGCTCTTTGATGATTTTGGGGTGGAGAGTCTGCCCTGCGTGATGGGGTAAGACCATTCTATAAATGTGTTTTTGTAGATTCTATGACTGCCCTTTTGCCTATCTATGGCAAACCCTTCTTGCAGTAGCAGTCTCTCTGCTTCTTTGGCACTTAGTCGCGGAAGTTCAGGCATTGGCTAACTTCGATGGGAACTATGGCAGTGTGTCTGCTTGCTATATTTGCTCTCTCATCATTAGCTAGGCTCTCTAGGTAGAGCTGCGCAGCTTCTGTGATATTAGCCGCAGCTTCTTCGTGGCTTTGCGCGCAAGTTACACAGCCTTTAAACTCTGGGACAAAAGCGAAATACCCATCTGTATCTTTCTCTATAATGGCATTGATTGTCATTGGCTCTTCCTTATCATTTTGTGTTGTTTAGATTCTAGCATTAGTTTTTTATGTTTTGGAATCTATTATTGCTATCTCATCGTTTGTGAGATTGTAGAGTTTATAGACTAAAGAGTCGATTTTAGATTCTAACTCTTTTGTGTCAAGGGCGGAATCTGCTTTGTCATTTTGAGCCTTTGAAAAAGGCGAAAAATCTTTTTTAGATTCTGTATTTTTAGATACTTCGGCTAACGCCTCAGTATGACAAGCTTTAATTTCTAGGATATTCTCTACACATTTTATAATCTCATCGCACAAGGGCTTATTAGATTCTGTGATTTGTGGGATAGGGAGTCTTTCTACATATTGATTAGAAAGCAAAAAGCCTTTATCAGCATATAAATGCCCTATATTTTTAAAATAATAAAAAATCGTTTTAGAATTAAGAAATCCAAGTATGTATAATAATCTCTCTTTTGACTTGCTTGTTAAAAATGCCATAGAATCTAAAAGGTAATAATCAGATTCCATAATAAAACTTGGCTCTTGTGTAACGCGTTGCCACGAAATCTTTTCTTTTTCAAAGTTGCTTAAGTATTCATTTGTAGGGTTGTTGTCTAGCTCTAGCCAATGGTGTTGCCCTGTGTATGGCTTTTTATCTGTGGCTGGTTTGTTGGTGCATTGTCCCCTTTTTTGTAGCTTATCTTTGTGTTGTAAGAGATAGTTATATATTGCTGGATAATCTTTTTCTAAATATTGATGAGAGTTAAATTTGGCTATGATTATCCACAATCCTGCCCACTCATAACTATACCGCTTAATATCCCTGCCACGCAAAATGGGCTTTATAAGCTCACTTGTCCTTTGTCTTTCATTTTCACTCACACAATTCCTTAAAATCTCATCTCTTTTTGCAGAATCTATAATAAAGGCTTCGTTATAGCCTGTTTTGATTCCATAATTTATAGAAATATCCCATTCTTTTAGCGGTGTGCCGATGGCTTCAATCTTAGCTTTAAGGGCGGCGTTGGTGCTGTCTTGGAAAATAAAGCTTTCTTTAGTTAAGCTAGATTGCAAAAGGCTTTGTGATGTGATGTATTCTTGCAGTGGGGCATTGGCTTTAGTATCGTAGTCTTTGGGGTGTGCGAAGTCAAATGTATGTGTAGAATCTGGCGTTGTTTTGATAAAGCTTAGGATACTTGTATCCACAGAGGCGGAGTCAAAGACTTTTATACCATTTAATTCTATGTAGTAAAGCAGGGCGGTGGCTTCAAGCAAAAACTCCCTTAAAGGCTCGCCATATCCTGCTCGGCAGTATTTATTGCTTGTGATAAAGCTTAAGATTCCATTGTGTTTTAGAATCTTGTGTCCTTGCTCGTAGAAGTAGGTGTAAATATCGCTTGTGCCTTTGTAGATTCTAAAGGCTTTTTGAAGTTGTGGCTTTAGGTGCTTTATCTCTTCTTGGCGGATATAAGGCGGATTGCCTATGACTAAATCAAAGCCTAGAAAGTCGCCATTAGAATCTAGCACTTCAGGGAATGCAAACCGCCATTCAAATGCGTTAGTGTCATTTATGAGATTCTCATATTCTCGCATAGATTCTATAAGTGTTATAAGCTCTTTTTCTACAAAACCTTGCGACTCTTTGGGTATGTCTAGGCTCTTGTGGAAGTTAAAGTTTATCGTGTAGTCGTTGAGACTTTTTATAAGGGCAGAATCTAGGCTTTTGTTTTGCAGAGTGGCGTTATCAATGCCATTGTAGCCATAGCGTTGCAGGTAGCTAGATAGGGCATTTTTGAAGTTTTGGTAGGCTTTGCTTGTTTTGTGAAATATAGCGATGATAAAGCTTTGTGTGGTGTGGATTTTTTGCTTATGGAGTGATTTTAGCTCGGCGTTTGTCTCGTTTTTGTAAGCACTCACGGCGTTTTTGTAATCTTGTATAGTATGTGGGAGTTTATTTTGTATATCATTGATTGTAGATAGAATCTCATTTGCAGATTCTAGGGTGGCGTTATCATTGAGCCTATTTTTTAAATCTTTTTCTAAGCTTTCTTTTGTCATATCTAGGGCGATATTGCTTATAAGCGAATTTCCACATTTAATATTTATATCAATGTTTGGTAGGGTTTCTAAATCGCCTGTATTTTTACCATTAGAATCAAAGATATAAAAGCTGTATTTAAGTAGCTCTATCCATAGTCTTAGCTTTGTGATTTCACAAGAGTTTGGGTTTATATCCACGCCAAAAAGGCAGGATTCTATCAAAATGCGTTTGTTGTGGAATAGGGCTTTTTGGATTATGTGAGATTCTAAATTTTCGTGGGCTGGGGTTTGATAAGTATGCAGGGTGTTATTGGAATCTTGTATTAAAATCTCATCATTTTCTAGGCGTAATCTTATGTCTTTTAATCGCTTATAGTCTCGCTCTCCATTATCATCAATGTGAATCTCGCAGAGAATCTTAAGGCGGAATTTTAGCTCTATCATAGCATTGAGCATAGACACAAGGAAGTGTCCGCTACCAACGGCTGGATCGCAAACCTTTATAGAATCAAAAATGGCATTTGCCTCTTTATAGCCATCTTTTGAATCTGTGAGTTTGTCTAGCTTTTGTGCTAAAGATTCTAAGCTATCGCATTCCCACGATTTTCTTTCATTAAACTTCTCTATAACGACTTTTTCTAGCGACTCTTTACACATATAGCTTGTGATAAAGCTAGGCGTGTAGAAACTGCCCTCTTTGTAGCCATTTAGCTTTTCAAAGACTAGTCCTAGCACGGCGGCATTTATCAGCTTGTCGTGGTTTGTTTTGATATGGTCTATAATATCTTTTGGCGTGGTGGTGAAGTCATAGGCGTGTAAGAATTTAAAGAGATATTCTAAAAGGGGCAGGGATTGTGTATCTTTATACTCTTTGTCTTTTTTAAGGATTGAGTGCTTGAAAATGGCGAGATGATTAGAATCTAGTTTGCTTATTTCGTTATTTTGCTTTTCTAATTCTGTTTTGTCAAAAAGGCTTGAGTTAAGATAAGGGATAGAATCTTTTAGCTTTAAGTCGGTTTTTCGCTTCTCTTTTTTAAGGGCTAATATGTCAAAAAAGAGCGTGTTTAAGTCTGTGAAGTTTTGTAGCGTGTCAATGTCTAAAAAGGGCTTTGTAATATGCTTGAAACTTAAAAGCATAGATTCTAAAAGTCGCAGGAATAATATGCGGTTATTCCAAGTGGTAAGCAAGGAAAAGATTGTCTCAAAGTCTTTGTCTCTATCAAGTCCTAGTTTGTTGCAGATAGAATCTAAAAGCGTGTTTTGCTCTGTGGTGGGGAGGATTAGAATCTTGCCTTTTTGGTCTATCTCTTTTAGCCCTAGAATGTAGAGCAATTCATCATAAAAGCTTTGATTGAGTGTGTTGGCGTCAATGCAATTTTTTTGTTTGAGTAGCACTTGTGGGCTTAGGGCTTGATATAGCAGGGGCAGGGGTGTAGTCTGTATATGAAAATGGGTAAATTTTAGTGTGGAGTTAAGGGAGGGCAAATAGTCTTTAAGTGTGGCGTAAAACTTGCTTGTGCTTGTGCTTGTGCCTTGATTCTTATCGCAGTTATCAAAGGCTTTTAGGATTGTTTTATCTTTAGTAAATGTGAGATACTCTCTAGCGTCTATGAGATAGAAATCTCGCGTATTTGTTAGGATAATGTGCTTTATGTCGTTGTTGTTATGGGTTTTATACTCGCGTAAAAAGTAGAGAATAGATTCATAAAAGGCTTTGGATTCTAGATTGTGTAGTGTGGGTAGTGTTCTCCCCCCCCCCCCCCCCCCCCCAAAAAAAAACTTGTTTTTTTTTTTTTTTTTTTTACTTCAAAAAGCACTTTTGCAATCCCATCTTCATAAATGCTTAAATCAATGAGATTTTTTGTATTGCGCTCATAGTTAAAGCTATCTTTCAAAAAATCCATAAAGATGATTTTTAAATGCTCTTCGCTCTCTTTATTTTTCTCCGCCTTATCCAGAGCGTTTAAAAGATTATCCTTATGTGTGTCAAAAGATTCTAGCTCTTTTATGCTTGGGCTGTGGGCATTTGATAAGAAGTCTTCTAAAGGGATAGGTGTATAGGTCATTGTGGCTCCAGGGTTATGGGTTTGCTTGTGGGGATAGGCATTATAAGTGCTAGGTCTTTAAGCGCGCTTAAAGACAGCAAGTAGCACTACAATCACGCTAGATTCTAGCTATAGGGTATTAAACAAATCTGTAGAGAGATACCGCTCGGCAGTGTCATTGAGCATTGTTAGCACCTTTTTACTTGGATTTTCTTTGGCGATCCTTTGGGCGATGGCGACATTTGCCCCGCTTGATATACCCACCATCACACCGACTCTAGCGAGCTGCTGGGCACAAGCGATAGCTTGCTCATTTTCCACACACACGATAGAATCTATCACGCTAGTGTTTAGGATTTTGGGGATAAAGTTTGCCCCTATGCCTTGGATCTTGTGTCCAGCGGCGCACCCTTGGCTAAGTAGTGGCGAGGCAGCAGGCTCGACACCAATGACTTGCAAGCCAGAAATCTTCTCTTTTAGCACCTCACCCACACCGCTGATCGTCCCGCCTGTGCCAAAGCCTGCGACAAAGTAGCCAAGATCCCCGCTAAAGCTCTCATAAATCTCCAACGCCGTGGTGCGCCTGTGCGCTTCTTTGTTAGCTAGATTTTCAAACTGACTTGGCATAAAAGAGTCAGGGATACTCTCTAGCAGCTTGCTAGCTTCATCAAGCGCGCCTTTCATACCCTGTGCAGCTGGGGTTAGCACAAGCTTCGCGCCAAAGAGTGTCATCATCTTGCGCCGCTCTATGCTCATAGATTCTGGCATTGTGATAATGATCTTTAGCCCAAGGCTAGCGCAAATCATCGCAAGAGATATGCCCATATTACCGCTGGTGCATTCTACTATGGTGGTGTCTTTTGTAATTTGCTTGCGATCAAGCGCATCTTGTATCATCGCAAAAGCAGCGCGATCTTTAACAGAGTGGCTTGGGTTGAGAAACTCACACTTGCCATAGAGATTGGGAGCAAATTGATGGAGATGGAGAATGGGCGTGCGACCGATTAGATCCGTGATATTATGAGCGATAGGCATAAGAGTCCTTTGTGGTGAAATGAGTCAAGCTACCAAGATTTGCAGCATATTGTCAAGCAAGTGCTAGAATCTAGCGCGCCCCTTGAGCCCACTTGTTACCAAAGTGCCTGCGCCCACAAGCGCAAGCTAGAATCTAGCTCGCTTAAAACTTCTTCGCATTAACATCATCAAGGATTTTAGCTGCAACGCTATCAAGCGCGGTACTTATATCGCGAGAGTGGTTGGCGATTTGCACATTTTGCTGGGTTATGTCTTCAAGCTGGGAAATGGTGTCATTGATCTGGCTTACACCTTCAGTCTGCTCCTTGATAGATTCTGCCATTTCGTTGATACTTTGCACTAAGAGATTTGTATTTGCCTCAATCTCGCCTAAGCTTTTTTGCGTGCGCTCTGCAAGCTTGCGCACTTCATCTGCCACCACGGCAAAGCCTCGCCCGTGCTCGCCAGCGCGCGCAGCTTCAATAGCGGCATTAAGGGCTAGCAAGTTTGTTTGATCCGCGATGTCTCTAATAATGCCAATGACATTTTTAATATCTTCACTTTGAGCGATGACTTCGTTTGTATGCTCGCTGACACTTTGCATAGATTGGGCGATTTCTTCTGTGAGTGATGCGGTTTGCTGGAGTGAAGAGCTTTGGGTGTTGGCACTTTGGGTAAGCTCATAGACAGAAGATTCTAGCTCCTTGGACTTTGCTTCAAGCTCTCTAGCGTGATCGCGCGAGATAGCAAGCATACTTGCCATAGAGTCCCCAAGGTTATTGATAGCTACTTCAAGTCCTCTTGGGTTTTCTACCCTATCAGTGAAGTCGTTGTTTTTATACGCGTCAAAAACACGTGCCGAGTTGCTAAGGTCATCTCCCACGAGATTTAATAGCGTGCGCGACATTTGGTTGATCGCATCTTTTAGCTCATTGATTTGCGGATTTAGGCTTGTGTTTTCAATAATTGTGCCAAAGTGTCCGTTTTTCGCTTCTTCTACGACACCTAGCACATCGCGCACGAGATTGGAGTCTTTTTTAAGCCCTTCTTGCGTGCGCTTGACATTATCATCAATCGCCTGTGCCATACGCCCAATTTCATCTTTAGAATCTAGGGGGATAGAGTCCATCTGCTTGCTCTCGTGATTAAGGTAGGCAAAAAAGGCAAAGACATTATGCTGCAAGCTTAGAATCCCGCGCAAATGCGTGCTATAAAACAGCCACATCAATGGGAAAAAGATCAGCAAAAATGCCACCATAGAAATAGCGATATTGTTATAGATTGTTTGAGAAATATTCCCTAGAATCCCTTGCGAAGTGGCGTGGGTGTAAATATCTAGCGTATCAATATACACCCCTGTTGAAATCCAAATATCCTTCGTATTTGGGATAAGCTTGGCATAGGCGACTTTCTGCGCATCGACAAACCCGCCCTGCGGCAAAGGCTTAGAGAAAATGTAATACACAAATTTACCCTTTTGACTCGTGTCTTTAGAGATCTCAAAAAGCTCTCGTATGTAATACACACCATTAGGGTCCTTAGCGTCCCAATACGACACGCCAATCATATCTTTGCGATTAGGGTGGGCGACATTTATGCCCTTTTGAAAGGCGAAGTAGTAGCCAGACTTGTCGTCTTCAAAGTTGAATTTATCAATGGCTTTTGCGATGATGGCGATTTGATCCTTTTCATCAAGTCCTTTTACAAGCTCACCTAGCGAGCTTGCCATAGAGTCTGTGCCGAGCTTGATTTTTGCCTTAATCTCTTGCTCTAGCATTGCGATAATTTGCTCTTGCGTATGCTTGGAGAACTTCGCCTCTCCTAAGATCGTTAGCACCAAAAATATGACAAATGCCACACCAAAGCCGACAATCAAGGTGAAAAACTTTGATTTAAGTGAAAGGTTTTTATAAAACTTCATAGCCATTCCTTCAAGCAGGGTAGTAAATAGCACTGCAAAAAAAGGTAGCATAAAATCCAAGCAAATCAAGCAAAATCTACCCCCAGCCTTAGGCTATGTGTAAATAGTAAGCAAAGAGCAAGGGTTAGGAGCGTTTGAGATAGATTCTAGTGCTTTAGCACATTTGCGCTATAATCCCAGCTACCACCACTTCAAGGAGTAGCAATGCCAAGAGATGCCAACGGAAGCCCGCTAGATTCTGGCGATAGCGTAACTATCACTAAAGACCTTAAAGTAAAAGGTGTTTCAAGCACGATAAAGCGCGGCACTATGGTTAAAAATATCCGCTTAAATGGTAATGATGATGAGATAGAAGCCAAGCTCCCAAAGCTTGGCACCATTGTGATAAAGACCTGCTTTGTCAAAAAGGCATAGCATAAATGGCAAAAAAGTCCTACCTCATTGATACTTCTATCATACTTGATGACCCAGAAAACATCATCTATCTCTACGACAATGCCAAAAACACCCTATGTATAAGCGATGTCGTGCTAGAAGAGCTTGATAAGAAGAAAACCTCACACGAAGTAGGCTTTTTAGCGCGAGAGTTTTTCCGCAATATTGGGGACTTTGATAAGCGCGCCACAAGCAGTGCTAAAGCAAGCAAGCAAGAGCTGCCATTCCCCCCAAAAGAGCAGGACTTTTTATACATAGCCTACTATGAGAGCAAGCAAGGTGCGATCCCCATTACAATCATCTACCGCGCAAGCTACAAAACCAAGCACCTAGAATATGGGCTAAATGACGCAAGGATCGCAGAAATCGCCAAAGACTATGGGCTCACTCTACTCACCAATGATATAGCACTAAAAATCCGCACTAAAGCAAGCGGGCTCAATGCCCAATCTCTCTTCCGCGATCGCGTGGAAAACCCCAGTGAAATCAACTTCTGGCATAGCTTCTTGCTCCATAAAGACGCGCCTTTAGCCCAGCTTGAGAAAACAAAGGCATTTAAAACACTAAAAGAGTGGAGTCTAATCCATATCGATGAGCAAGATAATACCGATAGCTCGCTCTATCTCACGGGGAAAAAACGCTTTGGCATAAAGCTACAAGGTCGCTTTGAAGAATGGGACTTAGATACAATGATAGATGAAGCTGCCCCCTATGTAACGCCCATAAATTTAGATCAAAAAATGCTCTTTTGCCTACTCACCCACCCGCATAATGTCGCCACCATAGCCACAGGCTCAACAGGCTCTGGGAAAACACTTATCGCACTTCAAGCAGGACTAGAGCTACTGAAGCAAGAAGTAGTTGATGGCATTATCTACCTGCGCAACACCATCACCGCTAATGACAAAGAAGCCGAGCTTGGATTCCGCAAGGGTGATGAAGACCAAAAGCTAGGCTACTTTATGTATCCGCTCTATAGCGCGATCAACTTCATCATCGACTCCTTGCGCTCTAGCTCGCTAAAGAGCTACCTTGAATACCGCGGCAATGTCAATACAATCCACAAAGAAGATGCCACGGAATATTTTTTAAAAAAGCACAATATCCAAGTCGTTGATATTGCGCACGCTAGGGGGATCACTATCCGCAAGAAGTTTGTGATATTTGATGAAGTGCAAAATGCCTCAAACGCCACGATCAAGCTCATTGGCACAAGGCTTGGAGATGATAGCAGGATCGTGTTTCTAGGCGATTGGGCGCAGATTGACCACCCATATCTAAGCAAGTTTCGCAACGGCGCAGTGAGCCTACTGCAAAAAGCCCTAGCCACAGACATCATCGCTGGAATCCAGCTGCGCCAGACGATCCGCAGCTCCATAGCGCAGTGGTTTGGCGAGAGCTTTTAGGCAGGGCGCGTGCAAACCTACTACATTTTTGCTAAAATCACGCACAAACTCCCTTTCTAAGGCTAGCAATGATAGATATTAAACTTTTACTCCAAGATTTTGACTATGTCGCTTCTGCCTTAAGCAAAAGGCAAGTAGATTCTAGCACCTTGCAAGAGTTAAGCACGCTAGCTAGCAAGCTAAAGCTTGCCAAGCAGTCCCTAGAATCACTCCAAGAGCTACAAAACAAAAACTCCAAGCTCTTTGGCGCACAAAGGGCACAAGGGGTAGAATCTAGCGCACTAGAGACACTGCGCAAGGAGCTAGAATCTAACAAGCAAGCCATAGCCCAAGCGCAAGAAGTCGTGCGAGCCTTGCAAGAAGAGCTAGAATCTAGCCTTGCCACTATCCCCAATCTCCCAGACTCCCACACGCCAAGTGGCAAAGATGAGAGCGAGAATGTCGAGCTAGAGCGCATTCTAACTCCTAGAGAGTTTGACTTCACTCCTAAAGAGCATTTTGAGCTAGCAGAGCAAAATGGCTGGATCGACTTTGCCGCTGGGGTAAAGCTGGCTAAAAGTCGCTTCTCAGTCCTGCGCAAGGAAGGCGCGCTACTCTCTCGCGCACTTATAAACTTTATGATCGATAGCAATCGCAAGGCGGGCTTTGAGCTTGTTAGCACGCCAGTGATTGTTAATAGCGCAATGCTCTTTGGCACAGGACAGCTACCAAAATTTGAAGATGATATGTTTAAGCTAGCAAGCTTTGAAGAGCCAGATTCTAGCGCGGTAGAATCTAAGGGCATAAAGAAAAAGGGGCATAGTCTCTACCTCATCTCCACTGCGGAAATCACGCTTACAAATCTCTATAATGACTGCATTATTAGTGCTAATGACCTGCCTATTTGCCTAACTGCGCAAACGCCCTGCTTCCGCAAAGAAGCCGGCAGTGCTGGGCGCGATACAAGGGGCATTATCCGTGAGCATCAATTTGACAAAGTCGAGCTAGTGGCGATCACGCACCCAAGCCAAAGTGATACAATGCAAGAGAAAATGCTCCGCACCGCTAGCAAAATCTTAAGCGATCTAGGGCTGCCCCACCGCTTTGTGCGCTTGTGTAGCGGGGATTTAGGCTTTAGCGCGAGTAATACCATTGATATAGAAGTGTGGCTGCCCGGGCAGGGCTGCTACCGCGAGATAAGCTCTGTTAGCAACACGCGCGATTTCCAAGCAAGGCGAGCCAAAATCCGCTACAAAGAAAATGGCAAAAACCACTTCGCCCACACACTTAATGGCTCATCTCTAGCCGTGGGGCGCACGCTTGTAGCCATTATGGAAAACCACCAGCAAAAAGATGGCACAATCGCTATCCCCAAAGTCCTAGAATCCTACTTATAAGATTAGAGCTATGGCAGATGTAAATAGTATCCAAGAAGAGCAAGAGCAGACCCAAGCCACCGAGTCTAAAGGGCTTAGTGAAAAGCTGCAGAAGATTCTAGCTCCTATGCAAGGGCTATTTGCTAGCCTTAGCCCCCAGATCCAAAAGCTTAAGCAGAATAAAATCGCCTTTTATAGCGTGCTAGGAGGAGGGGCAGTGCTAGTTTTGCTGCTGCTTTTGCTGCTGATTCTAGCACTTATGCCAAGCAAAAAGACAAAAAAGCCCGAGCAAGAAGCGACACAAGAAAGTGTAGTCAATGAAATCTCCCAAGAAGAAGTGCAAAAGCTCATCAGCACGCCACTTCCTGCCCCTGATGAAGATGCCCCAGATTCTAGCGTGGATAATCTTATCATTAAAGGCAATGTGCTCTATGATCAAGGCTACCGCCAAGAAGCGTATGAAGTCTTCCGCAAGATCGCTGACTTTTCCCAATCAATCGCTAGCTACAACCTAGGCACAATGGAGCTAAAATCCCAGCTCTATCAAGATGCCATCGCAGCTTATAGCGACTCGATCCAAACGGGGCAAAATGTCTCTGCAAGCGCGATCAATGCGGCAGTGGCTGCATTGAAGCTAGATCGATTTGATTTATATGGGCACTATGTCAAAGTCGCTAATGACAACCTAAGCGAGATTATCAACGAGCCATTTTACAGCTATGCCTACGCTCTTGTCTCCTACTATGAAGACAAGTATTTTGAAGCCCTAAGCCCCTTACTTAACCCAAACTCCCTAGACTTTAGTGCGCAAAACAACCGCCTAGCCGCCCATATTTTCACTATCTTTGGTGATGATACAAATGCCCTAGAGCACCTACAAGCTGCCGCAGACCCAGAAGACAACAAATCTATCGGGCTACTTTATGCACGCAAGGGCGAATACACTCCAGCAAGAAATCATCTAGTCAAGTTCCTGCAACAACACCCAAATGATGTAGAAGCCCTTATGGCACTGCAAATTATTGAGCTAAAGCTTGGCAACTATGCAGCAGCAGCAGCAAGCTTAGATTCTATCGCTTCAAGCAAGAAAATCCACGAGCAGGCAAAGACCACCTACCCCATTAAAGTCACCATCAATCCAGAGCTCTTTGATGTGGGCATCGCGCAAAAGACCTTTTGGGAGCGCGACTTTGAGAATAAGGACAAAATCGGCTACAAAATGCTCTTTTACTTCGCACCATATCGAGTGTTTGATGCAAAGCGTGCATTAGAAGAAATCACACAAGCAAGCAACTTCGCCCAGCTCAATATCACAGAGGGGAAAAATATCCTTCTACGCTCTGCCACGACCTCTAAAATCGACAAAGAAATTATCCGCACGCTTGTCGCACTTGAGAGTAAGGATCTGCGGCAGGCGTTGGTATTTCTCAAAAATGTTACAAAAACAAACCCAAACCACGCGATTTTATACTACAACCTAGGGCTAGTCTATGCACAGCTTGGGCAGTATGATGATGCCTATGCGCATTTTATCCGCTCATATTATCTTGATCAAAGCGACTATCTCTCTGGAATCTTTGCAGTGCTCACAGGGCGATTTAGCCACAAAGATACCGAGCGCGTGGTATTTGATATGGTGCAGTCTTTCCAAAACCACGAAATCCAAGACCACACCCAAGACCCAGCCAAGCACACATTTGTAGAAAACTTCCTAAACTACCTAAATGACAACCAAATCCAAGAAAGCGACTGGATCGCACAAGCCAAGGTCAAAGAGCCTATTTACTACGCACTAGAGTTTGTCTATGCGCTTAAAAACAAAGACAAGCAAGGTATGCTAGATAACATCA
The DNA here is from genome assembly GCF_008693005.1 of Helicobacter canis. Classification (GTDB taxonomy): domain Bacteria; phylum Campylobacterota; class Campylobacteria; order Campylobacterales; family Helicobacteraceae; genus Helicobacter_B; species Helicobacter_B canis. The sequence continues at coordinate 60,554 of NZ_VXKE01000014.1, read as the reverse complement.
ACGCACTTAAGGCTATTTTTCCAAATGATGTGGTCGTAAATATTTTAGCCGTGCTTACTAAGAGCTTTGGCGAGAGCTTGCAAGATATTAGTATCAATATGTATAACTTATTTAACTCCAATACCCTAGATCTACGCCCGCTGTATTATGGCGGGGCTTTGCCTAGGGAGCTCTATGTCTATACGGGCTTTATCACAGGCTCTTTGCAAAATCAAGCACGCATTATGCAAAACCACCTAACCGCTAAAGATGACGACCCGCGCGGCACTTTGCAGACACTTGGAGCAATTAGTATCTACCAAAAAGACTTCCAAAAAGCCTATACGATTTTTAATATGCTTGTTGATGAGCTCAAAGAAGACGACAGCCACACGCGCTTTCTCACAGCAGTTTCTGCCGTGGGTGCTGGGAACTATGCTGATGCGACCTTACTTTTACAACTTGCTAAAATGGAGACCCCCACCGCCTATGAAGCGCGCTACGCACTAGGGCTACTCTATCAAGCCGCTCAAAACTACAAAGCCGCTGCCACAAACTACAACTTCGTGTCTTTAGCGGATTTTCGCTCTGAGTTTTTTGACTTCCAAATCGATACGCAAAAGATCTACTCCTACGAGCTAGAATCTAACGCCACCACGCTTACAAAGTAGCTTATGGACGCCCTACTCTCTACACTAAATCCTGCCCAAGCAGAAGCTGCCAAGCACATTGATGGGGCATTGCTTATCCTAGCGGGTGCTGGCAGCGGGAAGACAAAGACAATTACCACGCGCCTAGCCTATCTCATCAAAGTCGTAGGTATCCCCCCGCAATCCACCCTAACGCTAACTTTCACCAACAAAGCCGCAAGTGAAATGCGCCTTAGGGCACTGCAGATTCTAGGTGAGGGCTGCCCGCCTTTACACCCGCCACTACTTTGCACATTCCACCGCTTTGGGCTGCTCTTTTTGCGTGAGCATATCCACCACCTAGGGCGCAAGCACGACTTCATTTTGCTTGATAGCGATGATCAAAAGCGCATTGTCAAAAAGCTAGATTCTAGCTATGCGCACTTTAGCCCAGCGCAGATTCTAGGCTATATCTCTGCTTGCAAAAATAAGCTAATCACCCCAAGCCAAGCGCACCAACAAGCAAAAAGCCAAAACTACCAAGACCTAAGCAAAGCCTACCAAGACTACCAAGCATTCCTAGAGAAAAACAATATGCTTGACTTTGATGATTTACTGCTAAAAAGCTATGAGATTCTAGCTAGTAATGCCGAGATTGCTACAATGATGAGCGAGCGTTATCAATACATTATGGTCGATGAATACCAAGATACCAACTTCTTGCAAGTCTCCTTACTGCAAAAGCTCTGCACCACGCATAATAATCTCTGTGTCGTGGGCGATGATGATCAAAGCATTTATAGCTGGAGGGGGGCAGATATTTCCCATATCCTGCACTTTGCGAAAACTTTTGATGCAAAGACCATCACCCTAGCGCAAAACTACCGCTCCAAAGAGCCTATTTTGCGCGCGGCAAATGCACTCATCGCCCATAACACTTCCCGCCTTGGCAAAGATTTGGTAAGCACTAGGGGAGATGGTGATGAGATAGTGCTACTTAGCCATAGCGATGAAACGCAAGAAGCAAATACCATTGCCAGCAAGATCGCTGCACTTTTGCAAAGTGGCATTGCTCCTACACAAATTGCCATACTATTTCGGCTTAATGCTCTCTCTCGCAGCATAGAAGAGGGCTTAAATCGCGCCAAAATCCCCTATAAACTTATCGGCGCGACTAGATTCTATGAGCGCGCAGAGATTAAAGATGTGCTAGCATATTTCCGCGTGGTGCTAAATCTTAATGATGACTTCTCTCTCTCGCGTATCATCAATGTCCCTAAGCGTTCCCTTGGCAAGGTCGCACAAGAAAAGATCTTTAGCACCGCTAGTGCGCAAAGCCTTAGTGTCTATGAAGCCTATAAGCAAGGGCTACTAGAATCCACTTTATCACACACGCAAAATAAGCAGCTAAAAATGCTCTTTGACACCCTAGAACTCCTGCAAGCAAAGCTCCAAGAAAGCGCGCTAGGCTTTTTAGACGCTTTTGATGAAAGCTTCGCCCTGCGCGTGGAGACAAGCTTTGATGATATTGATAGGCGCGCAAATATTGAGGAGTTTTATGGCTATTTTCGCGACTTTTTTATGCAAAACCCACATTACGGGCTTGATGATTTACTCTATGAGCTAAGTCTAAGCTCTAGCACTGATGTTGAAGTGGGCGAGAGTATTAGCTGTATGAGCGTGCATAGCTCTAAGGGGCTGGAGTTTGACTATGTGTTTATCATCGGCTGTGAAGAAGGGTTTTTCCCACTTTTGCGTGAAGAGGGCGATCTGCAAGAAGAGCGCAGGCTCGCGTATGTAGCTTTCACACGCGCTAGGGAGAAGCTCTTTGTCTCACACGCGCACTCACGATTCTATAAGGGTAAGCGAGAGACTCTAGCCCCATCACGCTTCCTTAAAGAAGCCAAGCTTACCCCAGAAGCAGATACATATAGCAAGCCTTGCATAAGCCAAGAAGAGCTAGAATCTAGCCAAGATTTTAGCAAGGGCTGTGCGATTAAGCACAAAATCTTTGGGCTAGGCGTTGTGCAAGAAGTGCGCAAACAAGGCGGGCAGGTGTATTTGCGCATTAACTTTGGTGGGAATGTCCGCTTGCTGCTTGCAGACTTTGTGCAAAGGGTGTGATGTGAAATATCTAGCTGCAGTCATTTTGCTCACGCACGCTCTTGTAGCACAGGAGTCATCACTCAAGCAATATATCGCCCAAGCCTATGCCACCGCCTATAAAGACTACGATATCCACATCACACAAATTAGCCTGCAAGCTCCGCAATCGCTACAAGGGCACAATCTCTCCTGCGCTGCTCCAAATATCTGCACACTCTCACCAAATGCACTTGCAAAATCTAGCGGCACGCTTATTGCCAAAATCCACAATGGCGCAAGTGTGGTGTCTGTGCCCATCTCATATAGTATTGATGCAGAGCTAAGTGTCATCAAAGCCACAGCACTCATTAGCACAAATGCGGACATAACAAGCCAAAACACCGCCACACAGCGCAGCAAGCTAGCACTGCTTAGAAACACCAAGCTTTTGCCACAAAGCGCGCTGGGCAAGGTCTCTGCAAGATCACTTATCGGCTCTGGGAGCATTATCACGCTAGATAAGGTCAAAGAGCGCATTCTCGTGCGCAAGGGCGAGATGATCACAGCAATTATAAAAAGCCAGAATCTATCTCTACAAACCCAAGTGCAAGCCTTGCAAAATGGCACACAAGGGCAGATTATCAAAGTCCTAAACCAAAGCACACAAAAGATCTTACGCGCACAAATTATTGATGAAAATACCGCAGAGATTCTCTAAGCACTTTAGCCTAGATTCTACCTCTTGACTGCCTAGCTAGAATCTATTTGGATTCTAGCTAGTGGGCGCGCTTAGCTACTTAAGATCTGCCCAGCTATCACCTAGCGAAATGCTAGATTCTAGTGGGATAGCTAGGGGGTAGATACTATCCATAATATGGGCAATTTCTTTGGCGGATTCTAGGGCGTTTTGTTTAGGTAGCTCAAAGATTAGCTCATCATGCACTTGTAAAAGCATAGCAATATTTGAGCCTTGGATATGGGCGTGGATTTTTAGCATAGCCATTTTGATAAGATCAGCCGCACTACCTTGGAAAATCGTATTAACCCCCTCTCGCAAGTAATTAGCGCGCATAAACTCCGTAGCATTGCTAAAGTCAAAATACCTTCTATGTCCCAGCAGTGTCTGCGCATAGCCATTGTGCAAAATCTCTTGCTCTTTAGATTTTAGAAATGTCTTTACCGAAGGGAAAAAGTCAAAATAGCTTTGGATATAGGACTTTGCTTCGCTAAAGCTTATGCCTAGTGTTTGGGCAAGCTTGCGCGCGCCCATACCATAGATGAGACCAAAGTTAATGCTTTTAGCAATGTGTCGCTTCTCTTGTGCTTGTTTTGGTGAAAACAAAATGCTTGCCGTTTGTAAGTGAATATCTAAGTGATTGCAAAACGCCTCGACCAACGCAGAATCCTGTGAAAAATGCGCAAGCAATCGCAGCTCAATTTGTGAGTAGTCGATTGAAAGCAGCGTATAATCCTCACTCTTAGCGCGGAATCCCGCGCGGATCAGCTTACCTTGCTCGCTACGCACGGGGATATTTTGGAGATTTGGATTCTTAGAGCTTAGGCGACCAGTGGCAGTGCCGCTTTGCAAAAATGAAGTATAGATTCTACCTTCATCATTATGCTTCAATAGCGGCTCTACATAGGTGTTTTTGAGCTTGCTTGCTTCTCGGTATTCTAAGATTTTGGGGATTACAGGGTGGGCATCTAGCAAGGCTTGCAGGGTCTTCTCATCAGTGCTGTATCCGCCCTTGATCTGCCGCTGTGCCTTTAGCCCAAGCTTGTCAAAGAGCATAGTGCCTAGCTGCTTTGGGGAGTTTAGGTTAAAGACATCATTGCAAAGGGTGAAAATCTCTTGCTCCAATGCCAAAAGATCCTTGCTAAAGCGTGTGGAGAGTGCTTGGAAATATTTGGTATCAATGCTAATGCCATTACCCTCCATTGCCACAAGCACTTGGATAAAGGGAAACTCCAAACTTTGAGCAAGGGAAAATAGCTGCTGCAAGCCTTTAGATTCTAGGGTGGAAGAGATTATGTGAAAAAGTGCAAAAGTCGCAGCGGCATCTTCTGCGGCATACTCTGTGGCAGACTCTATCAGCACTTCAGCGAAGTTCTGCTTACTGCCAAGCACCTCGCTAAAAGGGAGCATTGTGTAGCTAAACCACTTGCGCATTTGCTCATCTAAGCCCACCTTGCTCGCACTATCATAGAGCCACGCCAAAATCATAGAATCATAAATTTCACGCTTTGGCTCTATGCCTAGCCTTTTGGCGATCTGCAAGTCGTATTTGAGATTATGCCCGATGAGTGGATAGGAGAAAAGTAGCTCTAATGCCGCTTTTGTATCCGCCAAGGAGAGCTGACTTGGTGCGCCTAGGTAGGTGTGCGCCACGGGGACATAGTAGGCATTTTTACCATCAAAGCAAAAGCTAAATCCCACAAGCTCCGCCTTTCTTGTATCAAGCCCAGTGCTCTCACAATCATAGGCGATTTTCGTATCTTTAGGCAGGGGGGCAAGCAGGGCTCGTATCTGCTCCAAACTCCATAAAGTGTGTGCTTTGTAGGTAAAATTTGTAGAAGTAGATTCTAGGGCTTTGGGCTTTAATACTGCTTCGTGTTTGACATTCATAGGCTCGCCTGAGAGTCGCTGGACGATTTTGGTAAATTCATAGCGGCTTAGCTCATCAATGATTAAATGCAAGGGGTTTTTCTCTGGCATAGCAAGTGCTTGGAAATCCACATCTAAAGGCAGGTCTTTTACAAGCGTTACAAGCTTTCTGCTAAGAAGCGCGCTCTCTTTTTGCTCTCTTATAACTTGAGCTAGACGCTTGCTAATGACTTCTTCTAGCTCATTTTCTCTTGCATACATCGCATCAAGTGAGCCAAAATGCTCCAAAAGCTTGCAAGCAGTCTTAGCACCTATGCCCTTAACACCCGGGACATTATCGCTTGTATCCCCTACTAAGCTTTGATAGTCGATAAACAAATGCGGCAGCACGCCAAACTTCTGCTGACACTGCTCCTGCCTAATCTCTACTTGCCGCACAGGATCGAGCAAAAACACATCATCATCAATAAGCTGATAAAGATCTTTATCGTGGCTGATGATTTGGGTTTGTATGCCTTTGGTCTTGGCTAAGTGCGCTAAAGAAGCGATCACATCATCTGCTTCATAGCCCTCTTTTGCAATTTTGACAAGCTGCATTTTCTCAATCCACTCAATGGCGACAGGAAGCTGCAGCAATAGCTCTTGCGGGGTTTCTTGGCGGTTTGCCTTGTAGTCTTTGTAAATAGCTTTTCGTATATTTTGCCCCCCGCCTTCTAGGGCAAAGATAATGTAGTCGTGTGGATTACTTTTATACAGCTTCATAATGAGATTGGCAAAGCCTGTGAGCAGCCCTGTGGGGAAGCCTTGAGAGTTTTGCAAAGGTGGAAGCGCGTAAAAACTACGGAAAAAAAACCCAAATGTATCAATAATGATAAGCTTTTGCATAAAAGTCCTTTGACACGATAAATCTTAACAATACAGCCACAGAAGTATAGCTAAAGAGCGTTGCAGATATGATATAGCCTAAATGCTTTTAGTTCTTAACTTTAGCTATTTTTAGGAATTTGTAAGGACTATCTCTATAAAATCTCAGGTATTCATACTTTGTAGTTATAGCGCGGTTGTAGGATTATTTGGGTTAGCAAGGAGAGTAAATGAGCAAAAAAACTTCCCTTTTCGTATTTGCTCTAGTTTGTATATTTGGCTTTATCATCGGCAATGGTATTTATGGGCTATATAATGCAAATGCGTTGAGCTATCTCTCCAATGATTCTGCCGCGTGCAATAACTGCCATGTGATGAATGAAGTCCATCGCGATTGGACAAAAAGCTCACATCAAGGCGTAGAGTGTATCGAGTGCCACTTGCCACACTCATTTACACGCAAATGGCTGGCTAAGGCATATACAGGGCTAAATCACGCCTACCACTTTACATTTGACAAGCATCTACCGACAAACTTCACTGCTAATGCAGACACCAAAGCGTGGGTCAAGGAAAGTTGTATGCGCTGCCACGGCGACTACGCACATAATGCAATCGACCCTACAAAAGGCGATAAGGGCAGTAAAAATCCAGCTGAAGGCAGCTTGGATTGTATGTCCTGCCATCACAATGTGGGGCATTTGCGGGATTTTTAACACACATTAAAGGAGAGTAAATGGGCAAAAAGACTTTATGGATCGCACTAGTTGTAGCGATCCTTGTAGGAGCATTGGTCGCATATATCACGGCAGATATAGGGCAAAAGAAAGGCGAGCAAACTGCGCTTAACATAGGGGCTTCTGCGGGGCTTAGCGATAGTGATCCGCGCCTAAGCACTTGGGGCGCAAAATTCCCAGACTATTTAGATATGTATTTAAGCGGTGCAACGCTTACACCCAAATCTACCGACTTTGGCGGGAATCTCTCTTACAACAAGCTTGATAGATTCCCACAGCTTGTAAAAATGTGGGCTGGGTATCCCTTCTCCAAAGATTTCAATGAAGAGCGACACCACTTCTATATCCAAGCCGACCAGATGAAAACAGCTCGCAATAACAAAGACTTCCTTAATGCTTCTGGGCTTAAAGCATTTGGCGGGCAGCCCACAGCCTGTATGAACTGCCATAGTGGCTGGAGCTCTTGGCTTTTAGAAAATGTCTCTAAAGGCGATTTTTTGGCATTTAATAGTGCGAAATATTGGACGATGATCAAAAATGTCCCAACCTTTGATGAGCAAGCACCAGATAGCCCAGAGCACCTAGGGCTTCACGGCGGCACGAGAATGGGGCTTACTTGTGCGGACTGCCACTCGCCTAAGGATATGAGCCTGCGCATCACTCGCCCAGCCCTTGTCAATGCCCTTGTCTCTAGGGGCTATGAGGCTGATGAGAATCAAGGCGTGAAAGCCACTCGTCAAGAAATGCGCACACTTGTTTGCTCACAATGCCATGTTGAATACTACTTCGCTCCTGCGGGTAAAGTTACCACAATGGGCGAGAGCATCGCCAATGATCCAAATGCCAAATGGCTTGATGGCACGCAAAAAACTTATGACCAAATTGACTATTGGCGCGATGGCAATAAGCCTACACAAGTTAGCGTAGATGGGACAATGCTTGTTTTCCCTTGGAGCGAGTGGAAAAAAGGCGAGCCATTTAAAATCGAAATGTTTGATGACTACTATGAAAAAGTCAAAGACAAATTCCCACAAGATTGGGTGCATAAAGACACTAAAGCCCCTATGATCAAAATCCAGCACCCAGAGACAGAGCTAGCAAGCGGTGGAATCCACGCGCAAAATGGTGTGTCTTGCGCAGATTGCCATATGCCATACACACGCAATGGTGCCAAGAAGGTTACAAACCACCAGTTTGTCTCTCCGCTTAATGATGTCAATGCATCGTGCAAAACTTGCCATAGACAATCAGAAGAGTATCTTAAGCAGCAAGTATTCAATATCCAAACTTCTATCGCCTCTATGCAAAGAAGTGCGGAGTATGCGATCGTAAGCCTAATCGAAGATATTGCTAAGGTGCGTGCGCAAATGGGTGGGCTAGCCAAATACCAAACTGATGGCGCAGCAGATGACAAGAAAATCTCACAAGCCCTTAATGCGGTGCTTGATCTTCATCGCAAATCACAAATGCGAGCAGATTTTGTCAATGCGGAAAACTCCACAGGATTCCACAACCCAACAGAAGCGGCTAGGATCATGGGGCAGTCAATCGCTATGGCAAAAGAAGCGCAAGCTCTGCTTGTCTCTCTTGCAGCAAAAGACAATATCCATATCACGCCATCAAACCTAGGCTTTAAAGATATGCAAAAATACGCGCCCGGCGAGTTGCGCTACCCAGTAGATATGGAAGGACACAAAAAAGGCGATCTCTACTACAACGAGCCTGAAGAGAAAGATGTAAATCGCGCGCCAAATAAGCGATTGCTTGAGCTTGATGAGAGCCTATCACCCTATAACTACACCAAAATCCACGCGAAGCCTTAAAGCCCGCCGCCTTTAGGCGGACTTTATCGCACTAGAATTCTCCCATAGCCTTAGACTACCCAACCACACCACAAACTATAAAGAAGTTTTTAGCAAACTCGTGGTAGAATCCGCCCTTGCGTTGCTTTGAAAGCATCTATGCCTATCTTATGAAAGGAGAGAAGACAATGCCAAAGATGAAGACAAATCGCGGGGCAGCCAAACGCTTCAAGTGTAAGAAAAATCTTATTAAGCGTGGCTCGGCGTTTCGCAGTCATATTTTGACAAAGAAATCGCCAAAGCGTAAAGCACAGCTTAAGTCCCCTCATTTCGTGCATAGCGCGAATTTAGATTCTGTGAAGAATCTATTGTGTCAAGCATAAGTTCAAGTCCCCCTAAATAGGGAAAGATTAGCGAGAGCTACACCTACATAAAGGTCAAGGAGAAACAATGAGAGTTAAAACAGGCGTTGTCAGGCGCAGACGACACAAGAAAGTCTTAAAACTAGCGCGCGGATTTTACAGCGGGCGCAGGAAGCATTTCCGCAAGGCTAAGGAGCAACTAGAGAGAAGCTTGTGCTATGCGTTTCGCGATAGAAAGCAAAAGAAAAGAGACTTTAGAAGTCTATGGATCGTGCGCATAAATGCTGCGTGTAGGATCAATGATATTAGCTACTCTAAATTTATCCACGGATTAAAACGCGCTAATATCGAGCTTGATAGAAAAATCCTAGCGGATATGGCTATCAGCGACCCTCAGGCTTTTGCCGCGATTGTCCAGCAGGCTAAAGCAGCGATATAATCAATACCGCCCATATATGGGCTTTGTTATACTCGTGCAGCCCAACTTCCTTCAATATATTTAGATTCTAGGTCCCTAGAATCTAAGCTAAGTCTTACCCCAAGCGCAAGCCTATCCCCCAAACACAAAAAGTAAAAAATTTTTTAATTTATTTATAAAGGCTTTTGGGCTACTATGTGGGATTTTAGAGTTAAGGAGTGTTAATGCAAGAGACACAATCACACCCTAAAGTCCTTATCATCGGTGGTGGCTATGGCGGGCTTAAAGCCGCTCTAGGCTTGCAGCGCAAGCTCAAAACGCAAGCAGACATCACGCTTATTAGCAAGCACGATTATCACTACCAAACCACACTTTTACACAAAGTCGCCATAGGCACTCTAAGCTCGCGCAAAGCCAGAATCTTCTACCGCAAGATTCTAGACCCTAAGAAAATCCGCTTCATCAAGGACAAAATCATAGAGCTTTGCCCAGAAGAAAACAAAGTCATAGGCAATGGCGGAGTTTATGAATATGACTACCTTATCATAGCCCTTGGTTTTCGCCCAGATCATTTGGGCGTTAAGGGTGTGGGGAAAAACACCTACCGCCTATCCTCACTCAATGCCGCGCTAAAACTTATGAAAAACATTGAAAACAAATTCAAAGAATACACCCATACAAAAAATGTCCAAGATCTCTCTGTGATCGTGTGTGGCACGGGCTTTACAGGGATAGAATTTACCGCCGAGCTCGCCACGCAGCTTGATGAGCTATGCCTTATTTGCGGGATTGATCGCTCCTTGCCTAAGATCACTTGCATAGGGCGATCGGAGCATATTTTGCCCGTGTTTAATGACAAGCTTGCCACAGCAGCAGAATCTAAGCTTAAAAAACTTGGCGTGCGCATTGTCTCAAATGCCACGATTGAAGAAGTGCGCGATGACCGCGTGATCGCTCGCTACAAAGGGCAAGATGAGCCGCTGGAGATTCTGGGGAATACGATTATTTGGAGTGCTGGGGTCAAAGGTAGTGAAATCATCGAGCAATCAATCCTGCCAAACAAAAAGGGTAGAATCCCCGTTAATGCCCAGCTACAATGTGAAGCCTACCCAAATATCTATGTCGTAGGCGATAGCGCGCAAGCTAGGGACAAAGACATTATCCACGCACCTACCGCCCAGCTCTCCGCCCAAATGGGTGATTATATCGCTGAGCTTTTTGTCGCCAAGCTTGCTAATAAGCCCTTTACGCGCCCCTTTGTTTTCCACCATAAAGGCACGGTTTGCTCCATAGGGCATACAGATGGCGTGGGAATGGTCTTTGGCAGGGGGGTTAAAGGCGAGCTTGCAGCTTTTATCAAAAATACCATAGAAAACAAGTGGCTATATAGTATCGGGGGCTTTGATATTGTCTTTAAAAAGGGGCAGTTCCGCTACCGCACAAGCAACTAGCCATAGCAAAGCTAGAATCTAGCCTAGATATAAATATGGGCATTTAGATTCTACTTGATAAGATAGTGAGAGAAGGAGTGAGTATGAAGCCCTTAGTAATGGTGATGATAGCGTGTGTAGTGGGTCTGGCTAGTGAGCTGCGTATCAAGCCTCCGCTCCACCCTATGGACTACCATAAATTCTCCCAAACACTAAATGGTGATCCCAAGCAAGATATGCCAAGGATCGCAGGGCTAATCGCGCGCAATCTCTCTGCTTGCTATGTGCGCGCCCACACCCTAGCTGGCAACGCACAAGAGAGCCTAAAGCGTGTGAAAATGGGCTGCGAGATAGAAGCCTACAATATGGCAAATGTGCCAATCCATAGGCACTATGCTATGCGTGGTGAGCTATTAGAGCACGATGAGATACAAGCGCGCAAGGAGCAGTTTTTCACCAAGTATAAAGCTCACATTTATGAGAGTGCTAATGAGCTGACAGAGCTAGAGCTTGGGCTATAGGCAATTCTCAAAATAGGCTAGATTCTGCTAAAATCACGCTCCTACAAATCTATGGGAGTGCAAGATGAGCCAAAGCACCATATCAAGCCCAGAAGAGTCAAAGCCTAAGCTAAGCCCACAACGCAAGGCGACAATAATCTCAAGCTGTGTCGCGTGCGTGCTTATTGTAGTGAAGTTTGTCGCTGGGATTCTAAGCGGCTCAGTAGCGATCCTTGCAAGCGCGATAGACTCCTTACTCGATCTATGCGCCTCAAGCTTTAATCTCTATGCTATCACAAAGGCAGAGAAGCCTGCGGATATGAAGTTCAACTACGGGCTAGGGAAGATCGAGTCGCTTGCAGCGGTGATTGAAGGCAGTGTGATTCTAGTCTCTGGGGTTTTTATCATCTATCAATCTGTGAAGAAGCTTATGCTAGGGAGCGAGCTAGTGCGCCTTGATCTTTCGCTCTATGTGATGGTTTTCTCTCTCGTGCTCACTATCGCGCTGGTGCTTTACCTCCAATTTGTAGCAAGAGTGAGCGGGAATCTTGTCATTAAAGCTGATGCCCTGCACTATAAAACAGATATTTTAAGCAATGGCGTGGTGCTTGTATCAGTCGTGCTTGTCAAGCTTACAGGCTTTAGTGCTATTGATGCGATATTTGGCATTGGCATTGGGCTATATGTGGGGTATTCTGCCTTTGGGCTGTTGAGAGATGGCGTGCTGGTGCTGCTTGATCACGCGCTAGAAGATGAGAAGCAAGCAGCGATTAAAGCGATTTTAGATTCTACTAAGGAGATTAAGGGCTACCACGACTTAAAGACACGCCAAAGCGGTGGGCTACACTTCGTAGAAGTGCATTTGGAGTTTAGCCCAGAGATTTTGCTAAAGGACGCGCACGCTGTGGCAGACTCTATCGAGTGGCAAATCAAAAGCCTGCAAGTGGCTGGGCAAGGTAGCTGGGAGGTGATCACACATCTTGACCCCTATGAAGAGTAGTGCGCAAAGCCTAGAATCTAAGCGCACATAATACACCCTAGCAAGCCCCACACACTAGCACGATAGAGACTATATAGATTCTGCTTTGACAAAGTGCAAGGAGAGAGAATTCACACAATGGCGCGTGTTTTTCTCTGTGAAGCCTTCTCCTATAAATATATGCCCCAAATGCCCCCTGCAGCACGCGCAAAGAATCTCCACGCGCTTGCCATCGCTATCAGGCTCTTTGGCAATAGCCCCTTGTATCTCATCATCAAAGCTCGCCCATCCGCAGTGGCTTGGGAACTTATCTTTAGAGTTGTAGAGTGCAGCACCGCACTGGCGGCAGATATATACGCCATTTTCAAAATGATCAGTATAGATTCCGCTAAATGGCGGCTCGGTGGCTTTGTCGATAATGATTGCGCGCTCTTTGTCATTAAGCGGAGGCATTGCAGGCATACTCTCGCTCCTTATCTAAGATATAGGGCTTGCTAAAATAGCGAGCTTGAGAGATTGAAGCTCAAAGGTGTGGGGTAAGTTTTACTAAGCTTTTGGCAAATCTGTGAGCTTGGCACGGGCTGGACTCTCACTTGCAAGCTTTGGGCGGTAATGTCGATCATCACACAATTATTGGCTACATCTTGCGCGCCATCTTTCCCAAGCCGCACGCCATTGCCCTGAGCGACCCAGCGCGTAGGAGATAGCCCAGCAGCTTGCATAATGAACGCACCATCAAGGGGGCTTGCACTTAGATCTTGCGTGAGTGCTGCTACTTGCACGGAGCTAATGACTGCTTGTATATCGCTATTTACTGCCGCATAGAGCGCGTCTGTGCGCGTGGCGACAAGCTTTGGGATCGCCACTGCTGCAAGTATCCCAACCACAGCTATCACAAACACAAGCTCAATCAAGCTAAATCCACCACTCACCCCAAGCTTTGGTGCGTGGATTCTAGCGCGCATTACACAAGCCTATCGACCATCTTTTTGACAAAATCCGCGCCAGCTTTAGCCGAAGACTCCAAAAACTCATCAAAGCTCACATCAGCACTTCCATCGGCACTATCGCTAATAGAGCGTAAAATACAGCAGGGCACTTTGAAGCTATCGCACACCACTGCCACACTCGCTCCCTCCATCTCCACTGCTGCTGCGCCAAAGTTATCGATGATCCACTGCTTTTTCTCCTTGCTATGGATAAAGGCATCGCCTGAAGCGATTATGCCCTCTTTTAGCGTGAGATTAGATTCTAGGGCTACTTGCCTAGCGATTGCATTCAAGCTCTCATCAGTCTCGATAAATACCCGACTCTCTGGGATAAAGCCTAGCGGGTGTCCAAATGCGCTAATATCCACATCGTGCTGGCATAGCTTAGTCCCAAGCAGCAAATCCCCCACTGCTAAATCTTCTCGCAAGCCTCCAGCCACCCCGCAGAAGATGACTTTCTCGCAGCCAAAGCGCAAAATCATCGTGCTGGCTGTGATTGCAGCATGCACCTTGCCGATCTTGCTATAAGCGATATGTATCTCCGCATCTTTATGCACAATATGGTAGAACAGATTGCCCCCTAAGAGCGTAGTGCGACTTGATGGGAAAAGCTCTAAAAGCGGTGTGATTTCTTCTTGCATTGCCCCTATAATGCCTATTTTTTTCATTACTGCTGCTCCAATTGCGAAATAGACTCTTGTAGGGTTTGGGTGTTGGCGATTGTGAGCGTGGGCTTTTGGCTTAGGCGTTTGTTTAAGCCCTTTAGCACGCTATTATGCCCTAGCTCGATATAGGCATCAATATGCTCATCAACAGCCAAAATTGACTGCTTATACAGCACAGGAGAGATAAGCTGCAAGCGCAGAAGCTCGTAGGCTTGTTCGGCGGTGTCATAGGGCTTTGTCGTGGCGTTTGAGATGATAGGTAGTGCGAACTTGGGCTTTAGATACTTGCGCAAAAGCTCTTCAAATGGCTCGCACATAGATTCTAGCAAAGGGCAGTGCGAGGCTACAGACATAGGCAGTAGCAATGCCCTTTTAGCTCCTAGGGCTTTGATGGGCTCTTCTATGCTCGCTAGGTCGCTCTTTTTCCCCGCTAGGACGATCTGCCCATCGCCGTTGTAGTTGGCACACCAGACACTTTTGCCTTGATTGCGCCACGAGCTTGTGGCTTCTTCTGCTACTTCATCGCTAAGCCCTACGATGACCATCATTCCTGCATCTTTGCCCTCGCACGCCTTAGTCATCATCTCTCCGCGCGCTTTGGTGAGCCTAAGCCCATCTTCAAAGCCCACGCCCAGTGCTACGCACAGCGCGCTTATCTCACCAAGTGAATGCCCTAGGGCAAAGTGCGCGAGAAGCGGGGACTCTTGCTGCAGGATTGTGTGTGCGATTTGGCTTACAAGAAAGATCGCTGGCTGGGTGTATTGCGTTTGATTAAGCAGGTCGTTTTCTTCAAAAAGCAGCTTTTTGAAGTCAAGCCCCAGCACATCGCTAGCGGTTTCAAACATCTCTTTCGCCACGCCGAAGTTCTCGTAAAAATCCTTGCCCATTCCTATGGCTTGAGAGCCCTGCCCCGGGAAAACAAAAGCATATTTCATCAATAATCCTTATCAACTTGTAAATAAGCTTGCATTGTAGCAAGTTGCCGCTTATTGTCAAATAAGTTTGTATTGGCGCGTGGCTAGCACATCTCCTTTATCATCTCTTCAAACATCGCCCTATCATCGCCCTATTCATATTCTCGTGCAAAGTTTGCCCATTTTTCGCACACCATATCTGCCAATCTTGCCCCACTTTTACAGGCAGATATAAAGATATAACTAGTGATTTTACTCGCACTTAAATATGCTTGTTTTAGCTTTTGTATCTTTTGCTTATAGGCTTTTTCCTCTACGCTTTGAGATTTGCTTGCATTCACACTTTTTACTTCAAAAATGTGGATTCTATCTCCCTTGTCTTTAAAGATAAAGTCTGGATAGCTCACGCGTTTTCTCTCATCGTAATATTCATATTTTATATTTGATTTATCTATGAAGTTTTTGCCAAAAAGATAGATTTTCTCCCCATTTATCTCTATGCTTTTCGCACAAGTTTTAGCAAGATTTTTAAGGATTTAGCTACGATTATTTTTTTCAAACACCCATAAGTATTCAAATACACTATTTTTCTGCACTTTAGCATTGCTTTTAATCGCCTGTAAGGAATTTCATAAAAACTTACTTTACCAAAGGATTCTAAAAGCTTAGAAATGGAATTTTTATCCATAATGCCATCGCTATTGTAACTTAACACTAAGTTTTTATAGCAAGGGAGTTTTGCGATATTTTCTAGCTGTATTAAAGCAGTTTTTGCGTTGCAAAATAGGCTTTTTTGCTCCCCCCACTCACGCATTCCAGCCACACCTTTAATACTAGGATTATCATATCTTGCAAGGGTTTCTAGTAAATGATAATTTGGGGCGTATTGTCTTTGATTATAAGGCGGGTCAAGATAAAGTATATCAATAGACTTTTTAAAACCTTGCAAAATCTTTACGCTATCCCCGCAAAAGCACTCCCCGCTTATGCCCTGCGAAAACTCAATAGCCTTTAACATAAAAGGCTTTAAAGCTCTTTTATCCCAACTCTTACAAAATGCTGCATACACACCTGCCACATTTGCAAATAAAGACACAGATTCTAAAAGCGTGGCAAGGAGGATAAAATACTCACTCTCATTGATATGATTTTTATTTTTCCATTGCTCTATTTGCAAACGCATCGCATCTATTTTTTGTGCGTTTTCTTGTGTGAAATACATTCTTGCATTTGTCGGGCTGGGTGCATAATGTGTGCTAATAAAGCCTTGCACACCACGCAAAGAATTTAAAAAATTTAGCACCTTTTCATAGGGGGTGTTAAAAAAAGTGCGACTTTGCAAGGATTGCTTTTCTAGTAAAAGCTTTTTAAAGCTTGGACTTTTATACTCTAAAAAGGCTTTTTGCAAACAATAAGAAAAATACAGCATATCACTACTATATACTTTAAAGCCTTTATGCCTAAAGAATTTCCCCACACTTACACTGCCGCTAAAAACATCAAAAAAGCTTTGGTTTTCTGCCTTAACAAGCCTAAGTTTTTGTAAAAAGTCATAAATGATGGGGGCTAGTTTTTCTTTATTGCCAATAAAACGCATTATCCGCCTTGTAGTTTGTAATGAATACTTCTTGCGTGTGTTGTTTATCCCTATATTTTGCTTGATAATTTGCATTTGTATAGTGTGCTTGTATAGTGTAGATATAAAAATTATGCGTCTCTAACCATTGTTTTAAAAGCTTATTTTCTTGTCCTTTGTGGGTAAGAACATTTGAAAGCCCAAAGAGAATACCTTTAGAATCTAGTTTGCTAAGATAGTTTAAAAGCCGTTTTTCTAGGCTTTCATTCCAGCCACTAAAACCCCTTTTACCATCATTATAAGTGCCCTGCGTGATAAGATAGGGTGGGTCGCAATACACAAACAATTCTTTATCTTGCATAGAATCTAAAGTGCTAAAAATTTCACTAAAATCAAGGCTAGAAAATGTGATATTTGTCTTTTGTAAAAATCGTATGAAAGCGATGAGATTTGTCCGCATTTGCGGATTAAAACTTGAGCGATTTCTGCCAAAATGGGTACTAAAATGATGTGCGTTATTAAAGCGTATTTGATGATTAAAACTAAAGGCAAGAAGTGCAAGTAATTTTAAAGGATGTTTATACGCATTATAATCCTGTCTTAAAAGTTTATAGCCCTCTGCATTTTCTTTGCTTAAATCATAAAAATGTATGATTTGCTCTATTTCTTGCAGTGTTTTTTCTAAAGGATTTTGTTGTAAAAATTTTAAAAGAGCGATAAGATAACTTAAATTATCATTTGCCAAAATTCGCTTAGCATTGACATTGATTGCCACATTACAGCCTCCGCAAAACACATCTATAAAAGTATCAATTTTTTTAGGAAATAAGGGTAGGATTTGGGGTAAGATTTTGTATTTTCCGCCAATGTAATTGAGTGGGGATTTGATATGGTGCATTACTTCTCATATTTTCTTAAATATTCTATCACTTTCTCCAAAAACTTTGGGTTATCTTTAAATCTGCCAAGTCCCGTATTGCAACTATCACATATCCATTCCCTACCTTCACCTGTCTCGTGGTTGTGATCCCTAACAAGATTTGCTGTTACTCCTACAATACTTCTCTTTTCGCAAATTGGGCAAGTAAAAATACTGCCTTTAGGTGGTGCAATTTTGTCCATTCGCTTTTTTTCATTATTAGAAAGCTTTACGCCATCAATATGTTTTCTACACTCTCTGCAACTTGGTCTAGTGGTTTTGTTACCCTTTGCATCGGTTTGATTAATTTCAAAACTACCAGTATCTTTCAAAATATGACAAATATTGCATATTTTACAATCAAATCCTTTTCCAGTTTTGTAAATGTCAATTGATTCTAAATTCTCAAAATTTACTTTTTTAATTTCATTGACACCTATAAATAAAACCATTGCAGATTCTCCATTAATCGCCTTGACAATACCAACAGAATTTTTTACCACACTACCAATTTGCTTATTTGCAATCACAAAATTATCAATATTTAAAAGCATAAATTACTCCTATATTTATCTAGTCTTTTTTTTGCTATTTCAATGTATTCCCAACTTATATCTACTCCTATAAAATTTCTCTTAGCTAAAAAAGCCATTTTGCAAGTTGTCCCAGAGCCACACATTGGGTCAAATACAATATCTCCCTCATTACTCCAAGACAAAATATGATCAAGAGCAAGTTGTTCGGGATACATAGCCGGGTGTTTAAAAGCTTCTCTATCATTTGTTGTTCCACCAAGCCCTACGGCATAATACCAAATATTTGTCTTTGTCTTTTCTTGTTTCAATTCTTTAAGAACTTTATTATTCTTACCATCTGATTTTTTATTTGCCACCAACATTTCAAAACCATTTCTTGCGGTTTTTTCTTTAAGTGGATTAAAAGTTTTCGGTTTTCCTTTAGAAAAAATAAACATA
Source organism: Helicobacter canis (assembly GCF_008693005.1). Taxonomy (GTDB): domain Bacteria; phylum Campylobacterota; class Campylobacteria; order Campylobacterales; family Helicobacteraceae; genus Helicobacter_B; species Helicobacter_B canis. Next base: position 42,127 of record NZ_VXKE01000014.1, on the reverse strand, counting down.
TACTCATACCCATTAGTATAAGCATTTGAACGCATAAAAGGTGTGTTTTTTTTCGCATATATCATAACATCGTGTGCATTAAATCCAATTTTTTGAAAATATAAGGCCTGTTTAAAACTTGTCAAGCTTTTATTTCCGTTTTTGATTTTATCACCAACAACCCAAACAACAATTCCCCCTTTTTTTACAATCCTAAAAATTTCATTTGCTATACTCTCAAATTCAAAATTATACCCCTTGTAATCCCTTAGGTTATCATATGGCGGAGAAGTTACAACTAAATCAACACTATTGTCGTGCATTCTCTTTTGCATAAAATGCACACAATCATCAATATAAAAATTATTTAATAAATTGTTGGTGCTTACATCAATATATTTTGTCATTATTTACCTCAATTTTCCGTTTATTATAACATAACCTAAACACACAAATATTCAAAAAACTACCCGTCCCACTCACAATTTTGACATAGATTTTTTCAACTGCCTTGCACGACACGCCTAGAATCTCATAGCTAAACGCAAAGCAATTTTCTTTAACAATGGGTAAAATCTTAAGAGTATCCACAAAAGCGCAAAGCTTTTTATCCTGTAAAAATCTTGTGATTATAGTGTGTAACACTTCTTGTTTTGGTCGCTCTTCTGTAAGAATATAGAGATTCATTGCTTTCTTCCTTGCACATAATAATATACTATACAATCTGTCTCTATTCTATCCACACTTTAAGAGCACTTCTTCTTTAGATTCTGCATTTTCTATGAGTTTAGTGAGAAACTCGGCATTTTCTTTTTCTAGAATCTTATCTTCTTGCCTTTGCTTGATTTTTGCTATTTGCTCTTGCTTTAGCTCATCTAAGATTGTCTTATAGTCGCTTTGTAAGTTTTGCATTTTGTCTCCTTTTTTGTGGTAATTGTGGCTTGTCGCTATGCAAACATCTCTGCGAGAATACCCTGAAGCTTTTCTTGCTCTTTTGCTCCTAGGGTGGAGATTTTTTGTAAAAATCTCTTCACACTCACGCAGCGGATTTGATCACATAGGATTCTAGCCTCCTTGCCTTCTAGCACAAAATCCACCCGAAATGGTGCGCTAAAGCCCCTAGAAGTGATGGGCGCGATCAGTCTAGTTTGCAGGTAGTTTAGCTCATTGGGCGAGATGATGACACAAGGGCGAGTTTTGGTGATTTCAGAGCCTATGGTCGGCTCTAAATTGACCCAAAATATATCAAATCGCTCCATATCACCACTCCCACTCTGTGCTATCTATATCGCTTGCAAACTCTTCACACTCACTGCTTGCAGCTAGCTGCCTTAGCTTCTGGCTATCCCACGAAGCCCTAGGACTACTAGGGCTTAGTAAAAGCCCGTTTTTCACTATCTGCAAGTCTATATCTCGGTCTTTAAGTTTGGCTTTTTCTATAAGGGCTTTAGGGATACGCACGCCATAAGAAGAGCCGATTTTCACAAGCTTTGTCATATTCACCCCTTAAACAAATGTAATTATAAAATAATTATACCATAGCCACTTTGAGCCACTTTGGAGATATGGAGATAGCCCCTTGTGTGCCTAGATCTAGGGCTTAGAAAAAGTATCGATACCCAAGAAGCACCTTAAACATTCCTCCAAGGGCATCTGCCCTTTGCTCTAGCAGTGCTTGCGTGAGCCTAGCCACTCCCCCACCAAGCTCGAAAAACGCCCCGTGCCCACTCTTGCTAATAAACTCGTGCCCAAGTCCGCCGCTAACCTCCCAGTAATACGGGGCTTGCGCGAAGCTACTTGTGCGCACACTCACTAGCCCAAAGCCAGCCCCCACGAACAAATACGGGCGGAAATATGGAAGCCCGATATAGGAGCTAATGCCCCCGCCCCCAAAAATCCCAAGCGATAGCTTCTCATAAAAGCCCAAAATATTTGTATCAAAGCTCTCATCTTGCAGGAGTTTTGCGGCTTTAGATTCTAGCGATAGGGTGTTGCGCAGCTGCACAACCTGCCCCTGATAGAGCGAAATCCCAAGCTCAAGCCCCCCGCCCATACTAGCCCCCGTGTTAGCATAAATCCCTAGCGCGAATCTACTTGAGCTATCCCACTCCCTAGCACTAAGCCCCACAAAGCTTACACACAGCACACACAGCATAGCAGCACCCCTGCTAATGCCCTGCCTAAAGCCGCTTGCCCTGCCCCTTGTAGTCTCCCTTGTCATTAGCACTCCTTGAAAATTAAGAGCCTGTATAAAGCCTCTTGCTAAATCTCTTATATATTTGGCGTGGAGAGAAATTATACATTCTTCAAGTGCAATAAGCTAGTATTGCACATCGAGTATTGGGGCGGTGGACTATGGTGCTATGGGTGTTTGCGGCGATGATGGTGTGTCTATATTGGCGACCTTTTTGCCTGCCTTTGTGGGTGTATAGCAGCCTTGGAGCTTTGGCGTGTGTAATGATCTCCGCGCTAGATTCTAGCGATATTATGCGTGTGTGGGCGATGGTGTGGGATAGCACGCTGACACTTGTGGGGCTTATCGCGCTGGCTTTTGTGCTAGAAAAGTTGCTGTTTTTGAATATGTGGCGATGCTTTGTATCCGCACAATGTGTTAAGAATTACCAATCTATACTCCATTGATAGATTACTTCAATATAATCTTTTGTTTGTCTATAAATCGTAATGCTACCACTATCATACCCCATACCAATTACCCAAAATTTCCCTTTAATATCGTGTATATAATATGTTCCCACTTCGTCATCTTTATTAGATTCTGATTCGCCATAATCATATAAGTTTTTATCGGGCAGTGTTTTCATTTTGTGTTTTTGTCTAAATAAAATATAGGCTTCTTTAATATCTTTAGCTTTTATAAAATATTTTCTTATACCTATATTCTCTCCATTTACATTTCCACAAGGGAATTCATAGCCACTTGTTCTATATTTACACAAATCAATAAAAACAAGATTATTTTGAGAATCCTTTTGTATTTTAGTTTCATCATATTGCACTAAAAATACTTCTGAAAAAAATTTTTCTCTTTCATCTATCATTGTTGCTGCTTGAGTGTCATCAATCTTGATTGTTGCACTATATAAACTACCACAAAACAACACAATAAATACGGCATATTTTTTCACAATCATATCCTTTATTTAAAATTTATCTACCATATTTTGGGTTTTATCAAAATCTACATAACTGCTACCATCATAACTTATTTTAAATTCTGTCCCCCTACTCCATTTCGGTGTTTTTAATGCAATATGTAACCAGCCAATTTTGCTGCTTGAGAATTTTTCTAAAATCACTTGAGAAAAAACTTGATTATTTAAGTTTGGAATTATATTGTTATGTATTGCTAAATAAACTTTTTTCAAATCATCTTTACTATTAAAACCCAAATCTAAAGCCTCGCACTTTGTGTGTTGGCTTTTTCCTTTTTTGGACGAATTTGGCAAATTTTCATTCACAATATCATTATCTGTATAGATTCCGCTTCCGGGGGCTTCTGTGCCTTTGTGTAAAATCACGGCTTGTTCTTGCGGATTGAGCGGTGGCATTTTCATTAGAGATTTTTTTGTTACTTTCATATTTCTTCCTTAAAAGTGGTATCTATACCCAAGTAAAACTTTTACCATTCCGCCCAGTGGGGTATTTTGGCTAAGGTTTATGGGATTTGAAGTGAGTTTGCCTACCCCTCCGCCAAGCTCAAAAAATAAAGTATGCCCAAAGTGTGAGATAAATTCGTGTCCCATTCCCGCATTCACTTCCCAATATTGCGGAGTTTTAGCGAGATTCTCTTTTGTGCTTAGGAAGCCATAGCCTCCGCTTGGATAAAGATACGGGCGGAAGTATTCAAAGCCAATACTTGAAGCGATTGTGCTGCTTGTGAGAATGCCAAGGCTTAGTTTGTCATAGATTCCAAAAATTTGCGAATCAAAGCGTTCATCATTAAAAAGTTTGGAGGCTTTAGATTCAAGTGAAATGCTATTGCGTAAGCTTAAAAGTGAGCCTTGAAAGAGTGAAAAGCCTAGCTCTACTCCACCGCCCATACTCGCCCCCGTATTGGCATACACACCAAGGCTCATCTTGCTTTTTTCCCCAAACTCCCCTGCGTAAAGAGAAAAACAACACAAGATTAACAAAAGATATTTTTCATTCACTTCCCCCAAATTTTATGCGGCTTCGTGCGAGAGCTACATTATACATTGTTAAAGTTTATGGTTAAAGCTTGTGTAGTAAAACTTAGCTAGGATTAATGCTTTGAAGTTCCCTTAGCTATCCCACGCAAAAAAGTAGAATCTATGGCATTTCTTATTTTTATATTGACTTTGCTTTGCATTTATATCCGCCCTTTTAAGTTGCCTTTGTGGGTGTATAGCTCTCTTGGGGCATTGCTTTGCTTGGCGTTTGGGGTTGTAGGTTTTGCTGATGTAGCGTTTGTGTGGAATATGGTATGGGATAGCACACTCACACTTGTTGGGCTTATCATCTTTTGCATTGTGCTTGAAAAGCTCTTATTTTTTGACTTTTTAGCCTATAAGATTCTAAGATTTTTAAGTGAAAAGGGGGAGTGCGGGGGCATTTCTAGCTTTAAATTTTATGTGTTTATTGTGCTTTTTGGGGGATTTTTGGGGGCATTTTTTGCCAATGATGGTGCGATTTTAATCCTAACGCCACTCATTATCGCCCTTTTTGGCAAGCTAGATTCTAAAGATATAGAATCTAAGCTAGATTCTAAAAATTCAGCACAGATTCTAACCCCACTTGTGATTTTCCTGCTTATAGTGAGTTTTGTAAGTGATTTTGCTTCAAACACCTTTGTGATTTCAAATCTCACAAATATCATTGCCCTGCATTTTTTTAACCTTAATGCCCTAGATTTTAGCAAGGTTATGGCACTGCCACAAATTTTTATCATCATTGCTAGTCTTTGCTTTTTTATCCTTGTGCGTAAGAGATTGCCTAGAATCTTAAGGGTTAAGATTCCAAATGCGGAATCTAGCGGTGTAGAATCTAGCATAATGCCCCAAAAAAGCGTGATTATCATTTGTTTTGCCCTGCTTTTCTTGCTTTTATGCGGGATTTTTATAGCAAATGCTTTTGCTCTCCCGCTTTCTTCTTTCACGCTTTTATGCGCGGCTCTTAGCCTTATTCTTGCGTATAAAAAGATTGAGATTCTGCCCTGTCTTAAGGCTTCGCCCTTTGGGATTGTGGTATTTTCTTTAGGGCTTTTTATCGTGGTGTTTGGACTACATTCTACAAGCTCTTTTATGCGTGATATTTTTGCGTTTTTCCTTGATGATTCCCTAAGCGATAGTTTTTCTACACACACTCTCACACAAATCTTTAGCGTTGGTGCGATTAGCTCACTTGGCTCAAGCCTTATTAATAATCTGCCTATGGTTATGCTTGGCAATCTTGCTTTAGGCGACTTTGTGGGGTTAGATTCTAGCTCTAGGGAGTTGCTAATTTACGCTCATCTGCTCGGCTGTAATGTCGGGGCAAAGATTACTCCCATTGGCTCACTTGCCACACTGCTTTGGCTTTTTAGTCTTAAACGATATGGAATCTATATTAGCTTTTGGCGGTATATGCTAGTGGCAATGCTTGTTGTGCCTTTTATGCTGTGCGTGGGGCTTTTGGGGCTTTATCTTTACGCGCTATTGTATGGGCTTGGCTAAATCTTAAGAGAGTGTTTGCACATTGGCGTGCGCTTGCAATATGGATAGTGGCTTCTAAGATTCTCTATGCTAGAATCTACTTTTAATAATCGTGTTAAAGCTTAGATTCTAGGGGCGTGGAAGTTGGAGTTTCTCTCATATCTCACAGAGGGCAATGTCATTGTATTTTTGCTGCTTTTGCTGCGATTTAGCGCGATTTTGACATTTTTCCCATTTTTTGACTCCCAGCTTGTGCCTATCTCGGTGCGTGGGGCTATGGCGTTTTTTTTAACCATTGCGTTTCTACCCTTAGCCCACACAAATGCTAGCATTACGACCCTGCCTGATTTGCTACTCGCGGCGTTTATGGAAATAGCCTTAGGCTTTATGGCATCGCTTGCGCTGCAAATCGTCTTTAACGCGCTTTTTATCGCAGGCGATAGTATAAGCTTTTCTATGGGTATGACTATGGCAAGTGCCTATGACCCATCAAGTGGAAACACAAAGCCCATCATCGTGCAAGTGATTATGCTAAGTGCGCTTGTGCTAGCCCTAATGCTAAACTTTCATCATCTAATCTTCCGCTTTGTAGCCTTCACGCTAGAGATTCTCCCCATAGGGCAAGTGAGCTTCTCGCCAAATCTTGCAAACTACCTTATCCGCGCTTTTGGGAGTATGTTTGCACTAGGCTTTGCTATGGCATTTCCAGTGCTTGGGGTGATTTTGCTTACCGATATTGTCTTTGGTATGATTATGAAGACACATTCGCAGTTTAATCTCTTCTCCTTTGGATTTCCGCTCAAAATCGGCATAGCCTTTGTAGTGGTGATTTTGATCATACCCGGGATTTTGTATCATTTTAAAACAGATTTGTATGAAGCGTTTAAGGCGTTAAATATTGTCTTTTCACATTAGCCAAAGGAGCATAAATGAGTCAAATAACAATAACCTTACTACACCACACACCACTAGAAGTATGCTCACACGCTATACGCACTTGCTGGAGTAGCTTTGATAAGGGTGATTGTGGTGGGGAGAAAGATAGAGAGCTTATCAATCGCGTGGGGAATATTTATAAGCACTCAAGCACGCTAGAGCATTTAAGCTACACATTCTTTATACAAGGAATTTCACGCGCGTGCTTACAGGAGCTAGCTCGCCATAGAATCGCTAGCTACTCAGTAAAGTCTAGTAGATACACACTAGCAGAGCTAAAAAGAGCAGATATATCCACACTAGAGCAGGCAAGCAAGTTTATCAAGCTAACAGATAACGACAAGGTAAATCAATCGAGCCACCAAGCATTGCAGAATCTAAAGGAGTTATTGCTAGATTCTAGCACGACAAATGATGTAGCTAAATATGCTATGCCAGAGTGCTACTTAACCGAGCTTACTTGGACTATCAATGCAAGAAGCTTACAAAACTTCCTAACACTACGCACGAGCAAACACGCATTATGGGAGATACAAGAGCTAGCGCACGCTATATATGAAGCATTGCCACAAGAGCATAAGTATTTGTTTGAGAAGTGTGTGGAGGGGGAGAAAGGCGGGCACAATGGCTAAATTTTCTACCATAATCCTAGCTGCAGGGGTTGGCAGCAGAATGAAGTCAAATAAGCCCAAAGTTTTGCATAGGATTTGCGGCAAGTCGATGATAGCGCGCATCACCGAAGCAGCCTTGCAAGTAAGTGATGATGTGCATATCGTGCTCTATCATCAAAAAGAAGTCATAGAAGCGCATTTGCGCGAGTATTTTGGAAGTAAGCTAGAATCTATCACGCTACACACCCAAGATTGCCAAAATTTCCCCGGCACTGGCGGCGCGCTAATGGACTCTAGCGGGAAGCTTATCGATCTTGCACACGATCGGCTTGTGGTGCTAAATGGCGATATGCCCCTAATCACCCCAGAATCCATCGCCACAATCGCCCAAGCGCAAGCCCCAATTATTGTTAGCACGATCACACTGGAGAATCCTAGCGGCTATGGGCGCGTGCTAGTGGATTCTAGCGGGCAAATCACGCAAATCATCGAAGAAAAAGACTGCAATCAAGCACAAAAAGCCATAACACTTGTCAATGCCGGAATCTATGGCTTTGATAGAGGGCTGCTAGAGCGTAGCCTGCCTAGACTTACCAACGATAATGCGCAGCAAGAATACTATCTCACCGATGTTATCGCGCTAAATGCCGCACTAGATTCTACAAGCTTGCTAGAATCTAGTGCGCCAAATCGTATCAAAATCGCGCCATTTTATGGCAATGCGCGCGAGTTTATGGGCGTCAATTCTAAAAGCGAGCTAGCCCAAGCAGAATCGATCCGCCTACAAGAGCTTAGGCAAAGGGCGATGGATCAAGGCGTGATTATGCGGCTGCCAGAGAGTATTTACCTAGAGGAGTGGGTGGAGTTTGAAGGGGAGTGCGAGATAGAAAACAATGTCCGCATTTGCGGCAAAAGTGTCATTAAGCACTCTCATATCAAAGCAAGCAGCGTGGTAGAAGATAGTGTCATAGAGCATAGCGACATCGGTCCTATGGCGCATATCCGCCCCAAATCACACATCTCCCACACACACATCGGCAACTTTGTAGAGACAAAAGCCGCGCATTTAGAGGGCGTGAAAGCGGGGCATTTAAGCTATCTTGGGGATTGTGAGATAGGGTCTGGGAGCAATGTAGGTGCAGGGGTGATCACTTGCAACTACGATGGCAAGGGCAAGCATCGCACCATTATCGGGCAAAATGTCTTCATCGGTAGCGACACCCAGCTAGTCGCTCCTGTGGAGATAGAATCTAGCGCGATCATTGGTGCTGGCTCTACGATCACCACAAATGTCAAAAGTGGTGAGCTGGCATTATCACGCACCAAGCAAAGCAACATCGCGGGCTTTTTCTACCGCTTTTTTGCCAAGCCCTAAGGCTTAAATACTAAGCCATAACTAAGTCAAAATCAGCTACCCTAGAATCTATCAGGGGCTGCCATATCCACATCGCTTGCACATTGCATTTAAGGAGAGCTAATGCTTAAGACTTTTCGCGCGAAAATGATTTTTACACTGATTGTGTTTTTTGTCGTGGGGGTGGTGGGGCTAATTGCCCTACTGCAAAGCAACTTCAACAAGCTCGCCACTAAAGAATCCACCCATACAGCAAATATGCTTAGCCAGTCCATTTTCTACACAATCCGCGCAGGTATGAATATCGGCTCAAGGGACGCCATTGAAGCAAGCGTGGAAGATTCCAAAAGTATCCCCGGGGTTGAAGATGTGAAGCTCTATCAAGCTCCAAGTGTGGTAGAGCTCTTTGCGATACAAGATCCGCTTGTGCCCACAGATGTGGTGCGCAAGGTGTTTGAGACAAAGGAGTCTGTGCTTGAGCATACAAGTGATTTCGCCCTGCTCTATGAGCCGCTAATCGCGCAGGATAGCTGCCTTATGTGCCACGCAAATGCGGCTAAAGATGAAGTGCTGGGCGTTATGGAGCTAAAAATCTCGCTCAAAGAGCTGCACGAAGGGATCACGCAGAGTATGTATTGGGTCATTGGCAGCACTGCTGTGGCGTGTCTTATAGCTTTGAGCGGGCTTTGGGTGTTTTTTGAGCGGGAGCTGATCCGCCCGCTTGGATTCTTGCGCGCTATGGCACAAGATCTCACCAGCACCAAAGAGGGCGATCTCACTAAGCGTATCGCCATAAAGCGGCAAGATGAAGTAGGGATCACTTCGTCATTTTTCAATCGCTTCATAGAGAAAATCCAAAGCACCATAAAAATCGCCAAAAATGTCTCCACGGAAAATCTCCAAACTATCAACAATCTCAATGAAATTTCCCTAGAGCTCTCCAAAAACTCCGCCATACAAGTCGCGCATATTGACACCATCGATAGCTTTTCTAAAGACATTGCCAGCCAGACTCAAGGGGTCAAAGACAATATCGCTGCTATGGTAGAAAGTGTCTCAAGCACGCAAAATGCCCTAGATGAGTTTATCGCCAACCTAGAATCTGTCGCAAGCAAAATGGAGCAATCAAGCCAAGATCATCAGCAGATTTTTGAAAGTGCAAAAGTCCTTGTGCAAAATGCCGACCAAACGCGCCAAACTCTCTCATTTATCGCAGACATTGCTGATCAAACAAACCTGCTAGCCCTTAATGCCGCTATTGAAGCTGCGCGCGCTGGCGAGCACGGGCGAGGCTTTGCAGTCGTGGCAGATGAAGTGCGCAAGCTTGCAGAGCGCACACAAAAATCGCTCAATGAAATTTCTGCGATGACAAATGCAAGCGTGCAGAGCATACAAGAAGTAGGTGAAGAAATCCAAACCACCGCGCAAGAAGCCGAGCAAGTCGCCCAGCAGGCAAAGGAGCTTATCGGCAATGCACATCGCACAAAGGAGCTTTTAGCTCAAAGCCTACAAGCTTCTAGCGACATCGCTATAAAGAATGAAGAAGTATTTGCCAAAACTCTTAGCCTAAACCAGAAAATCGAGCAGATAGTCAAGCTCTCATCGCGCACAAAGGAGCTTGGCAGCGAGGTAGAATCTATCGTAAAAAGCACCGAGCAAAAGACAAAAGAGCTAGATAGCGGGATCTCTGCGTTTAAGACTTAGATTCTAGCTTTGAGAATCTAAGCCTTTCTCACTCAAATACCTATCCAAACTCTCATCATCAAGCACCCTGTCATAATACTGCAGAGCAATCCGCCTTTTATCATTTGTCTGTATATCGCCATTTATCGTGTCAATAAACTCCCTAAAATCCGCATTTTTATTCACTAACATATCAATGGTTTTAAAGTCTAAATTTCTTAGCACAGAGGGCAAAAGCACAGAAGATTCAGTAGGCTCTAGCTCTAGCTTTATAAGCCCAATGCCAAAGCTACTATGCAGCCTTCTTAGCTCATCAAACACTTCAGAATCTAGCTCTTCAAATATGACCAAATACCCCTCATTTGCAAAGCTAGAGTTACTCACCGCTTGAAAGTAGCTCTCTTTCAAATTGCTAAAATCAAGTGAAACTTTTAGCTCAAAGGAATAAATCTTAAAATCGCGGCAGTTTAGATTCTGGCTTAGCTCTAGCGTTTCTCTCTCACTATAATCATTAAATGGGAAATGCACCCCCACAATATCGGGATAGTTCCACTTATCCTGCCCACTCTGCGTCTTTTTACTCTTTTCGTGCTTAATAGTCTTTGCATACACATCAAAATAATCTTTTGCAAAGCGCACAAACAGCGGGTGCAAATCCCGCTCGTGAAAGCCCCTACCTTTTTGCTTCTCGTTACTTGTCTTGCTTGTCTGTATTAGAGATTCTAATCCCTTTTGCAGCTCATTCTCTCTCGCCCTTAGCCAAAAGGTCGTGGGTGCTCTTGAAGCCACCATAAATATAGAATCCTGCTTATCTCTCATATCTCTATAAATCCGACCATACACCATTTTCGATGGTTTTTGACTTGCATTGACTAGATTTTTATCCAATCCACTTGCTACTATTAAATCCCAAATTTGCCCACAATTGAGCGGTTCAGTAGCATCTTGCAATACACAACTTATTGCCTCTAAATATGTCATTTTCTTTTGCATTTTTATCCTTTTTCTTAGTCTCTACCCAAACACCCTTTTAAAGATAGCATCTACATTTTTTGTGTAGTAGCTAAACTCAAAGCATTCGCGGATTGCTGCTACGCCGATAAGCCCCACAAGCTCGCTATCTGCTAAAAGATATTGTAAATATAAGCTCTCGCCCTTATCGTTTAACGCACTCTTTCCATTTTGTAAGTCTTGCCACACTTTCATCGCATTTCTTTGCACGATTTTATAGGCATCTTCACGGGATACGCCTTTTTTAGGGAGTTCAAGCAAGATTCGCTGTGAAAACACAAGCCCACCTGTAAGGTTGAGATTTTTCATCATATTTTTTGGATAGACCACTAGCTTTTCAAGCAGCCCCTTTAAACGCATTAGCATAAAATCTGTGGTGATAAAGCTATCTGGCAGGATAAATCGCTCCACGCTACTATGGCTAATGTCTCTCTCGTGCCACAACGCGACATTCTCCATTGCAGGCAGGGCATAAGCGCGGATTATTCTACAAAGCCCTGTGATATTTTCACTCAAAACCGGGTTTCGCTTATGTGGCATAGCCGAGCTTCCCTTTTGTCCGCTTTCAAAATACTCTTCTGCTTCATAGACTTCTGTGCGTTGCAGGTGTCGCACTTCCACGGCGATTTTCTCACAGCTACTCGCCAAAAGGGCTAAATCGCTCATAAGCCTAGCGTATCTATCCCTTTGTATCACTTGATTACTCACAGGGGCGGGTGTAAGTCCAAGCTCTTTGCACACTAGCGTTTCAAGCTCCATAGGTGTGTGGGCGAGATTGCCCATAGCCCCACTAAGCTGTCCCACAGAGATGACTTCAAGCGTAGATTCTAACGCCTTTAAATGTCGCCCTAGCTCATCATACCAAATCGCTAAAACCAGCCCAAAGGTGATAGGCTCTCCGTGGATTCCGTGGCTTCGCCCCACCATTAGCGTGTCTTTATGTTCATATGCACGCACCTTTATCGCCTCTCTCACTTGTCTTATATCATCTAAAATAATCTTTAGAGAATCGCGCATTTGCAGTGCCACAGCGGTATCTATGCAATCGCTAGAAGTGATCCCATAATGCACCCAGCGGCTCTCCTCTCCCAAGCTCTCCGCCACAGAAGTGGTAAAAGCGATTAAATCGTGCTTGGTAACAGATTCAATCTCATCAATCCTAGCGATGTCAAATTTCGCATTTTTACATATCTTTTCACAATCGCTATCAGGGATTAGCCCTAGCTTATTCCAGCCACGCACCAGCGCCTTTTCTACTTCAAGCCACGCGGAATATTTCGCATTCATATCCCATAGCTTTTTCATCTGCTCTCTTGCGTATCGTTCTACCATTTTTGCTCCTTTTTGATTAGATTCTAATACCCTGCATCTTGTAGCTTTTTATACTTATCGCAGCCCTCTTGTAAGCCTAAATCACAAGCCTTGCCGACAAACACAACATCATGCGACAGAAAATCCACCCTTGTGTGCTTTTTATAACTAGGCTGCTTAGATAAGATTTTGCCCACATCTATTCTCTATGGGCATATTTCAACCCAATATACGTAGCAGAGCCAACAAACAGGCAAATTCTCACGCTCTATCTCATTTGTTGTCTTGCTAACTGATCTGCTAAATGATATGCTAGGCAAGCATCTCTGTGCCCCAAATCGCAAGCTTCTCCAAAGTATTCTGCAGCTATTGAGTGGCTAAGCCTCACCCCTTGCCCTTTACTATACATAAATGCTAACTTATAGCACGCATGGGCAAATTCATTTTCGCAAGACTGCTTTAACAGTTTTCTTGCTTTTATCAAGTCCTGATCTACTCCGTTACCATCTTTATATTTGATCCCCAAAAGCCCACATTTCAGCATATTACCGCTCTCACATAAAAGCTTAAGCTTATCAACACTAAATAGCTGTTCCAACTGATTGCAAGCTTCAAAATCACCAGATACGCATTTTTTTTCTATCTCTTGAGACTCTACAGCAGATGATTTTGCCTCATTGGCACTCACATTACATACATATATACTGGCACACAGCAGACTTATCAAAATCTTTTTCATGTTCTCTCCTTATACTCATCTCTAACAGCCTAGTTATTACACTAAGCAATTAGTGTAATATTTTACAAAAAATATTGCTAATACACACAAAGCCCTAGAATCCACTTTTTCATCTTAGCTCCTTGATTAGCTAATGCTTCCCGTTTTTTAGATTTTATGTTTAATCATTAAAAGTTATGCCTCACAATTTTATCTCGCAAAATTGTCTTTCTTTAACGCATCACTCTACCAACACTCCATTTAGAAATAGAGCAGCTTCACACCCTTGCCTTTCACCTAGCTTACAAGCCTTTTCATACAAATCAAGCGCCTTTGTCTCATTTTTTGCCACACTCTCCCCATTTGCATACATAAAACCAAGATTAAAACACGCTGCAGCATAATTTAACTCGCAACCTTTGCGATAGTAACTTTTTGCTTTTACTAAATCTTTCGCTACCCCCATTTTGCCAAAATATAACGCTACCCCCACTTGAAAACAGCCAAGTCCAAGACCACCATTACAGGCTTTATCATAAAATCTAAATGCTTGTTTATCATTTTCGTCTAAAAAAAGTGTCCCCAACATACCGCAAGAAAGCATATCGTTTAACCCACAGCCTTTTTCAAACCATATCTTTGCTTGTGCTATATCGTGTTGATCAAAAAACACATATCCTACACGCCTACACGCCACGCCCACTTTTTCATCACAAAGCTTTCGTAGCCCCTGCATATCTCCTTTTTCAACAAGTGTTGCACATGCTTTTTTGTCCCCACTTTCGCACAGCTCTCTCAATATATCTAGCTCAGTGCTTCCAAGCCCACACACCACGCACGCACAAACCCCTAGCCCAATCCCTAGAATCCACTTTTTCATCTTAGCTCCTTACTATCAATTTTAGATGATCAATACCTCTCGTCTCTTAGCTTTTTATACCGATCGCAGCCATGTTGAAAGCCCAAATCGCAAGCCTTGCCATACAGCTCTTGTGCCTGCGCGACATCCTGTCTTACTCCATCTCCGTATTGATATGATATAGCAAGCCCAAAACACGCTATTTCATCATTAAGCTCACAACCCTTTTCCAAAAATTGTCTTGCTTTGGCGTATTGCAACTTCTTGCGAAGTATAGCCCCAGCACTAACACACCCTCTCCCCTCATCTAAACTACAAGCCTTTTCAAACAAATCAAGTGCTTTTGCTTCATCTTTTGCCACCCCATTCCCCTTTTCATACATAAAACCAAGACCAAGGCACGATTCAGTGTCATTTAACTCACAGCCCTTACGGGTTAAGCTTCTTGCTTTTGTATAATTTTTTGCCACCCCAGCATCGCCAGAGTAATACATATACCCAGCAGCAGCACAGCCACTCCCGTCTATTCCATTTTCACACGCTTTAGTATAAAGCTCAAGAGCTTTTATAGCATTTTGCTTCACGCCCAATCCGTTCTCATAGAAAAATCCCACATTGCTACAAGCATCCATAATGCCACCATCACAAGCTTTGACATAAAACATAAGAGCTTGTGTGTAGCTCTTTGCTTTCTTATAATGATCCCCCATCACACCACAAGAATTAGGCTCATTATAATCGCACCCCTTTTTGAACCACACCTTTGCCTGCGCTATATTCTCTTGCAAATGAAACTCTAGCCCCACAAACATACACGCCAAGCCCACTTTCTCATCACAAAGCTTTTGCAGTCCTTGTATATCCCCTTTTTCAAAGAGTGCTTCGCACGCCTTTTCATCGTTATTTTTGCACTGCGCCCTTAGAGCTTGCAGCTCCTTTTCTCTCTGCCTTAGCGCATTCTGCCGCTCTAGCTCGCTAGAGGCACTAGGATCTGCCACTTTAGAGATGATCTCTTCATTATCCCATAGCACCTTGCCTGTTTTAATATCACTCAAAGTTAGCAAAAATATATAATCAATTCGCACGACTTCGCCTATCTTTTTGCTTTTTTGGGCGATTTTGCCACTAAGTGATAGCTCTGGGGCTTGGAGCGTGTCTTGCTCGTGGGTGGTGTATTGGTTGTAGGTTGGGTCTTTTGTGAGCTTCCTAGAATCTATGATAAGCTTATCAGCTTTCGCACCACTGCCAGAAATAGCATTAGTGAGCGTGAATTTACCGCTTTTTCTCATCGCTCTAGCAAGCTTCCTAGCCATAAGCTCGACATCGATATCTTCACTTGTCTCATTAGCAATATCCGCGATTGCTAGCAGTCTTTTACCCTGAAGCGTGCGGACATATTGTGAGTCAAGAAGTGAAGTAGCATTGCTCTCTATCACTCTATCAATATCGTGTATATCAATCCCAAAGGAGACATACTCGCTAGAGTCTTGCACATAGCTCGCACTTTTCACCCCAGCCAAGCCATACACCGCGCACACACAAACCCCTAGCCCAATCCCTAGAATCCACTTTTTCATCTTAGCTCCTTGTCTCCCTTGTCAAGCCCAAATAAAGCACGCATTATAATCAACCTAAGCTTTAAGCCAGCTCACATACGCCGCGATAGCAAGCCTAGATCTAGCTCCCCACGCACTTCAACACCGCGCATTTCAACACTAGATCTAGCTAGAATCTAGCGCGCCTAAGCAAGCAGCCCTTACCACCCACGGCTAAAATCTGCTACACTTTACAAAAATCTTACCAAACTCAAATCAAGCAAGGACTACAATGTTTAAACGCTTTAAAACAGAGATTTACACCTACTACAAAATGGTCATTCTAGCTCTCATCTCTATCACGGGGATCGTGCTTATGGGGCGCAGTGAAGTCGCGCAAAATCTCTTCTCCGGGCTAGCGATTTTCCTGCTAGGAATGCTCTTTTTAGAAGATGGGTTTAAGGGCTTTAGCGGTGGCGTGCTAGAAAAAGTGCTCAAAAACTTCTCCAACACCCGCTTAAAAGCGATCATTTTTGGGCTTAGTGCCACAGCCATTATGCAAAGCTCCACACTTGTAACAATCCTTACCCTATCTTTTCTCTCTGCTTCTTTAGTGAGCTTGGCGCAGGCTCTTGGCATTGTCTTTGGGG
The DNA here is from genome assembly GCF_008693005.1 of Helicobacter canis. Taxonomy (GTDB): domain Bacteria; phylum Campylobacterota; class Campylobacteria; order Campylobacterales; family Helicobacteraceae; genus Helicobacter_B; species Helicobacter_B canis. The sequence continues at coordinate 25,808 of NZ_VXKE01000014.1, read as the reverse complement.
CGAACATCGGCTCTACCACAAGCGGCTGGATCATCGCGGGCATCGGGGTGAAAATGAATGTCTCCGCCCTTGGGCTGCCGCTCATCACACTTGGCGTGCTTTTGCTGCTGATGAAAAACAAGAATCTAAAGTCCCTAGGCTATATCCTTGCTGGGATTGGCTTTTTCTTCCTAGGGATTGCATATATCAAAACAGGCTTTGAAAGCTACCAAAACTTCGACCTAAACGCAGCGGCGAAATTTGGCGGATTCTGGGCGTTTTTGATATTTTTTGGGGTAGGGATTTTGATCACTTCCATTGTGCAGTCAAGCTTCGCCACGCTTACGATCATTATCCTAGCTCTAAGCTCTGGGAGCATTAGCTACAATGACGCCCTAGCCCTTGTGATAGGCACAAATGTCGGCGGCGTGGTAACAGCTCTCATCGCCTCTATCTCTTCTAGTGTTGATGGGCGCAGGCTCGCCATTGGCAACACGCTCTTTAATGTCGTTATAGCCATTGTGTGTATGGCGTTTTTGCCTGTGTTTAAGGAGATTGTCGAGCTTGCAAGCAATCTCTTTGGCTTTAAAAGCGATGACTACGCGCTAAAAATCGCGCTTTTTCACACTATCTACAATGTCATCGCCGTGCTTTTGATGACACCCTTTATCCCTATGTTTGAAGCATTTTTGTGCAAATTTATCACCACTTCAAAAGACGATACTGACTATGCAAGATATTTAGACTTTGATCTAATCCCCTACCCAAACACCGCCAAAGAATGCCTAGAAAAGGAAGTGCTACATCTCTTTGATAACACGATCACAATCCTAAGTGCAGTCATTGGCACAAGCAAGGGGACATTTTTCACCCAAAGGCTAGATTCTACCTACTTCACCGATACAAAGCCCCGTATCGATGCTACCAAGCTAGAAAATATCTATGAAAAAACCATTAAAAACATCTTCAACTCCATCATCGACTTCTCCACGCACTTGCGCGCCCAACAAGCCCACGATCCTGTGCTTTGCGCAGAGATAAATAATCTCCAAAAAGCCTCGCGCAATCTTGTCGAAGCCACGAAAAATCTAAAAATAATCCAAGCAAGCCTTATCAAAAACGCCAATGCAAGCAACCAAGCCCTGCAAGCCCAATACGCACAAATACGAGCCTTACTAGCAAACACACTCTATGACCTAAAGCATCTCCAAGATGAAAACACCCCACAAAGCGGGCAAAAACTCTCTGCAAATGAGCGCAAACTTGCGAGCGACAATATCCAAGAGGGCATTAAAACGATCAAAAAAGCTCTAAAAAAGACCAACACCAAATCCATAACCACAATCCAAGACCTAATCAAAGACCGCGCAATCACTTCTGCGCAAGCCACTTCACTGCTCAATGACATAGCCTTTAGCACTGAAGCGTTAAAGGAAATCGTAAGCGCGGCAAACTGCATTGTCAAATACGAAAATGTCCTACTAAAAACGACCTTACAAAAGCAAGAGCCACTAGAATCCACAGAGTCTTGCGCACCAGAATCCAAGCTAGATTCTACCCCCTAGGCTAGCTTGTAAGCTAGCATTTAAGCATTCTAGGCTACAATCGCACTTATTTTTACGCAAAGTGTCGCTATGGATTCCACTCTCTACCGCCCCAATGTCGCTGCGATTTTACTCTCCCCTAGCTACCCTGATGTGTGCGAATTTTTCTTAGCAGAGCGCATTGATATGCAAGGGGTATGGCAGTTCCCTCAAGGCGGGATTGACGCTGATGAAAGCCCAGAATCCGCCCTTATGCGCGAGCTTGAAGAAGAGATAGGCACGCGCGAGGTGGAGATTCTAGCTGAGTATCCAGAGTGGGTGAGCTATGACTTCCCAAGCTCTGTCATCACCGCTATGCGCCCATATATTGGGCAAAGGCAGCGGTATTTTCTAGCCAAACTTTTGCCTAATGCTAGAATCAACCTAGTAGCCCACACGCCAGAGTTTTCACGCTATGAGTTTGTGGGGTATGAAGAGATTTTTAGGCGCGTTACACACTTTAAGCGCGATGTGTATCATAAGGTGCTTGCGTTTTTTCTCCCCATTATCAGGCAAGCACAAGGGAGCGCAGAGCTATGCTAATTGTCCAAAAATATGGCGGCACGAGTATGGGAGATTGCGAGCGGATTGAGAATGTCGCAAACCGCGTGATTGACGCGCTAAACTCCTACAATAATCCACAGCTAGTTGTCGTAGTGAGTGCGATGAGCGGGCAGACAGATATGCTAATCAACTACACCAAATACTTCACGCCCCTGCCAAAGCTGCGCGAAGTAGATATGGCTCTAAGCGCGGGAGAGCGTGTGAGCGCGGCACTGCTTGCTATCGCACTAGAATCTAAAGGCTACAAAGCGATCTCACTAAGTGGGCAAATGGCTGGGATTTTGACAGACTCTACCCACACAAAAGCGCGGATTGAGTCTATCGACTCTACTTACACAAGATCACTACTAGAGCAGGGCTATATCGTGGTGGTAGCTGGATTCCAAGGGGTGGATAAAAATGGCGAGATCACTACACTTGGGCGAGGTGGTAGCGATCTCTCCGCCGTGGCACTCGCGGGTGCTATGAAAGCAGATTTATGCGAGATTTACACCGATGTCGATGGTGTTTATACTACTGATCCACGCATAGAGAAAAATGCCAAGAAAATCGACAAGATTAGCTATGATGAAATGCTAGAGCTTGCCTCAATGGGCGCAAAAGTCCTGCTTAATCGCTCCGTAGAGCTGGCAAAAAAGTGGGGCGTAACACTTGTAACGCGCAGTTCCTTTACACAAAAGGAAGGCACACTTATCACAACAGAGGAGAACATTATGGAGCAGCCCATTGTAAGTGGTATTGCGCTAGATAAAAACCAAGCGCGTGTCAGTATAGCTGATGTGCGCGACCGCCCGGGCATTGCCGCAGAGATTTTTGGCGCGCTAGCTAGCGGGAATATCAATGTCGATATGATTGTCCAAACCATCGGCAGAGATGGCAAAACAGACATAGACTTCACAATCCCTCTAACAGATGTGGAGCAGACCAAAGTCGTGCTACAACCCTTTGAAGTCGATGTAGAATCTATCGACTATGACTGCAATATCGCAAAAGTCTCTATTGTAGGTGTAGGTATGAAGTCCCACTCTGGCGTGGCGAGCGTGGCATTTAAATCCTTGGCAAATGAGAATATCAACATTATGATGATTAGCACAAGCGAGATTAAAGTCTCTATGGTCATCAACATAAAAAGCGCGGAAACCGCGGTGCGTGCGCTGCATAACGCCTATGAGCTAGATAAGTAGGGGCTATGAGAAACACAGACTTCCGCTCGTGGCTACTGGAGACTATGCGCCTTGAGTATAAAAAATGGGCAAACGATAGAGAGTGGCTAGAAATCGACCGCGCACTATTTGCTGACACAATGCTTGGCGCGATCAAGCACATTGTCCGCGGTGGGACACTGCTGCTTGCTACTGATGAGCGCAGAGAGTGGTTTGGCACTTACGCGCTCTCTAGATTCTACTATAGCGGCACTCACCGCCCACTTCTGCCTATCTTCTCGCTTAATCGCCTACTAGGCACAGACCTCTCTATCCAAAAATCTAGCATAGACAACACGATCAATATGCTTGATATTGCTTATGGGGATTATATGTTTTGGTATGTTGGGCAAATCAACAACCACATCGCTGATCTATGCAGAAGCAAGGAGTATGGGCTGTTTTGGGTGATGGACGAGGGCATTAGGGGGGCGTTTGCGCTGCGTGCTAATGATGAGTTTTTAGACTATAAGCTCATTGAAATGCTGCGATTATTTGAAAAAGCTTTATATGAGAGTATCTTCAATCGCGTAGTGATTGAGTAGTGGGATTTAGGGGCTATGATAGGGGAGATTATTTTAGTCAATGACATACAAGAAGAAGTAGAGCACTTTGCCAGCGCGCTAAACCCTAGCGATGTGCGTATCTATGAAGAGAGCGAAATCCAAATCAAGCATATCCACGATATTATCGCAGAAGCCCATATCGCCACCGACTCGCTAAAGACCCTAATCATCGCGGCACACTCTTTCCGCACAGAAGCGCAAAACGCGCTATTAAAGACCCTAGAAGAGCCACCAGAAAATGTCAAGTTTATCCTAATCTCGCGCAATAAAACCGCCCTTATCCCCACTATTCGCTCGCGCTGCTTGCTAACTGACAAGCGTGTAAGAGAATCTATCACTCCCTTTACACTCACGCTCTCCACCCTTAGCCTAGAATCTATCTACACCTACATAACCACTCTAGCCAAGGACAATGAAGATAGCAAGATCCACGGCAGGCAGCTTGTGGGCTCTATCTTGCACTCTGTGGCTAAAGAGGGCATTAAGCTTGGTGAAATGGAGCTAGCGATGTTTGATAGCGCACTAGAGCAGCTAGAAAACTACCGCCCCAAGCACATTGTCTGCTTAAATCTCTTGCTAATGATCTACTACAAAACACATAAGCGAGTGCCTAATGCTCTGCGCTAGGATTGAGCCAAGGTTTTTACACGCGGTGCTAGAATCCATTGGAGCTGATCGCACGGGGGAAAAGATTATGCGCAAAAAGGGCGAGATCCTACTCTTTCTCCTGCGTGAGCTGCGAGCACCAGAGCTGCATATTTTAAAGCAAGAGCTACTTAGTGTAGGCGGTGATCTCGCCACGCCAAGAGATGCCCTGCTTTGTGAAAAGCCCTCCTACAATGCCCTGCTCATTGCCACAAGATCCCAGCTTGAGCGCGTTGTCACAAAGTGCAAACACCAGCCTTTCGCACTAAAATCCCTTAGCCAAGCCCTGCAAGCCCACCTAGAATCTAGCACGCTAGATTCTAGCAAGAGCACCCCAGAAATTATGCCAATCATCAACCTAACCCCAGATAGCTTCTATGCGCCATCGCGCCACACAAGCGAGCGTGCCATAGAATCCATACAAGAGCTAATCGCGCAAGGTGCTAGGCTTATCGACATTGGCGCAGCAAGCTCTCGCCCGGGCTCGCCGCTAATTAGCGCGCAAGATGAAATCGCACGCCTGCAAGAAGTATGCGCCTACATTAAGCGCGAGAATCTAGGCGCAAAGGCACGCTTCTCCATTGACACCTACAATGCCAAAACCGCAGCATTTGCACTAGAATCTGGCTTCCGCATAGTCAATGATGTCCGCGCGCTAGGGGATAAGGATATGCTAGCAGTAGTGAGAGACTTTGGCGCGGATTTTATCCTAATGCACACAAAAGGCACGCCAGAGACTATGGCAAGCCTAGCAGACTATGAGCACTTGCTAAGTGAGATTGATACATTTTTCGCGCGCAAGCTTGAGCTACTAGAATCTAGCGGGGCGGGGGAAGTGATTTTAGACATTGGCTTTGGCTTTGCTAAAGATAGCGCGCAAAATCTAGCACTAATCCAGCATTTACGACATTTTAAGCACTTTGGCAAACGAGTGCTTGTAGGAGCTAGTCAAAAGCGCACCATTGGAGAGCTGCTTAATGCGCCAGATCCAGATGACCGCCTAAGCGGCTCGCTAAGCTTGCATCTGCTCGCCTTGCAAAATGGCGCAGATATTATCCGCGCTCATCATTATAAAGAGCATAGCGATATGCTAAAAATTTTTCTTAGCTTTAGCAAGGCTTGCTATGTAGAGCATTTATAATCTTATCTTTAAGGAGTTTTTGTGAAAAAATTGCTGCTTTGGCTACTTGGGATTCTAGTCGCGCTTGTGCTGCTTGTGTATATCTTTGTCTTTAGTCCTATTGGAAATGCGATCTTTAAGCCCATAGTGCAATCACAGATCAACAAGCACTCGCCCCTACCACTCACGCTAGATAGATTCTCACTAGGGCTCACTAGCACGCATATCGTGCTAAAAAATGGAGAAAAGCTCATCATCGATCTAAGCGGTAGCTATAATCTCTTCACACTAGGCGTGGATTTTGATTTGTTTGTCGATGCGAATGATATTTCACTCTTTGGAGAAATGGCAGGCATAGAGCTAGCTGGGGCATTTGAAGTGCGCGCTAAAGCGGTGGGAAAAGTGTTTGATGAGCTAGTAGTTAGTGCTACAAGCGATATCGCGCGATCAACAAGTGTCTTTAATGCAACGCTTTATGACCTTATGCCCACAAAAATCACCGCTCAAATCTCTGCTATGCGTATTGATGAGCTGCTAGCAATGCTTGGGCAAAAGCCCTATGTCAGCGGAGTTTTAGGACTGCAAGCCGATATTACTGGCACGCAGGATAAAGAGCCAAACTTCAACGGACAAGCCACACTAGCTATCACGCAAGGGGGCTTTTCTCAAGAGCTTATACAAAAAGACTTTGACATAGAAATCCCGCGCACTAGTTGGAACGCAAACCTTAGCGCGATCTTTGATATGGATACCATTAAGCATAATCTCGTCTTCAACGCCAATGTAGGCAGGATCATCTCAAGCGGGGACACACAGCTCTCTCCCTTGCTTACTAAAAGCACTTACTCTATCAATCTAAGCGATATTAGTGCTTTCACACCACTTGTGGGGACAAAGATTAGGGGGGCGTTTCGCACAAATGGCGAGGTTATAGGCGGGGCTTCACAGATGAAAATCTCTGGCAAAAGCGATATAGCAGAATCTAACACCACCTACTCTGCTCTGCTAGAGTCTTTCTCTCCTAAAAAGATCGCCTTTGATAGTAAGGGACTAAAACTTGAGCAAGTTTTCTTTATGCTTTATTTGCCTAAATACGCCACTGGGCTAGAAGATGCGAGCGGGGAGATTTGGGATTTAGATAAAGGCATAAGTGCGCAAGTCATCTCTAGCCTAAAGGGTATGGTCATAGGCGATACAATCAAGCGCGAGTTTGATCTAGCTATGCCCAATACGCCATTTTCCTACAAAAGCAATGTCCGCTTGCAAAAAGGCGTAGGAGAAGCGGACTTCATACTAGAATCTAGCCTTGCAAATCTCGCGCTAAATCCCATTAAAATCGACCTTAGCAGCACCACAATCGCCACGCCCTACACCATCACAATCCCCAACCTAAAAGCCCTAAAATTCCTAACAGGGATCGAGCTCTTAGGCAAGCTTGAAGCCAATGGTAAAGTCAAAATCGCACAATCCATAGAAGCAGACTTCCACACACAAAGCCTAGGCGGGCAGCTTGATGCCAAGCTTAATGGCGATGACTTTAGTGCCAAGCTTAATGACCTTGATACGCTCTCTTTGCTAAAAATGGCGCAATACCCCCAAGTCTTTAGTGCTAAGGCAAATGGCGAGCTTACCTACAATCTAGCAAAGCAGAGTGGGGATTTACACGCAGTGCTATCCCAAGGGCATTTTATGAAAAATGACTTAAGCAACCTCTTGCAGCAGTATGTGAAGTTTGATCTAACGGGGCTTGTGTTTAATAGCGTGGGCATAGACTCTCAAATCAACAAGCTGAATCTAGTCTCCACATTTAGCGCGAAAAGCGGGGACTTCTCTATGCACGGAGACAATATCCTAACAGACCTTGAAAAAGGCACAATCAACGCCAAGCTAAAAACCGCTATCAAGCAAGACTCTGTCGATGTGCATATCAATGGCGCGCTAAGCGCACCGCAAATAGAAGTAGATTTTAGTGAGCTTGTGCGCAAAAAAGCAGGACAAGTGATACAAAATGAAATTGATAAGCAAATCGACAAGCATAAAGATAAAGCAATAGACGCGCTTAAAGGCTTATTTCAATGAGCAAAGCCGCGCACTCTAAGCTGCGAAGCATAGAATGCAAGCGACTTGTGATCAAAATCGGCAGCTCGATTTTGACACAGTCGCTAGATTCTAGTGAGGGCACTTGTGTGCAAGTGGAGCGTATCAATGCCCTTTGTGCGCAAATTGCCGCGCTAAAGGCTAACATTAGCGAGATTGTGATCGTCTCTTCAGGCGCAGTGGCAAGCGGCTTTAGCCTGCTAGGCTTTGCGCAAAGACCAAAGGATATTATCGACAAGCAAGCTTGCGCAGCAGTGGGGCAGGCGCGCTTGCTTTGGCAGTATGAGCAAGCCTTTAGCAAGCACTCTTTGCACATCGCTCAAATCCTGCTCACTAAAGATGATCTCTCAAACCCTAAACGCTATCTCTACGCAAGTGCCGCGCTTAGACGGCTGCTAGAGCTAGGGGCTATCCCTATCATTAACGAAAACGACCCCGTGCTAGTTGATGAGCTAAAATACATCGAAACCTTCGGGGATAATGACAATCTAGCCGCGCTTGTAGCAGGAATGATTGATGCAGATTTACTGCTTATACTCTCTGATGTCGATGGGCTTTATAGCGCAAACCCAGCTACAAACCCAAATGCCAAGCGCATTAGCGAAGTGCGAGAAATAAGCGAGCAAATCACAAGCCTAGCGGGGCAGGATACAAATAGTGCAGTAGGCACAGGCGGTATGGCAAGCAAGCTAAAAGCTGCTAAAAAGGCAATGCAAACAGGCTGCAATGTCGCTATCATCAAAGGAGCAAATGCAGATAATATCGCTAAGTTTTTCAAGGGCGAAGATGTTGGCACCTACTTCCACCTCCCAGCAAATGCTATCAAAAAGCGTAAGTTTTATATCGGCTATGTGGCAATCCCTAAAGGCAAGCTTTGCATCGACTCTGGTGCGCAAGCAGCCATAAAAGGCGGGAAATCGCTCCTGCCAAAAGGCGTGCTAGAAGTGCAAGGAAGCTTTGAAGCAGGCGATGTGGTGGGCATATATAACCCACAAAGCCAAGAAATCGCTAGAGGCAAGGCGCGCTATAATGGCTATGAGTGCGCGCAGATCATCGGCAGAGATTCTAAAGACATCGCTAAGATTCTAGGGCAGAGCTATGGAGACTGCCTAATCCACTGCGATGATATGGCGATCTTAGAGTGATCTTAGAGTAAAGGACTTTTATGGAGTATGCAAGCACGCTACAAGCATTACAGCAAGCAAGTAAGATCCTTGCTCACACTAGCGCGAAAATGCGCAACCACGCGCTAGAGTGCCTAGCCAATGAGCTAGAATCTAGCCGCGCGATTTTGCAAGAAGAAAATGCCAAAGACATTGCAAGCGCGCGTGAAAACGGACTATCACAGGCGATGATTGATCGCTTGCGTATTGATGATAGCGCGATTACAAGTATGATCCAAGCAGTCAAAGAGATCAAATCTCAGCCAGAAGTGCTAGGCGAGGTGATTAGCGGTGGAGTGCGCCCTAGTGGGATCACAATCGCGCAAGTTAGGATTCCACTAGGGGTGGTGTGTATCATCTATGAATCTCGCCCAAATGTAACGATTGATACCGCAGCTTTATGTATAAAATCTGGCAATGCCATCTTGCTAAAAGGGGGCAAAGAAGCCCACCACTCAAACACTGCCCTACTTGCTTGTATCACGCGCGCGCTAGATTCTAGCTCTCTCCCTAAAGAATGCGTGCAATCACTCGGGCTTATCGCTAGAGAAGACTTAGCTAGAATCTTGCAGCAGCGAGCATATATCGATGTGGTGATCCCACGCGGTGGGGCTGGGCTCATAGAGTTTGTAACCACTCATAGCAAAATCCCTGTCATCTTCCACGATAAGGGCGTGTGCCACGCATATATTGATAGCTCTGCTTCTAAGCAGCACGCGCTTGATATATGCCTAAATGCCAAAGCTTCACGCCCAAGTGCTTGCAATGCTATTGAGTGCATTCTAATCCACCGCGATAGCGTGGGGGAGATTTTGCCAGATTTAGTAGCCACACTGCTAGCAAATGGCGTGCAAGTGCGCGCGCAAGCAGAAGTGCTTGCCCTACTTGGAGAGAGAGATGGGCTTAGCCTAGCTAGTGCAAGCGACTTTGGCGTAGAGTTTGGGGACAAAATCATCGCACTAAAGATCGTAGAATCCATAGCACAAGCCTTAGAGCATATCGATCAATACGGCTCTAAGCATAGTGAGATCATCATCACACAAAGCTTAGATTCTGCTAGGGTGTTTTGCGACTATGTTGATGCAAGTGCTGTGTTTGTGAATGCTTCTAGTCGTTTTAATGATGGTGGCGAGCTTGGGCTAGGTGCTGAGATGGGCATAAGCACACAAAAGCTGCATACAAGAGGACCTATGGGCGCAGTGCATTTAACCACGACAAAATACCTTATCCACGGCAATGGCAGCATTAGAATCTAGCGCGCAAAATCTGCTCTAGTAGATTCTAGTTATCACGGCTGGGTGTTTTAGGATTCTCTTTGTAAAATCGCGCTACACTTTGGGGATTTAGAAGCTACAAGCTAGAATCTAGGTGCAAAGGACTAAAAGTGAAGAGTGGGTATTTTGGAGAGCACGGCGGGCAGTTTGTCCCAGAGATTTTTATGAATGCCATTATCGAGCTAGAGCAGGCATACACGCGCTATAAGCTAGACCCTAGCTTCCAAAAAGAGCTACAAGAGCTGCTAGATAACTATGCAGGGCGACCATCGCGCCTATACTATGCCAAAAAGATGAGCCAAGATCTAGGAGCTAGAATCTACCTAAAGCGCGAAGATCTAAACCACACCGGCTCGCATAAAATCAACAATGTCCTAGGGCAAGCACTACTTGCTAAAAAAATGGGCAAAACTCGCATAATCGCAGAGACAGGCGCAGGGCAGCACGGCGTGGCAAGTGCCACAGGGGCAGCACTTTTGGGGCTTGAGTGCGAAATATTTATGGGCGAAGAAGATGCTAAAAGGCAGGCACTTAATGTGTATAGAATGCGCCTACTTGGGGCAAAGGTGCATATCGTCTCAAGCGGGACTGCCACGCTAAAAGATGCGGTCTCACAAGCCCTGCGCGAATGGAGTGTGCGCATAGAAGATACGCACTACCTACTAGGGTCAGCCGTAGGACCCCACCCTTTCCCTATGATCGTGCGAGACTTTCAAAGTGTCATCTCCCTAGAATCTAGAGCGCAAATCTTGCAAGCAGAAGGAAGACTGCCAGATATGGTGGTAGCGTGCGTGGGAGGTGGGAGCAATGCCATAGGAAGCTTTCATCACTTTATCCAAGACTCTAGCGTGCGGCTTATCGGCTGTGAAGCAGCGGGTAAGGGCGTTGATACCAAAGAAACTGCCGCCACACTTACCACAGGCAAGGTGGGGATTTTCCACGGAATGAAGAGCTACTTCTGTCAAGATGAGTGCGGACAAATCGCACCTGTGTATAGCATATCTGCTGGGCTTGACTACCCGGGTGTGGGACCAGAGCACGCATATTTACACGATATAAAGCGCGCAGAGTTTGTCGCAATCACTGATGATGAAGCAGTAGGGGCGTTTGAGTATCTATCAAAGATGGAGGGCATTATCCCAGCAATTGAGAGCTCCCACGCCATAGCTTATGTGCAAAAAATCGCCAAAGACTTACAAAAAGACTCGCTAATCCTGCTTACACTCTCCGGCAGAGGCGACAAAGACTGCGCCGCTATGGCTAGATACAAAGGGGAGGAGATTTATGAGTAATATCACACAAGCCTTTAGCAAAAGAAAGGCATTTATCCCATTTATCACCTGTGGCGATCCTAGCCTAGATTTTAGCCAGAGGGCGATTGATACACTTATAGAAAATGGCGCGGATATTATTGAGCTAGGTATTCCATTTTCTGACCCTGTGGCAGAGGGCGATGTGATACAAAAAGCCACCGCACGCGCGCTAGATTCTGGCACCAGCGTGGAAGATGTCTTCGCGCTTGTGGCAAAGGTGCGTGCTAAAAGTAACATTCCCCTTGTGTTTATGACTTATGCCAATATTGTGTTTTCTTATGGAAGCAAGGAGTTTTTCGCTAAAGCTAGGGAGCTTGGGGTAGATGGTGTGATTATCCCCGATGTGCCTTATGAAGAGAGAGATGAGTTTGCGCGCTTCTCTCAAGGGCTAGATCTAATCCCCCTAATCGCCCCCACAAGCGATGATCGCATAGAAATGCTAGCCCAAAGTGCGCAAGGGTTTATCTACTGCGTCTCTTCGCTGGGTGTTACCGGGGTGCGTGAGCATATCATAAGCAATGAGTCCATTATCGCGCGCATTAGGCAAGCAAGCCAACTCCCTGTGGCAGTGGGCTTTGGGATCTCTACTCCTGCTCAAGCAAAGGACATAGCACGCTATGCTGATGGGGTGATTATAGGCAGTGCGGTGGTTAGCATTTGCGCACTTAGTGAGAGTGAAGAAATAAGGCTGCGAAAGCTTGGTGCGTATGCAAGGGAGATTCGAGCTGCGCTAGATAGCACGGACTGACAAAAGTGGATTCTAGGGAGCGATTCAGTCTTGGGTGAGCAATGCTTAGAATCGTGGAGTGCCTGCCCAAGACTTAATCGCAGCAGTAATTTCACGCATTTTTTGGCAGTCTTTTTGCCCATTAGATTCTAGTCCTTTGGAGAGATCGATCCCATAGGGCTTAAAGCTTAGGGCTTTAGGGAGATTGCTAGCATTGATCCCTCCTGCTAGGAAAAAGTCTCGCCTAAAGCCCTGCGCCCTTGCTTGCTCTATATACTCCCACGCAAACTGCTCCCCACTCCCGCCTTTGGCATTATCTAGCAGCAGCATATCCGCACAGCTTTGCTCTTGGAGAAGTATCGCGCGCGCACTTGTGGCAGCGATGGCTTTAAAAATCGGGGCTTTTGTGCGCGATTGTAGAAAGTGGATTCTAGCTTCTCTTTGAGCAAAAATCTCTTCACTCTCGCACAAGTGGCTATCGTGCAGCTGGACCACATCAATCACGCTAGATTCTACAAGCTTGATAATCTGCTCTAAAGGCATATCGACAAACACCCCTACTGCTTGGATTTGTGGGTGCAGGAGTGATTTAAGATGCTTTGCTTGCTCTGCGCTGACTTGGCGCAAGCTTTTAGCAAATACAAAGCCGATAAAATCTGGCACAAGCGCATTAGCACAGGCTATATCCTCCTCCCTCCATAGCCCACACATCTTAAGCTTAATCATAGCTAGATCATATCATTCTGGGCGGGGGGCGATTTCTCCAAAGCAAAGCACTGCAAAATCCCCTGACACGCCCTCATACCAAAGAGCATAACCAGCCACGACACATAAATCCAAACCATCAAAAACAGCACGATAGACACCGAGCCATAGAGTGTGGAGTAAGTGGTATTAAGCGTTACATAATAAACAAAGAGATTTTTCATAGCAAACCAAATGCTCCCAGAGATAAACGAAGAGATAAAGAGCGTCTTTTTATGCAGGGGCTTATTTGCCGAAATCCTAAAAAGCACCAAAAACAGCATACAAGTAGCAAACCAAGAAAAAATCTGTGAATACATCAGCGGCTTTGAGTGCGTATCAAGGAACTGCTGCGCGCTAAGGCTTAGATAAAACACCGCCACAGAAGCAAGGGGGAAGAGTGTAATCATCGTCCAATACATCATCAAAGAGTCAAAAAACTTGCGCGGCTTTGAGTTGAACATCTTTGAAGTGATGAACTCATAATTGCGGAAAAACAGCAGCGAAGTGATAAAAGCTGAAATCACCCCGACAACGCCCATCTTATTGCCATTTTCTAAAAATGTATTCATAAAGTTCATCACCACTTCCGCATTTGTAGGGAGAATATTTGAGAGTATAAGCCGCTCGACATCGACAATTTTATCCTGAAAATGCGAAAACGCCAGCAAAACAGAAAAGGTGATAAACAGCATAGGGATAAGCGCGAAAATCGTATAAAAACTAAGCGAAGAAGCATAGTAGAACATCTCCTGCCGATAGGTCAAAAACCGATACCCAAGCGCGCAAGTATGACGCATTTTTGCCAGCAGATCGCCCAGCCTTTTTCTCCACGCTTGTAGCCATTTTTGCTCTCTCATCTCTCTCCTTCAACACCGCAGAATCCAAGCGGTTATCCTAGCAGAAATTAAGCTTAAAATGCTACAATTACCCCCAAATCAGCCCAAAGGAGACCAAATGTTCCACGAATATCGCGATGAAATCCACGCATTAAAAATGAACAACGCCCACTTTGAAAAAATCTTTGACGAGCACAACGATCTTGATCAAAAAATCAAAAACGCAGAAGATGGCATAGAGCATCTTAGCAACACAGAAATAGAAGTCCTAAAAAAGCAAAAACTTCGCCTAAAAGATGAAGTCTATGCGATGATCCTTGAGTATCGCAAAACACACAAAAGCTAGAATCCACTTTTACAGCGAAGTAGCTATGGATCAAGCCAAGATTACCGCTACTTTGCTGCACGCATACAACTCCCAAGACTACCCACTCTGTCTCCAATTAGCCACACAATTCCTAGCTCAGAATCCAAACAACGCGCAAGTATGGTTTATCTGCGCGATGAGTTTGTATTATCTAGGTGATATTACACGATCTATCGACTATCTCAAAAACGCCCAAAAGCTCGCGCCAAATGATGAGAGCATAGCCATAAACCTAGCCGAGATTTTGCGCAAGGCTGGCTCTTTGAAAGATGCTGCCCTAACACTCGCGCCATTTCTCCCAAGCACCAACCCAGACATATACTTCAACCTAGCTAGAATCCTAAGCCAAGCAGATGAGAGCCAAAGTGCCATCGCCGCCTACCAAGAAGTGCTAAAGCTCTCGCCCAATGACACCCAAGCTGCCTACAATCTCGCCAATCTCTATGCCAAAGTAGAAGCCTACCCCCAAGCAATCGCGCTGTATAAAACCTGCCAAAGCCTTGAAGCCCACTTCAATCTAGCGCATACTTATGTGATGATTGATGATTTAGATTCTGCGTTAGTGCTGTATAAAAATTTAGAAGCCTACTTCGCCCCAAGGCTTAAAGAAATTGGTGAAAGCGAGGAGATCTACCACGCTTATAATGCTTCGCGCGCGGACTTTTACTTCAACTTCGCTAATGCCCTGCGCTATGCGGGCAAAAGTAGAGAAGCAGAGCGGCTCTACCAAAAGTGCTATATGATCGCCCCAAAGTTTGAATATGTCATAAACTATGCGCATTTGCTGCTTAGTGTGGGGGTGTTTGAGAGAGGCTTTGGCTACTACCAAGAGCGACTAAAGCTTGCCAAGCAGGAGATGGATAATACGCGGTTTTTCCAAAGCTCAAGGCATATTGCCATTTTGCCAGAGCCAGCGGCGATTAGAGAGTGTATCAAAAATGCTCGCGTGCTTATCTTCCACGAGCAAGGCTTTGGCGATAGTGTGATGTTCGCACGCTTTATCGATAGCCTAGAGTGCAAAGAGAAGTATGTCTTTGTGCAGGCTCCTTTGCGCAAGCTGTTTGCCAAGCGATTTACCATCGTGGAAGAAGATTTTAATGACTTTGATTATTGTATCTCCTTGCCTAGCCTACCCTATGTGCTGGGGATTTCTCTGCTTGAAGATTTTCAGCATAATGCTGTGTATTTGAGCGATATATTTGCTAGCTCGCACACACAAGCAAGCAATAGTGCGCTTGATGAGCTTGCCCTGCTAGATTCTGCCACACAAGTGGCAAAAGACTCTAAATTAGAGAGCATTGTAGGAAGCCTTGCTAGCCCTACGCCAAAAGACACTGCTAAAGCCTTGCGCATAGGGATATTCTTCCACTCAAACCCAAACTTCGCCTATGCCAAATACAAGTCAATCCCCCTTGAAAAGCTTCTTACTTGCTTCCACGCTTGTGCGCAAAAAGGCTTGCAGTTCTCCTTGCATTGTATCCAGCCTGAACCACTAGAATCCATTGTGGAAGCCCGCACCCTAGACACACTCATCAAAGAGTCCAAAGCCTCCCTGGAAGACTTGCGCACAAGGGCTACAAACACACAAGATTCTATCTTGCACACTTATGCGTTGCACGATTTTGATGATACTGCGCGCTTGATTAAGGCTATGGATTTGGTAGTAAGTGTGGATTCTGTGGTGGCGCACTTAGCCATAGCTCTTGGTGTGCCGTGCGCGACTCTAGCCTATAAGCGGTATGATTGGCGATGGGGCGAGATAGGCAAAAGTCGCTTTAGTGGATTTTGCGGGGGGGAAGTCTTTGCGCAAAATGTCTATGGGCAGTGGGAGCAAGTCCTACAAGAGCTAGAATCCTACTTACTTCGTATGCGCTAGCTAAAGTCCTGCCAGCTAAGCGGCGAGCCTTTCTCCAAATCTCTGCTCGCCCTTTTACCCAAAACTTCGGGGAGAAATTTTGGCGAGAGTCCGCCGCTTGGGCGTATAGAGCGGATATTGCTAGGCGTTAGAATCTGCCCCTTTTTTACATCTTCACACACAAAAAGCGAGCGGGCAAAGGCGCGCGCGGTGGAGCTGGCATTAGATTCTAGCTTGCTATCTAAATCTTGGCTGCCAAGTGCTAGGTGTGCGGATTTTAGCTTGCGTGCTAGAGCTTGAAACTCCCTAGCCTCCATACTAAACTCCGCATCAACACCCCCCAAAGACCGCCTAATAATAAAGTGCTTTTCTATCATACTTGCCCCCAAAGCGCAAGCCAAAAGCGCGCATAAATCGCCTTGCGTGTGATCGCTTAGCCCATATTTCACCCCATAGCGAGCAAGCGTTGGCATAGAGGCGATTTGGGCAGATTCTAGCGGAGCTGGATAAGAGCTTGTGCAAAGCAAAAGTGTAATGTCATCATTGCCCGCATCATAGCACGCCTGCAAGGCTTCTAGGATCTCTTGGTGTGTGGCAATGCCTGTGGAGATGATAATGGGCTTTTTGGTGCTAGCAACTAGCTTGATAAAGGGTATATCTGTGATCTCAAAGCTTGCGATTTTATACATTGGGCACTCTAGGCTCTCTAGCAGCTCTAAAGCCTTGGCAGAAAATGGCGAGCTAAAAATCCCCACACCAAGCCCCCTAGCATAGTCAAAAAGCTCCTTATGCCACGCAAAAGGCGTATAAGCCTTTTGATACAAATTATAGAGACTCTCCCCGTCCCAAAGCGTGCCAGAATCTATGCGGAAATGTGTTTTAGTGCTATCAATGCTTAAGCACTCTGGCGTGTAGGTTTGCAGCTTGACAAAATCCGCGCCTGCGATTTTAGCGGCTTTTATGGTGTGCTTAGCTAGGCGCAGGCTTTGGTTGTGATTGGCTGAAATTTCTGCGACAAGCAAGGGAGCTGCCTTTTGCTTGGGGGGAAATGCTTTATTCTTTGCTTGCTCATCACCGCTCTTAGATTCTAGCACTTTGCCATATACACACACATCGGCAAAGTTTTGTGTAAGCTCATTTGTATTGGAGCTTATGGGCGTATCTTTTGCGCGGATAAACTCACGCAGCCTCCCTTGTAAGGCAAAGCCTCTACGCTCATAAAATGCCCTAGCGTGCGCGTTAGATTCTAGCACTTCAAGATAGAGTGCGTGTAGCCCTAGCTCCCTGCCTGCTTGCTCTAGGGCTGCTAGCACCATCTCCCCCACGCTGCCAAATGCGCTATCCTCACACAGAGCGCGCCGCTGCTGCTTGCTCAAAAATGGATTTGTATAAATCCCAATATACGCGTGGGCATTGTGCAAAGAAATCTTGCTTAAAGAGCCCACACCTAGCACCACACTCCCGCACTTAAAGAGCCAATATTTCGAGCGTGGATTGTCCTTAAGCGAGTCGATAAACTCCCTATGCGCTTCTAGGCTAATAGATTGCGCATACATAAAGCTTGCCACGCGCTTATCATTGCGCATAGCGAGCACGCATTGCACATCATCTTCACAAAGCGTGCTAAAACTAAGCCCCATAATACCAGCAGGCTGGCTAGCTAGCGGATAGTAAAGCTGCATAATCTCCCCTTAATCATAGCAAGTTTGACATACTGCCACACATCGCACTTCCCCTTCTAAAAACACTTCCATATCGCCAGAGTAGGCTTTAGATTCTAGCTCATTGATATGTGCTAGAGTAGGGAGCTTGCCACTAGAATCTACTTTTGGCATTGGACTCTTCTCTTCGCTTTGCGATTCTAGCCCTAAATGCTTGCGGCAGGATTTTTCACGCCCAGCCTGTTTGTGTTTTTCTAGGATTCTAGGAATTGCGGTATTGCTAGTGAGGCTTTTAGCAAAATTTAGGGTAGAGCAAGACTTGAGGTCTGCGGTTGCCCTAAATTTTGCTAAATCGCCGCTATGACTACCCAAAGCCGAATCCCCTTTGACAAAGGGTTCGCACCATAGCCTTAGCCTATCCCCACTTGGCGGCACCAAGCTCGCGCTAGATTCTAGCCCATACACCTTATACCCCACAAGCAAAGTCGCTGCCATACCTGTCCCGCACGCAAGTGTGATGTCCTCTACTCCCCGCTCATAAGTAGCTAGGTAAATTTCATCGCTGTGCTTGGCGTATGCTAGATTGACATTAGCATTAAAGCTCTTGCGCAGCTCTTGCATAAACGCCTTTGTAGCCGCGCTAGATTCTCTAACAAGGGCTAAATCCTGCACAAAGCACACCAAATGTGGCACACCCGTATCGATGTAAAACCACCTTGCCGCATCAAGCAAGCTTGTGGGCAGATAGGTAGAATCTAGCTTTTGCACTGCATTACTAGGTAGCGCGCTTAGGGCAAAAAGATTGCGATATAGCCCAAGATTGCTAGAGACGATTTGCCCATTTACACGCACTTTAATCACTTGTGCTTGCATACTAGAGTGCGTGATGAAGCTATGATCCCTAGGGGCTAGCCCTAGATTGTAGGCATAGTGTGCCGCGCAGCGCGAAGCATTGCCACACATATTTGCGCGCGAGCCATCGGCATTGTAGAAGTCCCATTGGTAAGCGATCCCATCATCGCTAAAGGGCAGCAAGGCGACAAGCCCATCTGCTCCAATGCCGCTATGTCGATCACACACCGCGCGCGCTAGATCCGCATAGTCTCCTTGCGTAAAAAGTGTGTGGAAGAGCAAGAAGTCATTACCATTAGCGCAGTATTTGTAGAGAGTCATTATCGCCCTTTAGTGTGGATTGTCTCAAAAACCCTTAAGCAGAATCTAAACAAGACTTGCACATAATTGTAGCAGATCCTACAACTATACAAGGAGAGCTAATGAAAGAGATCGTGCGCCTACAAGCTACATACAACCAAGAAGCCAACAAAAAGATGATAAGCGTGCTAGAAGGGCTTGATGAAAATGTGCTCACCAAAGATATGGGACTATACTATAAGTCAATCCTTGGGACGATGGTGCATTATAGTGCTGGCGATGCGAGCTTTTTCAAGGAGTATTTTTCGGCATTTTGTGCCAAAGCTCCTAGCTCTTCAAAGATTGAAGCAATGCTTGCAGAGCCTTTTGCATTCAAGCCCCAAATCATCAACGACACAAGCAATCTCTTTGCCGCTAGAGAAGTGCTAGATAGCTATATTTTAGATATTGTTGAAAACATCAATGAAAGCGACTTTAAAGCCATTAAGACTATCCACTTCCCGTGGGGTGCTATGCAAAAGCCTGTGTTTCAATTTATCCTAGCTATACTAAACCACGCCACACACCATCGCGGAATGATTGCCTGCGCACTTGATATACTCAAGGTTGATAATGACTTTAATGGAATGCTTGGAGTTTAGATTCTAGCAAGCCCTAGGGGGCTACTAGGCTTGGCAGGCTTGATTGTAGAGAGTAGAATCTAACTTGCCACTTTAATAGCTGCTAGCCTGCAAGCGAGAGGTAGAATCTAGGATTCTGGTGTATCGCACTCTTCACACACACCTTTTACCACGACACTTTTGACCTTGCCTTTAATGGGAGGCAGCTCGAAGTCTTTAATCTCCTTGCACACATCACAAACAAAATGCGCCTTTGCCATATCAGCTAGCTCGTAGAAAAACTTGCCCTGCATTTCACTCTTGCTTACAATCCCGCTTTGCTCAAAGAGCTCCATATTGCGATAGAAGGTCGTTTTGTTTGCCTGTATTGCGAAGCTCTCAAAGCTTAATGGCTGCTTTGCTTTCAGTAGAATCTCAAGCATTTCTAAGCGCAAATCTGTGATATGGATATGATGCTCTCGCAGCAGTTGCACAGCGTCCATTGCTCGCCTTGTGGTTTTAAGATAAAGCATTATAGCCTATAAGTGGCAAATGAGATAATGCTATGCTTCTTTGCAATGTAGATTCTAGCACACAACTATATTTTTAATATGCAACTAAGTTGTTTTAAGTAAAATTATTTGCAATTATCCATCAAACAAATCATTAGCAAAGGATCATTATGCGTCTATTTCCCCTACTAGTAGCAAGCTCTCTAGCCTACACGCTCCACGCCCAAGCCACACAGGAGCAAGCTCCACCAAAGCCCGCAGAGCAAAAGACTCTTGACCCCATCTATGCCCAAGCTAGCAGAGAGTCTGCAAGAGATCACGAATACGCCAACACCACCACCATCGATGCCAAAAGCCTGCAATCTCGCCAAGCTACAAGCTTGCGCGATGTGTTCGCGCTAGATTCTAGTGTGAGTGTGGGCGGGGCTACCACCACAGCACAAAAGGTCTATATAAGGGGGCTTGAAGATAGGCTTTATAGTGTCAATATCGATAATGCCAGCCAATATGGCAACCTCTTCCACCACCAAGGCAACATCACTATCGATCCTATGATGATCAAAGACATTTCCGTCCAAAAAGGCACGCCAGATGCCTATATGGGAGCAGGCGCGCTAGCAGGGTCTATGAGTATCCGCACAAAAGATGCGCGCGACTTCTTGCGAGATGGGCAGAAATATGGCGCGCTAGTGGGGCTTGGCGGCTATAGCAACCAAGGCTTTAAAACGCACTTGGCTGGATTTTTCGCGCTAAAGAATACCGATGCGCTCCTATGGGCAAATTGGACAAATATCCTAGGCTTTTCTGCGGGCGATGGGCAGTGGGTGCAAGGCTCTGCTAATAACAACAAAAGCCTATTGTTTAAGCTCAATCAGCGACTAAGCGAGCGCAACACCCTAACACTCTCCTACAATGGGCTTAATGAAACTTCCACTGCGCCTTTTGCCACCAATTTAGCAGAGAGAAATGTAACGCTGTTTGCCCATACTAACTACAACCACACCGCCACCTTAGGCTTTACACGCCAAGCCGATAGTGCCAAGCCTAGCTCCACACAAGTGCGCACTAATCTCTACTTCAACCAACGCTCCCTTTACCTTAAGCCCCTGTCTCAAACAAGCACAAACGACCACCACGAAGTCGGGGAGAAAAACATCGCCTTTAGCAATGTCGGCTACAATCTAGCCCTAAGCAATCAATTTAGCGTGCTTGACCTAGAGTATGGGCTAAACTATCAAGGTGTGTTTGTCGCTGATACCGCCGCACCAAAAGATGCCATAAACCGCGCGAAAGAGAGCGGGCATATCTATGGCGGCTTTGTTAAAACAACCTATACGCCAAGCGAGCATTGGGTGCTTGGCGTGCAAAGCCGCTATGATGTGTTTAACTATTTTGATAAAAACAACCAAACCCACCTAACTCAAGGCTTCTCCCCAGCTGCTAGTATCACTTATCTCCCCACAAGCACACTAAGCTTGCGCGCAAGCTATGCCTATCTCACAAGGGGGGCTATACCCGGTGATGCGACACTACTAGGTGATAAAGATGTGCTAATCCACAAAAATCTGCGACCAGAATCTATCCAAAATATCGAGCTAAATGCAGATTATAGTGGCAGTATCTTTTGCGCGCGTGTGGCTGGGTATTACTCTAGGCTTGGAGACTTTATCAATAGCTATGCCCACGACCACGACCACAGCGACCATATCCACACGCCCGGCGAGCCTCATAGCCACGGCGGCTTACGACAGAATATGCACGCCCCCATTGAAGTCTTTGGCTATGAAGGCGGTGTGGGCGCAGACTACAAAGGCTTTAGCTCCTATGCTTCTATCGCGCAGAGCTTCCCCACTTATAAGGGCTATTTACTGCAAGATACTTATGAGCTAGGCGCGGTATCTGGGATTATTTATAATCTCTCTTTGCAGTATGAGTTTCCGCGCTATCATCTGCGCTTTGCTTGGCTTAGTCAATTCACCCAGCGCGTGAAATACAAAGGCTATGATATTTACAACGACCAAATAGGCTTCATCGACAAAGCCGGATATAGCGTGCATAATCTCTACATAAATTGGGAGCCTTTGGGAGAGAAGCGGCTATCACTGCGCCTAAGTGTCAATAATATTTTCAACACCTTCTACATCGCCCAAACAAGTCCCTTTAAAAACGAGGCGATGGAAAGCTTAGATTCTAGCGTGCGGCGAGCTATGCCAAATCCGGGGATTGATGCGCGATTTGAAGTAGGCTATCAGTTTTAGGAGATAGAATCTAAAGTCGTGGATAAAGTAGTATCGTGGCAGAGAGGAAGGGATTCGAACCCTCGAAGGCTTGCACCTTACACGCGTTCCAGGCGTGCTCCTTCAACCACTCGGACACCTCTCTATGTGCTACTATGAAAGAAGCGCACATTATAGCATATTTTACAAATCTCTAGGCAATCTCTACCACAAGCCCTAGGGTTAGCAAATCCACTTGCCTAATACTAATGTAGTGTTTGTTATAATCCGCGATCCACTATGCCATATCGCCACAAAGGTTGGGAATGTTTCCTAGTTTAGATCTCACACAAGCACAGAATCTAGCCAAGCAAGGCTACACACATATCCCAGTAGCAAAAGAGCTCTATGCAGATTTCATCACGCCAATCCTTGCCCTGCGCGCGCTTAAAGCCCACTCTAAAGAAGCCTTCCTCCTAGAATCTATGCAAGACCCAAACAACCGCGGGCGATACAGCTTCCTAGGTTTTGAGCCAAGTGCGCAAGTGCGCGCTAGCAGAAGAGAGATCACACTCACTACCAAAGACCCCTCCTTACGCGCCCTTGCTCCAAGCCCTAGCGTGCAAGATGGCGACTCTATCACCTTTAGCGGCGATCCTAAAGCCATCTTGCGCGCCATTCTAGCGCGCTACAAATCCCCAAAGCTTAGGGATATGCCACCTTTCACCGGTGGGCTTGTGGGGTATTTTGCCTATGAGTCTATCCGCTATATGGAGAGCAGCCTTGACTTCCCCGCGCCAAAAAGCCCAGAATCTAGCGATGATGATGATTGGGAGCTAGATTCTAGCGATGATTTGCATCTTATGCTTTTTTTGCACACCATAGTCTTTGACCATTTGCGCCAAAAGCTCTTGCTCATTACCAACATCAATCTAGCAGAGCTAGAATCTAGCCTTACACAAGCCAAACACAAGCTAGATTCTATCGCGCATATTTTGTATCAGGCAAGCAACGCTAGCAAGGCATTCGCACCCTTTAAGCTAGAATCCCCGCTTAAACGCTACTTTAGCAAGGAGCAATTTAGCCACAAAATCCACACCGCCAAGCACTATATCAAGCAAGGCGATATTTTCCAAGTAGTGCTATCAAACCCTATGCAAGCTAAAGCTAGCGGCTCGCTCTTTGATGTCTATCGCGTGCTGCGCACAAGCAACCCATCTCCTTATATGTTCTATCTCTCTAGCAGTGAGCTAGAAATCACCGGGGCATCGCCTGAGACGCTTGTGCGCTTAGATTCTGGCACACTTTATACCTATCCACTTGCAGGCTCACGCCCACGCGGAGCAGATGAGCAAGAAGATGTGCATTTAGAGCAAGAGCTTTTACGCGATGAGAAAGAATTGAGCGAGCATAATATGCTAGTAGATCTCTCGCGCAATGATATGGGGCGTGTGGCGCAAATTGGCAGCGTAGAAGTCGCGCAGTATAAGCAAATTGTCAAATACTCTCACATTATGCACCTCTCTTCTACGATCCGCGCACGCCTTGATAGTGATCAAGACGCCCTAAGCGCACTTGAAGCGATTTTGCCAGCTGGCACACTCTCTGGTGCGCCTAAAATCCGCGCGTGTGAGATTATCTATGAGCTAGAAGAAATCGCTAAAGCTGGCAATCGTGGGATTTATGGTGGGGCGATAGGCTACCTAGACTTCTCTGGCAATATGGACACTTGTATCGCTATCCGCCTTGTGTATAAAAGGGGCAATAGAATCTTCGTGCGCTCTGGGGCTGGGATTGTTTATGAGAGCAATGAGAATGCCGAGTGGCAAGAGCTGCAAAACAAAGCGCAAGCCATTATCCAAGCCTTAGAGCTAGCAAATGCTGGGCTTAATTAAGGAGCTAGAATGATCCTTTTACTTGATAATTACGATAGCTTCTCTTACAATCTCTACCAGCTTCTTTGCGCACAAGGAGCGCACATAGAAGTCCATCGCAACGACAAAATTTCCCTGCAAGACATACAAGCCAAATCCCCGCAAGCCATCATCATCTCCCCGGGTCCCAAAGCCCCTAAAGACGCTGGGATCTGCATTGATGCGATCCGCGCCTTTGCCCCGCATATCCCCATACTTGGCGTGTGCCTAGGACATCAGGCGATTTGTGAAGCCTTTGGTGGCAAGGTAGGCAGCGCGCCAAAGCTTATGCACGGCAAGCAAGACACCATAGAAATCGACACCGCAAGCCCGCTTTTTGCCAATCTGCCTAGACATATTGAAGTGGCGCGCTATCACTCTTTGTGTGCTTTAGAGCTAGGCAGCGAGCTTGTCGCCCTTGGGAAGACACTTGAGATAATGGGTGAGGCAGATTCTATGATTATGGCTCTAGCACATAAACACTACCCTACCTATGGCGTGCAGTTCCACCCAGAATCTATCCTAACGCCTAAGGGCGCAGTGATTATCCAAAACTTCCTAGCGATCGCACATAAGGGGATATGATGATTAAAGACTCTATAATCGCCCTAGCCAAGGGGCAAACACTGACCTACACGCAGGCAAAGCAAGCGATGGACGAGATTATGAGCCAAGAAGCTAGCGACATTCAAATCGCTGCTTTTCTTACAGCCCTTGCCTTAAAGGGCGAGAGTATCGATGAGATCACCGCGTGCGCAGAATCCTTGCGCGAGCACTGCGTGCGCTTGCTGCACAATATGGAAGTGCTAGAGATTGTAGGCACAGGGGGTGATGGCTCAAACTCCTTTAACATCTCCACTGCTAGTGCCATTGTAAGCGCAGCAGGTGGGGCGAAAGTCGCCAAGCACGGCAACCGCTCTGCCTCTTCACAATGTGGCTCTGCTGATGTGCTAGAAGAGCTTGGAGTAAATATTATGCTTGATAAAGAGCGTGCGCAAAGGCTTTTAGAAGAAATTGGGATTTGCTTTTTGTTTGCGCAAAATTATCATATCGCTATGCGCTATGTCGCCCCTGTGCGCAAGCAGCTAGGAATCCGCACGATTTTTAATATCCTAGGACCTTTGAGCAACCCAGCTGGAGCTAGCTTGCAGCTTATGGGTGTGTATGATGAGAGCTTATGCGAGCCGCTAGCACAGGTGATGAGAAATCTAGGTGTGAAGCGCGGAATGGTCGTCTATGGGCAAGATAGCCTTGATGAAATCTCCCTAAGCGCGCCTACTAGAATCTGTGAAATCAATGAAAGTGCTATACGATCCTACATTTTTAACCCTGAAGAGTTTGGGCTAGAGCTTTGCGATAAAGACGCATTACAAGGCGGAGACAAAGGCACAAACGCACGCATTATCCAAGAGATTTTTAGCGGGCAAGACAGGGGGGCTAGATACAACGCCACTTGCCTAAATGCCGGCGCAGCACTCTACATCGCCAACAAGGCAGAATCTATGCGAGATGGATTCTACCTAGCCCGCAAGCTGATCGACCAAAAAAGCGCGCAAGAAAAGCTTAGTGCCTTTATCGCCCACAGCCACTCCCCCACACCAAAGGACCTAAATGCTCTTTAACTCCTATCTCTTTATCTTTTGCTTTTTGCCTATTGTGTGGGCAGTGTTTCATATTTTAAAAGCATTGAGTGTTAAAAAAGATTCTACCACCTATA